>NZ_SIJK02000002.1:103727-174488 GCF_004762035.2 Candidatus Chloroploca mongolica | reverse complement strand
GTATTGGGGCAACCGACGCAGTCTGTATGTGCAGACCAGTGATCTGCTGGTCGAGCAGAGTACGATCATCCGCTCAAGCGGTAGCGGGATCTATAACGATGGCGGCACCGTCACCGTGCGCAACAGCGCCCTCATCGATAGCAGCACTGGGGCGCAGGCCACCGGGGGCCAGTTGCTGATCGAAAATAGCTTGATCAGCGGCAACAGCACGGGGGTTGCCGTCAGTGGCTCGCCGGTGGTGACGATTACCAATAGTTCGCTGGCTGACAATAGTAGTTATGGGGTTAACAATAGCAGTACCACGGTGATCGTCCAGGCGGCGAACAACTGGTGGGGCGCGGCCTCGGGGCCGTACCACCCCACGCTCAATGACGCTGGTCAGGGAAGCCGCGTGAGTGACCGGGTTGTCTTTAGCCCGTGGCTCGGTGCGCCGCCCGCTGGCGTCGAACGACGCTATACCGTTGGTGGGCGGGTGACCTTGGACGGCATTGGGCTAGCGGGCGTAACCGTCTCGGACGGCACCCGCAGTGCGACGACCGATGCCTCCGGTTTCTACTTGTTGAATGCGGTGCCGGCGGGCACGTATACGCTGACCCCGGCCCGCGCTGGCTACAGCTTTACCCCGGCAACCCGGGCGATCAGCGTAACGGATGACCTGAGTGGTCAGAATTTCAGTGCCACGACAACGAGTGGGCCGACCCCAACGCCGACAATGACGCCGACCAGCGCGCCACCGACGGCGACGCCGACTTCAACGAGTGTCCCGCCGACGCCGACTTCAACGAGTGTACCGCCAACGGCAACCGCCACCACCACCGCTGCCCCGAATCCAAGCGCGACGCCTACGGCCACCTCTACGGCTAGCCCTGTACCAGGCAGTTCAATTGTAGCTAATGGCAGCTTTGAAGAGCCAGATGTGGGTGCGCGCTGGCAGCGCTTTAGCGCCGGGGCGACGATGGGCCAATGGCTTATCGGGGCGGGTGATGTTGATCTGGTGGGGTTGTATTGGCAGGCCGCCGATGGTAAGCAGTCACTCGAACTCGCTGGCGATCGTACCGGGTCGGTTCACCAGGATCTCGCGACCCAACCCGGGACAACTTACTTGCTCAGTTTTGCCATGTCGGGCAATCCTGATAGGGCCGGGCTCAAGCAGATGGAGGTTTATTGGGGCGGGACGCTCCTTGACACGCTAACCTTTGATACAACCGGCAAATCACTCGCCGAGATGGGCTGGGTTATGCATACGTATATGGTCACGACCAACGCTCCGACGACCCGGCTCCAGTTTACGAGTCTCACCTCGGCATATGGGCCAGTCATTGACCATGTGCGCGTCGAGGGCTCAACAGGTGAGGTGCCAACCTCAACGCCAACGACCGCCTCGCCAACCGCGACTTCCACGAGCGTGCCGCCGACGGCAACCCCAACGTCAACCACCGTGCCGCCAACCCCGACGACGACGAGCGTGCCGCCAACTCCGACAACAACACCGATGCCAACGGTTGAGCCAGGTACCTGGCAGGCAACAGGCAGCATGCAGACTGGGCGGGCCTGGCATACGGCTACCCGCTTGGCTGATGGTCGCGTGCTCGTTGCCGGGGGAAGTTCCGGCGCATGGGGCACAGGGCTGCAGAGCGCTGAGATCTATGATCCGGCAACAGGAACCTGGACGCCGACGGGCAATATGAGCCAGGCTCGTTTTGCCCATACGGCGACCCTGCTGCCCAATGGCAAGGTGCTGGTTGCCGGTGGCGAAGGGGCGGGCTGGCTGTCCAGCGCTGAGATCTATGATCCGGCGACGGGCAGGTGGAGTGGAACCGGCAATTTGCAGCGTGGACGTTCAATGCATACGGCAACGCTGTTGCCCAATGGCAAGGTGCTGGTTGCCGGTGGCTATGGAGGCGGCGATCTTGCCAGTGCCGAACTCTATGACCCGGTCACAGCTCAGTGGAGCACAACCGGGAGTATGAAGACAGCGCGGATGCGCTATCCGGCGGTGCTCTTGCCCAACGGTAAGGTGCTGGTTGCTAGTGGCTCGCAGTTTAGTGGGGGCACCTATCCAACGACGACTGGCGCGGAGATCTATGATCCCGCAACTGGTCAGTGGAGTGACACCGGCAGCTTGAATATCTCGCGCCACCATCATCAGGCGGTGGTGCTGCCCAATAGCAACGTGCTGGTCGCCGGCGGCCAGAATCTTCCGAATGCGAATAACGTGTTGAGCGCTGAGTTGTATGATCCAGCCAGTGGTCAGTGGAGCATGACCGCCTCGATGCAAGAGCCTCATACCAATACTGGTCCGATGGCGGTGCTCTTGTCAAATGGTCAGGCGCTGATCAGTGGCGGTGGGGATCAGGACTTGGGCGACGCGATTGTGCTGAGTGAACTCTACAATGCGACGACAGGTACCTGGAGTCGTACTGGTGATCTGCGTGAGGGTCGAAGTTCGCATGCGGTGGTGGTGCTGAACAATGGCTTGGTACTTGCTTCTGGCGGCTTCAAGACCTATGGGGTTGGCCTGGCTACCGCTGAGCTCTATGCGGTTGCGCCGCTTCCGGCGGGCATGACGGTTGATGCCATCACGCCACGCGAAGGCCCCGCCGGCCAAGCGACCCGCGTGACGGTGCAAGGCACAGGGTTTGCCACGACACCCCCGCCATCCGCACGCCTCGTTGGCAGCGGAGGAACGTTTGCCCTGACCGACGTGACGTCGCAGGGGGCGACCAGTTTTGCGGCAACGGTTCCGGCGACGGTGCCGCCCGGTAGATACGATCTGGTGGTGGACTCGAACGGGCGTACGGCAACCTTGCCCAACGCATTCACCGTGCTGGCCGCCGCCCCGGCAGTGACCGGTGTCTTGCCACCGTCGGCGCTGAATGATGTTGAGACCGAGATGCTGGTGCAGGGGCGCAACTTTGCGGCAGGCGTTGGCGTGCGCCTCGGCACTACCAATCTTGAGACGACGCGCATTGATGGCACGACGCTGCTCGCGGTGGTGCCGGCGGGTCTTACGCCGGCAACCTACGACGTGGTCGTGACGAATCCCGGTGGCGGCGAGGCGCAACTTGCCAATGCTTTCACCGTGGTTGATGCAACTGATGCAACCTTCGACGATCTCTTCAGCAGCAGCGATCAGTTGTGGATCAACCCGGTCTTGCCACGAGCCAATGAGCCCTTCGAGGTGGGTCTGGTGGTGCAACGCAGTGGGGGCAAGACGACCCTGACTGATGTGCCGGTCACCTTCCGCCGTGACTCGG
Organism: Candidatus Chloroploca mongolica; assembly: GCF_004762035.2. GTDB lineage: Bacteria > Chloroflexota > Chloroflexia > Chloroflexales > Chloroflexaceae > Chloroploca > Chloroploca mongolica. The sequence goes on along the minus strand of NZ_SIJK02000002.1, from coordinate 171,231 downwards.
TGACTGGCCCGGTGCTGGGCCGCGCGACGGTGCCCTTCCTTGATCCACCGGCGAGCAGCGAGAGTACCACGCCGCTGAGCATCGCGCTGCCAAACGCTGGGATCGTGACGCTCTATGCGATCATTGATCCCGAGGGCACGCTCACCGAGAGCACGACGACCAACAATGTGATCAGCCGGACGATGCTGGTGGCTGTGGCAGCGCGTGATCAGACGCCACCAGTGGTAACGGGGATTACGATCAATGGTGGTGCCGCAACAACCGTCGTGACCCGCGGCATTACGGTTGATATCAGCGCTCTTGACCCATCTCCAAATGCCAGCGGGGTGCGGTCAGTCCATGTGATCGAGTATGTCTATAACGAAGGCGCACAGCGCTGGGTGCCGATGGCGAGTTCGGGGTGGTTGCCTTACAACCAGACGCCCGAAAGCTACCGCTGGACCCTGGTGCCGCTGCCTGGCATGCACTACCTGCAGGTACGGGCACGGGACGGCGCGAATAACATCTCGATCGGCCAGGCACGTCGTCTGATCACCTACGAACCAGCAACTGACCAGATCAGGCGACGCCAGACGCGCATCTACCGCTATGAGGTCGGGGCAGGCCAGGAGTTCCGGGTCAACCTGGATGTGCTCTCGGGCGATGCGGATCTCTATGTCTGGTCATCTGATCCGCAGCAATCGGCCTGGGTGAGCAACCTGCCAGGCAGTGCCGACGAGCAGGTGATCATCCCGGCTAGCCAGGTGGTACCGGGGATATACCAGGTCGAGGTCTATGGCTACACGGCGGCAGAATACCGGCTGAGCACCTCGCTGGGCGGTGCTCCGGCGTCGGTGCAGGCGTTGGGTGGCGGGCTGGCACAAGAGAAAGATCTGCCTGTTGCCCCGCTCGTACCGGTGAACGCGCTGCCGGATGCGCTGGTCGGCGATGTACCGCCGCTCGAAGCCGAGCTCTACCGGGTCTATCTGCCGTTGAGCTTGCGGTAAGGGTGCGTTTGGGTTACGTGCGTGCGGAGGCCAGTTACCCTGGCCTCCGCACGCACGTAACGGCATTGCTCATCATTGACAGCCGAACTATAATGAAGATACGATGGATCATCAGGCGATGAAAGGAGGTAAAACGCGCTCAAACCCAGTTGGTTGTAACACACTCACATGCATTTCTTTAGCTTCCTCGCTAATGTGAGGTCAGTGATACCTGTTTCTGGGCAGATACCACGGCCCCAAATAAGGTGAATATCATGCAAGCCTCGTCTCGCTCTCCAAGCTACTCTCGTTCCTTAATCTTTTTGGGGTTGCTTCTTGCTGGTCTTCTGCTTGTTGGCTTTGCGCCCTTTGTCAGGGCGGCGCAGGACTTCCCCACGTCCCCTGAGACGTTTGATGGTACCAGTCTTCCGTCTGGCTGGACCGTCGTCAATGCCAGTTCTAATGACCCCTATCCGATTGATTCACCCTATCCCTTGCCCAATGATCGCCATGGATGGCGCTTTGATAACCCCGGAGCACGCCAGAATTTGACTGGTGGCACGGGTAATTTTGCGCTTGCCGATAGCGACCATGCCGGTCGTGGCGAAACGATGGATACGCAGTTGCGCACGCCAACGTTTAGCCTCCAGGGCGTTGCTGCGGCCTATCTCGAGTTCAATACCGACTTTCGTCCGTACGATGCGTCGACCGGCGATGTCGATCTGAGCATTGATGGCGGGCAGACCTGGACGAACATCTGGCGGACGACCTTGAGTGTTCAGGGGCAAGTCAAGGTCACCCTGCCCGCTAGTGCGCTCAATCAAACCAAGGTCAAGTTGCGCTTCCGCTACTACAATGCCACTTGGGATAAATATTGGGCCATTGATAATGTTGCGATTGTTCCGGTTGATCGCCCCACCCCTCCTGATGGCTTGCAGGCGACGCTCAAGGGTAGCGAGATCCAGTTGAATTGGAATGCCGCTTCCAATGTACGTCGCTATGTCATCGAGCGCTCGCCTGATGGTACGAACTGGGCGACGATCACCGAGGTTCTTGACCAGAAGAGTTTTACCGATCAGCAGGGCTTGTTCTGTGGTATCCCTTATCGCTATCGCTTGCTTGCGCGCAATCTGGCCGGCCTGTCAGAGCCGAGCGCGACCGTAACCGTGACGACCGCCTCGTGTGATCGCCCTACGACGCTCAATGAAGATTTTACGGCAACCACGCTGCCCAGTGGCTGGACGATGACGCCCTCCTCGGGGGCGACCTGGTTGCTCAATAATCCGAATGGACGCACGAATCAGACCGGGGGGACAGGCAATTTTGCGCTTGCCGAGAGCCGTCAAATGGATGCCTCACTTGTCTCACCCTTGCTCAACCTCAGCGATCAAACGAGTGTTGAGTTGCAGTTCAAGACCTTTTTCCGGGTTGATCAACGGGCGACCGCTGAGGTTGATGTCAGCACCGATGGTGGGTCAACCTGGGTCAACGTCTGGCGGCAAACCAGTTCGTTTCAGGGTTCTGTCACGCTCGATCTCTCCTCACAGCTCGCCAGCAAGAGCGCGGCACTGGTGCGCTTCCGCTACTCGAATACCAATGATGATTGGTACTGGCAGGTTGACGATGTGCAGTTGCTGGCGATGAGCCCACCTGTCGTGCCGACCAATTTGCGTGGTTCCCTCTTGACGTCAGGTGACGTCAGTCTGACCTGGGATGGCCGTGGGAGCCAGACCTTTGAACTGGAACGGGCCCTCGGCAGCAGTGGCAGTTTCCAGAAGATCGCCACGCTCGAGCAGGGCGTCACGAGCTTTGTTGATAAGACCGTCACGTCAGAGACGCTCTATCGCTATCGTGTGCGGTCACGTAACGCGGTCGGCTTCTCAGCCTATAGCAATATAGCTTCGCTCACCAGCGGCAATCGCAATGTGCGCATGATTGACATAACAGTCTCGTACTATGCCAATAGTACGACAGCCCAGGCGCGTCGGCAGGCGATCGAGCAGAACCTGCGCTACTTTGCCGATAGCATCTACGAGATGTCCAACGGGGCCAATAAGCTTCGTCGGGTGACGATCTATACGGGCGGTAGCTTTGCGAATCAGGCTGATATTGTCTGGGTGGCGAGTTGCTGGCCCAATGCGCATCTTGCCGGCTATGGCACGCCAGGGTTGCGCATTCAGCACTGTGATACGTTCCAGACGACCAATTTGACGATCAATTTCATGAACAACGATCGTGAATTTCGTCAAGGTGGCTATGTCCTTGGTCATGAAATGGGCCACTACTTCTACTCGGTCTACGATGAATATCGGGGCACTAGCCCGTCGACAGCCTGGATTGGTTTTCCGCGCTTGACTGATACCCCGGTGGACAACTCGGTGATGAATAGTCAGTGGAATGCCGTGGACGGCAATTTCAACTGGCTCAACTTCTCGACGGCACTCAACAATACCGGCAATACGGCGCAGCACCGGGTCTATGCGTCCAGTGCCTGGCAAACCCTGGCCCGCCCCTTGCACCAGGATCCACGCAATGATGCGCGGATGACGTCACCGGTGCGCCTCTTCCATCCTGAACTGGCGGCGGTTGCGCCTGCGTCAGGGCAGCCCCCACGGATCGATCTGACGAATGCCGCTGCCCAGGCCAATGCACGCAACGCGTTGCAGTTCGTCTGGGTTGGCCAGTCAGGGAGCCCGCGCTTGCAGCAAGCCAATGCTGAAATGGCACTACAGTTTGTGGTGGACACCTCGACGCAGATGAGCGAGGCGCAACTGGCGTCGATCAAGGCGAATCTGAAGAATCTGGTTGATCAGGCGTCTGACACGACGATGATCGGCCTGATTACCTATGCCGATACGGTGACGGTTGTGCAGCAGCCGGTGTTGCTCGACAGCGAGGCGAGCCGTACCGCGCTCAAGGCAACGCTTGATGGCTTGGTGTTGAGTAGCAGCGCTGCCGTGGTGACCGGCGAAGCGCTGGAAACCGCGCTGGGGGCTGAGGGTGCCGCTGGCATTCCCGACAACGCGGTGCGTGCGGTCTATCTCTTTAGCGCCGGGATGTATACGGGCGCAAGCCATCCTTTTGCGCAGGTTGGCGCGTATCAAGACGCCGCCGTTACGCTGGAGGCCTTTGATCTGGGGCGCGATCCACAACTTGCCGCAGAACTCTTCCAGCTGGCGACGGCAACCGGTGGCGACTACGTAAGCGTAGCCGATGCAACCGAGTTGCGCATTGGTCTGCGTGAAGCGACCCATCGTTTGTCGCCAGTCGTTGACGTTGGCATCGCCACCGGCTCGGGTGAGATGACGAATGCCACGCCGTATGAAGCAAGCTTCTATGTTGATGCGAGCCTTGGCACCCTTGATCTTGATGTAATCTTTAGTGGCCTGCCCGCTGACGCAACGATCACACTCACGCGACCTGATGGCACTGCGAGTGGAGCCATCTTTACGGCCTCTGGTGTTGATGATGGCTTTGGTGGTCAGTTTACGCTGGCCAGCACGCGTATCACCAATCCTGCCCTTGGGACCTGGACACTGCGGGTGACCACAACGAGTGCCCGCAGTCGTGTCGCCTTCTGGGCTGACGGGACACCGCAAGCCGATGAAGGCACGTTCTTTGCCCATGTTCGTTCGCTGACGGGCAATACCATCGCCGCGCCCGAGGCGCTCTTGATCGATGCGATGGTTGCCCAAGACTTCCCGATCACTGGTGGTGGTATCCGTGGCGAAATCACGCTGCCTGATGGCACGACCGTGCCGGTAGTCTTTACCGATGATGGCGTGGCCCCCGACTTCCTGGCGAATGATGGGCACTACAGTGCGCTCATTGATTACCGGGGCAACGGCGTCTATTCCATTGCGGCCTTCTTCGATAACGACAACGGGCAGGCCGTCTTTACCGAAGAGGCGGTTGCCCCATCCACGGCACCCGATGGCACCGTCCGTGAAGCTCAGACCTACCCGGTCGAAGGCAACTTCCAGCGGTACGCTACCACGAAGGTCTTTGTGACGGGATGGCAACCTGACGACCACGCGGATGATATGTTCGCGGCGACGCAGATGTCGCCCGATAACACCCCGTTTGATGGGCGCATTGATCGGGTTGGCGACGTTGACATCTTCAAGGTTGACGTACCGGCTGATTACAGCGACGCGCTGATCCTGCGCATCGGGCAACTGGCCCTGGGCATGGATCCGGTCATAACTGCCTTTGACACCGACGAGACCTGGTCAATCGACCGCTCGCTCACCGGTGCCACGGGCGACATGATCAGTGTTAGCCTGCCAAACAGTTCCGGGACAACGGTCTATATTGCGGTCAAGCATCGCAATGCCGCCGCAACCACTGGCCTCTACGAGTTGTCGGTTGGGCCACTGCTCGCCAATGAAGTGCCGGGCAACCTTGATTCAAAAGGTGCCGAGCATGCGATCTTCCTGCCCATGCTCCGCGTACCGGCACAAGGTATACCGAATGCAGCGCATGCGGTCTATCTACCGCTTACGCTCCGGTGAGAGATGGGCGCTGCGTTAGATCCATAATGAATGGGTGGAGACGAGGGGCGTAGCCCCTCGTCTCCACCCATTCACTATAGGCTCATGGTACAATACGAGCCAGCAAGAATTGTGCAAGAAAGATCCACCGAAACGCGCCAATGATCATCATCCAGCAACGCCAGGTGATTGGAACAGCGGTGGAACGTGAGAAACAGAGAAGCGTATGAGCGAATGGCTGCAGTTTCATGGCCCCAATGCGGGCTACTTGATGGAGTTGTACGAACGCTATCAGGCCGATCCTGACTCGGTTGATGCGGCAACCCGCGACTTTTTTGCGGCGTGGACGCCTCCTGGGGTTGAGGTGCGCGATAGCGAGCATGGGGCCGGGCTTGATGTGACGCGCATTGTTGGTGCGGCTCGCCTGATCCGCTATTTACGTGAGTTGGGCCACGTGGCAGCCCGGATCGATCCGCTGGGGAGCGACCCGCCCGGTGATCCTGGGTTGGAATTGATCTCGCATGGGGTGACCCAGGCTGACCTCGCGATGCTGCCCGCCCATATTATCCGTGGGCCTGTGGCGACCCATGTTCGCAATGCCGCCGAAGGGGTCGAGCGGTTGCGCCAGATCTATTCGGGGGCGATTGGCTATGAGACCGATCAGATCCAGAACTGGGAAGAACGGAACTGGATCCGCGAGGCGGCTGAGAGTGGCCGCTTTGCCTTTGATCTCGATACCGATCGCCAGCGTGAGTTGCTCGACCGCCTGACTGAGGTCGAGACCTTCGAGCGCTTTTTGCATAAGACCTTTCCCGGGCAAAAGCGGTTTTCGATCGAGGGTACCGATATGCTGGTGCCCGTGATTGATGCGATTATTCGCAATGCCGCTGCTGGTGGTACCCGTGAGGTTGTGATCGGCATGGCCCACCGTGGGCGGATCAATGTGCTTGCCCATATTCTTGGGAAACCATACTCGTCAATTCTGAGTGAATTTCATACGCCAGATTATACGAAAGATACGTATCTGGGCTGGACGGGTGATGTCAAATATCACCTTGGCGCACGGAAAGCCTATCGTGAGAGTGGTGTCTCTGAGATGCCGATTACCCTTGCGCCCAATCCGAGCCACCTGGAGTATGTGAATCCGGTGATTGTTGGGCGTGCCCGCGCTGCCCAAGAGAAACGTACGCGCCCTGGCTATCCCGAGGAGGACGAGAAGGAGTCACTCGCCATCCTGATCCACGGCGATGCGGCCTTCCCCGGGCAGGGGATCGTCGCCGAGACCCTCAATATGTCGCGGTTGGAAGGCTATCACGTTGGCGGAACGATCCATATTATTTTAAATAATCAGATCGGTTTTACTACTGACTATCAAGAATCACGCTCAACGCTCTATGCCTCTGATCTTGCCCGTGGTTTCGAGATGCCAGTCGTGCATGTCAATGCCGATAATCCCGAGGCGTGCATTTCGGTCGCTCGTATGGCCTGGGCGTACCGCGATAAGTTCCAGAAGGATATCTTGATCGACCTGGTTGGCTATCGGCGGTGGGGGCACAACGAGGGCGATGAGCCGGAATTTACCCAGCCTCGGATGTATGAGAAGATCCGCAATCACCCGACGGTACGTGAGATTTGGGCACGTGAGTTAGAACGTCGCGGTGTGATTACCCACGAAGAAGCCCAGGCGCGGGTTGAGACCGTGATGCAGCGGCTTCAGCAGGCGTTTGACACGGTGCGTGAGCGTCAGCGCCTCGCGGCCAGCCTGCCACCGACCGAGCAATTGCCGCCAGCCCCACTCGCCAACCCCTTGCGTGAAACGATTTTTGCCAAGCCGATCTCGGCGCAGAAGTTGCTTGAGTTGAATGAGGCGTTGCTTGATCGCCCCGAAGAGTTTATTGCGCATCCGAAACTTGAACGAATGTTGCAGCGGCGGCGTCAGACGATCCATGACCACGCTGGAATTGAGTGGGCGCATGCCGAGGCACTCGCGCTTGCGGCGATTCTGGCTGACGGTACGCCGATTCGTATGACTGGACAGGATAGCGAGCGCGGTACTTTTAGCCAGCGCCATCTGGTGTTGCACGACTCGCTGACGGGCGAACGGTTTGTTCCGTTGCACCATATGCCCCAGGCCCGCGCTGCGTTCGCTCTCTACAATAGTCCGCTCTCAGAGGCGGCTGTCCTTGCGTTTGAATATGGCTATAGCACCCACGCTCCCGGCACGATGGTGCTCTGGGAGGCGCAGTTTGGCGATTTTGCCAATGGGGCGCAGGTGATCATTGATCAGTTCATTGTCGCGGGGCGCTCGAAGTGGGCCGTTGATCCCGCCCTGGTGCTCTTGTTGCCGCATGGCTACGAGGGTCAGGGTCCCGAACATTCGTCGGCGCGCCTCGAACGCTTTTTGCAACTCGCCGCCACGGATAATATCCGGGTCGCGAATCCGACCACGGCAGCGCAGTATTTCCACTTGTTGCGCTACCAGGCGTCGGCGCTGGCGCTGCATCCGCGCCCGCTGATTGTGATGACGCCCAAGAGCCTGTTGCGCAATCCGCGCTCGAATTCGTCACTCAGTGATCTAACTGCTGGCCCCTTCAAACCGGTGCTTGACCTGGGGGCCGATGCGCCGCCTCCCGAAGATGTGACCAGGCTCATTCTCTGTAGTGGCAAGGTCGCGATTGATCTGCTGGCTTCGGGTGAACTCGAACGAGCCGGGGGCAGCGTTGATCTCGTGCGCGTCGAGATGCTCTATCCGTTCCCCGAGCACGACCTGCGGGCGACGCTTGAGCGCTATCCCAATCTGCACGAGGTGATCTGGATGCAGGAAGAGCCACAAAATATGGGGGCGTGGTCGTATATTGGACCCCGGCTGCAAGCGATCCTCGCCCCTGGCCTGACGTTCCGTTATGTCGGGAGGGGTGAGTCGGCTTCAACCGCCGAGGGTATGCATAGTCTGCATGCTCGCGAGCAGCAGCGCATCTTGCGCGAAGCCGTCGCCGGGGTTGCGGTTAGTACCGTAAGCTAAGTTGTTTTCAAGCTAAGAGGCTGTCTGAAAAGAGTTTCAGCATCGTTCGCCACCACATGGTGTACCGTTGGAGTGCCGGCTTTAGCCGGCTAAAGCCGGCACTCCGAAGCAAACCGTCGCCTTTTCAGACAGCCTCTAAACTGTTCACCGGTGGGGTGTTTTGTGAGTGACTTTGCGGAGCAAGCATATGGCATATGAGATCAAAGTTCCAGCGCTTGGTGAGTCGATTGTTGAGGCGATTGTAGCCCGCTGGTTAAAACAAACGGGTGAGGCAGTGGCCTCCGGTGAGCCGGTGGTTGAACTCGAGACCGATAAGGTCAATCTTGAGGTTGCTGCTGACCATGCCGGGGTGATAGGTGCGCTGTTAGTGCAAGAGGGGGCGACGGTCGGCATTGGCGATGTCCTGACAACGATTATCCCCGGTTCGGCGGCGACGGTTGTGGCCTCGTCGACTGCCGCCACCGCGACTCATAGCGAGAATGGCGCACACGCCACGCAAGAGCAAGCGGTGAGTATGCCCGGTGGCGTCGTGGCTACTCCAACCGCCCAGAAAGTGGCTGCGCAGCATGGCATTGACCTGCGCACCCTCAGTGGTACTGGCCCTGATGGGCGCATTACAAAGGAGGATGTGCTGCGGAGCGTGGAGGCTCCTGTGACCAGCACCGTTGCGGTACCTGCGGCACCTGCGCGTCCGCAACCAGTTGCCCCCCCACGAGCGGCACAGGCAGCACCTGTTTATCCAATTTCTGCCCCGGCCCCGACACCGATCGAGTATGCACCAACGCCCGCACCAGTGGTAGCTGCGGGGGGCGATGGTCGCCGTGAGGAACGTCAGCGCCTGACGCGCCGCCGCCAGACGATCGCCCGTCGCCTGGTCGAGGCTCAGCAGACTGCGGCCATGCTCACGACCTTTAATGAGGTTGATATGCGCAGCGTGATGGATTTGCGCAAGCGCCATAAAGACAGCTTCAAAGAGCGTCACGGGGTCAACCTCGGGTTTATGTCGTTCTTTACCAAAGCTGCGGTTGGCGCACTCAAAGCCTTCCCGACGGTCAATGCCGAAATCCAGGGCGAAGAGGTGGTGCTCAAGCACTATTACGATATCGGGATGGCGGTTGGCGTTGAAGAGGGCCTGGTCGTGCCGGTGGTGCGCGATGCTGACCGCAAGAGCTTTGCGCAGATCGAGCAGGAGATTGGCGTGCTCGCAGGCAAAGCCCGCAACGGTACGCTTAGCCTGGCTGAATTAATGGGCGGAACCTTTACGATTACGAATGGCGGCGTCTATGGATCACTGATGTCCACGCCTATTCTCAATGCGCCGCAAGTTGGCATCCTCGGTCTCCACAAGATCGAAGAGCGCCCGATTGTCCGTGATGGTCAGATTGTGATCCGCCCGATGATGTACCTGGCGCTCAGTTATGACCATCGCCTGATTGATGGGAGTACGGCGGTGCGCTTCCTGGTGCGGCTCAAAGAGTTGATGGAAGATCCCGAGGCGTTGCTCCTCGAGGGGTGATGCTGTTGCGCACCGTGCGGGGAGCCAGTTTACTGGCTCCCCGCACGGCGCGCAGGTGGACGGTCAAATGGGCATGTTGAGGAGCAACACTGATGGATGTGTGGCCCGAAACGGTTGCGGTGCGTGATGGACATCTTGCTGTGGGGGGATGCGATCTGGTTGCGCTGGCCGAGCAGCATGGGACACCGCTCTATGTCTTTGATGAGGTGACGCTGCGCGGCGCAATGCGCACCTATCGGGCGGCGTTTGCCGCAGCCTACCCGGCGCAACATCGCGTCCACTATGCAAGCAAGGCGTTGCTCAATACCGCACTGGCCCAGATTGTTGCCGAGGAGGGCCTTGGGCTGGATGTGGTGTCGGCGGCTGAGTTGCGCGTGGCCCAGCGAGCCGGGGTGCCGATGGAGCATGTGCATCTGCATGGCAATGCCAAAAGTGCGCTCGAACTCGAGCGGGCGCTGGCATGGAACGTTGGCGCGATCGTGGTGGATAATCTCGATGAGCTTGCCCACCTGTGCGCACTGACAGCGCACCGCCCGCAGCCGCAGGGTGTTTTGTTGCGCCTCGCCCCGGATATTGCCGCACAGACGCATGCCCATATTGCGACCGGTAGCAGTGATGCGAAGTTTGGCCTGCCCCTTGCCGCACTTGATGCAGCTGTGACGCAGCTTCTGGCGGCCCCCGGACTCCACTTGCTGGGCCTGCATGCCCATATTGGCTCGCAACTCTTTCGGCTCGATCAGTTGCAGGCGACCGTGCAGGTGCTGCTCGAAGCGGCGGTGTATGTGCGTGATCAGTATGGGTATACTGTGACCGAGTTGAGCCCCGGTGGTGGCCTGGGGGTTCCGTATACAACCGAGCAACCGCCGACTGATATTTGTGGCTACGCGACGATGCTTGCCGCGACCCTGACTGATGCGTGTACGCGGGCGAACTTTCCTTTGCCCAGGCTGACGATCGAGCCGGGACGCTCCATTATTGCGCGGGCGGGCGTTGCGCTCTATCGAGTCATCGGACGCAAATATGCGCCCGATGGACGACTGCTCTACCTGCACGTTGACGGCGGTATGGCCGACAATCTGCGCCCGGCGCTCTATGGGGCGCGGTATAGTGCGCTGCTCGCCAATCGTGCCGCCGAGCCTGCGGATACGGTGGTGGCGGTCGCAGGCCGGTACTGTGAATCTGGTGATATTCTGTTGCGTGACATAGCCCTGCCATCCGGCGCATCTGGCGACGTGTTAGCTGTTGCTACCGCAGGTGCGTATACGTTGAGCATGGCGAGTACCTACAATCTTGTGCCACGCCCCGCTGTGCTTTTGCTCGCAGGCGGCTCGGCTCGGTTGATCCAGCGACGTGAGACAGAAGAAGAGTTACTTGCGCGTGATATCGTGCTGTAGCGGGGTAGGTGATGCAAAATCATTTCTTTTACCGTGGCCCGATTCGTGATCGGCGCTATCTCTATGGGCGCCAGCCGCTGCTCGAGCGTGCCCTCGCGTTTCTTGCCTCTGGGCAGAGTGTGGCGCTGATTGGCCCGCGGCGCATTGGCAAGACCTCGCTACTGCTTCAACTTGGCGATCCAGCGTTGCATGCCCAGATCGGGCGTGAGGTCAGCCGGCTCCGTTGTGTCTACCTCGACTGCCAGAGTCTCGTTCAGGCGAACCCTGAGATGATCTATGGGCGGCTACTTGCCGCAATCGGCGAAGGATCGGAGGCTGCTTCGTCGGGGTGTCGTGCGGATGGCAGCGAAGGCGTAGCGTTTGCCCAGTTTGAAGCAGCCATTGAATGCGCTAGCACCAATGGCTATACGTTCATTTTTTTGCTCGATGAGGTTGAGAGTTTGCTTGCGAATACGCAGCTTGATCAGACCTTCTACACGAGTCTGCGGGCATTGTCCACGACGCATCGGGTTGTCTATGTGCTTGCTTCGTCGTGCTCCTTGCTTGAACTCGACAATGCGCATCTTGAGGCGTGGAACGTCGCGTTTCTCAATGATTTTGCCGTTATTCGTCTTGGGGTACTCTCAATGGAAGCGAGTCGTCTCCTGTTGCAAGAGTTGTCGGCGCAGAGTGGTTTTACGCTTGATCAACTCTTGCTTGATGCCTTGCTGGAACTCGCCGGTTGCCATCCTCTCTTTCTCCAGATCGCCGGTTACCACGCGATCGAGTTGCTGAAGACCGGTGAGTTGCAGCGCCCCTATGATGCGCCGACACTTGAGCATGCGTTTCTGAGCGAAGCCACCGCACAATGGAGCGCCATGTGGCATCGGTTGAACCTTGAGAGTAAACAGATGTTGGCGCTCTTTGCGTTGCTCGCCCCGACGCATCCGGCTGCTGTGCGCCGCCTCGAAGCCTGTGGTCTCGTAACGCAAGGAGCCGATGGACAACCAACGTTGCTCTCAGCGGCCTTTCGCCGTTTTGTCGCTGAACAAGAGGTACCCGGCTTGATCCAGGTGCCCCCGGTGACGCTTGTGCCGTCACTCAAAACCACCCTGTTGCGCGGTGAGCCGTTGCCCTTGCCACCGCAACAGTTTCAACTCTTGAGCTATCTGGTCGAGCATCGCCAGCGCATCGTCTCACGTGAAGAATTGACCGAGGCGCTCTGGGGGCGTCACGACGCAGCGAGCCTTGAGAGTCTGCGTACCGCGTTGCGGAGTCTGCGCGAGGCGCTGGGCGAAGACCAGGGATGCATCCAGATTCTCCGCGGCCACGGCTGCCAGTTTGTTGCACTCGATCTTCCGGTTTTGCTCCCCCAATGATCCGCCAAACTTCCCTGTTTGTTCCCTCCACAAACTCAGCGTTGATACGCTATGATGGGGTCAATCCCAACAAAACAATGCGTCAATCTCGCTCCTTGTTCGTGTCTTCGCCACTCGTATGCTCATCGAGCCTCCCAGGTTGAGGTGCAACTGTAGCGCCTTCTGCCACTTTCCTTTTGCCCAGGTGCCCACTTGACGCAGTTGCCCCAAACGCCTGTTTCGAGGCCCTGATGAGTACAGCGCAAAGGAATTGGTCAACATGGGAAGGGAGCAACCCCGTCGGTTCTCTGGTCGCAGGTCGGGTCGTATGATCGGGTTATGGCTGGTTGTGGTGCTGCTTGGGGGCGCGTTGGCCTTGCCCTCGCTCTTGGCTGCAGCGTCACGTCAGGCGAGTCTCGCCAATTGTGCCCAGGTTCCCGTACTCGAAGCGGGTACCGAGTTGGCGCAGTCTTTCGCCCAGACGTCCTCAGGGGCAGCCTGGGTTCGGTTGATGGTCGAACAGGATCAGCGGTATCGGCTCGAGGTGAGTGAGGCTGCCGCGCTGCAACTGAATCTCTATGACCATTGTAGCCGTGGCGGTGCCACGTTTGCGCTGACCGATGGCACGCTTGAGTTTACAGCGCTGCGTGATGGGCCGCTCTTTTTGCTGGCCGAGCGCAACGGGCGTGCCGTGGAGAGCGAGGCAAGCTTTGCCGTCAGTCTGGCCCCCGCCGCCCCGCATCGCCCCAACCTCGCCCAGAGTCAGGAAGTGCCCGAGGCAGTGCAACGCCGGGCCATTGAGTTCCTCGAAGAGTTGCGCGGCAGCGACCTTGCCCCTGAATGGGTCGAGGCTCGCCTGAGCCGCGATGTGCGCATCATTTATCGCCCCGATCTCCAGACCCCGGCCTATTACGAATTTAGCGTTGAAAAGCCAGGGCCAAACGGCTATGAGCCAGCCGGGTTTATTCAGCTTGCCGCCGGCGAGCATGACTATCCTGTGTCGCACTGGGATGTCTCGGGCATGTCGCCGACCCAGGAACTGGCCGAAATTGCGCCGCTCGGGGCAAGATTGACCGAGTTTTACAAGCTCGATGCGCTCTCGTATGCCTCGGAGTATGAAGCATTCACGCCGGTAGGGATCAGCGCAGTGGTGGATGATGTCGTGAACCTTGGGGATCTGCCGCAACGCATTCCGGGTCTGAGCGATCTGCCGCAGGAAGAAGCTGAACTGGTGACCGAAGGCGTCGACTCAGAGGGCAATGTGGAGCGTGAAGGCCCCGAAGAATTGCCACTCAGCGAACAGGAAGAGTGGCCTTCGTGGGAAGCCTTGAAGAAGGAGTATGAGACAGCCTACGCACCATTGCTTGCTGCGCAGACGCAACGGGCCGAAGAGACCTGGACACTGGATCAGAATCTGCGCACCAACGGCGAAACGCTGATCCGCGGGGATGAGCGTGCGGTCTTTGGCTTGCCGAATCAGCCGATTACTGCGATCAATGTGACGGGCGACGGTACCACCGCGCAGTATCTCCAGCAGGAAGAATTGACCGAGGAGACGCAGTTGCGTGGTGTCCGGCTGGTGGTGCTTGATGAACCCGAAGATCCCGCAACGCTGTTGCCGATCAATGTTGAAATCACCTATGGAAGCGGTGTCACCGAGACGGTCAAATATGCTATTGCGAATAGTCAGGCGCTTGGTCTGACGGGAAGCAATGCCGTCTATTTGCCGGTCGTCACACGAGGTGGTGTTGGCACCGCCGGGGTTGCGGTGAGCCAGACCGGGGCAACGCTCAACTCGTGGGGGCCGTGGCAGTACTGGTGGGCCGACGGCAATACTGGCGGCATTCGCTACGGCCAGTTTACCACGGGCGGTTGTGCCAGCGGCTGTGGCGCGACGGCCTGGTCAATCCTCTTTGCCTGGGTTGACCGGCGTGCAGCCGAGAATCACCCGCGCTGGCGGAATCACTGGGGGCTCTACCGCGAAAACGGTGGCCTCGGCAGCGACGTCGTTGCGCCAAAGAGCCAGGATACCGGCGTACGCAACATGACGAGTGAGATCCGTGGGCATATTGGCACCTTCTGCATTGCCGGCAGTGGGGCGACCTGGCCGTGGCGGATGATTGATGCATCCAGGTATGTTCAGCCACGGGCAAGCGCCGCATGGCGAATGAATACCCGCTACGATCCGACGGGACTCTGCTGGTTTGGAGCATGTGACAGGAACCGCAACCTTGCCCGCGATCAGATCATCAATCGGGGCGCCCCGGCGGTGGTTGGTACCGGCTGGTTGCAACACTATCCGGTTGCCTATGGCTACGCTCAGCGCAGCAAGCGATCATGCTTCCTCTTTATCTGCAATACGAGCTATCAGCGTAGCTTCTATGTCAACAATGGCTGGTATGGCAACAATAACGGCTGGACGAGTGCCGATGTCTGGTTTGCCGGGGTCTATAATAATCCGTGATGCAAGGGGGCCGTAGGCCCCCAGGGATTTTCGCTTTGCTGGTCGAGAACCCCAGCGACGCTGGGGTTCTCGACCAGCAAAGCACCAAGAAACCCCGCCAGCCTAGCGCAGGAGAAAAAAGATCATGACACGGATTGCCTCGTATGCGCTTGGGATGACGATGGTGGCCCTGGTTTGTCTGTTGGCAAGTCTGGGTACATCACTCGGCGCTGCGCCGAGTCGTGGCGAGGCTGATCAGGCTGCCCTGGCGCTCGCGGCTGTCTCGCGGACACGAGTGCCGGTTGCTCCTACCACCATCGGGACGCCCATCGCTGCATCGCGTGGGGTGGCGAATACGACGTTGCCAGATCTGGTGATTACGGCAATTAATCTGACCCCGCTTGACCCTGGGGTGGGTGGCACGGCCGATATCGAAATCGTCGTAAAAAATCAGGGAACCGCCGCAACGTCGGGCCGGTTCAATATCTATCTCTATGTTGAACCGACTGATGAACCGCCAAATGAGCAGACTGAGTATACGACGTTTGCCGGCTATGCGCTGATGTTGCCCCCCGGGGGGACGTTTAGCTTTACCCGGTTTGACCAGCAATTTACGCGCACGCCGCCGACGGTCTATGCCTGGGTTGATCCGCCGTGGGAAAATTTCATTGCCGAGTTAGACGAAGAAAATAATCTCTTTCCTCAGGTTGCTACCGGGGTTGATGCCTTTGAAGATGATGATACGTGTGTTCAGGCGAAACCCATTCCAACGGATGGAACGCCGCAGAGTCGCAATTTCTTTCCAAATCCGGGGCGCGAACGTGATGTTGATTGGGTGACGTTCAATGCGGTCGGCGGTGTCACCTATGCGGTCGAAGCGAGTCCAACCGGGGTTGATGCTGATCCAATTATTGAACTCTATAGTACCTGTACAGGGGCACCGAGTTTTAGTAACAAAGTCATTACCGAATTCACTGCCCCTGCCGATGGCCCGATCTTTCTACGGGTTCTTAATAACAAGACTGGGCCTGATCATCCCTACACGCTTCAGGTAACAAACGATAGTGCTTGCCCGAGTTATTTCGAGCCAAATAATAGTGCCGCTACCGCTGGCGATTTGCCGCTTGAGACCGTGCAAACCCACAGCTTTTGCAAGCCTGCCGATCACGACTGGGTACGTCTGGCGGTCGAGGCCGGGGCCAGTTATCGCGTGGTTGCGACCAGCGTCGGGCCACGAGCGAACGTGACCCTTGAACTCTATCGTACGCTTGATGCGGCAACAAGTGCCGCGAGTGGAGCCACGATCGAGTTTATCGCGGCGGAGGCCGGCCATGTCTATCTCAAAGCGGCCCAGGTTGAGCCTGAGGTTGCTGGCAGTGGCACCGAATACACCCTGCGCGCCGAGCGTCTGAGTGTCTCGGGGTGTACGCCGGATAGCTTTGAAGATGACGATACACTTGAACAGGCAGGTTCAATTGCGGCTGATGGAACCACCCAGACGCGCAATTTCTGCCCTGAAGCCGATGTGGATTGGGTTAGTTTTACGGCCAATGCCGGAACGACCTATACCATCGAGACACTGAATCTGGGTGAAGCGGCTGATACGGTGATGTGTCTGCATACCAGTACCGGTGAGCAGATCGCCTGTGATGATGATGGGGGCACTGGCAAAGCCTCGCGCCTGAGCTTTGAACCGCCGGTCAATGGCACCTATCTGTTGCAGATCAAGGATTTCTCGCCAACTGTCGCGGGTGAGCTTACCAGTTATGATCTCAAGGTGACGCAACGCATCTGTCAGCCCGATGCCTTTGAGGATGATAATAGCCGTAATAGTGCGCGAGTCGTTGTCGTTGGAAGTGCTGCAACAAACCGCAACTTCTGTCCGGCAGGTGACGAAGACTGGATCGCCTTTGTCGCCGAAGCGGGCAAAAATTACCTGGTGGATGCGATTGCCCTCGGTGCCGAAGCCGATACGGTCGTTGAGTTGTACGATGCCAACCAGGTCTTGCTCGCGCTCAATGACGATTTTACCCCCGGTACCAGTTCGCAGGTGAGCCTGGCCGAGGCTCGTGCCGGCAACTATTTTGTGCGGGTACGCCAGTATAATCCGAGCTACCAGGGCATCGGCACCGAATATTCGTTGCGTGTCCGCGAAGGGACGGCGACACCGCCACCGACGCCCTCCCCTGGCCCAACCCAGGGTACCACCCCGCCTCCAGGGCAGACCGAGGTACGGACGTTGATTCTCTTCAATCAGACGCGCTTTGGTCAGATCTATAGTGTCGCCGAGGCTGCTGCGGTTTTGGCGCGCCTCGAAACATTGGCACAGCATCCGCAGGTGCGCGGCGAGATCGTCTTGCTTGACAATAATGCTCAGGTACGGGCTGCCTACACCGCCTGGGTTGGTGATCTTGGCAATGTCGAAAAGGCCAATCAGGTAACAGCCGCGATTCGCACGGTTGTCCTCACCTATCAGCAACAGCGGAGCGGGCTTGAATATCTGGTGCTGGTCGGCGATGATCGGGCGCTCCCAATGCGTCGGATCTTCGATACGACCCCGCGTTCGCCCGAACGAACCTATGCGCATGTCAGTACGAACCATCCTGCTGGGGTTGCGATCAAAGACAACCACTATTTCACTGATGACTATTTCTCGGATCGCGAGCCAGCCGAGGCCAATGGGCGCGAGCTCTTTCTCCCCGATCTTGCGACGGGTCGCCTGATCGAAACGCCCACCGAGATCATCGTTCAGCTTGATGCCTTCCTTGAACGCCAGCGCACCACGGTGAGCAATGTCTTGATCACCGGCTACGACTTTGTGCAGGATCTTGCGTCGGCCGATTGCGACGACTGGCGGGCCGATCTGGGCCTTCCCCGCATTGATTGTACCCTCATTGGTGATACCTGGACAGGCGATGCACTCAGGGCACTCCAAACGCGTCCAACTTCGCCGTTTAATATCCAAATCTTCAATGGTCACGGAACGCACTATGCCCATGGGGTGCCAGTGGGCAATTCGCTGCGCGCCAGCGATATCGCCGAGGGTACCGCCGATCTGCGCGGGGGCCTGATCTATTCACCGGCCTGCCATGCCGGGCTCAATCTTCCGCCTGGCAATGAAACGAACCCGCTTGATCTGCCGCAGGCCTTTGCCGGTCGCGGGGCCAGTTATATTGGCAATACCGGCTATGGCTGGGGGATGCGCAGTGCCATTGGGCTCTCGGAACGCATGGTTCGGCTCTATACGCAAGAATTGCTCAAAGGCACGCGGGCGAGCATGGGCCAGGCGCTGGCGACGGCGAAAAGCCTCTATTTTCAGCAGGGCCAGTCTTTTTCTAGTTATGACGAAAAGGTGATGCAGCAACTGGTCTTTTATGGGTTGCCGATGTATGAAATCGAGACCGGGGCGGTGCTCTCTGGCCCGGGGAATGAATTCCCGGGGGTCGGCTTTACGCCGATCTTGCCGGGTGGCGGCGCTGCCCTGATGAGCAATGGGTCCGTCTTGACCGGCTCGGTGGCGATTGACTTTCGCAATGCCGAGAATCTTGCGCTCTCCGAGACCGATGATGGCGGCTATTATGCCTTGAATGGTTCGGTGCAGACGGTGCCGGGGTTGCCGGTGCAGCCGTTGCACTTTGGCAATGTGACCGCCCCCAACCTGGAGGCTCGTGGGGTGCTGTTGCTCCAGGCAAGCTATCAGGAAGCCGAGCCGTTCGATCCGCTCATTGCCGCCCCCTTTAACGAATATCAACCCGATAATGAACCTGGCGAACTTGCCCAGGCCCGCGGACTCTTCCCGCTTCTCCCGGTCTCGATCCAGCGCCATAACCAGACGTCGAGCTTGGTGACGCAGCTTGGCCAGTATGATGCAGATCTGGGAGCCTTGCGTTTGCTCAACGACGTCAACGCCGAAATCTACTACAGTCTCTCGGACGAACAGTTTTCACGCGAAACGACTGTCATTGACGGCATTACCCGTGTTGGCAGCACTCAGGTCGAGATCAAAGTCGGGACCGTTGAGGTTGCCGGGATCGAGCGAGTCGTGCTGTCGTATATTCAAGACATCAACCAGACCGCACGCCAACTGCAATCAATGGATCTCACCTACGATCCACGCGCGCAAAAATGGGTTGGCTCGTTCACTGGTGACACCAACTCACGTTATCTCGTTCAGATTGTTGACAAGGCGGGCAAGATCACCGTTGCCGCCAACAAAGGCCAGTATTACACTCCGGGCCTCGTGACTGCCGCACCGGATACGCCGTGTACAGGCCATTGTGTCTTGCTCCCGCTGGTAAGTCGTTGATATAAGCTTTGTGACAAAGGGTGACTGTTATGCGTACGTTATTCACGGCCGTGCTGGTCTTTGTCGTCGTTGTGCTCGTTGCAACCACGCGCTATCCAGCCGAAGCTCAGGGGACATTGAGCGCCAGTACCAGTTTCAACTACCAGGGTGTGCTGACGGCTGACGGAGCACCAGCCAGTGGAAGCTTCGATCTGCGCTTCATTCTCTACACTGCTGCCACCGGCGGTTCGCAGGTTGGTGCGAGTCTGTTGCGCGAGGATGTCACGGTCAACCGTGGGCTCTTTGTGGTAGCGCTTGATTTCGGAGACATCTTTGATGGCGAGCCACGGTTTCTCGAAATTGCGGTGCGCCCCGGTGGTTCTACCGGTGAGTTCACGATTCTTTCGCCCCGCCAGGAGCTTGCCAGCGTGCCGATGGCGATCTTTAGCCAGCATAGTGTGAACAGCCAGAATAGTGTCAATAGCGAGAATAGTGTCAATAGCGAGAATAGTGTCAACAGCCAGAATAGCGTCAACAGCCAGAATAGCGTCACGAGCGAGAGCACCAATGCCCTGCGCGAGCAACCACTCGCCGAGACTGCGCCAACCAGCGGCCAGGTGCTGAAATGGGATGGGACAGCCTGGGCACCGGCGGCTGATACTGATACGACCTACAGTGCCGGTTCAGGGTTGTCGCGTTCAGGCACAACCTTCAGCGTCAACTTTAGTGCCAACGGCAGCTCGAGCTTGGTAGCGCGCTCAGATCACAACCATCTTGGCACGACGTGGCGCGGGGATGTCGGCTACACGGCGCTATGGGTCGAAAATCAGTCTACTGTGTCTGGTGCTTCGGGGGTGGTCGGCATCAGTGTCGCGGCGAATGGCTTGAGTGGGCGGAGCACATCGGGCAACGGGGTCAATGCGGTCAGCACATCGGGCAACGGGGTCAATGCAAGTAGTTCGTCGAGTACTGGTGTACGTGGCGTCAGTTCGGCTGATAATAGTGTCGGGGTCTGGGGCCGCAATGCTTCAGGGGGATGGGGTGGCTATTTCGAGGGTCGTGTCACTGTCGCGGGCACCTTGAGCAAATCGGGTGGCTCGTTCTTGATCGATCACCCGCTCGATCCGGCCAATCGTTATTTGAGCCATTCGTTTGTCGAGTCGCCCGATATGATGAATGTCTACAATGGCAATGTCGTGCTTGATGCCAACGGACGCGCCGAGGTGACCCTGCCCGACTATTTCGAGGCGCTCAATATCGAGTACCGCTATCAGTTGACGCCGATTGGCGGTGCAGCCCCGAATTTGCATATTGCCGAAGAAATTGTTGACAATCACTTTGCGATTGCCGGGGGTTCAGCGGGGCTCAAGGTCTCGTGGCAAGTGACGGGCATCCGCAATGACCCGTGGGCACGTGACAACCGGATCATTGTTGAGCAGGAAAAAATCCCGGCTGAGCAGGGCACCTTCCTCTATCCAGGGGCGAATCCTGATGCTCCGCTGCGCCCGCAAACAACGCCTGCCGAGTCAGTGCCAATGGTGCCGGTCTCATCTGATACGACGGTAGATGTCCCTGCGCCTGCTGATGCGACCCGCTAGCGATGGAAAGGCCAGCCTCATGCAACGCACATCGCTTTTCGGGGTGATTCTTGGCGGATTGTTGCTCGTGCTGACGATCACGATCGTGGCGGCCCAGGCCGGCTTTGGCCTGCCGTGGGCGGCGATCAGTGGTGGCGGTGGCACGAGTAGCAGCGGCTCGTTTGCGGTTCAGGGTTCGCTTGCCCACGACAGCAGTCCACCGCTGACTGGTGGCATCTATACGCTAAACGGCGGATTCTGGAGCGGCCTCAATGACGAGGCCCCGACGTTGAGTGCCGTCGAGCCAACGGCAGCGCGTAGCGTGGTGCCGGTTGCGCTGGCGCTGACGGGCAACTATTTTCAAGTTGGGGCGACCGTGACGCTCGGCACGACGGCGCTGGAAAATGTGACGACCATCAGCGCCTCGCGCATCGAAGCGGTGCTCCCCGCCGGGGTTACCGCCGGGGTCTACGCGATTGTGGTGCGCAACCCCGACGGGCAGAATGTCACCCTCGATGACGCCTTTACCGTCGAATTGCCCAATCTGCGCATTCTGCAAGTTCAACCGGATCAGGGTGCCAATCAGCAACCCGTCGAAATTGTCATTGCCGGCGAGGATTTTTCGCCAGCGGCTGAGGTTCGACTTGGTGAAACCACGCTGACCGTCATTCACGATAGCACGACCCGCATGCGGGCAACCGTGCCGGCTGGATTGAACCCGCAGGCCTATCCGCTGACGGTCATCACGCCTGGCGTGGCTCAGGCGACTCTTGAGAACGCCTACACCGTCGTGGTGCAGGCTGCAGCGGGGGCCGATAATTTTGAGCCAGACAACACCTGTGCGACGGCACGAACGATTAGTGTCGACGGCGTCGCCCAGTCGCGCACGTTTCATCGTGCCGAGGATGGCGACTGGGTCGCCTTCAGTGCCGAAGCAGGACGGCGCTATCTGCTGGTGGCTCGCCCACCCGCAGGTTCCCCCGCCAGTCTCGCGGTCGAACTCTATGATCGGTGCGAGAGTGACCCAACAGGTGGGCAGAATAACACCTTTAGCAACGGCGTCAGCATCTCATTTGACGCTCCCGCGACCGGCACGATCTACCTCAAGGTGATCAACCGTGATCCGAGCATCTTTGGATCAGAGGTCGCGTACGACCTGTCGGTGCGTGATCTCACGACGATCACCACAGCTGAAACGCGGGGCGCGGTGATCATTGTGGCGGGCAAATTGCGCGACAATGATGATGTGCAGCAGCAGATCCATGGGGTCGCACGCAATGCGTATCAACTCTTCCGCGCCAACGGGTACGACGACGATCACATTCAGGTACTGGCGACCGATCCAACCCTGGATGGCTACGATGCCCCGGCCACGTTGACCAACCTGCGCAACGCGATTACCATCTGGGCGCGTGAACGGGTTGTCTCGAGTAGTTCCCTAACCATCTACATGGTTGGGCATGGCGACGAAAATCGTTTCTATGTTGATGAAACCGCCGGGCAGCAGCGTCTCGAACCCGAGCAACTCAACGAGTGGCTGAATCAACTCGAAACAGCCCGCCCCGGGCTCAAGGTCAATCTGATCATCGAAGCCTGTTTCGCCGGAAGCTTCATCCTCGACCCGGGCAGCCTCAGCAAAGTCGGACGTGTCGTCATCGCCTCCTCGCCTGCCGACAACGTGGCGTATGCCTCACCCGAGGGAGCCTATTTCTCAGACACATTCCTCGCCTCACTCGCCTCGTACAGTCTCTACGAGAGCTTCCTTGACGGCAAAGCGCTTGCCCGTGCGACCTATCCCGACCAGATCGCCTGGCTGGACGATAACGGCAATGGCGTGCCAAACGAAGCCGCCGACGGGCAAGAAGCGCAGCAGCGCAGTTTTGCGCTTGCAACGCTGAGTGACGATCTCAACTTCCGCCCGCTCATTGTCGAGGCAACCTTTGTGCGTACCGAGGGCAGCAATGGCACCATCAGTGCGTTGGTCCGCGACGATCATGGTGTCGAAGAGGTCTTTGCCCAGATCTTCCCGCCCTCGTACCAACCACCCGATCCACAGTCAGGGCTCGTCACGGTAGCCGTACCCTTTGTCACCCTGTCCCCGCTGGGCAATGATCGCTACAGTGTGACCTACGACGGCTTCACCGAAGAAGGTGACTATCGCATTGTCATCCAGGCCCGCGACAATGACGGTTTCAATGCCTTGCCCATTGTTGCCACCACGGGCGCGCATCGGGTCTATTTGCCATTGACGCTCAGGTAGGGGCATGGCATCGCCATGACCCAACGGAAGAATTGGTATAATAGAGCCATGACGGTCGCACCCCTTACGGGGTATGGAAAAGGTGGTAGGCGCGTGCTCGTGGCTCTGCCACGAGCACGCACCTACCACCTTCACAATGATATGCTCTATGCGATTGGCGTGCTTGTTCGGGCACGTTTGCAGATCACACGCAATAATCTCATCCGAAGCTCGCTCGGCAACAAAATTGGCCTGGCTTTCCTCTTGGGGTTGGGCAGCCTGGCGATGCTGGGGCTCTATAGTTTCACCCGTTTTACGGTGAGCCTTTTACGCGATCCTGAGTTCGAGGCGCTCTTGCGTGAGGCCGCTCAGACGACCCCCGGGTTGCCCACGGCGATTGCGCCGTTGCTGGCGGCTGTGCCGAGCATGATTATGCTCCTGGCGCTGACCCTGCTGATCTTTTCCAGTTTTACCAGTCTGCTCAATTCCCTCTATCTGGCGGGTGATCTTGATATGCTGCTGGTCGCGCCGGTGCCGATGCGGGCGGTCTTTGTGGTGAAGTTTTTCGGCGGTTTGCTCACGCAGTATCTCATCCTCTTTGTCATGCTCGCTCCTGTCCTCGTTGGCTATGGGCATGGGATGGCCTACGGGTTCTTCTATCTGGTGAGTGTCCTGGTGGCCTTGCTCGTGGTGCCATTTTTGCCTGCGGGGCTGGGGGCGCTACTGGTGATGGCTGTCGTCCGCATCATCCCCGCCCGTCGCGCCCGTGAGTTGGTGAGCATTCTGGGCGGTCTCATCGGGGTGACGTTCTTTCTCTTGTCGCAGTTCAGTCGCCAATTCATCGCTTCAGTTGCTGGCCCAGATACCCTTGCCCTGCTGTTGCTCCTTGATATGCCGCTGCTGCCCTCGACCTGGGCGGGGCGTGCGCTCGTGGCGTCCGGCGAAGGTCAGTGGCTGGCCCTGCTCGGCTATGGTTCGCTCTTTTTGGGCATGTCACTGGCTATTTTTGCTGCCTGTCTCGTGCTGGCCGAACGACTCTACTATGATGGCTGGAGCAACCTTGCCAATCAGGGGGGCAAGGTACGGGTGCGCAAGGCGAACGAGCGGAACGCCTGGCTGCCAGGCAGCACCCTGGTCTCGCGGCTCCTCCCGCTTGAAGCCCGGGCGCTGCTCGCCAAAGATCTGCGGCTCTTTTTTCGCGATTTGCGCAATCTACAGGCGCTCATCTTTCCGCTTGCACTCGCCGGGATCTGGACGTTTCAGGCGCTGACTACGCCAAATACGATTGAGTCCCCCGCCGTCGCGTGGGCGCTCCCGTTTGTGCAACTGCTCAGCGCTGGCATTGCCTTTTTCATCTGTCTTAGCATTTCGAGTGTGCTGGCTGGCACCGGAATTAGCCGCGAAGGCAAGGCCTTCTGGCTCCTCAAACTTGCCCCGATCAGCGCCAGCAGGCTCTTGCTTGGCAAGATGACCCTGGCCTTCCTGCCCTTTCCCGTGATCGGGACGGCCTTTCTGCTGATTCTTGCGCTGGTCGGTCATCAATCGCCTGGTATTTTCGTCCAGCAGTGGGCCCTCTTGATGCTCGTCGGACTCGGGTGCGCCGCCTTTGGCATCGGCCTCGGCGCAGCGTTCCCCCGGCTCGACTGGGAAAATCCACAGCAACAGGCCACCTGGCAAAGCGGGTGCCTCAGCACGATCTTCTACCCGCTCTATCTCGGGTTGATGCTGCTACTCGTCGCAGGCAGCGGGTCGCTCGGTGTCGTGCTTGGCGGCGGCGTCGCCGGCTTTGGCATCCAAATCACTGGCTGGTCGGTTGCCGCGATCGTTACGCTGGGCGTGATCTGGAGTGGTATGAAGATCGGGGTGAAAGGGTTAGAACGGATCGAATTATAGGGTCGTATTCGTTCGATGAAATTGCAAGGCCCGCACCACTGGCAAGCCTGGCTTGCCAGTGGTGCGGGCCTTGCAATTTAGAGACTCGTCACCAATCCAGGTCGTACGACAACATTATGCCAGGTATGCTGGCGATCATTCTGCGTTACGACGACCGTGTAGTTCCCTGGGGGGAGTTCGACGGCCCCAAACCAGCCATCGGCGCTAGCGGTAAGATCGCGCAGCCAGGCCCCCTCGTGGATGAGCGTCACCCGCGCATCGGGCGTGAGCACACCGTCAATGGCGGCCATGCCTTGCAGATGGCCGGCAGTCGGGGCGACGATCCAGGGCCAGTCGGGGGCGCGGGCGGGTTGGGCAAAGACGGTTGCCCGTAGTTGATCCATAAAAGCCCGTCGCGACGCATCATTGCTGCCGGCAAAAGCCCCTGCATACGAAAAGAAGGCAACTCCCGAGAGCACGCGTCCCTGCTCATCAGGCGTCAAGGCACGGGCAACCTGGCTGATATTTTGCTCGGGCGTATTGAGCCACGAGCCGATCCCGGCGACAATCGTGCGCCGTCCGGTATTGGCGCGATCAAAGGCCAGCCAGCCATCGTACCACTCGCGTGAACGTGGCACACCTTCGGCAAAATAGTGCATCGGGATCGCCACATCAATAATGCCCTCGGCCAACCAGGCGGGCCAATCTTGAAAGACCGTGCTATAGGCCGACGAACGCCCCCAGTTGCCATCGTTGCCCAGGCTGCCCCAGGTAATCGCTGCCGCACTCACCTCGATCGAAGGCTTGATCGCCTTCGATCGAATGTAGAGCCGCCGCGCCAATTCGGTGACACGATCACGGCGCCACTGGCTCCACGCCGGATCACCTGGCGCAGGGCGGCTGTTGAGCGGGCGACCCGTCGCCCGGTTGAAGCGCTCGACACTCACCTGATTATAGCCATAGCTTTGCCCCCCAAAGCGAATATAGTCCCAGTGGATGCCATCGAGCGCCGGATACGCCCGCAACAGATGCTCGACCACCCGCTCGGTATGGATAATCGCCTCGGGATGCCCAAAATCAAAATCGCCAACCTGCTGCCCTGCATACGTCGCCGTCGTCCAGCGTGCTGTGCCCTGCGCCCGTGGACCGTGGGCGGTACAGACATGATCCGGGTGCCCCCAGAGCCGATCCGAGGTACGGCAAACGACCGAAACGACCAACCATGCATGAACCCGCAACCCCTCCTCGTGGGCGCGGGCCAGCAAATAGCCGAGCGGGTCAAACTCGGCGGCAGGGGCAAGGCGCGGATCAGCCGCCCGAGGTTCGATCGCATTGTTATACCAGGCATCCCCGTGGCGACGTACCTGCACAATGATCGTATTCGCCCCGGCCCGCTTCACATTCGCTACCAACTCATCGACCTGCGGATGATTATGGAAACCGGGATTGAGACTATCAACCCAGAAGGCCCGCATCTGCTGCACCGGCGCTTGTGCCTGTACCGCCGGGGCGGGCAACGCCGTGATCAGCAGCACGAGCACGAGCAACGAAAGAATGAATCGCATACGATAACCCTTTGCGCCTTTGCGCCTTTGCGTCAAATCATCACCAAATGTAGTTGACAGACCACGTGCCTACCCAGTTGAACCGAGCCCATCCGCGATGGCGTTGACCGTCAGCAACAGTCGGCTGAGCAAGATGGCGGCGTCTTCACTCCCTGCGGCCCGCTTGCTGCGCCACTCACCGAGCAAAGCGACTTGCTGACGGTGCAACAGGCGTAGCCCCGGCGTACGAACCTGGATCATGGCATGGACGTTAGGCCGTCGTTCGTCCAGTGGTGCGCCATAGATCTCTTCCAGGAGCGTGACGGTGCGGTCGTACTCAGTCAAAATGGTCTTCACCATTCGTTCGCGTAGTGCGTGCTCTTCGACAAGATCGCTGTACCAGCCCATCACTTCGGTATCGGCGGTAGCGACACTGGTAGCTGCATTGCTGAGAATGTAGTGCAGGGGTGCCCAGGTGATCAAGTGTTCGCTCAGCGCCGCAAAAGCTGCTTGATCTTCACCCTTCAGCCGTTCGAGGGCGCTTCCAACCCCATACCACCCAGGCAGAAAAAAGCGCGCCTGGCTCCAGCTAAAGACCCACGGGATAGCGCGCAAGTCAGCCAAGGTAGCCTGACCGGAACGACGGGCCGGGCGCGAGCCAATCCGGCTCTGTTCCAGCACATCTACAGGCGTGGCCTGACGATAAAAGCGCAGGAACCCGTCACTGCTCAGCAGCGTCGTATAGGCCTCACGACTCCAGGCGGCAAGGCGATCCATCGTCGGTTCGAGTGGATGTGCCGTCGCAAGACCAAGTCGCTCACGCATGGTTGTACGGACGACACCAGCCTGGAACAGTTCGAGATTGTAGCTTGCCGTGACGGGGTTGGCATATTTCTGCGCAATGGTTTCACCCTGTTCCGTAATGCGCACATCGCCACCAACTGATCCAGCGGGTAACGCCTTGAGGAAGCGATGCGTCGGCCCGGCCCCTCGACTGATGGTGCCACCGCGCCCGTGGAAAAAGCGAATCCGGACGCCCCGCGCCTGGCCGACGGCAGCGAGGGCCGCCTGGGCACGATAGAGCGCCCACAGGCTCGCGATCAGGCCCCCATCTTTGTTACTGTCACTATAGCCAATCATGACCTGCTGGATCAGATCCGCCGCGCCTGTCTGGCGTCGTTGCTCTTCCAGACTGCGTCGGGTCATTGGATGATCCAGAAAGGCCGCAAGAATGCTCGGGCTGCGCTCGAGATCCTCAATGGTCTCGAAGAGAGGCACCACCGGCAGGGGGCAGGCCAGGCCATCCGGTGTGACCATGAGCAGGCCGGTCTCACGCGCAAAGAGATAGACCGTGAGCAAGTCAGCGATATTGCGGGTCATGCTAACGATAAGCCCACCCAGACCCGCCGAGCCATAGGTGTGCAACGCAATACGGATCGCCCGATAACTGCTGAGGATCATATCGGCTTCGGTGCCGACGCCCGCTCGCGCACGCGTAAAGGGCCGTGGCGAGATGAGTTCGTGGGTCAGCAGATCCATCCGGCGTGCGAAATCCCAGGTTGTCACATCATGATCCACAAAACCGGCGGCAGCGAGCAACTGACCAAGCGCACGGTCGTGAACTGCGCTATTCTGGCGAATGTCGAGCCGCGCCAGATGAAAGCCAAAGGTATGGACACTACGGATGAGCGGTGTCACCAGATGCGTCACGAGGCTCCCTGCCCCGATCATCTCCAAGGACTGCGCGAGGATCCGCAGGTCACGCACCAGTTCCTCGGCTTGCTGATAGACGTGCATCGCCGCAGGTGCGTCGGGGAGGCGTGCGATCATCAGATTGATCCACTGGCGCCACGGCTCATTTGGATTACGGGCGAGCGCGTGCGCCCCTCGTTCGCCCAATTGGGAGGCGACGGTCGTGATCTGATCGAGCAAGGGCTGCGGCGCAGCCTGCAACTGATCGGACAGACTCAAATAGCTCGCCAGTTCGCTCAACTGGTCATAGAGCAGACCAAGCGCCTGGCGGCGGAGTTCCGCGAGCGTCTCGGTTGTCACCTCGGCAGTCACCAGCGGATGCCCATCACGGTCGCCACCGACCCAGGTACCGAACTGGAGCGACGGAAGGGCCTCGGGAGACTGGAGCAGCGTCGGATTGAACCCAATTGCTTGCCAGGCCTGGCGCACCCGTGCATCGAGCATAGGAAGGACGGAGGGAAAAACCGTCCGCAGATAATGAATAATATTGCGTCGCTCTGAGGCCACATCCGGCTTATCGAGAAAAATCTCGCCGGTACGCCAGAGCGCAATCAGACGGGTCACCGCCTCAGTACGGAGTGCCTGCTGCTCATAGGGGGTCCAATGTGGATGCGCGCGCTTGAGCAAGAGCAGATAGAGGGCACGATGATGTTCAAGGACAGTAGCGCGCTTGGCCTCGGTCGGATGCGCCGTCAGCACGATTTCAACGCGTATCGTTGGCAGCGCAGCGGCCAGTGTTGCCTCATCGAAGCCGTGGGCCTGTAACTGAGCAAACGCCTCCCCCCAGAGCGCAGGCACAGCCGCCAGACCAGCGCGGGTCTCGGTAGTACGGCGATACTGCACGGCAGCGCGTTGCTCAACCATACTCAACAACTGAAACGCGATCGAAAGCGCTTGCACCAACCGTTCGGGCGGCAAATCGGCGCGAGGAGGATCAGCCTGTGGAGGTGTAATCCAAGGCAACACCCTAGCCAGATCCGGCTCACCAGAGTCAAGCAACGCCTCACGCAGACAATCCATCAAAAAAGTAAGCTCGTCCGCAAACGTAGCTGGATCAACGGTCGACAAATTCACCAGGGTCATAGGCAGATCCTCCCAATCAGGCAAACAGAGCGCAAAGGTAACCTCTCACGCTATGATGCCACATTCCGGTGGTTCCTGCCAGGGGCATTTGCCTAGTGGGAGGGGCGCTTCTTTTTCGGCCAACGATCTTTTGCCAAAAACGTATCAGGCCTTCAATGTGCCTGATACGTTTTTCTTTTTCCTTGCTCTCTTTCTGTGCCGTCGCTCAACACGACGAGTTTGCACAAGAAGGAGGTGAGGATGGATGCAACAGGCTCTGAAGCGCCTCGGCGTTACGGTACTGTTTGGCCTGGCTCTGGCTCTTGGTTCGATCCAGCTGCCACAGGTCACGACACAGCCGCAACCCGTACAAGTAGCCGATCCAGGTAACGGCATGACTGGTAATGGATAACGCATCTGGCATTGTATCGTGGCAGCAGGACGTGGTACCACCTGCTGACCCGATCCCTTCAGAATCCTGTCTACGGTTATGAAATATTTCATCGGGCGAACCGGAGTGCCGACTTCAGTCGGCTAAGCCGGATGCCGAGTGAAATCGGCACTCCCTGATGTACTGCTTAAAAACCATCAAACCCCCAAAAGGTTGACGTGTTATTACCGGCTGTGCTACCATTGCCGCAAAGCAAGACTTTTTGCGGAGAGGTAGCAACGTGGATGCTCCAGACCGTGAACGTGCCCAAATGGTATGGCAGCAACTCGCCGCACGTAATCAGTGGGAGTTGATTGCGCCTGAAGGTGAAGATCCGTTTCTTGATCGTGTCTTCGCAGAGTATCAAAATCTCAAGGCGGAAGATGCGCCCGAGAAGCGCTTGCGTGTGGCTTGCCATCGAGTCTATAGCGTTCACCTCTACAATGGCATCCAGGCCCGTGAAGAACGAGCCGCCCAGGAAGTATGGCTCTGTTTTGTGCGTCTGGCCTTGCGTGGTGGAACACCGCAAGCAACGGCATATGAACTAGCCCAAGAGGCGGTAACCCGTGTCATCGAGAAACTCGCAAGTGTGCGGATGCCGCAAAGCTTTCTCGCCTGGGCCATCCAGGTCTTTCGTACCGTCCAGCGCGATCTTCGGCCCAAAGCACAGGAAGTGTCGCTTACCAACGAAGATGGGACACAGGCCTACGAGGCGGTTGATATGTTGAATCTCGCCGACATTGTTGAAACCAACGTAATAACCCAGGAACTAGCGGATCTACTCTTCGCAGTGATTACAAATCCTCTCGAGCGGATCACCCTTGTCCGTTGCCTTCTTCAGGGTGATCCTCCACGTGATGTTGCCAAAGAGCTCGGGTTGCCTCTGCATCGTACCAGGGTCGCCAAAGCCAGGGCTTTACATCGGCTGCGCGAACATCCAGCCACGATGGCGCGCTTCGCCTCCTACGTTGACACCCCCTTGTCCGGTTCTTCCGGATCAGCAAAGGTTGATGCCCATGTCTAACCCTCACTCACCCGACCAGGCTGCAGCGCGGCTGGCCAGGGCGCTGCATACCAATGACGAACTGACGCCTGAAGAGGCCGCTGCACTCTTGCCTGAGTTTATTCTTGCGGAACGCTCCGGTGAAGATGTCGACAACAATCCTGCCTATGCAGCTCTCTTGCGCCATCTCGATCACAATGAGGCAAGTCTCAGGCTCTATGAACAACTCTCAGAAGACATGGACCTGCTCCTTGATCCCGCAGAGACCCTCCCTGTTATCGATCGGACGCCCCCAAGTTTTTTTTCGCCACCAACGCCGAAAGGTGAACATGTGCTTTTGCAGGTGCTTCAGGGCATGGTTCGTCGTTTTCGCCTGACGATCAATATGCCACGGCTAGCTCCTGCTCTGGCAACCTTAAGTGGATCGCAACAAGCCCTCTTTGCCGGTACGCTCACCGAAGTCACTGGTGCACCGATGCTCTCGTTGAGCACGGGGCACGACCACGACGGCCCGTGGATACGGGTACTCGTGCGCGATACGACTGGCGCTACGCGCTGGCAGATACGTCTCGTCATCGGCGACGAGACGCTCTCGGCCACAACCGACGAACGAGGCCTCGCCCATTTTACCCTGCCTGCCCTGCCTGAAGCTAGTCAGGTGCAAATGATGTGTGAAGAGGTGAGAGGCTAGATACTTGCAAGTCGAGGCCTATTTGAATGGTTCGATCTTCAGATTCGTTGCCTGAACTTCAGCATAACACTGACCTGGATCACATTCACCCACCGATCCGACAATAACACCCACCATAATGCCTTTGACGGTGCTGAGGTCTACTCCCGGCAGGCTGTTGACAATCTCTTGACGCAAGTTGAACCGTACCGTCTGCCAGCCCTGCGCCACAAACAGATAGCGTGCGGTGGCATCAGACGTTTGTCGTAGACGGTCGTTTGTGCCTGGATACAGGTAAGCCAGTGAGCCGATTGACCGCTCGTTTGGTGTGCCTTCGTTGCCATGGAGCAGATAGATCAGGAGGCCCGCCATACCAGTACAAGCTTTGAGAAAGCCCCCACATGGCGTCTCTGCTGTTGGGTTGACCTCAGCACTGATCACTACATCAGGCGAGGTTAGCTCAATAACCTGGTAGACACTCAAAAAACCCTCGCCATCGTGAATCAAGCGTACCGCATTGCCGGAACTCCCGCGTGATGAAGGGATGACCTCAACGACACTCTGCCCGTTAATCACCGGACCATTATCGCGCTCCCAGCCGTCAGTCCAGTCGCTGGCAAAATCACCATTTTCCAAGAGATTGGGTTGGGGGACGGGTGTAGCTGTCGCCGCAGGTGTTGCAACTACGCTACTTGCTGTTCCGCCCACCGGTGTGCCTTGCGCGTTCATAATCACCACATTTGGCCCGCTACTTGCAGACCCCTGTCCCTGACAGGCAATCAGGCTCGTACTTAGGACAAATGCGCCCAAGCTCATGAGGATCCATTTATATACGTGTTGCATCTGTCTTTCCTTTTACGGGCAACCCGTTGCCTCGCCGGGCCGCAGCTCTTCCTGGAGCAGTTAGAGTGTACCTACGAAGCATATCCCAATTCAATGGTGAAGTGTTGATTTGACTGGATCGTAAAGCGCGCTTTCATCCACATATCCTGCTCAGCTTGACTGGTCAGGACCCGTAGTTGCTGAAAAAGCCGATTGATCGATCCCGGAAGGGGAAAACTATGCTCAACTCCATCTGGGGCAGAACGATACCTACCGCGTGATGTGATGACATCCTCTTCAAAGACGACTTCCACATAGGCTTCATGCCAGGCTTCAGGAAGGGCACTGGTGATGGCAGAGCCGATTTGCTGGGTTAACTCTTCGACGGTGCTTGACATAGCTTACTCCTTTTTGCTGCTCTCGTTATAAAACGTTTTGGTTTCATAGTGCTCACCCGTGTGATCTTTGATGCAGTAGAGCACATCAAACCCAAAGGGGCGAACGCTATTATCCATATAGACCGGGCTGATTGCAACTTCGACTGTGCCCCCATTATCAAGGGTGTTATGCCAGTCGTTTTCCATCTTCTTCCATGCGCTCCGATTCAGGTTCCTATTTTGAGGCACGAGGTTAAAACTATCAGTTGGGCCATTGAAACGGGTCGCAATCAGATGCCCACCTTCATCATTTTGTTCTCCATGCTTGCCGGCTTCACCTTGCAACTTGAGGTTTCGGTCACCCTTTTCGTTTTGTAGATAACCGCCGATCAAAACGGTTCGCCCACGTCCATCTGTTTCGAAGCGATAGTCGTTCTTTTCATAGATGGTATCAGGTTGTAGCTCGTTAAACGTGACTTCGTCCGTTGGTGGTATATGCGTAACCTCTTTTTGTCGCCATCCCTCATTGGGCTGCTCCTTGCCCTGAAGTTGTTGATCAATCTGCTTAAATTCTTGCTGTGTCCTGAAGTCATTGGCCGGAAAGCTTGCTTCGTTGACAAGACGTAGTTCAGTTTCGGCTTGCGTTGCCTCTTGTCCGAGTTGCTGATCAATCCGGGCGATCCCTTTCTGGGCTTGGCTCGTATCGCTCGTTGCCTGTGCCTGTTCCATCGACTTGAGTTGTTTGTCACCAGCCTGGCCGTTGTCAGCAAGTACACTATCAATCCGAGTCATCCCTCGTTCAGCTTTGCCTGGATCACCAGTCAAGTTGCTTTGCTCGTTCGTCTGGGATTGCTCGGCTCCTCCTTTGCTCGGCTGTGCCAGCAAGCCATCAATACGCGTTATTCCGTGGTGTGTGCGTTTCGTTTCTCCAGGCGCTTTTATGGTATCGGTTACACTCGATTGCTCAGGAGGCATGGCAGTGTCCTTGCTTCTTTCCACGCTTTTATCGGTTAGGCATAGGCAACAACGTGGGGCAACGAATCGCTCTTCATACCTGGCCCAGTGTGCGCTGCGCCTGCCGAAAGTTCTCTTCCCATACCGTATCGCTGCGATGACGGAGCATGCTACTGCGTACTTTGAAGTGGAGGAAGGTGCAGTAGGCAATCGCAGTTTGTTCAAGCGAACTATGCGCTCCCGTTTGATGCGCCGCGAACTGCCTACTCTGGTGAGCGAGTTGGGTGAAGAAGGCGTGAAGCGTGCCTTCTTCAGCAAATTGTTCGGCCACGGCATAGACCATTGCCTCGTAGCCCCGTGACCGATCCGCAGCCAGGGCCTCGCCGTGATCACGTACCTGGCACGGCAGCGGGCATTGGGCACAGCCAGCGAAGGGGAGCCGTATTGTGGGTTGCGCTGCATAGAGCGCTTGCATCCGTTCGCGCACTGCTTGATCGGTCGGAGCATGCTCACGCAGTTTGTCCCAGCGTGTGCCTTCAATAGTGATCAGCACCGGTGCTTCCATCGCACTGGCAAAGAGTGCCGCTTGACCGAGACTCAATGCGGCCACATGGTCTTCTTGGAAAGGCGTGAAACGCATCGAGCGGCCCATCACTTCACGATCTTCTTTCGCCGTAAGACGATGCATGATCTTCAGCCCGGTGTTGCCCAGTACATCCGGTACGAGCTTGGTAGGTAGCTGTTCCGCGATAATCAGCCCCTCGCCATATTTGCGTGTCTCAGCGAGCATCTGCGCAAAGGCCGCTGCTGCTTGACCTTTAATGTTGCTTACCTCTGGACTGGCCCCTTCGGGAGCCTGCCCCAGCAGGCGATGGGCTTCTTCGATGAGCGTGATATGCTGGAGCCCCCCTTGTCGTTTGCGGGTCGCCTCGCAGTGTTCGCGGAGTGCCAGTAGCACAAAGGCCGACATCAGCGATCGATCTTCATCATCACCAATATGCCGTAACTCCAGGATGGTAGGCTGTTCAAGCCATACATCTGCCGGCAGTGACTCACGACTAGTGAGAATACGCCCACACCCGCTCTCAATCAAGGCTTCAATGCGGAGCTTGGTTGCGCCACGGATGTTGTCACGTACTTCACCAGCATGCTCAATCTCATTGTCAACGACCATGCATAGCTCGGTGTAGAAGTCATAAATGGTCGGGAAGGATGGATTGCCAGTGCCTCTTGCTTTGCGACTCGGCCCCCACCCTGCTCGGTAGTAGGTTCGTCGCAAAGCCTTGAGAAAAATGCGCGGCAATGGTTCCCACATAGGTAACGCGGCCTTGAAGCAAGTCATCAGGGCCGCAATATGTTCACCAGCACTGATCCCTTTCGCCAATGCAAATGGATTGAGCCGAAAGGGAGCTGTCTCTTCATCACCAAGGGTAAAGAGATTTACCTGTGGCCCATGTTGCAAATCAAGCAATGCTCGGTAGTCATTGTGTTCGGCATTGACTGGTTCGAGTACCAGAAAAGGAATGGCTGGTTGATTGCGGAGCAACCCTTCAAGCAGATTCAAACAGGTCGTCGTTTTGCCACTCCCGGTTGTGCCGGCAATCAGGGTATGACGAGTAAGGTCGTTGAGGGCCACCGCCCACAGTGCCTGATCGTCGCCTCGGCCCAGCTTCAGTGCCCCTACCTCATGCTCAAACGGCCTCTGGCTGACAAAAGCCCCTGAGTGCAACCGCACGCCAATCTCGTCCCGACTTGGCAGACAAGGCAACTTGAAGACACAACTCGCCTCTTGCACATCAATCAAGCAAGGGAGGCGCGTCAGTTGATTATAAGCCTGTGCCAGATCGCCACCCTCTGCAACTGACCACTGATGTGCGTGCGGGGCAAATTCGAGATGATCGAGATTGCTCAGGGCTTGTCTGCGCTCCTCGCGCTCCAAGGGCAATGTCTCAGGAAGATAGGCGGTTGGGGCTGGCTCATTGCTTGAGGGTGTTGGCTGACTTGCACCCACCACTTCGGCCACGAAGGCCCCGGCAACGCTGTGGGGCATAGCTCCACGCCCAACCACATAACAACGCCAGAGCAGCGCGTGCTCAAGTTGACGGAGCGATTGTTCGTAAATCTCAGCATTGATCTGTGCCTGCGGATCGGGCAAAAAGAGTTCACGTTCTTGACCGACACGACTCTGGAGTTGTACCTGGCGTTCACCGCCCGTCAGGCTTGAAGCTTCGCCCATGCGCCGTGAGCGCTCGCGACCCTCGCCCATCCGTCGTAGCCGCCCGGCAATCGTATTGAGTGCCTGTCGCTCATCAGATGTGAGTGAGGTCGGCGCGAGTGCGCTGCTGAGCATACATGGTGCATTGGCCTGGAGCATGGTCTTGCAGAGTTCACGCAACGTACTGAGGCCCCAGCGCAAGGGGTAGGCGACAGGATGCGCACCGGGCAGACGAAGCAGGCGGGTTTGTTCGACCCGCTTATGCAGGGTAATCACACATTGCCCCTCGCTGATCGGGCGCATGATCCTTGCTAACTCGTCCTCGGTCATCACTGGCTGCAAGCCGCTTCGATAGAGGTGACGGGGAAAGAGCGCATTCAATTCTAACCAGAGCGCCTCGGCCTCTTTGTGCGCCTCCTCAGTGCTTGCCGCAACACTCTTGCCCAGCAGTGCAATGGTCAAACGACGCGAAGGCTCTTCTGGTTGAAAGATGTAGCGCAAATCAAGTGCCCGTGCCCGTCCCTGGTGTGGCTGTTGCTGGGCCAGTCCAATCAATAGCAAGCGCTGTGTGTCGAGCACACGGCGGAGCTGATCGAGCAAGTCGACATGCTCAAATTCCGGGTACGACGCAAGCTCTGGGATGCTCGTAATCGTGGCGGCAAAAAAACAATGACAGGCATCTTGCTTTTGTCCTGTAAGCAGATAGGAAGGAGCGGTTATCAAGTGCAGTACAGGCATTTCAACGAATGCGTTGTTCATCAAGAGCCTCCGCAGTCTGATCGAGCACATACTTCAACAGCGACTGAAAAATAGTCACATCGCGACGTTGGATCGCATTCAAACGTGATAAACGCACCAGCGGGTTGGGGTCGGTTCCCCACTTTTGGGGCAGACGCAGGATGCCAAAGAGATTCAAACAGCCTCCCAGTTGATGTACCCCAATCTCGCCTTGCAACCCTTCGCCCTTCACCAGCAGATAGACTTGCTCTTTGCTATCACTGCAGCGCTCAAGCTTGAACCCGGCATACAACTCACCCTCTTCATCAAGCAGTGTACGGAGCAAAGTATACATATACGTTGTCGACTGCCCGGCGAGCCGTGAACGAGTTGGTGCATCGCAATCGCTCAGGTCGATCATATCACCCCAGACCTCAAAAATCTCTTCGGGCAAAACCCCATGGCCGGGTTCACGGTTGCGTAGCGTTGGGGTGTCTGACGGTAGTGCTTTTGACCGAAAGAAGTTCATCGTTACCTTCTCCCTGATTAAGGTACGCCTGCCGACGATAGGGCTCATATATCCTGCGACGCTAGCGGAACCGACGCAGCAATGGCAGGAGAAATGTCACCAACAGTCCAATGATCAGGCCACCTAGCGGCGCAAAGACGAAGATCCACCAGGCCAGCATAGGATCACGGGTTAGTGCCCAGGCTACGACAATCCCCATCGCAATGAAGGTTCCGATTCCTGTCATACACCCTGCTCCGCTGACCCACTGACGGGCCAGAGCACTCCGAAGCAACTCCTGGAGCACTTGTCTGACAAAGAGTGTTCCCAGGCTTAGCAAAAAGATCAGCGCTCCACCTGCTACCAGCATCCCCAGAAGCCCTGCCCCAAAAAAGCCTGTCTGGAGAACCAGATACCAGCTGTAGCTAATCACCACCCAGATATGGAGCGACAGCATGCCGGCGCTCAACTTGGCAAGAGCCTCGCGGCTCTGATGTTCATGCATAATGCTCTCCACTCCTGCGTTTGAACGAAATTCTGATCCTGGATCAGAAGAGCAGTGGTGCCGCGAAACGTATCATGAACGTACGTGACAGACTACTCAAGCACAACCTCGAAGAGATCCATAGTCCCAAAGAGGGGCGCACGGGTACGTCGGTTATAGTCAGGCAGACACGTGACAATGGCTTCGTGATCAGGGAGACAACCGAAGCCAGGATCAGGAATGCTGAGCCACTCAACCAGTGGTCGAAGCGATCCGTAGAGATAGCCACGTTTGCTCGTATTGCGAATGATATATTCGATCACGGGTGGTTTGCGACTCAACGGGCCAGTAATCTGGCCGATGACTTTACCCTGGTTGTCTTTAAAGTGACGGGCCGGCTTTGCGCCCAGCTTCCGCAGCATCTGTTCAAGCGCGATCGCGTGATCGTTCTGCTGCAAAAGCATCTCTGCTTCGCGTGCCAATTCTTCCCGATGAAAGAAGCGGAGTGCGTGCGCCAGTTTGCCTGATTGCAACAGACTGATACCCCGTTCCCAGGCATGCGGAGGCGATCCGCGTACACAATCGCAGAGCACGATCAAATCTTCGGGGCGGATGATGGCTGTTGCAGGTTCACCGGGATGAACTTCAAGCGGTGGTACGACTTCGATCTGGACGCGCGTAAGCAGATCCCCTTCTTCTGACTCCCAGAGCAAATGACCTTCGTGGACGCCGGTTGGCGTAAGCATATGCGTTTCAACGCTAAAGTTGACCGTATGTTGCTCGCCACGGTGAAGGGCAAAGCGTGCCTGCTGTGACTCGACGAGAAGCCACGCCTGACGCGCGCTCACTTGTCCGCCATAGACGCCACCACCAATATTGCGCAAAACAACTCGCTGCTCGCTCCGCTGACGGGATTCAACGCGACCACAGTTCACTAGCGTTGGCGCTTGCGGACGTGGTGGGTTATACACAATCATCGTGACTGGGAGTTCGATCTTCCCTCGGTTGGTTGTCAATGTTAGCCCACCAGTGAGACTGCGTTCAGCCTCGTAAGCCTCCAGTGCCTCTGGTTTGACGGCGATGAGGATCGGCGGAATCGCGTGCCCAGGATAGACTCTGAGTTTGGTCGGTGTCACTGTGAACCAATCACCCTCTGATTGAACTTCGCCGTGAAGATAACTGGGGGTTGCTATCCGTACCTGTAACCCGGCCGTTGGACGACTCCCAGGCATCTGACGTCCAAAATTGATCTGTGGTTGATCGGTTCGCAGATCTTCTAGTGGCGTTGGGCGCAGAAGTAGTTCCAGGGCTGCGTCGTGATCTTGTGGATAGCGTTCCACAGCCTGCTGAAGCCGCTCCAGCCAATCATACTCCTCCAGGGTTTCTAACCAGCGTCGCAGACGTTGTGAGAGCAAGTGCCCGGTGGCAGCGTCCCACTCAGCATCAGCGTAGGCAATGAGATTGGTGGGATCGGCGAGGATACGGTTTGTTTGCGGGAAGCGGAGCGCCAGAGGCACACCGCACTGAATGCAGAAGAGAGGGTTGACTGTCTGCTGCTGCGCCCCGCAAATGGGGCATATTTGAGGATCACGAAGCTTCGTGGTCGGGGGTACTGATGGTTGTAGCGGCTGATCAGAGCGCAAGGCTTCGAGCAGTTCACGGCCTGAACCAAAGCGCACCCCGCTTACAACAGCCATTGCTTTAAGGATAACCTGTTCAGTAGAGGCACTCAACGCCGGATTGATCTGACGGGGTGGCACAAGCGTTTGACCACTCAGGCGCAAAACTGACTCGACCGGTAATTCCCCCGTCAGCAGCACATACAGCGTTGCTCCAAACGCATAAACGTCAGTATACGTATCAGTCAACCCCGAGGCATACTGCTCAGGCGGCGCATATGGAGGAGTCCCGATACCTCGTCCCATCATATGGGTCTGTGTCCCAGCCCCACCGATCTTCGCAATCCCAAAATCAACCAGGACGGCGGTGCCATCGGGCCGCACACGAATATTTGCTGGTTTGATATCACGATGAATGATGGGAGGGGATTGTGCATGTAAATACGCCAAGGCCTCAGCGACATCCTCCATCACCGTAAGTGCTTC
The DNA here is from genome assembly GCF_004762035.2 of Candidatus Chloroploca mongolica. Lineage (GTDB taxonomy): Bacteria > Chloroflexota > Chloroflexia > Chloroflexales > Chloroflexaceae > Chloroploca > Chloroploca mongolica. Next base: position 131,445 of record NZ_SIJK02000002.1, on the reverse strand, counting down.
AGCCTCGCTGATGATCCCTCCATGGTCAGATTGAAAGGTATGGAGATCCTGCCCCTCGATGTACTCCATGACCAGGCAAGGACAGCCGCCTTCAACGAAGAAATCGCTGACCAACGGCAAATGAGGATGGCGCAGACGGCGTAGCAACCGGGCCTCTTCCCGCAACGCCTCAAGCGCTGCCGGATCGACAGCGGTTGCTACTTTCAGCGCCACTTGATCATCAAGCTCCAATTGCGTGGCACGGAAGACCATGCCCGCTCCCCCGCTGCCAAGCTCGGCTTCGATCCGGTAGCGCTCATTGCCAACCAGTACACCTGGGTTCCACTGGATATGACCTGTCATTGGTTTTGACCATACATAGTTACTTCCCTGCGGCAAGCTTCCAAGCCCCATTTTCTTTGATCATACTTTGCGCTAAGACCTCTTCACCGCCATCGCCAAAGCGCACTCTAACCACGACTTGGGCAAGATCACCTACAATCTGCTCTTCGACAACCTCAGTTGCTTTGATACCTCCCCGTGCCTGGATGTTGGCCGGAACTGTAGCAAACTGCTGGGTTAATTTACGCCCGTAATCATCCAACAACTCAGATGAGCAGTAGCTTTTTGCTTCTTCGATCTTGCCGGCCTCAAGTGCATAGAGAAACTTCTCGACCGTACGGCCTGGCCCGGCGGCAAAGAGACCACATCCACTAACAAGTGCGACCATCAACATGAGGCCAAGGAGACCCAAACTGCGATGAACCATTGTCTTCCTCCTATCTATGGGGAGCTAACCATAAGCACTTGATACACATGCTTACTCTTTGCTAATCTCGATGGTAAAATATAATATTTATTTTGTTCTGAAAATAAAATAGATAGATTATCAAATTGCTTATCAACAAGATCAATCCCTGCCTCGTTGTAGGCACGCCAAACTAACTCGGTGCAGTACAGTTGCTCCTCTGTTGCTAAATCAAGATCGAAATCAAACGTTCTCTGTTCATCGACATATGAGCGAGCAATGTCAGTTGCATGCTTGGCGATATTCTTATCAGCGCTATGTAAGCGAAAAACTGCCGCTAGCGAGGCTTTATCCAGGCTTAAAAATGATTCAAGAGGTTCTATTTGGGCAAAACTCGTTGATGTTAGTACGGCTGCCCCTTCGCTTGGGGCAATATGAATCACGAAAGATCTGGTGTTCGATTTATAAACAATCCCTACATGCGAGAACTCTGAGGTTGGATCATTCAGCAATACAGCATGGCTGAGTACACTACCTCCTGTCCTGAAGATGATATCACCAGTTTCAAGGAATTCTTCGTCAATAAACAATGAATAATCGCTGCGAGAGTAATAACTAGACTGACTTAATGTTAATGAAAATAATAAAATAAGCCAGATAACTTGAACTTTTTGGTTGAATAGATATTTTATAATCATGTGTGAAGGTGCTGTATGCTTGCTCGCGGCTACGCCGCGAGCAAGCATACAACCGCTTTTACCAACCCGTTAGGGTTGCTATCCAATATTCAGACCTCTATACCTTCTTAGTAACGAAAGCGTGAACGATCCACGCATCATAAAGATAGTACTTTAGTCCTGGTTGCATCACCGGGGCTGGATCGGGGGTAAGGTGCCTCCTACCCACTGACCGCCAGCGTCATACCGATCAATCCAGCGGCGAGCAGCATCGCTGCTGGTTCCGGCAAAAAGATCCAGGGGATCCCGCTCGCTGACAAGAAAAAGACCAGGATAATCGGGACGCTGAGGATCACCAGGGCGGCAAAGGCGATCAACGCGATGGTCGCTAGGCTGTAGAGCGTTGGATCAACCGTTGCAATGACCAGTGCCGAACGCCATTGCGCACGCGAGGAGATATAGCTGAAGCCCAGGGCGACCAGGATGACCGCAATGAAGAGTCCGTGTGCCAGGGCGGTTGGTAAAAGCGCCAAAATACCGAGACTCCAGAGTGAGGCCCAGAAGTAGAGGCCCAGCAAGCCGCCGAGACCATAGCCAAGGTATGCACCGATCCATTGCGCGTACAAAGTAGCTCGACGCATGCCCGGCGCAAGATCGGTGCGTTTGCGTAGGCTTCGTTGAGCTAAGGCGATGATCCCCGGCCCGAGCAGGCCAACCCCGAACCATGCGGCTAGGGGCGCTTGCAAGGCGTCGCGATCAATGCGTATACTGGCCGGGTTGAGCAAGAGCCGGATCAGCCCCACACTCAAGAGCAGTAAGCCCCAGGCGATGAACATCCCGCGCATAGTGCGAACCGCTACCGGCTCACGCATCCCTGCTTCCACGCGATCGGCTAGGCGCGTATGCCAGGTTGTGACTTCCAGTGGCCCGCTGCCTTGATAGACGACCGGCAGACTCCAGTCAATTGCGCCAGGAACCGTATGCATCGCAATGCGGCTCGCCGCGATTGCCTCATCCAGGCCTTTGCCTTGCCCAAGCTCTTGATAGAGCACCCGGACAAAGGTGTCAGCCGCTTCTTGCGTGATCTCGCCCTGCATAGCCACTACCGCAGGAATGCCCTGCCTGATCAAGGCCAGCGCAATGCTCTCAAAGGTGCGCCGCTCGCCTTCCCCACGTTCATCCTCTGACCCTGGCCGTGTCGCACTGGCGACCGTACCTGAATGACAGGCCTGGAGCACCACAACCTGCAGATCGGGTACGAGCGAGAGCACCGGTGCGAGTTCAAAGGCACTGACGCGCTGAATAAAGCCATCTTGATGCGTGAAAATCAGATCATGGCGGCGGCCCCGCTGCGTGACACTCTCTTCGCCATGACAGAGCAGATGGAGCATTTGCGGTGCTCTGGCCCGCAGACGTTCTTGGAGCACGCCAAGTGTATCGGGGCCGCCATACCACCAATGTTCAGAGCGTTCGCCTGCGAGAACCTGCTCGAGTGAACGCTTGGTTGAGGCGCTCTCAAGCGCTTGGCCCTCTTCTGGTGTCGCCACAAAAGCTTGTACCCCCAGTGGCAACTGCAACGCTGGCATCTTCTGCTGCCCTGACCCGCGCATCTGCCGTACCAGATTGACTCGTGCATCGCGCAAGAGAAAATCGTCGCTGCCGTGACCAGCCATTGGCAAGACCATCAACTCCCACGGCACGGCCAGCAAGGCGCTCGTTTCCGGCGTTGTCTCAAACAAGATGCGCAACTGGCGGCCACGCCTCTGGGCGTGCTGCCATGCATTGAGCATATCCTGACGCACACCTTCGGGCAAAACCCGACTCACCCGTCGCCCCAGCAGCAACAGATCCTGCACCGCCGTGACCTCCGGGGTCGCCATCCGTACGGTTTCAATCAGGTGGTTCGTCTGGATCTGCTGCTCATACGCCTTACGCAACAGATGCACCTCACTGGGATCGATCAACTGCTTGGGACGTCCAAACGACCCGCCCAGCGACGGTACGCCTGGCACAACAACATCGACCTGATACCGCTCAGCATTGCTGGAAGGTCGAATACAGATCTGGAGCACATCGCTCTCTTTTGGCTTTGCCATACCTCACTCACTCATTGCTTGCACAGAATCAAGCCACCCAGACCCCACGGCGATGCTCAATCGTCAACAGATAGAGCAAATGCTCAGCCATTGCTTCAAGCAGCGTGGCCGGCCACCCATCAAGCTGATCCAGCGTCTCCCAGAGTGCCGCCAGCGCCTCGGCGCGATCCTTGAGCAACATAGGCAACCGCTGATCCGACCAGGCACGTACGGTCGTCAGCGCCTCCCAGAGTGGATCAGCCATGACGCCCTCCGGTGGCGTCGCTCGAGTAAGTGCGGCCATCGCAGTTGCCCAGCGCTCAGCCGCCAACGTACTGGCTCCCGCCTCCAACAGCGCTTTCACTGCAACTCCACCAGGCAAAGGGGGCAGCGTGGTCAGCACCTCCTGATGGGCTTGGATCACTGCAGGCCATGCCGCAAGATCCGTCACTGCAGCCAGGTGCGCATAGAGTGCAATCAGCCGATGGCACGACGGCACCGCCTGGCTGAGTTCTTGCAACCAGGCGATGCCCTGGGGATCAGTGCTGAGCCAGAACAAGCCAACGTGACCATTGCCCTCGCGGATCAGACCATCGAGGGCCCGTTGGGCAACCTGCTTCTGAGCTGGATGCCGGGCCACCCGAAGCAACCAGGGGCCAGCCCAGGCCATCTCGTCACGGCAAGCCCGCCGCAACAACCACCCCAGTCCAGGCAACGGCATCAGCGCCAACTCATCAACAAAAACCGGATGCCAGGGCAACAGGCGTCGCGCCGGAACCCCGAACCATGCCAGCAACAGCAACGCCACGCTCAATGACGCCTGCCACAGATAGCTCAAGGGCCGCAACAGCCCCAACCCAAGTCCAACGAGTGCCGACATCCAAAGGATACTATTCAATGGATCTACAGGCCGGAAGACCCAGAGCAACCCGGCAATCAACCAGGCCCCCGCAATGGCGACCCACCGCAACAACCGCGACTCATCGCGTCGCTCTGACAGCACCAGCATCACCGTCGCGATACCGCCGCCCCAGACACCAAGCGACAGCAAAAAGCCAATGATCACGCGCCAGTCCTGCAGCAAAAAAACGAGCGCTGGGCTAAACAGCAAGGTAAAACCCACCAGCATTATCGGGGCCAGCGCAACCGTGGAACGGACAAAACTAAATGTCACCAAGACACGCAGCGACAGGTTTACTCCTGGCCCAAAGAAAAACGGAGCCGCGCCGATCCACGCCATTACCAGAGCCAGACCGATCCCACCCACGAAGGCACGCCAGCCAACGGGCATCCAGACCCCGAGCAGGGCCAACAGTCCAACGGCAGCCCCAACAACATACCCGCCCACCAGCCACACCCAGCGCAAGCGCACCCGACCCTCGCTCATCGCCCTCACCAGACTGAGCGGGCGCAACAACAGATCGCACAGCAACCCAAAAAGATCAGGCCGAGGAGAGAGCGACATAGGGCAAAGGGACTCCTATCGCTAGCGTACCAGCTGGAGGCTACGCTTATGCGCGCTTGGCACGAAGAAAAAACCACCAGATAGCGGCAGCCGCAGCCAGAAAGAGCATAGCGACACTGCTACACATAAGCGCAACGACGACAATCTCAAGACTCTGAGGCGTTGATTGGCCGAAGATCGTGCCAACGTATGGCCCCAGCACTTGAAGCGAGCCCACCGAAAGCAGAATCCAGATAAAGGTAATGCATCCAAGCATCAAAAGCATGGCAACGGATAAGCGCAATAACCGTCGTTGGGTCGCATCATAGCGGCCATAAATCCACCAGACGCTTATTCCTGTCCCACAAATCAAAAACGACGGCACGGCATAACATCCCAGACCCAGCAAGGCCACCGACAAAGCTGCCTCAGAAGGCAACTCAACGCCATTGAGGACAAGGGGTGATGGATCAAGCAGCACCGCAATGCTTTGCAGCATCCCACAGGCACAGACCATCACCCCAAACAACAAGCCCACAATACCTGCAATGGTTGGCCACAAACGACGTTGCTCCATAAGCATTCCCTTACCAGGCTGACTTTGGCAAAAAAGTCGCTACAAGCTACCGCTTGTACCGACCAATAATCACGGCGACTGATCCAAAGAAGAGACTTCCAAGACAGCACATCAACGGGATCAACAAGGTTACGGGCCGCCAGAGACGCTGCACGAGCAAGGACTCGCCAACTGGTGGGCTTGATAGCAGGCCCATCATTAAGGTAAGCGGGGTGAAAAGAAGACAGGCCAGTGCAAATAATCCCAGCGCAATAGCGATGATGAGCATTGATGTATTGCCTGGATTGCGATCTCTAAACTGATCGCTTGATCGCTCTTCACCGCTGATCACGAGCGGAGTTTGCGTATCTAATGGCTCAGGTTTCGCAACAGGCTCTAGCCTGGCCCTATCTGCTGGTGGCGACGCTGCCTCAGATCGGTGAACGTGCTTCCTTTTTGGTAAGATAAACAGGGAGAGCAGAACATAACCACAGAAGAGCAAGAAAAAGAAGAAGGTTGGAAAAAGCGCAGTCCCCCCAAGATAATAGCGTACAAAATCATCACGATTGGCCTCAAGCGGTAACTGGGCCACGACCTGCTCAGTATAAATGACCCCGATCATCGGTGGAAGAAAGATCCAGAAGAGCAGCGCCAGAGCAGGTGTCGCGATCCGCTGAACGGTACGATAGCCTGCGCATATCTCACTCACTGATCCTGTTAACCAGCGTGTCCCTAACAGGCGCACATACATCATCCAAAACCAAATGGCTCCACAAAAGAGGAGCGCAAGGGCAAAAGCAATCAAAAAATTAAGTGCCGTAACTGGCGCAAAAAAACTAAATGGTAAAATTAGCAATCCAGCAATGAAACCCACAGTAAAAAGAGATGCCGAAAAAATTAGTTTAAAATATGCTTGAATTGCCGTTGATTGCCCATGCGCCAATCCATCACGCAACACTTGCGCACCAAGAACACCCGTTACAAAGCGTGCAGGTAGGATCGTACCGATGATCAGGATTAAGACGGCAGGAAGAAAGACGCCAACCAGCAAAACGATCAAGGCATACGGGTCAAAGCCTTCGGCACCATCGGGCAGACCTACAGCCGGCACCAGACTATACGTCAGGGCGCTGCTGCCAACCGAAATAAACATCCCGAGTGACAAAAATACCAATGCGATGCCCACGACGACAAGCGCAAAGGCCACCCCGGCGAGCAGCGCCAAATCTGCACTGACGCGAAAGAGTGGTCTTGGGTCGTGGATAATCTGTCTACGATCTGAACCTGAGGGGTGATTGCTCCAGATCCTGCTTATGCGGTGGATCAAAGCTCTGATCCACGACGTAGGAGCTTTATGCTCAGGCTCATGCAGAAGATAGGCATATCCAGTGGGCAAATGGTAAGTCGCCCACCAGTCAGCATAGTGCTCACGCACCCTGAGCAAACTTGCCCAGATAGCCCAGGCTACCGCAACAAGCACTCCGATGCGTAACAAGAGTGGCACCAAAGTGAGAAAGGCCCCGGACCATATCATAAAGCCAAGCACCAGGCAGCTGCCAGGTACAACAACCAATCCAACAAAAGCTTGCCAGACCGCAAGGCTAAGATAGCCTCGATACACATCACCATTTTGCACATGGGCTAGTTCGTGCAAGACTGAGGCACGGAAGCCAGGGAGCGCCCACATCTTTTGCAAAAATATGACTGGCTGCAGGCGTTCAATCAAAGAAGCCTTCCCAAAAATCAGCAGTTCATGGGCTGATCGTCTTCCAAAGACTCGCTCCGCAATAGCACTGCCCTTCTGACGCGGCACGAGGTGAATACGTTGAATGCCCTGAACCCCAACCTCGGCAAACTCTTGCGCTAACCATGGGAGTTCAGCAAGTGCAAGCGAGTTCTTGGCGTACCTGCGCAGGATGCGCGAGGGATGCGTCACATACACCGTGCGGGTCACCAAGAAAAAGAGCAAAAGCGTGGCAAGAGGCATCACAAAAGAGGGCCACAATCCATAGAGTGCTTGCAAAGCCAGTTCACGTTGCTGAGCCGCAAAAACGAGCCGCTCCTCCAGCGTCAGATCAAGCATACTCCCGCCTGGAGGAATCGTTTCATTGGTCAATTGAATCGAGGCGATTTGTGCTTGCAGCGCAGGCTCAAGCAGACCAAGCGCAGTTGTCAGCATGAGCGCAATATGCACGGTCAGAAAGATTGCTGCGGTCACAAACATCAGAAAACGCGCATCAGTCTCTGGAGGCAACTGCCGCAGCGCCTCAAATGCAGGTTCATCTGTTGCTTCAGTTTTCATCGGCAGGCTGGACAAGTTGGCGCACAACAGCCCCGGCGATCTCTTCTACACGCGCCTCTGGAACCCCACACTGCCGGATCGCCTGTTGCACCGTTTCAGCCAGTTGCACCATCGAAACTTCCGTAACGACGGTCATATTTTCAATTGAGATATTCAAAACAACGCTCGGAGGCGCATTATCCTGCTTGGAATGCACGGTGATTGACTCGCCTGGTTGTGGCGTACGTCTCAATAACCGCTTGAGAACCATTTTGCTCAGCTCTTTGAATTCATCCTTCACCGCATCCCTGAGCGCCTGCAAGAGCAGCATCAACCCTGCGCCCGTTGCATAAGCCACCACCTGCGAAATCAACGCCGGATCAAGCAACCCCGAACCTAGCGCCTCATCACTTGCCCCTTCACCCTCAGGCCGTTCAAGGTTCTCAAAATAATCATCGATAAAAACCTCGAACCCCGCCAACTCCTCAGCGGCCACCTCACCGACAACCGTCCGCGCCAGATCACGGATCAATTCACGATCATCATCTGTCTCAGGCCACATAGTCGGCTCCTTAGCTCATCCCCCTCGATTGCAAAGCTCTCTTCCTTAGTAACCAAGTGGCAAGTCTGGCGCTTGCTTGTAGTCTGGGCACCAGAATAGGAAAGGTGTGCTGCCGATGCCTCCATTATCACGCGCTCATGAAGGCAATATGTTACTAAGTTAGGGGAGCAAGGGTTCCTGCTATCAACTCGGAGGTGGCTATGTTCCAAAGGTTATTCAACTCTCCTGTGTTTCGCATGAGCGCTTTTTTGCTGCTGTTGCTGAGTTTAGGTTGTGGTGGGCCTAGCGTTGATGAGACCATTGTCATTAATAAGGACAACGACAAAGAAGTGTTAGGCGCACTCACGACTGAGACCTTTCGCGTCGATAATTCTACCGGTACCGAACCGATGACGAGCGATCAGACGGCACTCAAGCAGTATACCCACCGTGTGGAAGTTATCCCAGCAGCAGGAACCGCCGTTGATACTGATCGTGTCCGTACGGAGGTTTTTTTAGCGTATAACATTAGCACCGAGAGTCGGGAATTACCAAAAGATGCGGCTTGCGCCCTTACCAGAGTCAATGTTCCACCAGGCAATGTCTATCTCTACGATATTGAGTGGCAAGAAAAGTGGCGCGAGGGAACGTTCGACATTGGCCAGCCTGATGGAACTCCTGAAGGTACCTATCGTTTTCGCGAAACGCTCAATTGCCGCATTGTGGGCGCACGAGTCGAGCCGTAGGAGGCAATTGATGTTGGGCGTACCCGTACTCAGCTTCGTCTGCTTCGGTCGTAGAGTACGGGTGCCTCTCAGTTCCAATTATATGGATGCTTGGTAGATCTATGCCAGATCAAGTTACTCTGCAGGTAAAAAATCTGTGGGTTCGTCGCAGTAATAAAATAACTCTGGTTGATGTCTCATTTAAAGCCAAATCCTGTGAACTTACCGGTATCATTGGACCAAATGGGGCCGGCAAAAGTACGCTGATTAGTGCAATCTGCGGAGAGCGCCCTTTCCGCGGTGATGTTGTGCTGCAGGAGGGCGATGGTAATCCTGAAGAGTCATTGTACGCCGAAGGTGCTACTGAATACTGGTTGCCCCGGATTGGCTATGTACCGGTAGACGATGTCCTACATAAAAATTTGAGCATCCGCAAAGCGCTCTTTTATGTTGGTAAGCTGCGGCGTCCCGATCTCCGCAAGCGTGACCTGTATGAACAGATCGAGAAGTTGCTCGATGAGTTTAAGATTCCAGAAGATGCTCGTACGCGGATTCTAGATACACTGAGCAGTGGTCAGCGCAAAAAAGTTAATATTTGTGCTGAATTACTCAATAATCCTCCGATTCTGTTGCTTGATGAGCCGACGAGCAATCTCGATCCCAATGCCGAAGATGAATTGATGGAACTGTTGCGCAAACGGGCCAATGAGCAGTGCCAAACCATCATTGTTATTACCCACACACTTAACACCCTCCGTTATTGCGATCGGATCATCTTTTTGGAGAATGGGCACATTGCGAAAGGAGGTGTTGGTTGGCCTAATCTGGTTCAGGACAACCTCTGGCGTCAGGCCAGAGATATCAATCCAACTATCCCCGATGAGACTGATGTTTTTAAGCGATGGGTCTATATCTTTAATGAGTTCGCAAGTCGTACCGACAAACAACAGGACATCGTAGAGGCAGCACAGCAAGAATGGAGCAAACGAGCTCCTGCCTTAACCCTTCCCCCATCATCACGCACACCCCCACGACCACGTTGGTGGGCTCAGTTGCGCATTTTATTCCAACGATATATACGCATTCAATATGCAAATGGCCTTGCTACAAGCCTAAAGTTAATGCTTGGTTTGATTGGCGGGTTTTTATTGCTTGTGCTCCATCCAAATTCTTTTGTGCCTGTTGATAAGGGCAATATTGATCTTACCAATGCACGCAACGGGGTCTTCTACGTAAGTTTCATTGTGATGATCCTGGGTTTGCTGGCAAGTTTCCAGGAAATAACGAGTGAATGGTGGATTTATCAGCACGAGCGCAGGAAAGGGCTCTCGATCTGGGCTTATATCTTCTCTAAGTGGCTTCCGCTCATGCTTTTAGGCATCTTGGTGCCACTTCAAGTTGTTGCTGTGCTCGTCTTGTTTCACAAGCAACCTCTTTATCAGATGCTTGAAGATAAGCCAGGTTTGACCGTCCAGGGTGTCTTTCCAGCTGCAAATCCTGGGTGGTTGCAAACACTTACAAAGGATCTGCCACCTATTGTTGCCGAAACTGCCACCCTGTTTAACTTCGAGGGCTTGATAACCTTGATGCTTGCTTGCTTCGCTTCCCTTGCTCTGGGTCTCGCGATATCGGCATTGGCTTGGAAATCAAATCAGTTTGCGACAGCCTTGCTTGGGGCAATTATTATTTTTCAGGTGCTGATGTCTGGGCTTTCGGTCAATGAAGCCTGGCGTCAGGTAACTAATTTCCTCGAGATCTTTGCGGTCAATCACTGGGCTATTCGTGGATATTCAATTGATCTCGCTATCTATTGTTGGAACTGGCGTGATAATTTCAAAGATTACTATAGTCCAGGCATGTTGCTAGGTGTCTGGCTTGCGCTTGGCGTATACATGCTCGTCTGTCTTGGTCTCTGTTACATGCTGCTTCGCTTACGTGATCCTTGGACTCCCGCGCGACGCACGCTCAAACATCTGGTTTCATCACGAGCTACGCTTGCTGCCTTTTTGGTCGTGGCGACTCTTATCGGGAGCATTCTTGTCTTGCGTCAATCATCACGTGAGTACCATAACTTGTATATGTCGCTCGCTGCGAATGGTTATGTGCGCGCCGTGGATACACAAAGTTTTGCTGGTTTGCGTGGCCCTGCTCGGGGGCTTGCTGCGCTGAGTGTTGCGCAGTGTTATGATAATCACCCTGACCGGCTTCAGGCTGCCTTGCCTCGCCTGAGTGATGATCTTGGCGTAAGCCCTTCTGCTGTTGTCTCACCAACCACCATACCTTTGCTTCCTACCACAGAAGTGCCTGATGCAACGCCAACGTTGGAAAACCCCGGTGGTATGCCATTCAACGCAACTTCAGCGCCTGATGCTGAACCGACGCCTATCCCGGCCCCTGTGCTCGTCGATTATCCAAATGGGGTTGCCGTTGTATCAACAGAGTTACGTTATGGTCCTGATTTATCTGTCCTTACTCCTCTCCCTCAGCAAACGCCGCTCCTTATGCTTGATCGTGCGCGTGAACGTCCATGGATACGGGTTCTGGCCTTGCCACAGGCTGGAACAACGACTCCTCCCTATATTGGGTGGGTTCATGTCGCTGAGACGTCATTCGATCTCTCCCAGGCAAACGAAAATGTAGCGGTACCGCAACCGTGTGCCCGACCTGAGACCTATCTCCACAAGGGGCAGCTCAGTTGGACAAGTACGCGTGCGAGTGATGCAATTATTTTGATTGACGTGTTTCGTGACGATGTTGGCCAACTAGTCCAGGGCTTGACGCTTCGTCTCTTGCTTAATGATCAAGAGATTGATGCCCAGTCGGTGAATACGCGTGGTAGATTTCTGATCTATCAACGTAAAACATTATTTAGTGTCAAGCCTAATGATGTCTTACGTCTTGAGCTTGATGGTTCAAGATCTGACATTGATATTTTTGCTGTTATCTTTCTCGTTGAGACAGGCTGTTCACTGTAATCCTTGTCTCAATGAGATGCCAGGTAGGTCTTATTGAGGATGGCTGCAATGCAGATCCGCACCTTATTCCAGGTTCTTGTCTATCTGATCGGGTTAGCGATGATCCTAATCCCCTTAACCTTGTGGCCACAGATTAGTCTTTTTCCTCAACCCTTACGCCAAACACAAACCGCATTGGCGGGGATCGCGCAGGTTCAAACAATGGAACGTCTCGAGATGATGCAGATCACTACAACAACGCGATCTTCTTCCCTGCCAACAGGTACACCTCAGGCGACAGCCACACCTCTACCGACAGCCACGCCTATGCCAACGCTTACCCCAACAATGACCCCGCGCCCCGTCTTTACTGTTAATGCGCCCAGTGGCACTCCGATCTATACATGCCCAGGAGATCAGTATAGAAGGGGTAATCTAAGCTATGATAACCCGGTTCTCATTGGCTGGAATAGAAGTACAGATAATCAAGTCTTTTTATTACTTGAAGATAAAATTGGATACCCTCAAATCTGGATTAAATTAACCCGTGAAATGACCGTAAATCCTCGTGATTTTCAGCGCCAACTAGCGCGAACGAGTTGTCGAAATCAGTAGTGATTGAGGCCCCTATGACTGAACGCCCTTCAACATTTGTCACTCAGAGCCTCGTTCTTCTCGTTACCTTGATCTTGGGCCTCGCACTTGGAGGCGTCATTGGCTATTTCCTTGGGCAGACATCGTGTGAGTCATGCAACGTTACAAGTATGCCTTTGGAGTCCGCTACGAGCATACCGTTACTTCCTTCCTCAACTGAGTCGGCAATACCGACGATATCTCCTATAGCCGTACTGACAGAACCAACGCCAATGACTCCTCTTGTTGTTACGACGCCGTCACCTATTTTCAATGCTGCTGCTGGATCTGTGACGCAAAATCCAACGAGTCCGATCAACAGCACTGTTCCTACCTCAGCGATTCCACTGCCCGAAGTTGTGACGTTGACACCTACACCTCAAGCTACAACCGTGATTGAGATCAATGATGCTGACGCGAGCCTCATGATCCGTCAACAGATTGCAACGACACCCCGGTTACGTTTTCTGGAAAACACTACCATTGCCTTTGAAGACCAGAAGCTTAACCTTCGAGCAGTATCAAATGACCCGACCGGTCAGTTTGGTCAGGGCGAACTAGTGATCCGCGGCTACCCAGAAATTTTGGGGGTACGGGTAATCTTCAGACTTGAAAGTGCTGAAGTTGAGGGACAACCAGTCTCCCCAACCTTCGATCCGATCATCGAAGCATTAATGAATAATATGTTTCAAGAAATGATCGGGAACCGTCCCGCTCATGCCGTTGAGGTCAGGCCAGGCATGTTACGCCTGACCCTGGTTGAGTTTGCAAAAAGTTATCCAACGTGGTTCTGATGCAAGAAAGGCGTTCTAATGAATTTTGTTATCAAATTCTTTGCTCGCTTGTTGCAATTTTTTCTTGCGCTCCTTAATTTCCTTAGCGCCCCGCTTCAGCGTCTCTTGGGTCAGTTTGTCTTACTTGTGGCCCTGGCGTTTGTCATCTTCTGGTTTTTTGACCTGAGTCTGCCATTCAATCGCTGGTTGAAGCTATTTTCCCCATCTCAGCCCACAATTTTGACAAGCGATATCGTTATTTCCCAGATTCAAAGTATGAGCACCCTAGTGACAACATCTTTTGACGAACGAATCAGCGTCGAAGTCCGGAATGAGCCGGTGATCTTTTTCATGCCCTCAATCTATGAGAGTGTAACGCTTGAAGTCACAGGAAAAATATTAGCAGGGATTGATTTGCAGCGAATTCACAACGAAGATGTAATCGTGAATGATGACGAGATCGTTATCTATATACCACCAGCTCATATTGTCAGTCAGGATATACGTACGATGCTTGTGCGTAGCACAGATGGCCTTGTGCAAGGTGTTGATCCCGCGCTCTATCCTCAGGGCGAGGCGCGGGGACGTACCCTGCTTCTGGATGCAGCCTGCCGTTCAGGAATCCTGAGTCGGGCCGAACTTGATGCTCAACTTGCCTTGACTGATTTGTTGCTCAAAGTTGGCAATGGGCGCAAGGTACAGGTCATTCAGCAAAGTCCTGAGCCAGGCGAATTTACTGGATGTAGGTGACTTTGAACGAATAATCGGCTCAACTCATCGTACCAATAGAAACTGCTCACTCGCCAGTACCTGTTCCGCACCGACGCGTACCCAGACCCGCACACTATACATCCCCGCACGTCCCGCATTGTCAAGGGCAACGGTTGCCTGAAAGGTTCCATTTTCAGCCAGGCTTGGTTGGCTTGATGCGTAGATCGTGGCATCGCGCTGGTAGGAGCCGGTTGCGTTCAGTTCCTCAATACTCATTGGCGACGGCAACGGCTCATAAGTCACATTCACGAGCGGTTCAGTTGCTCCGGGCAAAAGTTGCCCGCTTACCACAATGGTATCACCTACCTGTGCCATTGCTGGGAGTGCATCTACGACCACATAGCGCCCGAGAAACTCTTGAGCCAGATAGAAGCTGCCTGTGCTTGGATTATACGCAAAGCCTACACCAACGTGCGTATGCGTTGGCGTCAGAATATTGCGCCGATGCCCCGGGCTTTGCATGAGTGCCGCCTGAGCCTGGCGCACAAGCGCAGCAAAATCATCAATCGGGGCTGCGCTTCCATCGTTGAAGCGATAGGCAAAAGTATAGATATTCTCCATCACCGCATCGCGACCACCAACACGACTATAACGCAGATCAGGCCCAACACCATCAGGACTCCAGTGGCTAAAAAAGGCCTGATCGGCCATTGCTTCAGCGTGAAGAGCTCCCACCTCTGCCGCAGTAACATCCCAGGCAACTGGTGGCAAGCCGTTAGCCTGACGATCCGCATTGATAACCCTGAGCATTTCCTGTTCCAGCAGGGCCACCTCGAAGGGCACAGGAGCACTGGCTGGCGTCGAAGTGCGTTCATCTGCGGTGCGTGTAGGGAGGGCAACTGATGTTGCAGGAGGTCGGGCCGTTATCGTAGGAATAGTTGTCGCCGGCGCAGCTGGGAGAGTTGCAACGCTAAGCGTGCTTGGCGCAGTGTTATCATCACGCAACCACAAACGTGCTCCCAACCAACCCAGACCACCCACCAACAACACAACCAGCAGCAACCCGCCAAGGTATAACCTCGTGCGCTGCCTCGCGCTCGATCGCGGCTGGTAGCGTAACGAAGACCGGTTTTGCGAAGGACGTCGTCGGGGGGGCATTTTAACTCGCTACGTTTGGTAAACCACGAATGCTTGATGTGAAACTGCATTACGGGGATGTCGGTAAAACAGGAATACCTGTAAAGAAGTAAATCTCTACTTTAATTTGACCTCTTAGTGCTCGATCATTCGAGAATTGAAGGAAGTCACGCCGAACTGAAGTGTCGAAGACCTCTGGAAGTACCTCAACGAGTAAGCGGTTCATTTCACGAGAAAGTCGAGTTCCTTCATCAAGAACATTGGAAGTTCCAAAAGTCAAAACGAAACCCGCTTTTCGTTTACCAACGTACTGATTGAGTGCGGATCGGATCTCTTGACGAACGCGATCCTGTTCACTTTTATCACCTTGCAGTAGCCGATCAGCATTTACGCGAAAAGAAAACTCAAAAGCTTCAGGAGAAAGTACATTTGGTGGTACAGGTGTATTTGTTGGTCTTGGTGTCGGTGTCTTGGTAGATTCAGCAAAAGCAGTCGGAGTTAGAGTCGGAGTTAGAGTCGGGCTAGCAGTCGGGGTTGGTCTTGGTGAATCGAGTTCAGCGGGTGGTTCAACCCCGACTGTATTGAACACAAAGAAGAGCATCGCCAGACCTAACAATAAATCGGCATAGAGCCATCCTGATAATGACATCGTATCACGATGTTTGTGTCTAAGGCCGCGTTGTCGGTGAAGCATACTTTTATATTGCTTGTTGTATAAAGGTTGTGATCATGGTTCCAAGGATCACCGCAATCATTATCACCATGCCTAGTCCCAAAAGTCCCCTTGGTGAAAAAAACTCTGATGGCGAAGAAGTTTGCTCTATCGGATGCTCAGATTTTGTTAAGTCACTTAGCAAAGGTTTTATGCTCGAAAATCCACTCATTACACTATGTATTTCTGCAATCAAATGGTGCTGATGTTCGAGAAAATTATTAATCAAGTTTGCAAGTTCATTACTTCGTTCCTGTGATTGATAAATCTGACGTCCAACTTCACTAAGTTGAGAAGATGCTTGGCTCACCTGATTAGCAGTTATTGTGACTTTCTCTAAGACCTGGTGCATATCAGTAAGCATTGATTGTCTTGATTGCTCAACGTCTTGGAGGCTTTGGTGAACTAGATCGCCTACCTGTGATATTAGGCGACCAGTTTCCGACATCTTCTTTATCCCTTCCAAAAGAACTTGCTGAGAAGCAGTATTTTCAAGGGTGGAGTTTCGAAGCTCATCGAGCGCACTATCGAGATCACGATTGGTCATTGCCGTTGATTGACGTAGGATATCAGCACTACCCTCTACACTTCGCAATGCATCAACTATATGCACTTGAGACTGTTCTAGGCGTTCTACGTTGCTACTCAAATGAGCAAGTACCATATGGAATTTACGTGTATGCTCATCAACCAAACGCCCATAATTGAGAATTCGCTCGGTTCCCTCTCCAAGACTAGAACTAAAATTTGTTAACTGAGCAAGATCTGCCTCGCGACGTTTCGTCAAATCGTCTAGTCTTTCTCGTTCACTGGCCAGATGACTCAAAAGATCACGCGCATTTATCTGGAAACTATCAGCGATTTCAGCAACTTTTAACACCGCATGGGCTTGAGCTTGGCGAAAACGTTCTGGTGCCAAAAGACGATTAATTTGCCAAATGATTTGTTCAACCCGTCTGCGGATGACACCAGCTTGTTCAGCAGCTTGACTATCACGTACATCATGCTGGAAATGTACAAAAAATGTAAGCAAGACAATAATACTGATAACGAAAAAATCAAAACTTGCGATTTGACTAAAAGTTGGATTAAAGAGATTTGCGTTTCCATCAAATCCTTGTTCCCATAAGAGAAGAAATGGTTGAGTAATAAGATCTGGTTGTTCTTCGATAAGCTTTTTATAGTTCGAAGTGGCGGCTGAGAGTGCATGCCACGTAACTGCAATAGGCAACAAAATTAATACGTTACGTAAAAAATCGAGCCAGTGGAGCCATTTGGGCATACGCTGATAATGGGCATATGCCCTCTCTTCAATACTAGATGGACTAACCACGGCATTTAGATCAAGATGTACGAGTTTCTGCTGCTCATCATCCTCGCTCCATAGACCTTGACCAAGTACTTCAAGCCGCTCTCGTGCATCACGATCGATGGGCGACAGATCAATAATCAGCCGATTCAGTGAACTTTTCAAGTCTTCCAGCATCATTGAGATATTACCTTATATCACATATTCAGGCCAACAACAGGTGTGGATAGCGTAGAAGCAACTCAAGTTCAACTTGCTCCGCATCGTCTAGTAAATTTGGTGTCATTTTTATTACAATAGAACCAAGTTGCGCAATAGTTTTTTCATCACGATGCTTCAAAGCTTCACGTAATTGGTTGCGCCGCTCGATTGCAATTCGTGCCTCTTGTAGCTTGAGCCAGTTACTACCAGCGGGTACTGTTGCTCCACAACGAACAACTTCCAGGTATGCTATGGCTATCGCTTCGATTGAGGTATCGTCTTTCAGCGCATTGTGCAAGACCTGCAGTGCTTCAATGCGCTGAATAGCTAAGCGTGCTCGCATACGATCCGCAGTGGGAAGCAAGGTGCTCGTGTCTAACAGTTCCGGGTTATAACATGTGGCAATCACCTCATCACTATCAGTAGCGAGCGCATCACGGAGGGTTGCGATTGCTTGAGTTCGTGCCCAGATTACCTCACAATATGCGTACGTGACTTGATCCAAGAGACTGCTCTGGGCTAGAAGATCGCGATCATAAAGCCGAGCAATGCCTGCTTCATCTTTGCAGCGAATGGCAACTTTGAGTTTGCGCCACAATTCAACTCGGCGCTGAGCAAGCTCTACCCGTGCTTTCATTGGTGCTGGAAGATCAAAGAAAGGTTGCAGAAGTTCGGGATGGTAAACCATCGCAATGGCAAAATCATCATTTTTGGCTAAAGCCACTCTTACCGCCTGCACCATTGGTGCGACTCGACGCGCCTGTTGCAACGCCTTCTTTTCACGATGACTCATCGTATGCTGAGAGTTCAAAACCCGCTCTCCCACTGTTAAGACTCGCTCGATGTCTCGTGATCTCAGGGCCGCACGAAGTGTATCAGCTTTAGGTGGCATAGGTCTCTTTCCATCAGGTGTCCCTATACAGGGTTTCGATATTTATTGTTGTGGCCAAATCCTTTTTAGGAAACGTCCTTGTTGCGCTTCCGGGTTGCGACTGCGACACAACATCCGGTATTCGTCTTGTAGTTCAGTTATAAGCCAGTGTTCACGAAGACTAGGTACATTGACGGTCAACCCCTGAAACTGCTTGAAGGCCTCATCGGCTTTTTCAAGATCGCGTAGGTTGATTGACTCAAGATAGTTACGCAGTACTTCGTATAAGTCTTGCCTGCGATATATAGTTTCTAACCAGTTTACTGATCCCCTGAGTTGTTCAATAATATTGTCTCTAACACGATCAGTTGGCAACTGTTTTGATATTTGAATTGCATTTTCAAGAAAAGATTGTGCGCCGTTTTCTTTATCTAGATTTAGTTGGCGAATTGCATAAAAACCATGGGATATTTGAATGTTTAGTAATTTAATTAGCGTATTGTTCGTATAATTTTCTATTTGAGAAAAACTACTATCAGATAATTTGATTTTATTTTCCATATCTTCTGTTTTAGATCTTATGTTCTCAAATTGATCTTCAATGTTTTTTTGTTTTTTAATTGTATGGAGTATCTCATTTTCATGCTGAAAGACTTGTTGTGATAATACATTAAACTGATCCGTAATTTGTTTGGCTTTACTGAGTCCCTCTTCAATGCTTTTGATTCGGCGGCTATATGCTTCAGCACGATCAATTAATAAGGTGTGTTCTGGTCGCCGTAACATTAATTCAAAGCGCTGAGCTTGTCTTAGAATATCATTGCTGAGTATGAGACTTTCTTCGAAACGCTTATTCTCTTCCTGAAGAGCTGTCGCAAGTTGGATGAGATTGGCTGCGATATCGTTGAGATAGTAAACCAAACGTGCGGAGCGTCGAGCCGTGATCAATGTCTCAACCTGATAGCTTGCTTCAAGATTCGTCATGCCAGGACGATCATAAAGCTGCATAAAATAGGTGCTTCTACTCTCTTCAAGAATTTGATCGATTCGTACATTGTCAAGATTTGTCAGAAAAAATTCAGGACTTACTTCTATTTCACCAAAAATTTCACGTAGTTCTTTGAATAATTCTTCACGAATCTCGTTGATTCCCTGCAGCTCCTGTCTCCATACCTCAAGTTCTTTCTCGTTGTGCTCAATACTGGGTGGTAAGGCTTGCAATACCTGAATCAGTTCATATGCTTGCTTGATTTCATCAGGCCAGAGTACTTTATGCCGTATTTGCTCTAATTTCGCCCGTGCAGCCTTCGCAACTCGTTGTTGAAGCAATTTATACTCATACTCCTCTGACGGTGAGGAAGAAGTGATTACATGCCGATCAATTATGCCACTTATTTTGTTAGTAATAAAACATTCATTAATCAGAGCAATTTCGTTAATCCATGATAGTATGTCATTTCTCGTCTGATCATAATCATCTAAACTACCTATATGAAACAACTGATCGCGTAGTGCCTGAATTTCAGTTGTAAGATCTCGCCAGCAACCTGTACTATTGAGCGCCTTCGAGACTTCGCGAATAGCATTGGAGAGTTGTACTTGCCTATTTTGATTTTCCTTTTGCCTCCAATTTTGCATCATTTGCATACTCATTTCCCGATCTAAATCGGCGTTTTCTGACTGCAGGCAGACTGCATAAGGTCGATTTATTTTTTCAAGCTCGTGCCAGTATGTAATGACTTGCGCTTGTTCACGCGAAAAATCCTCGCCTCTTGCTCGCTTCTGTCGCACCTGCGCTAAAGAGATGTGCAGATTCAGTTCGTGCATAAGAGGTTGGATCTTTTCTTTCACAAAATCGGGAAGGGTATTTATCGTATGTTCTAATGGTGTGAAAATACGCAACATGCTATTCATGACCTGATCAGCAGGCTGTCCAAATGAGTAAATAACTTGTTCTAGTTGCATAAGACTGTCTGATAAGCTACGTATTTGTTCGTATGCATCAATACGATGCTCATCACATAGTGTGCCTACATGCGTGACAAGCGACCAGCGCAGCAGACGCAGGTATGCTTGTTGTGAATCGCTACTTTGAGCCTGAAATCGTTGCAAAGTAGTTTGCACGATTTGTTGTGCTCCTTCATTATCACGCACCATAAGACATTGATGGATCTGCTGAATCGCTTCAATTGTCTCTTGGTGCAATGATGAAGCCTGCTGCTCAGCCCATGTCTGCAGCTTATATACTTCTTCTTTATCGAATTCTTGCGCTTTAGAGAGTATAACATCTGTAATAATGAGTAGCTTATTAACTAACTTGATATTTGGTGCTGAGAATATACTCTGCTCTATGTCTGTTCTGATCTTTCTAGCATCCATTAGTAGTGCTTCAATGCTATCTTCTTCTTTGATGCGAATAATTCCGCGATACCATTTGAGATCTTCAAACAATTCACTAGCACTTTGATATCCCCAACCGGCTCTGGATTGAACAGATCGGCTTAAAATTGTACGTAAACCACGTGATATACTTGCCCATCTTGCGTCATTGATTTCATCTACAGCCGGCAATTGCGCAATCTGACGCCCAAGGGCATACTCTGCCCAGATCTGACCAAAGCTTCGTATATCCTGACGCTTTAACTCTGCTCGGTTCTGTGATGGGGCATTATCAGGAATCATACGCACCCGATTCCAGTCCAGTACTACCAAGCGCCACCCTTCTTTTTGCGGAATCAGATAAAAATCAGCAACTTTACGGTCTCCACGCATTGTGTAACTCAGTTCATGGATGACCATAAGAAGTTGAGCGTATTGGAAGGCACTTTCTAAGACAAGTTCTTCAGGTAAATTTCGATCGTCTTGATTAACTAATTTGCTAAGCAGTGACTCACGCCCAATATGTTCCATGATAATAATTGCGCGATCCGGATCATCTTCAGAAAACCCTTTATGTGCCCAGGGTACGCAGTTATGTACCGCAGATTTGCCTAACAAGTTCAGAAGATCTAACTCGCTCCAAAAATCAGCAAGATATTCTTTGGCCATACCTCGATGGGCAATCTTGATTGCCACCGTTTGGCGAGGATCATCGACCGTTGTGCCTAGCCATACCTGTGCAGTGGCCCCGGCCCCCAATTCAACTACCCCTGTTTGATATGTTACCTTGGTCTCACGATCAGTAACAGTATGAATGGTCATGGCACTGCCTCCCTCAACTAGGTGGAGATGGACATGGGCGGTACCACCCCCGCCCATCCGTGTCTCAGATGTGTTTTGCTAACTACGACGTGAACGTTGCATCACCAGTTTCTCCCATTCATCGGGAGCAGCACGCTTAAAGGCTGCCAAGGCAGCGACCGCCATCAGATCTTGTACCAAGACAGGCTCATTGCTCAGATCAATGGGTTTGATCGGCTCTGTCACGGGAGGTTGCGGCAGCGTTGGATTGGGCCGTGCTGGGAAACCGCATGTACCACAGAACTTCTCATTCGGCTTCATCGGATGTTGATCCGGGCCGTTACAGACAAGCCCCTCGCCAACTGCAACTGCACCGCATCGGCCACAGAACTTCTCGTTTGGCTTCATCGGATGCTGATTGAGGCAGAATCGGGGTTGCGCTGGGGGAGCCGTGGCTACCCCGGACGGCTTAAACTGTTGCACAAAACCTTGCCATGCTTTGCGCGTTTGTTCATTAGCCCGGCCAAGTTGCTCGTTCAGGCTGTCAAACAGGCTCTGATCCTCAGGATCACCTGCGGCTATGCGGAGTAGACCGACCACGCGCCAATCGACCATGCCGAGTTCACCTCCACGTAGAGCTAGACTGAATTCCTCGTCCGGGCATTGTAGCCACGGGTTACCGGCTCGTTGTACAATCCAGCCAGCCGTAAAGGCCGCAAGGTAGCGTTCTGCAAGCTCTGGGCGGGCCAAACCCATGACGATGATTGGATGCAAAGCCCGGAAATCCTGATTTAGTCCACGCTCGAGACGACGTTCATACTCCAAGCTCGCCCGTTCGGCAGCATAGACGGTAGCTAACAAAGGCGATTCCACCATCGTATCGTTGGCGCTGCCTGCATTACGTTGGTAGTATGCCCAGATGCTCTTATACTCTGGTACGCCAATTAGTGGCATCAGACTATACTCTCGTAGCAGCGTGATCGCCATGCTATCGGTACTTTCAATGACGTTGGTTGGCACCGGATTTTCAGTGTTTTCAATCAGCGTACGTGGGCCTCCAAGATTCTGGAAACTCACCTCGAGAGGATGCGGTGCTTGGCCCTTTTGAAGCTGAGGTGGGAGGCCCGCCACAGCTTGCATTTCGCCATCAATAGTCTGATTGGGTGTCTGAGCATAACGGATGTGCGGTAACGCTGTACGCCACATTAGTCGCACTAGATCTGCGGTTGGATCGGCGAGTTTGCTGGGCATCATGGTCAAGAGGAGTTCGTGCAAAGCCACGTTGCTCGCCAGATCTTGGGTGACGCTCTTCGCTAACCGCTCGATCTCGTCAGCAATTGCGGTGATGCTATGTGAAGCAGCATCAAGTGCGATGGCTTTCTGGGCATCCTTCTCAAAAGTCACGAGGCGAAGGGTTAGTGAACCATTGCGGTCAATATTCCATCGGAAGCGCTGAAGATGCTCGGCCACGCGTGGTTCAACCTGTTCGTACCATTCGTCAACCAGTTCAACCTGGTTATCAGGTTCAGCCGGATCACGATCTGGGCTAAGCGGACGCCGCCAGAGGTAGCGCCGCACCGCAATGCGATCCATCTGTTCGCGCCGTTGTTCGGCTTTTGCCTGGCGTTGGGCGAGTTCTTGATAGAGGCTGACCGAGCCATTAGAGTTGGGGCGCTGGTCGCCACCAATCAGGATGTTGCGCATAGCCTCTAAAGAAGCCAGCGCCTGTTTGGTCACCTCAATCCATGCCTGTAGGCGTTTCACCACCTGATTCCATTCGTTCTGGTTGGCTTTACCTCCCCCAAACCAGATGTTGAGTCGTTGGAACCATGAGCGTTCTTCCACTGCTGGAGCTATAGCCCCCTGATTACGTGCCTCATTCAGCGCCTCAGTAAAGTACGTAAGAACAGCCGTCAGAAAGGCCTGGGCATACCCCAGACGCGGCGCACGGCGCGCAAAACTACCCTGCTGGTCGCCGTTAAGGATCAGTCCGAGGGCGTAGCCAAGATAGTCATAGTAGGGGCGCCCCTCCTCATCGTTAGCAAGGTCAATAACATCACGCGCACGTACTTTTCCTGTTCCAGTGAGGTAAGCAACGGTAGACATGCCATGAGGCGGCTCACCCGCAACGTGCTGACCAAGGATGAACTCTTTGGCATAGTTAGCGACTGGTGCCTCCATCCCTGCCTCGTCGGGGTTAAACGAAGGAAGCTCCGAATCAACTGAACCGTTCAGGAAGACATGGAAGAGTTTACGTGCCCAGCGGGCTTCGACTATCTCCTGGATGTCGACAATCGGGACACGTACGACATAACTGCCTGTTCCCGCCACGATTGCCTTCTGGGTGTTGGTCTGCTTTGTTGTTGCCTGAGCATGCAGGCCGCTGCGATAATCGCCTTGCGCCCCTGCATTGACCGCACGATCAAGACGCAGGGCAATTGTATCGGCCATAGAGGCAAGCACGGTAGCCCATGGCTCATCAGCCTTACCTGTACCCCGCTCCGGTTCGCCGCTACCACCAAAAAGGGTGATGTAATCAAACATGGGTACGCTAAGATCACCCTTCAGGTAACCTCGCTGTGGATGAACTTCGGTCTGGTAGCTAAACGGGAAGGGTAAGCCCTGATTGAGTTGGAAGCGCTGTAACTCTCGTAGCGTGGCCGCTGCATTGATATTCAGCGCATCAGGATTGGCTGCCACGGTGCGAAAGACTTCGGGCGTGGCGAAGTAGCCTTCAATGTAAATTGTACCGTCTTTCGGCACAACCATGTGCGCAGCTTGACGAGCCAGATACGCCAGATCAGTGATTGTTCCACTCATACCGCCTGCTACCGAGCCGACTACAATTACCCGTACAATCCGCCCCTTGGTGTCATAAGCTGCCTGACAACCCTCTACGAGCCGATCCCATAGGTAGGTGGCATCATTGGGTGGTACTTCATCTGCTGGTGTAGTAGGATCGCCAACGAGCTTGTCAATCAAACCAGCACGGGCCAATGGGCGCCGTCCACCCGTGCCCGAACCAAGGTTGCGTTGACCTACCGGCAGTGTGCGGTATTCTTTGTAGGGAAACCAACCATCAAGCGCCTGCTCGATGGTGGTGCGAGTGTGTTCAATCAGACTTGAGAGGTTCTGCCCCATAAGCAATACTTCGTTCTGCTCCAGGCTCACACCAGCAAACTCAACCCCCACTGCCTTGCCCTGGGCGTCGCGGAAGATATTGGTCTGCTCCAACTCAGAAGTATCAAGGAGCACAAACTTCACACCCGATGGTAATTGCCCACCGCCACCATCGCGCAAGCTCTTCTTGAGTTGGGTCAGCACCATACGGCCAGTGCCTCCCGTCCCGATGATCAGGGTTGGGGCCACTTGCCAGAAGGGATTGAACTGGAGCGGTGGCAGAGCTCCTGGTGGAGGAGGTACTTTTGCCTGCTCGACTGGTGGTTGTGGCTGCGGTCGTAAGCGACAAAGCCAGTATGCTAACAGTACGAGAAAGATTGGTATCAGCCACGGCCAGAGTCCGATCAATTCCGCCGTAATGTCGCGGGCAGGTGGTTCACCCCAGAAGGGCAGATGCTCGAAGACGCCAGGTTGGGCGGCACTACGGAGGGGGATGGCTGCACCTGAATTACCATTGGTATCAATTGTGGTAACAAAAATATCATAATGCGAGTCATCACGCTTGCTGTTGAAGGCAATAGTCTGCCCATCACGCGACCAGGTCGGCCACGAGTTACTGAGCGTTCCTGATACTTTGCCAGGGGCATCATTTGCAGCTAAACGCAGTGGTGATCCACCTGTCGCAGGGATCAAGAAGATCTCAGCCTCGGGTGCGGCGTAGGTTGTTTGTCCGTTCGTATGCCGTGTAAAGGCAACCCAGCGCCCATCCGGTGAGAATGAGGGATAGTAATTGAATCCATCCCCGCTCGCTCCAGGGAGGGGTACCGCGATACCTCCTGTCGCTGCTACAACATAGATGTCGCACGGCCCCGCAAAGGTAGCCTGGTTAATGGTAGTTGTGCCCCGTACAAAAGCGATGGTTTGCCCATCAGGTGACCAGGCTGGCATGAGTTCAGCGACGGCCGGATCATTGGCACCTTCCAGTTCTGTAGTGGTACCCGTCACCAGATCGAGAATCTGGATATTCAATTGCGAGTCTGAGAATGCTAACTTCGATCCGTCGGGTGACCAACTAAGGTAGGCAGCACGTTGATCTGGTACCTGAACGGGTGTTCCGTCAAGCTTGTAAACGACAATCGGGCCACCTAAACCGCCCTTAATCGCTGCGATTTGATGCTGGTTTGAATTGACCGTATGGCAACCAATACAACCCTGATCAGTTAGTGCCGTCAATGGCTGCGCTGGCCGTAGGCCACGCAGATCAGTGGTGTAAATCCCATTCGCGCCGCGTTCATCAATCCGCCAGAAGTAGACGGCCTCACGCGCATCACACGCACCAACCACGCCGAGTAACTGGTTGAGGGCCAGTATGAGGATCGGGAGCAACAACCACGGAATCAGCGCACAGAGCCGCTGCTCATGCGGGGCCTTCTGTAACTCTTGCCAAACTCGCCAGAGCCACCAAAGCAGGAAAATGAAAACAAGGAATCCGAGCAACCAGGGCCACCAGGCACTATCACAGAAGAAACTCTGGCTGCCCTGGATAATCTTTTGACCCGTCGTTGGCGTTGGTGTTGGAGGCAAGGGGGGCGCTGGGGTCAGGGTAGGACGCAGCGTTGGTGTTGGGGGTGCTAGAAAACTAAGTGGTAGTCCTTGCACAAAGTTGATGGGCACTGAGTTACTAGGATCGCCGCAACGTTGATACGTCACTTGATCGCCCCGACCTACTTCAGTCTGGCCCGGGTTTCGAGGTTGTACACGATAGCTCAATGGTATCGGGACATCCAACAGCTTGGGAACGACCCAGGTGATCGTCCCGCCGCTTACATTTCCAGGTGGATCAATCGAATCAGGAATGATCTCCAGCGTAGTGGGATCGAAGTTGTGGTTGACAACGATCTGGCTAGCAGCGACCGGTCTGATGACCACTTCGGCAATCGTGGCATAGATCTGCTCGAGATCACCTGCCTGGGCCGCCGCGTAATAGTCACTGGGTTGTGAGGCGATTTCTCGTAGCAAGTTCGCATCAACGTCTGATCCTAGCCCAATCGTAATAATTCTGATGCCAGTATTGCGTGCTGCTTCAGCGGCACGCAATACTGGCGCAGAAGGTTGACGACCATCTGTGAGCAAGACTAGAACCTGGGTCGCTTCATTTCGCCCGCTCAAGCCAAACTCACGCTCTGCGACCAGGATGCCTGCATCAATCCTGGTACTGCTGCCAAGTCCAATCTGATCAATAGCTTGTTGGATCTGAGCAGCATCACTCGAGATAGCGATTACCGTATTGGCTGACCCATCGAAGGCCACCACCCCTACACGGTCGCGGTTGAGATCAACGCGATTGATAAAACCCTTGGCTGCTTCCTGCATAACCTCGAACTTACTGCTGCGCATACCTCCACCAGCAGCATCATTCATACTGCCTGAGCGATCAAGCACAAGGATGATGTCGGTTGGCTGACTAACTATCTGCACATCACAAATATCGCTATCACCACTCAAAGTCAGGGTAACTGTGAATTCAACCTGACCAAACTCGCCAGTGAGAGGATTGACCTCACGCTCAACGCGTAATGCCTCTCCTCCTTGTCCCTGGACGGGCAAAGCTTGAAGTCCAAGTAGCCCCAACCCACATACGAGCAGGACGAATAGAAGTCGGTGAAGGTTGTGATGACAGCCAAGAGTATTCATAGCATTCTCGCAGGCAAAGCCGGTGCAGATGTGCAGCACTTCATATATAGTCAGCCTAAATGTTTGATGCGACAAGAGGCGGGTGCGCACACCGTCGGCAGAAGAGATCATCCTCGGCCATTGGGTGATGGTCTGGGCCGGCACAGACCCGCTTGGCAACCTCTGATGGCACAAGAAGCGGGTGCGCACACCGTCGGCAGAAGAGATCATCCTCAGCCATTGGGTGATGGTCTGGGCCAGCACAGACCCGCTTGGCAACCTCTGGTGCGACAAGAGGCGGGTGCGCACACCGTCGGCAGAAGAGATCATTCTCGGCCATTGGATGATGGTCTGGGCCGGCGCAAACCCGGGGGGGCAGGACGGCCTCCACAAAGGGGGGCTTGCCACAGATGGGGCA
>NZ_SIJK02000002.1:0-103627 GCF_004762035.2 Candidatus Chloroploca mongolica | reverse complement strand
AAACCCGGGGGGGCAGGACGGCCTCCACAAAGGGGGGCTTGCCACAGATGGGGCAAAAGTTCACGCCCTCGGCCAGTGGGTGGTGGTCTGAGCCGGCACAGACCCGGGGGGGCAGGACGGCCTCCACAAAGGGGGGCTTGCCACAGATGGGGCAAAAGTTCACGCCCTCGGCCAGTGGGTGGTGGTCTGAGCCGGCACAGACCCGGGGGGGCAGGACGGCCTCCACAAAGGGGGGCTTGCCACAGATGGGGCAGAAGTTCACGCCCTCGGCCAGTGGGTGATGGTCTGGGCCAGCGCAGACCCGTGTTGGTTTTGGCGACTTCGGAGTAGAAGGCTCAGAAGGCAATCCTGGTGCAGGTGGCAAAGGCGAAAGAGGTGGTAAGGGATCGAGTATTGGCGCATCCAACGGCGCTATAGCAACATCAGGGCGCTTTTCTCTACATTCGGTGCAGAAGTTCTTTTCACTACTATTCTCATGGCCCTGCGAGCAGATCCAGGTAGACGCTGGGGCTGAAGGAGTAACGCGAGGCTGCTCGGGCTGTAAAGTTGGCGCTGAAGGAGTAGCGCGAGGCTGCTCGGGCTGTACTTCCCCATCCTGATCGACGCTACCCACATCGCTGTCGAGATCGAGTTGTTCAAAAGGAATCGCCCCCTTCCAGATAGCCAACTGGACAAAGCGCCGACTCAAATTTGCCATCTCCTCGTTGGCCACGCCTCTAATCGCCGTCCAGAGATCAACAAACTGCTGTACCCTCGCCCGCTCCTCGTCACTCACCCTTTCCGGCGTCTTTCCTTCGGGCCGCCAAGCCCACGCATAGCGTTGAAGCTCTTGCTGGCACTTCTCTATAAGGCCCCGGAGGCGGATGATCTGCGCGGCCTGCTCCATAGCCTCATTACGGAGGGATGCATCATTGACCGTTCGCCCGGCTGGTGTCCATCCCGGATCTGGCTTACCCCTCCAGATCTGTAGATGCGCCAGCATCATCTGCTCTAGGGTTGCCTCTATGCGTCCCCACTCAAGATCGCTCTTTGTAACATAGTCTTTGCCAACACAGACCAGTTGCACAAAGGCTTGAAGCAGATCGGGTTCGTCGGCATAGGGGGTCAGTTGGTAGTGATCAGGCGTAGCCAACATTCCTAAGTTGTTATAGACGCGGCCATCGGCGTAGCGTTGCCCCGTCGGTTCAACCGTGAGCCGCCAGCAGCTCTTGCCTTGGCGATCGGATGGGGTGTACTTGTGCAGTAGTACGCCGCGCGCACCAGCCAACTGCCAATCATAGTCGGTCTGTCCATAGGCGAGGCAGCGCATGCCAATGCGGAAGCGATCATCATCCTCAAGGAGTGTCACCACCTTATCGTCCAATTCACGCCGTCGCTGCTGCATTTCACGCGAAGCGGTCTGCAAGGCGCGTTCAATTGCGAGGGCGTTATTCTCGGCAGGAAGGATGTGCAAGGGGCGCCACGCAGTCTCAGAGCCGCTGATCTGATGGTAGCTCGGTTGAGCAGCACGATAGCTGGTCATCTGATGGGCCTGGATCAGATCACCAAACATGATGAAGGTCAGCTTAAAGCGATCACGCGAGTCATGCCCGACGGCGGCTACGCTGCCTTCAGAGAGCTTCTTGCGCTCCTCAATACTGGTGGTTGTGCCAAACCGCGTGGCAACCGCAGTACGCAATTGACCCAGGAAGTTGGTTTCCTCTTGCGAGAGACCATGCATACAGACACGGAGGTAGTCCGTTTGCTTCGGAGGCGGCATATTCGGATCGCTGAGTTGGA
This sequence comes from Candidatus Chloroploca mongolica, assembly GCF_004762035.2. Lineage (GTDB taxonomy): Bacteria > Chloroflexota > Chloroflexia > Chloroflexales > Chloroflexaceae > Chloroploca > Chloroploca mongolica. Next base: position 101,848 of record NZ_SIJK02000002.1, on the reverse strand, counting down.
GCAGATAGCCGCTCTTATCATAGACACGGGCGGCGAGATCCTGTACTCGGTAGTTCCAGTTCTGGTAGAGATAGGCGGTGACCGACATCTCAGACCAGGCAGGGGCATAGAAGCTACGGCAGCGGTCTAGGAGCCGAGCTAGGTTGCGTGCGCCCCGTTCGCGTTGCTCTGGTGCGCCTGCCTGGCGATCCATACCCTTTCCCTGCAGGTGCAACTCAATACGTAGGGGGCTATTGCTATCGGGGCGTCCAATCTTCCACTCGATCGTGTTCAGCAATTCATCGAGCCTGTCGCGCGAGTAGCGATCCCTGCACTCAGCAATGTACTGGTCGTTGCCCTCTTGATCATCAATGACCCAACGCACCTCATTCTTCGCCTGCGCCCGATCGAGATCAATCGCCTTTAAGCCCTCAAGCAGCAGGCCATACATGCCACCCTCGACCGGGCGTGCAGTGGCCAAAATACGCACCCAGAGTTCTACCTCCTGTAGCGCCTGTTCAACAATACCCTGCAACTGTTCAACAAGATCGTAGACCACCTTGCGGGCGATGTCGGCCTTGTGGAACTGGGCTAGGTCATCTGAGATATTGCGATACTCCTTCAAATTGCCGCTCAGAAAACCGGCACCATGAGCCATCTTGTCGGCGGCCTGGCGGCGATCACTGGCAATGGCATCGTAGGTTGCCTTGCGCTTCGTACTGCTCTGCTCGGCAGCCTGTTTGAGCATAGCGGAGCTCGCTTTGAGCAGCCCATCAATGTGGCGCAGAAAGGCTTGCACGTAGCCCAACTTACCCTGTTTGCATTCACGGGCGCTGCCAACATTGGCATCGCCATTGAGCATCTCACGCAGCCACTTGACCAGCAGTTCATTGAATGACTGAACATGGTGGTAGCCAAGGCGAACGAGGGCGCTGCGGAAGTCACCACCGGAGCGCATCCAGACATCCTCGCTATCGCCAATCATTTGGCGTAGCTTCGCATCTACTTCGGTGCGCAGATTGGCGGCACGCTGCTCGTGCGTATTGCCCGGCTGCTGATGATCGACAAAGTAGCTACTCTCCTTTTCTTGCAGGCTCCCTTCAAGTTTGGCCCGCGCTTCGTCCACCCACGCTTGCCATTGAGCATCGCTCGGTGCGAGATGCTGCTGCCATGCAGCGGCATCCTGGTTAAGTATCTCATCAACCACCTGCTGACGAATAATGGGTGTGTGCCCACTCTGGATTGCCCACTGGGTCAGCTTGTTAATGAGCGCAGTATTACTCTCCTTTAGCCACTTTTCCGCCGCAGCGAGCGGCTCTCTCGTTGCCCCTCCCGGTTGATTAGCAATCAAGCCGATGGGAACATCATCGCCATCCGTTTGGCTTGGTGTCGCCAGGGTGTTGAGCAATTCACGGGCGAGCGTATGCACCCAGCGCTCGGTAATGTGGTAGATCGGCAGTTCGATGGTATAGGTACCAACGCTCCCGAAGGTGGGTGTGCCAGCAGGAATCCTTGCTGAAGCATAGAAGGACTTGAAGTTGACCGAATGGGCGCAGAAGGTATCACCTGAACGGTCATCAATATAGGCAACAACCACATCGGCGATCGCTGGTGCTAAACCCTGTTCGATCACCAATCCGTTGATCGGGTTGTTATCCCGCTGCCCATCATAGAGGTAGACGCTGCTGTAGGGGCTTTCGGTCATCGGGCTATTGAGTACCCCTGAGCCTTGCGGATCGTAGGTGAGGGGATAGCCCCCAATCTGGTTAATTACCGCCCCTTGGAGGCGCTTGAGTTCGCGGAGAGCGGCAAAACAGCGCGCATCATAATCCGCTTTACGGTCAGCATTATTGAGTTCAACTTCGGGTGTGCCGCGAAAACCTTCCGCCAAAACAAAGTGGCCAAAGACCACAGGCGCTTGATTAAAGCCAGCCGAACTGGCAATCTGCTTCACAATATGGGGCACATCCACGAAGAGGGCCGAGCCGGTGCCGCCTGATAGAGAGCCAATGACGTGGACATGGATCTTGCTCGCCTCCTGCTTCTTGATCGTGCCAAGTGCGCTCTGTAGTGAGTCGGTGAACTGCTTCAAACGGGCAAAGAGGGCCATGCGCCCAAACTGGCGGTAGCGTCCCGCACCAATATCAAGGTTCCAGAGCGAAGAGTCAACCGCAACCTGATCAAGGTAGTGGTGCGCCTGGAACCACGAACTGAGGTGGCGGCGGGGCTGACCACGGCGGGCTTTCGGATCGCCTGCCGCCTCGATCTGCTCCTCTTTGATCGCCTTGCCCAATTCTAAAATGGTACCCGAGAGAGCGATATACTCACCAATATCGAGCTTAACTGGCCCAGTGGCGTGGTTATGATCACGTTCTCTACCCCAACCGCCAGCCTGAAAGCGTGCGGTACGCTCGGTATCGAGTACCATCAACGCCATGCGTTCAGGCAGACGGTTGCGGTTCGCCTCTTGCAGACTCTTCTTAATGTAGGTAGCCACCTTGAGGCCCGTACCGCCAACACCTATAACGAGGGTTGGTATTGCCTTAAACGTTTCGTTGGTTGTATCAGTCATCAGAGTCTCCTTGGCTTACAGGCGGTTCGTGGTTGGAAAATCATCTGGAATACTAGCGTACCCGCCTACACCAGATATTATTGGTGAGCGAGGGCCTTTTTCGAGCATTGAGCCGTCAGGTAGACTACGGGGTGGTGTGTCTGGCCCTAACGTAATGCTTAGGGGTTTGCCATTGGTGAGGGTGATCTCGAGGTGGGCGCGTTTCGCTTTCGCATCGTCCTCATTGCGACATCTGACCACGATGAGCTTAAAGGGAAGCATTCTCCCTCTTCCCAAGGGCATTCTTAAGAGTCGTTCCAACCATCCGATCAGTCCTCCCGACGGAGTAAGCACAACTTTGTTCCGCCCTGGCAACTGGGCTTTATAGATCTCTTTTTGGTAGGTATCTCCGTCGCTGGTTGGGAGATCTTGATAAATACGGATGAACCCCGAGAGGGGGCAGCGTCTTCTGCGTCGGATGCCCAAGCCCATGCCAATGACACTTGCGATCAAGAGGAGGCCACCTGCGACAGCAGCGAAAAAGAGTGGACTGATGCGCCCAGCGAGGGAGTGTGACCAGTTAGGGTTACTCCACACAAATCCCTCACCGAGTGGAGCCAGAGGTTCAATGATGACAGTATAGGTACCGCGCCCAAGGTTGGCGGCATCGAGACGAAAGAGACCTGGGCGACCAAGGCCTTCGAGGATAACATTGTCTAAGACAACCCGTTGCTGGGTATCAAGCACAGTGGCTCGCAGCACCTGTTGCTGGTCAGCAGCCCGGATTGCCCCTGGACTAACCTGATTACCTGCCTCGTCAACGAGTTGCACATCCAGCGTCAGACCAGTGGGCTGGAGGCGCCAATCAGTCGCAACAAAGCTCCCACCAGTCGGTGTGACAAGCTGAGCATTGATGCGCGTCGTAGGGAAGACTTCAAAATCTAGAGTACCGGTACCAAGTTCGACCTCTCCGGAGGGAGTTGCAACCGTACCACGATAGCTAAAGCGATAGATGCCCACTTGATCTGGAATAAGATCAATCTGATAGATGCCATTCCCAAGATCCTGAGGAAGGAGCGCGACTGATGAACCTCCAGGTAAACCTAGGTTTGCAGTAAGCTCAAATGGCAGATCCAGTCGAACGGGGCCTTGCGGCGTTGTCAGGGTCAAGCTAATCGGGGTCGTTCCGTGTTGAGGCAAGCGCGTGGTCGTGAAGCCATGAAGCTCAAGGTTTACCGGCGCAATGTCAAGATTAGCGACGGGTTTAAAGTCCATGACCATCACAGAATTGCCTTCGGGATCGCGTGACGCAGCGCGTACTTCCAGGCGATGAGGCCCTGCACTGAGAGGCGTGAGCTTGCCGCTATAGGTGTAATCAGGCTCACGCTCCAGGTCTACGATCACGCTGATGGGTTCGGTCGCACTGACAAGCCTGGCCTCGACTTCAAGCGGATATTGCGACCCATAGTTTGGTAGACTTGTGCCCGATCCATCTGCGATCTTCAACGAGAGAGGTAGTTGCTTAAACTGCACAGTATCTGCAGGTGCCGGAGTTGAAGCCTGTACCGCAGCACTAAAAGCGAACATCCTGATCTGACAGGCATCGGGTGTGGGGGGGGGCGGAAGTTGGGTCAGCACATTCCAGATACCAGGCTGTGGTTGCCGTACAATCAAGGTCTCGATTGGTTCATTGCGACCCTGCAACTCAACGACAACATCAGTACGTGAAGGAACGAGCAAACGACCTGGCGCATCCTCGACTTGCAGCGTAATATCGTCCCTAGGCTTAATCAAGGTCAGGCGCAATTCTTGCACAAAAGGTGGAACCACCAGTCTTCCATCAGTAATACAGGCTGTTGTCGGCACTGCCCCACCTGTGCCAAGGGCTAATGAACGTGTCAAATCTTCTGCAATAGAGAGAACATAGGCGCTCATCTCTTCTGGGGTAGTGACACGTACAACCCGACTCGGATCGCCTGCAATCTGTTCCCAGAAAGGCCGTACCGTACTCCAATAGTTATTGGTTGTATCAACCCCAATAACATAGATCTGGTACTGTGGCAAAGGCATAAACTGGCGTACATACCTGGATAGATCATTGAGGTGAGTCGCGTGAAAATCGGAGGGATCATTGAAAGTAAGTTGCGGTGCACCATCAGTCAACATAATCACCGCTCGGGTTGGACAAAGATCACCGGGTGTTGGTATGCGTCCGGGATCTTCAATCACCGCAAAGAGTGCAGATGCATTCTCGAAAGCTGCTCGGTGGTTGGTAAAGCCAAGATTGGCAGCGAAGAACGCCGGCGCGAGTGCCTGCTGAAGTTGTTGATGCTGGGCCTGATTGGTGGCATCAAGCTCAAACCAATCGAGAGCGGTTGCAGGTTGTGTGCCAAAATTGACTACACTAACTTGCATTTTGGAGTCGGTATAGCTCTGATAGCGAAGCGTGCTAAGAACTTCAATCGCACGTTGTGGCCCAAGATAGCGTAAGCCATTTGGATCACTGGGGGCTTGTGCATCTGACATCGAACCACTCTGATCAACGAGGAAGACAACCTGGAGCTCACTACATCGTCCACCCTGGGTTGTTTGGGGAGGCGGTGCAGCCAGACTGACCGGGGTGGTACTGCATAAGCCGATGATCACCCAGTACAGCGTCAGAAGAAATAGCGTGCGCTTCATAGTTGCAACCTCAGAAGACATCTTCACCCGGAAGGGTGAGTTGGCGTATGATTGATTCAGGATAGCCCTGTATGCGCATGGTGTCGCACACACTCTTGCGGTCATAATTGACCGCATGAAACGTGATCTTGCACTGGTTATGGTTCAGGAGTTCAAGCACCGCATAACTTGCCTTGCGATCGTGTTGCTCACGAGCAAAGCCAACACTGCCTGGTGATAGTAAGAGCGGGGTTGCAGCGCTAAACTGATATTGATATGGTGTCTCGGTTTTTACTGGCTCTTCCCAGAGAACCTCGCCTTCTGTACTTAACTGGGCAAGGATTCGTCTATGGGAATGGCCTACGATCATGATATGAGGCGGTTCAGGCTGTGTGACTTGCCAACCCTTATGCATCGGAGGTGATGCACTCAACCACTGGAGAGTCGCCAGCGTCTGAGTCATATGGTGTGGCTCCTTTACGTAGCCCCATACAAGATGCTCAACCAGGTCATGCGCATGTCCGAGTTGAGCTCCATCATCGACAGAACGGTTGGCCCCACCGTGAAGCAGATAAACCCCTGATCGAGGAGTTGTGACTGTAGGTGCATCATTCAATCGATCAAATACTTCGCCACCAATAGGTTTGCCACTAGCATCAAGAATTAAAAGTCCAAGATCACAGAGGTGCTGGCGATGAATGAGCAAGATATGCCAATCATTAGGATTGAAAGGACCATCAAAAAGTACATCTGAATGAATACTTTGATGCCATCCTAACAAACCATACTCATGGTTGCCAAGGAGCATAACTTCTGGGTGGTAGCTACGCAGCATCCGCCAGACCTTAGCAGGTTCGGGCCCACGACCAAAGAGATCGCCCAGAAACCAGATGCATAAAGCACCTCGCTGACCATAACGTGAGCGCACATCGTGCATAACTGCGCTGAGCGCCACGTCATTCGCGTGAATATCAGCTAGAAGAATGATGGTTTCAGGATCAGTCATGCTCATCACTTTCAATCAGGCTCTGCTCCGAGCCTGTAGGTGTCTAATGAGACTTGCGGGATGGATGGTCAAGCCCGGTACGCTGGTAGACATCATTCAAGTACACTTGAAAGGGTTCATAATCTCGACAGATGTTGGCAAAAGTTGTTGCAGCATCATTAAAGGTCTCCCATTCTTGACTTTGGGCCCAATTACGCCGTCTGTTCATCAATTGATTGTAAGATGCTGTTAGGGTGGCCCATGTTGGTTCGTACTTCTTGATGCGATCATCCAGGTTACGTTCGTCCTGTTCAGCTTCATTGACTGCTTTCGTAAAATAATCTCGGTGTTCATCTCGCTGCGCAACCAGACCTGTTGCTGCCTGATACACTTTGAAGGCTTGATCATCGAGACCCGGTAGAAGATTACGCTGATGGTTGTGTTGAAGATAGGTATGCATGGCCTGATCGCTCAAAGCATCAAGCGTCGCTTTTAGGTCTTGCAAGATCTTGCGAAACTCGTTCCGGGACGTGGCGAGATCGTGTGGGCTTCGATGGCTCTGCTGTTGAAGCTTTTGGCGCTGTGTATCCCAAGCTGACCTGCCTGATCCGCTTAACTCAGCCCTACGAGCATCCGAAAATTGTGCTAACCATCGGCGTAACAGCTTCATCTGTTGAACCTTAGGGGCAATGACTGCTTCACAGGCCTGGAGTGACTCGTAGCACTTATCATGATCATCAGGATCTTGATAGACAAGCGAGCTTTGCAACCCGTACGTATCATAAGGATCTGTCCTGCGCATCTCCTTCATCAAATGTTCAGCTTCTTCAAGTGGATACTTTGGATCGGAACTGCGTAAATACTGGCGTAAACGTTCGATAATGGGGTCACTGCCAACTGTAGGCAGATCGTCACTTCTAATCGCACGCTCGAAACGGAAGCATATCTCAAGTTGCTTGCGAAGCTCTTCTTGGCGTTTCCGCTGGCCTTCATTCTCTTCAAGTATCTTGGTAAAAGCACGATAAGCGGGATGCCCTGCGTGGACAAAGGCTTCTGGTACACGCTGCAGGGTTGGTTTAGGCTCACCTTGATGCATACGCAAGACATAACGAGCCGCAGCAAATTGCTCAGGAACATGCAACGCATCTGCAATGAGACGCTGCGCTAGATCAAGCGTCGTACACAATTCTTGAACCTGGTTTAACCAGTCCTTGAGCGCGCTCGAAGACGTCGTCAGCATTTGATCACTGATATCGCTATGCCTAAGTGGATTGCCATATAAATGCAATACATTGCCTAAGTTTTCCAAATGATTATTGCTAACTATAATCTCGTCCAACTGTAATCGAGCAAAATCTTTATCTTTGGGTATCGTTGGCGAGTTTTTTTGATAACGGCGACTAAACCGTTGAGCATCGTAATCATATGTGATATCGTCTACCTCTAGATTGAGGCGCTGAATAGCCTCAAGCAACAATTTCTTTAACTCACTCAGCGCCTGTGTATCTTGAGGTTTGCACTCGATGAACAGGGCAAGGATGTCAATCTTTTCAAATAGCTCCTTTGATGAGTTGAGTTTTATCTGAAGTTCAGAAACTAGGCCGGCCATGCGCTGATCCCAGGTTCGTTTGAGCAACGAAGAGAGTGTGCTATCAGTCAAGGAAGGCTTGGTTTGCTCAAGTTCAAACCAAGTAGTCATTTGTCGTATATCAGAAAGCGGAGGGAGCAGGTTTTCGATCCTGAGAGCATCAAATTTAGTGTGAAGATCGCCTAGTACTTGCCACTGTTCAAGTTGAATGATAGATGCCTCTACTTTGGGTTTGATGTCAGTTGAGCGTGAATTACCCGTCTGACCAATGAATGCCATTGAGGTTTCATTGATCAAGCTTTGAGAACGGGTTAGCGAAAAGCGTGCCTTTTTCAGATAGATTGAAGCTTTTCTGCCAATATGTTTGTCATCAATATTTTGGTACATCTGCTTAACTGTCTCAAGACAATGACTTCCATGGCAATACCAGACCTCAGGATCAGTCTCGAATTTATCTTCCTCGCAGAGAGTATAATAGACTCGCTCAGCTGCGATAGGATCACCTAACAGGCGTGCCTGACGAAGCGTATGTTGTTTTGATGCCTGTAACCTGCGGTGCTCACAGTAATCTTTCAATTCAGGATCACGAGCTGCTAGGCGAGCTGCTTCTTCCCATGCTTGACGCACATGATCCCAATTACCACTCGCCTGACGCTCAGTGCGCTCAGCTTTTGCGATAGCAAGGGGTAAAGCAACGCGCTCTCCGAGCGGCTTTGCAGCTGCAAATTCCCGCACCTCATCTAAGAGTTGCTCAATGGATGAAATATCTAATGTAGTAAAGTAGTTTTCCTTGGCTACCGTGATTGCTGCATCAAGTTCATTCTGGACAAACGTAACAAATTGTTGCTGCAACTCACGACGTACCTCCAAGAACTCACTACGATAACTTGTTGGCTTACTTAACCAGCGTGTCACTTTTTGTGAATTCTGGCGAAGTATGTTCAGATCGGGTGCTGGGTCATTCAGCGCATGTTCAAGTTCTCGGAGGCTCGTTTGGGCTGAAGTATCATTTCTTTCAAGCCGACTCAGCACTTGATCCAGGTTATCCTCACGGACTGCAGCCCCGGCCTTAGCATGCTGGCGTGCTTCAGCAATACCAGTACGAGCAATGTTGAGATCAGGAGGAACAAAGAAATTATTATCATTATCTTCACTGATCGTAGTGTTCATGAAAGGAGCGAGTTCATCACGGGCACGTACAAATCCCAACCAGGCCGACAATTGCGCCTGGATCGTTCGGAGCTTTTTGATCTCCTCCTCAGGAATTTGGCTTGCTGCTTTTGTGCTAAGATCCTGGCAACCTTCGATTAAATCCTGAAGATCATCAGCACTTGCTGCCTTATGCATACATCCATCGGCTCGAACAAGCAGTGATTGAACATCAGTACTGGCTTGGAGATGACGCAACCGCTTCTGGGCTTCGCTCCAATCTGTCCAGTATGTTGGCAGATCGCGTGCTAAAGCCTCGAGCTGTTTGCGCTCTTCTGCAAAGGTGAACTGAGCGCGGCGTGAGGGTATAAGTGGTTCAATACGTTGAAAGATATTTTGCAAATGAGTATACGTATCACGAACATCTTCAGGCACATCCATGTCAAGTGCAATAAGTTCTTGTGCCCGAAGAAGACGTGCTTGTAGCAAGATCCAATTCTCACTTTTGAGGAACTGCTGTGCATCATTCAGCAACTTGGTAAATTCTTCAGTAATACGATGCCTAAGTTGCGCTTTTATAGCGATGAGATCAGGAGCTTTTGGATATAAACTGCTACCCCGGTCAACCAGTTTACGCGCTTCAACGAGATCGGATTGTAATTGAGCCTGATCCAAGCAACGCTCTGCTTCTTCTAATTTGCCTAATTCTTCGCGAACCTTCTTTGCTTCATCTTCAACGCGATTTTTGAAGAGACGTGGCAATGGCACACCAACCCGATCATCTTCAAGACCAGGCAGTTTGTTCCAATTATCTAGTGCCGCTAGGGCTTCACGTGGTTGATGCTGACTCAGATACTCTTTTGCAGAACTAATATACTGATCAATGCGTTCACGCCAGACAAGATTAACTAGGCGATTACGTGCGACCGTAAGAGCTCTGGATACTTCAATCGATTGAGCTTGAGCACTGAGCGTGTCATCAATAAAGTATGTTACCAATTGACTTGAATTACGCCGATCTCGCTCAGCAAAATCAATGATGACCTGAACTAGTTCACCACCCTCCTGGCGCGTCGTAGGTATCTCATGACGCTCCCGCATATCATCATAGCGTCGTCTGGCTTCATCACGCAGGAGCAAAAGTTTTTCACGAATGCTAAGTGACCATTTTTCATTATGTTGCAGAGATGCATTTATTTCATCCAATATTGGTTTGAGTAGTTCATTGATCACATACCCTGATTCAGATCTTTCGAGTTTATCTGCACGTTCCCATGATGCACGAGCCTTTGCCTCAAGTTCATGAAATGCGCGATCCTTGCGCCAGTTATCAACAAGGATCTCAGCCCGACTAGTTAGCGCTTGAACGTCGTCTATATTTAAGTAGCCTGGTACCAATTCAACTGTTGCTGTCATAGCAGAATGGAACCTAGCTGAAAATTTATCAATATCTTGATCATGCGGTAATTGCTCATTTCCTTCATATCGTATCAATCGATCTCGGCACCAAGCAATAAGGATATCTACATGCTTTTGCGCGACTTTTCGAAAGCGTTGATCTAATACATCAAATTTTTCAATTTCTTTTCTGCTTGCGGTACGGTATCCATCATCAAGCAGTTTACGAACTTGACGTAAATCGTCTGTCTTAATCAAAACTGGATCAGCTTGTTCAATATTTTGAAGCATCTGATCCGCAGTTTTTAACGATGTCTCAGTTGTCATGGTTATACTCGTTGCAAAGCTTCAGAACGTCGGAAAATAAATCAAATAAAACGACTCAATACCTTCGCCAATTTCTCTCGATACCGGATAGGCAGGTAGCGCAGCACAATCACTCAAACGGCTTGTCCGTGTGTCTATCAGGGTTAAATAATACCTGATCCGGGTTTTCTCGGACACATTTTTATATTCTACAGGGGATTCAGTGATGCCTATTGAAACGTGTGTTTCTACTACTTTCGGGCTATTGAGGTGGCGAATTCCGCTTTAGGACGCCATTGGCTCTGGCCCACCTTTTTGGCGAAGGTATTGACGACTATAAAAAAGTTTTAATCATGATCATGATTAAGTGATGGTTCATGCTGGTACAGAATATACCCTTCTAAGGCACTACGACGTACGCGCCATCCTTTACCTATCTTGAAAGCAGGTAACTTGCCGTTAACACACCAGCGACAAATGGTGGCTCGGCTAACACGGAGGTAAGCGGCTACTTCATCAACTGTCAGAATCTGATCTAGTGGCGGTGAGCCAGATGTATCCATTGCTTCTCCTTTCATCAGGTGCGAAATTAAACGACCAAACGTTTTTATGCACGCGCTACTCATTGGCTGGTTTTATCGCTGCTTGCGTGGCTCTAAGGGTAGACGATAGTCGTCACTAGCCGCCTACTTATTTAGTGACATATCGGTCGAACATGCGCTTATTGTTTTTTTGCTCGCATTGGGTTGCTTTGCGAGATCTTGTTCAAGAGTTCTTCTTAGGATTCCCAATCCAGCGTGTGACGCACTCCGCGAGCGTGCGCACGCTAATCAAGTGGGTCTAGATACCAGGGTGGTTCTTCTTCTTCGTCGACGATATCGGGCTGCAGGTACCATGGGGGTTCTTCAAGCCGATCCTTGCTCGGTGGAGGCTTTGGGATATCATGCGCAATAACATCGGGCTTCACGGTAAATTTGACTGGATCTTCAAGAATTGCAATAACCTCTCGTGCTGAATGAGGGCGGTTGCGTTGTTCAAGGCAGAGGCAGCGATCGACTAAAGTTCGCCATGGCTCGTCAAGAGCATGAGGTGACCATGTAATACCCGCACGACGACCTAGAGCATTCGGAGGTGTTTTTCCCGTTATCAACTCGAATAACACCACCCCGAGTTGATACCAATCACTTTCGGGGCCAACTTCGTTGTTTTCGATTAACTCTGGTGGTGCATAGGCTTCGCTGTAAGTAACATAGGTATCAACATGAGATCCTCTACGAGCGGAACCGAAGTCTATTAACACCGGTCGCAAATCTGCAGCAATCTGAATGTTCTCTGGCTTCAAGTCAAGGTGGTATACGCTCTGCCTATGAATGGTTTCAAGTGCATTAATAAGGGGGTAGCACAACGCCCGAGTTTGCTCTAGGCTCATTTTTCCAAGAGGTAACGCATTTAGCATATCGCGAAGGGTTTGTCCTTCAAGGAATTCCATCACGAGATAGACAGTATCATGAGCGCGAAATAACCGATACACCCGTACAACACCCTGGTGATTGATCTTTGCGAGAACACGACCTTCTTCGTAAAAGCGTCTAACTGCTCGATCAAACTGCTTGCGTCGATTATCTGCAGCAATAAGCTTGCCGTGAATGTCTCGTGCTACAAGGGCCTCAGGAAAGAACTCTTTAATGGCAACAGCACGATCAAGATGAAGATCATGAGCAAAATAGGTAATCCCAAATCCGCCCTTACCAAGAGGATATTCAATACGGTAAGTTTCGTTGTCAAGGAGTGTACCGTCAGGAAGGATATTACGAAACATTGATGGTAAGTGGACACCGCATTGAACACAAGTACTATCACCAACTGTGAGTATGCCTCGACAATTTAAGCATCGTCTGGTCATAACAATTACCGAACTATCCCACAGGCAAGGGCATAAAAGGTATCTTGCCCGTGGGATTGCTTAGGACAGGGAAACGATGTTTATCGCGTGGCGCCTGAAAGTGTCTTGCCAAGGTTCATTAACGTCCGCTTAAAATGTTCAGCGCGAGAATTGAAATCATCTCCTTTGCCGATGTCAAATGCTAAACCCTGGCGACCTGTCAGAAGTTCTAAGTACACCTGGCTACGTGGATCGTCAATACGGATTACCATATAAAACTGAGCAATTCCTGCTTTGATGAAAGCATCAACCACTTCTTTCACGGTCTTAGTATCCTTATCAGGAATATGTGGTGGTGCATCTGTCACTAACACAATAACTTTCGTATTGTCGGCCCCAAATGGTTGTCGACTCGCGAGAATAAGTGCATCCAGACTACTCTCAGGCTCATCACCGCCGCCACTCGCTGAGAGTTTACTCACCTGCTTTCGGAACTCACCGGGGTCGCTCGTAAAAGGTTGACCGCTGAAAGTCAGGACACGAGCTTCTTCGTGGATCAAGCGGTCACGAAATTCGATCAGCCCTACACGAACCCGAACCCCATCTGACTCGATTGTGTTTGCGAAAGCAATAATTGCATCACGAATGGCTCGTATTTCGCCAGCCATACTGCCGGTACAGTCAAGAACGAACATAACATCCGCCCTTCGTCCTGAACTGAACTGTTTACTGGCAATGCCACCCGCAATCGAAGCAGAAAGGGATGCTGGATCTACTTTTCTTGAACCTGATAATCCAGGCATAGCTGATGTACCTGGTTCTGGAAGACCAGCGAGTGCATTGCCGCACTCATAGCAGTATTCACGAGCATCGCCATTGTGAGCACCACAGTTTGAGCAGACTTTCATAAAGTGTTCCTTTCTATAACAAGAGTTTTTATAGGCTACGAAGAAAAGCAAAACGAAGAAAAATTTCACCGACTTTAATACGATCACCATGCTGAATCAAAGTTGGTGTTTTAGGCTTTAGCAGTGATCCCCGCAGGAGCGTTCCATTTTTACTCTCAAGATCCTCGACAAAATACTCGCTTCCTCGACGAGTAAATTCCAGGTGGCGTTTGGAAATACTATCGTCTTGCCCAGCCAGATCAAAACGCCCAAGAATGCGACTCTCTCCATCACCAAGACCAAGAACCGTCATCGCACGATAGTTAGTGCCCGACTCAACAATCAGTACTGGACTCCGCAGATTCAAATCTTTGGGTGGTTCAGGCATGTATGAGACGAATCCACTATCAGTCATCACTTCTTCAACTGAGTGGTAACGTTGATCTCGATCGATCATTGTCATTTTGAAGACAATTCGATCTGCATCTGGCAAGAAATCGCAACTGAACCCAGTAAGATCCATGATTGCTAAGGGAGCGGGTTTCTGCCCAAGAAAGCGAGCTAAGTCTTTTAATTCACGCCAACCCATGCGAACCCAGAACACCTGTCCAGTTGCTAGTTCGTAGAGGATTTGGCCTAGTGCATAGATGTCCACACGTGAGTCAGCGATTTTTGTACCGAACACCAGGATCTCAGGAGCCATGTAGGGCAAGGTGCCGTCCATTGACCCCGAGATGGTTATACCACTACCAGGAAACTTTGAAAGACCGAAGTCAATAATACGGACATGGTTTTTCTCATCCACAAGAATGTTTTCGGGTTTAAGGTCACGATGGATAATATTACTTCGATGAGCATCGGTAACACCAGTCAATATCTGGTGCCATACATTACGCTTTTGTTCTGAATTAAGGCGCTTATGTTCTATCATCTCACGCAATGATGTGCCAATAAAATATTCAAACACGATCAGAAAAGTGTGAGGATCCCATTGGCGCAGACCAACCACTGGGGTGATATGTTCCGAGGGAATGCGCACCTCAGCCTCAAGGCGAATACGAGCTTCAATGACACTCCCCGGCTTGATTCCTTGTACAATCTTTAAAACATAGAGTCTTCCACTGGTGGTATCGCGTACCTCCCATACCGTTGCGAAGCCTCCACCACCTAAAAGACGTAGCAATTCAACTTCCTTGACTCCACCAACATCAATGGTGATACGTCCCCCAACCATAATCGCTAAGACACTACTCATAGTGTTCCTCCACTCTGTCATTTGCTTCATTGCTCTCATCGAACTTAATGGTCTTCAAGAGAGAGCTTGGTTCTTCATTGGAATTTTCAGGAAGCAGCCTTGTCACTTCCGGTGATCCCAATGTGCGGTGCTGCCAGAGGATTAGCGTTTGGTTATCAGTCTCACCCTTTTCTCGTGCCGCTGCGAGTAATTGTTCCGCTTGCTGTTCAAGTGTTGCTGTATCGTTTGCAAGAATTGTATTGATCGTACTCTCATCAAGCTTCCCATTTACTCCATCAGAGCAGATGAGAAGTTTGTCGCCAGCTACAAGGTTAAATTGATGAATAGGCGGCTCACTAGGAAGAATTTCGCGGCCAAAGAAGTATTCAAGCCGTGAACGCCCCTCATGAACGCGAGCCATCTCAGGTGAAATCAGTTTATTGCGTAGTAATACACCAGCGACTGTATGATCTTCCGTTACTTTGCGTAAATTACGGTCGTCGTGTTGATAATGGTAGAGAGGACTATCACCAAGATTCCCAACAAATACCTTGTCCTTAAAAAGTAAAGCTACGACTATAGTCGAACCAGCCAAACCCCAATGATTAACGGTGATAATGCGTCGTAGATAACTATTTGTTTCCTCCATTGCGCTCCAGAGTAGGTTCGTAATATGGGTGTTTGCAACTGCTTCGAGCGATGAAGCCTGGTTGAGATGTGGGTAAACACTGAGTTGTTCAAAGAGCAGTACACTCAATCGCTTCAATGCTTCACGGCTAATTTTTTCGCCATGAGGATGACCACCCATACCATCTGCGATAGCCAGCACGAAAATTGGCGGTTGATCGAGACCTGGCAAGAGACGCAATGCGAGAACACTATCCTCGTTCTGTTCACGTCCGTTCGTCTCGGTACGAATAACGAAGGGGGTTGTCATTTAGATCTCTTTCCTTAATAATGCTATGTCTTCTCTAACACTTGTCGGGACAATGCAAGCCTACCGACATTAATCAAGCCTGCTCCTTCCTCGTCGTACCAACAGTGAGGAACTTTTGCAGATCATCAAACCGTGCATTGAAAACAAAACCCCGTGATCCTGGCACCAAAGGAATCCCGAGTTCCCTGGCTTTTATCTGCAATGACTCAGGCATCGTGCTTGACATCTTAAATAATTGGCACGCAAAGTCATCAGGTAATCCTTCCATGGTAGATGGATAGCGAACAGGTTCTTCATCTCGCTCTGAAAGATGGATATTAAACAGAAGTACCTGCCCATCTAGTGTTCTTAGAGAGCGAATACGCTCAGCTTCCGATGAAGGATCCTCATCAGATTCTCCATCAGTCACATGGATAACGGTCGGAGGAAACGAACTTTGATGCGTGTTTACCCAAGGTTGAAGTATGTCATAAACCTGAGCCATAGCTTTACGTGTAGGTGTCCCATTTTCATAAACTGGATCGATCCAGATGGGAGCACGCACGGTACGGTTTGTTGTCCCGCCTCGTCCATCACTGATAATCCGATTACGTGATTCAATTCTTAGCGGATTATCAGCAATATCACGGATGGAGATCAGCCATCTGCCAGCCAGTGAGCCATAGTTTAGGGCGGAAGTAATAATTTTTTCGCGGTCACGACGCCCATACTCAATAACACCAATGTCAAAATAGTGACGTGGTCCTTCTTTCGCGTCCTTTACACAATCACGCACAAGTTTGTATAATGTATCATTCATAAGGCTTGCGAGTACATCAGCTTTTTTTTCTTCACTTCCTCCTTGAGACTTGGACATGGAATATGAACGATCAATAAGAAACACTAGACATGTTGGATGTTCACGATTGACTTCTTTACGGTAAAACATTGACGTATCCTTTCATTGTGTTATTATAAAATATATTCAAGGTGAATTATCATAAAGCGAGGTTGTCACGTAACCGACTGGTATCAGTTGATCTTCTTCTACTTTATCCAGATAGAGTAATGCGAGCAACTACCAAAGTTGTATCATCATTATCAAGTTGATTTTCTTGTCTCAAATCGTCTATATATTCTTGAAAAACATCTTGATTTGCAATAGACAACAGCTGATCCCACAGCATAACCTTCTTTTCATAAGCTTGTAAAAGTGTCTTTGCAAGAGCATCGGTAGCAAAAATAAAAATATCGCCGTTTTGTACTTCATCTTGCGTAGTTTTAATTGCATTAGGTTGAAGTTCTTGATTACGTGCGATATTTGTATCCAATAAATCAGGTGTACGATTAAATTCATGACTACTGGTGATAGGGAAACTACAACATAGTTGATTCTTTCGTAAGAGGAACAGACAGGTATCGCCAACTGCTAAAGCTTTCCAGTTCCAGGTAGTACCAATTTTAGCGAAGGATATCCCAGTCAGAGCTGCTCCGGCACCTCTCTCTTGGGCAGCATCGATGTACCATGATAAATCGCCACTATACACTGTCTGATCTTGCCAAATCTGAGTTAAATTCTGAACCCATTCCAAGACTCCTTCTCTGGTCTCTGCCGGTAATTTTTGAATAAATCCTTTACTAAGTATTTCAGCCCAGAGACGTGCTTCAAATCCATCAGTTGATCCGTCTGCAACAACGAGTTTGTAATCATCATAGCACCACATATCTTGATTCTCATAATCTGTATTGCCATGCTTTGGTACAGTAAATCCATGTATTTGCAAGTCTAAATCTGATAATGATTGATCAGCATTACTAAGTTTTGGCGTGACATGTGTATGTATGAGGGATGTATTAGGAGTATCTATATTTGCATTTTTGTCTTGTGCAAATGATTTTTTTATTAAATGACCTTTGTTTAATAATTTATTTTTATTCCAAATTGTTACTTGATTGCGAATAAGAAAAATAAGCAAAAAAATTACCAAAGCAGAAAAAAAACCCAACAAATAAGTGATGCTGAGAGTTTTGATGTCAACAGATAGTGGTATCACCTCTTCAGATTGAACAGATGATTCTATAGAAGGAGTGGTTGTATCAGTAGCAGCAATCGTCGGTGTCAAGGCAATGGGTGTGGTTCGTGTATCTGATGGAATTGATATCTCAATCGACGGTTGTATCAATATAACCTGAGGCTCAGATAATGGTGCCAAATGATCAGTCTCTACTAGCTTGCGCAATTCGGAGCCAAGGTTAATCAGTTGAGGCCCCGAATTGTTCACTAGCTCAATGCGGGCACGAAGGAACCACTGTTTCTCTGTATTACCTGAGATTTCGGCAGTGGTGATGGGTAAACCAAAACGATCAACGCCTCCATTTGCCTCCCAAAATGGCTTTAAGTTAGGTGCTATATCGATTTCACTCAACTGCATGTTAATGTCAGCTGCAAACGGTTGTCGGCTGACGAATTCCCAACCAATATCAGCTAATTGTGGTGCATAACCTATTTGCTGATCAATGCGTGCTCGTTCAAACCACTGGGTTAATATTCCATTGTTGTCAAAAGAGGGTCCTATTGGTTTTCCGAGAAGGGCTTCTCCACCATTATCTCTCCAAAACTGTAATAACTTTGGATCAATACAACTTTCATCTTGAGATCCACCACAAGGTTGTCCCTGGGCAATAGTTGCAGACGATCCAATAAGGATCGATATAATGATCATAAAACTTATCATCATAGTTTGAAAAAGCTTTATCATATTTAGTCCTTCAATACACACAAATTTGACATAACTATCGAATTAGAGCCAACCTTGTGGCAACTATCTCTCTACATTCTTAGTTACGGTATAGCCTTTAAAGCGCTTGTAGCTATTTGTCTCATTAGCCGCAATTGGTTGCATTAGTTACATGACCCAGACCTATTACCAAGCGCACCCTGCATCATAGGAGCGCCTCGTATAACGACACGAGGCTTCTTTTTCAGGGTCAACGATACCGGCTGTTACGAGTTGTGCCCAGGTGTAGCCACGAGATAACAAGAGTTGAGGATTATATCGTCTGTTCAACTCTTCTGCCTGGTAAACCTGTTTCATTGCCGCATACCATGTCAGGCTACTACGCTTCTCATAGTGCCAAAATTCCATATCAATGTAGCGATGCTTCCAATTTCCGTAAGGTGGTGTTAGCGCAGGGATACGGGTCCATCCTTCACGTGATGCGAGTTCGGTGATATCAACAAAGTAGCCGTTAGATGGTACCTGAAAGCGTCCACCATGCTCGCGTAGTTCCGCATTCACAAGCCTACCTTCGGTGAACCAGAGACTCTCTTTTAATGGGCGTCCTTTGGTTCCGTCCTGGTTCTGTGCCAGAATGTATAGCCGGAAGTAGATCTGTCCATCTAACCATTCACGAGCAATAAAGAGACGTTGCCTATCAGTGGCAAACCAGTCTCTGGTGTCAAAAGCTCGGCCAGCTCGGTGCCAACTTATTAAGACTTTATCGGGGTGATCTAGCCCTCGCCATACATCATTCATTGTCCCTAGGAAATCGTATCCACTCTCAAGCATAATATGTTGTCGCAAACGTTCAAAAGAAGGCACAACCGAACTTGATAAAACAGGTTGTCTTGCATCTATATTTACGAGATGTCTTAAATAGTGAGATTGATCAATATCAAGGTGTGCGATATAGGTCTGAGTATTGAGTCGTGCTACTGGTTCCCACGACAAGCCCTGAGTCGGTAAGGTAGATCTACAACTTGGTTGACTCCACTCACCACTTAGTTTGAGCAGTGACTCTTTGTAATGCGTATCGATATCGATACTAGTCAAAGATAATTGCCATCCAGTCGGATAAATACCTGTGATACCAGAAACTGTCCTCAAAGTAACCAATTGATCATTCTGGTTTCTCTTCACGAGAAATGGCCAGTTTTGCGAGTAAGGATTTGGTAAAATTGTGAGGTTAGGTTGTTCTAAATTACGAATTATGATCTTTTGTTCTTTTAAAGAATCGGATCGATATATGATGCTTGCAGAATTGTAAAGAAATGATACCTGACAGGGTTCTTCACCAGGTTCACTTATCGATCGTACGTCTACCCCATTGATTTCTTGTTGAAATAGTTGACGTTCTCCATTGCGCCATGAGGTAAAAAGAAAACTTGTTCCATCAGGATGCCATAAAGGCTCAATATCAGCATAACTTGAGGAAGTTTGTTCTGTTATCGTTTGATGAATGAAATCAAATAAAAAAATGTCTAGGTTGCCATTTCGAGTTGACTCAAAGAGGATCTGCGTTCCATCCGGTGACCAAGCTGGAGCGCCGTCATAGGCTAGATCATCAGTAATTTGCGTATGCTGTCCTGTTTCCAAATCATAGAAGTAGAGATCCCATCCCTTACCCGATCTGGCACTGTAAGCGATCTTCCGCCCATCAGGGGACCAGGCTGGATCTCGCTCATCATAGGAATTTTGCGTCAGGTTAGTATATTCTTGTGTCGCTGTATTAAATAAAAAGATCTCCCAGTTTTGGCCCGGCCTTCCATTCATCAATACATAGTCGCACGGAGAGCTTTCTATTACCCTTCCATGTGCTTTTGATACGAATGCACATACATACAAGCTCAAGATAAGAACATATATCGTAGAAGGTAGTGTGTAAATTTTGAATGACATGTGCATTTAGTTATAATTTTTGTTTTTGTATGAATTCTGTTGGCATAGGCACTGGTTCATTCTTTTCCAGGGCTATCTTGATACCCCGCTGAATTGTTCCATCAACCAGATAGCGATACAGATTATCTCCAGGACAGGTAATTCGTTCACCTGTTCGGGGATCAATGTGTTTCCCCTCTCCATTGATAGGAATAAAGTCGCGATGGCCTTTGATTTTGTCAAGATCAATGTTGTATGTCGAGACAATCCATGCCATCAGTGCAATAATTGTCGCAATTTGTACTGAGTTTGGTTGTTGTTCTCCCTCATCATATTTGCCTAGTAAAGCTATCTGGGCATGATCTTGTGTGTCATATGAAGTATTCGTATCACCTCTTGTAGTAAGGGGACGTCCCTCATAAATACTGCCCTGGAGATCAACAATAAAGTGATAAGGTAGATCAGGCCACCCACGATTGTTCATTGACCATATTTGGACACGTCGAAGATAAGCTGCCGCAGAGATGGAACCATCAAAGATCACGCCTTCGTGGTGAAGGGTAATTCTATTGGGTTGTTGTGAACGGAAGCCTCGCGTTGGTTGAAGTCCACCCCATTCACGTTGGGTAATGACAGGTGGTTTTGCTATCCCCTGGCTAGCTAACACCGACGTGTTGGTTGTCGTGGGGCTAATCAAGGGCAACTGAGCGTCGCCAGATGAAGGATCGATTGTTGGCCAAGCTGTAACTTTGTTCAAAAGATCTGGGTTGTTTCTCGACATCGATGTTCCAGTGAGTGGTGGGAGTTGAAGGAGTGCTGGCGGAGCAGTTGGCGAAGATAGAGTCGCGTTAGCTTCTAAAAGGCTTTGTTGTGTGAAACGTGACCATTGTCCGACGCGGTAGGCTAGAGCACCGGCTGCCAATGATGCACTGCCAATGAAAAATACCTTCAAAAACCTTCTCCGCATGGATTGGTTTTGTTCACTGCCAGATGGGGATGGTGCTTGATTGGTCATACAAAATTCCTTGTTACGTTAATATCGAGAAGCCTACAATGGTGCGGCTGAAGAAGGTAGTAGTCGATCTATCACCTTCTGGTAAGCTGTGCTTGCACCATTCGCTGGATCTCCGGTAGATCAAAGTTTCTTCCTGGGCTAGTAATTTTGGGATTAGTCAGTGACGATTGATTAGCAAAGTAACTGTGGGCATAAATTTCCTCAGTAGGGATGTTGTACTCTTGGCAAAGCCAAGCCATTAGTTCGATAATGGTGTTTAGTTGGGCTTGATTTGGATTCTGACGGTCATAGTCACCTAATACACCAATGGTAAGCATCCCATCGGTATTAAAATTATAGTTAGTGTCACCACGATCATCAGGCGATCGCCCTTCAAAGATATTTCCGCTACGGTCAACAATGAAATGCCAGCTAATATCTGGCCATCCCCGTTGTTGGTGGAATCGCTGGATCGCACGTAGCTTCGTTCTAACATCATCGCTATCGTTTGAAATTTGTGCATCATGAGAAAGCACGATCTGGCGCGGGTTCTGCCGCCCTGAAAGACCTGTGGCGGGAAGCGCTCCCCAGGTGCTTCTACTGATGATGTTAGGTCTTCTCACCACGTTGATCGTTGGTGATGATACGGAAGAATTACTACTAGTGCTTGTCGGACGAACTTGCGCTGGTGTTGGTGTAACCACAGCAACTTTTGTCACCACAACCTCAACCTCAACAGTGTTTACTACCGGAGGAGACATGATTGTAGCTGGCAGAGGCGGATTGTCACCATTACCTTGTCGTCCTAGAAAAAAGACGGCAACCAGTGCTAAAACTACGAGAAAACCCCAACCGAGCGATACCCCTGGTTTCTTTCTAGGTAGTGCTGGAGTTGACGTGGATGTTGCCAGTATAACGGCTTGGGGTGTTGGCGATGGTGGGTCAAAATCAGTACGACCAAAGGCCTTTATGAATTCGTCGAGTTCTCTCTTAGATGTTATCCGTCGTGATGGTTGAAAGGTTGGCGGTGGTGGGTCAAAATCAGTACGACTAGCAACGGCAATCAAGTTGTCAAAATATTCTCTATCAGATTCAGATATTGTAGAGCAAATAGGTTTTGAAATGCTTTTTAAAGCCTCATCAATTTCTGGTGTAATTGTTGTAATCGGTCTACTGCAGCTACGCTGCAGAACCATAGCTAACTGCTGGACTTCTGAGCTTAGGTGACGTAACTCATGCCAGAGAGAGGTTTCACCAGCGTTTGTGAAATCTTTGTCTTCAAAAATCAAATTCTCTGCGTGATAGAATTGCCTCCATAGGTTTGGGCGCTCGGCTAAAGCCAATAATGATATAGCTACAACCAGAACGCTGAACGAGTCCATATCCTCGGCATAATAGTTTCGACGCTCTCTTTCTGGATGTTGATAATGCCGGTGTCCAAACTCTTTAGGCCGATACGAAGCCATAGTTGGGGTATATATGCCATCATAATCAATCAAGTGCGGTATACCTTTGGTATCAATGAGAATATTCCCATGTTGAAGATCACCGTGAGCCATATTTATTTGACGAAGTGCGAAGTAAAGAGCGAACCAGTGTTGAACGAGTCCGCGCAACTTATCAGTTTGAGATAATGCTAGTGAGTCTGCAATATAGTCAGACAGTGACTTTCCATTGGCCCAATCCATCAGTAAAACCGGATACATATGATGATTGACAGATATTCCTTCTACTAAGTACTGAAATTTGACAAAGCTACTGAGTGATTGCCTATGGACATACTCATGAAGTAACTGATATCGCTCACGATGATTATTCACTTCTGAAGTAAAACAGCGAAGAGCATAGTCTTTTTCCTGAATCCTAATTTTGTAGACGACTGCTGAACTGCCACTCGATCCCATTGGCAAGCCAAATTTATCCGCAGATATCAATTCTGCTGTCGCGAGCTTTGGTTGTTTGGGAAAACAAAGATCGATGCTCTGTAAGGCTTCATCATAGTCACGTACTGATGGCCAGTCCATATTCTTCTCCAGTATTGTTTTGAAGTCTGGTGCCAAGGTAGCTTGGGCTTACCGCCAGATCACTAGCCTTGCATCACCAGGCAGCGTGGCAACGGTCTCGAGTCTCAGGGTATCCAGCGTGAGCACCATCAGTGCTCCCGAGGTAGGGTTGATCATGGCAATGCGTTGCCCGTCAGGCGCGAGGACAAAATCGGTATTGCTGAGATTGTCGGCGAGCATACGGGCCGTCGTTCCGTCCGGGTTGGCGAGGATGAGTCGGATGCCCTCGCGCGGATCATCAGCCTTTGCAGTGTACAGAAAGCGTCCATCAGGCAACCAGCTGAGTTCACTAATATTGGCGTCAATCATGTGATCAGTTTGCCACATGCCTGGCGACTCAACCACAAAGTAGAGATACCGCGACACAGAGAGCCCTGCGTCGTTATTGGGATTCCACAATGGATTGTAGTTGTACACAACGGCGCGTTGCCCATTTGGCGCGATCCAGCCAGGGCCAATGCTCATTGACTCGATCTTGCGTATCTGGTGTGAGCTGAGATCAAGCGCATAGAATGAGCATGCGGGTTCCATGAAGGCAACGGTACAGCCATTGAAATAGAGTTGACCTTCATCATTGCTCAAGGTAAGACCGCTGGGTGCCTGAGGCTCATCATTTAAAAACGGTGCCAGAGCAGACTCATCCATCAGTACCTGAAGCGGAATGTCAAGTGTCCCTCCCTCAAGTAGACGAAACGGACTGGGCGCAAAGGGGTCGTCGGCAGTGGCTTTTCGTTCTGAAACAACGTGGTACGGAATACCAGTGGAACTCATCGTAAAATCATAGAGAGGACGCGCACTGACGAAGGCCTGCTCACCCGTGTCAAGACGAAGACTGTAGCTGCTGCCTGCGCTATGGTACAGAATGGTCATCCCATCACCCGTGGGCAAGTTCTGGAGACCCTCGTTCAAAAATGCAAGGATGGCTTCAAGCTTGGCAATAGCGCTGTTAGTGCTCATGGACACGAGTCCCAAGTCACTTGAACTAATGATGGGCCTTGCCAAAGGCCTTTCAGCTTGCTTGATAGCTTGATCAAGCTTTGCCAAGGCTTCATCGAGTTGAGCCTGCAGGGCTGTACTCCCAGGCGGAAAGACAATGTGTCGGCATCGATTGGTCTGTGCCTCAAGATCACGTACACTGCTCCTGATACTCGCGACCTTCTCTTCCATTGGCCTGCCGATGGCGTCAATCCCACGACTGAAAGAGTTAACAATCATTGCATATTTGTGCAGCGCCTCAAGACATGCATTGATCCGCTCCGGTTCGGTCAGGAGCTCAGCCATGGGTGAGGGTGATGGCACGGTGGTCGCCTCCTCAACGCCTGGTGTTGGTGAGGCGAGGACAGAGGATGGTTCCACGGCGAGTGGACGATCAGGCGATGGGGTGAGTGGAACCACGGTTTGATCTGACTCAGTTCGGGCCTCAGCTCTTGTTGCCGTGATCTGCGGCAGGGCAGGTATGTCGGTTGGGCTCGCCTGCGTTGCTTCTCCCGTCGAGGAAGGAGCAAGGCTCCCTGTTTGATCACGTGAAGCGACTGAACCGCACGCCCCGGTAAGCAGGAGCAGCAACACCGCAAGGGAACGCCCGATCAACCTTGTGAGGCCTGGATAGAGCAAATAGCAACGGTCTATGTGCCAGTGGTTCATGCTGGTCTACATTTTCTAGGATGGCATCACATCCCTGTAATGTACGTAACCCCAACGATCAGCAACCCGGCTACAGCTGTCACCGCAAAGATGATACCCGCGACTTTTGGATTGCTCTGGATCGCGCTGAAGAGGAACCCAAATAAAGTCGCAACAGCCTGGACAACGAGTTGGAGGATAAACAAAAGGACAGTAAACAGAGCTTGAGCGAGCCATATAAACAATGGCATCATCATTTCCATCGCTGACATAATCATGAGCAAAAAAAGGGTGATCATTCGTTCCATTGAGGCAACTCCTTTCAGCAAGTATTGACATTTCTTCCTACCATCTTAGTAACAATATGAGCTGTTGAGTACGCATGCATTTATGGTACAGAAGTCCTGTTTATGGTTAGTACCTTGTACTTGTGCCATAGCTTTACTCGGCTCCCCTGTCGGCTCACGGACACCCTGTTGATTCGCCTGGCCTGGGCGTGTCCTGAATCAGGTTGAGCGTCTGGACACCGGCCAATTTGCTCAATAGATCAGCCAACGCTAACTGGGCTTCACGCTCTGCATCAGCTAAAATCCCATAATTACATGCTGTCGCCAACAGTTCATCTCGGCCACGCTGTTCTGCATCAGGAGCTAATGATGCATCAACTCCTGGCATCCAACCTTGATCCTTGACCTTCGTAAATGCCTGCAGATCCTTACTCACGATATAAGCGGGTGGAACGCGCACGGTCACTGTGCCTCCGTTAATTGTCACATCCTGTTCACGGATGCGGCTCAGATCAATCCCCGCTAAGATCGTGCCTTCAACCCGTACCTCAATATGCTCTGATCTGCCAAAAAATGATGAGTTTTGTGCATCAGATATCACCTCACTTTCATACGCCTTAGTCACTAACGTATTCATGTTGCGAATTTGATTGATGACTGCTGGGGCTGTCGTGATCTGAAATGGCCCTCCACTGAGCATACGGAGCATTCCTTGGATAAAGCTTGGATTGGTCACGGCCCATAGAACACCAATCACGAGCAAAACGGGGAAAAGAATGCGTGCAATGCCGCCGAAGATGCCGCCGAAGATGCTACCAAGCACCATGCCAATCATGTGAAAGATGCCGCCAAAGATCCCACCAATGATTCGTCCCATGTCTCACGCCTCCTGCGACGGTTATTTGCCGGCGATATGAACGGGGATACTCGCTAAACCTAGCTCTTTCGCCATGTAAATCCGATGGAGTCCACCCTCCACATCGAGCGTACCATCAGCCCCCTTGCCGACGATGATCGGCTGGTTGCCGTAAAAGAGTTGGTAGGTCTCGTGGTAGCCATTGCTATTGAGCCCGTCCGGATGGGTGCGTCCTAATTGCTGATCCAGTGCTTTGAAGTCATCGCCAACTGCACCCGCCCGCACCCATGGCAAGACCACCTCGTTGAGTTGCTGGGTGTGTAGTTTGGCATCGGCATAGGTGATATGATGATTGAAATCCTGAGGCCCCCGCACTTCAGCTGCGTCAGGCAGATCTTGCACGGCGACTTCCTGGATTGAGCCTTGCTCTTGATTGCGCAACGCGGCGCGGTAGTCGCCTGGCACGTGGTCATAGTTCTGGCGAAAGATCTCGCCATAGGGCAACAGTTGCTCCTGACTATCGGCAAGCTGGGCCGGGCCGTCCTGACTGAGTTGCTGATCGATCCGCTCCAAGCCACGCTGGGCTTTCGCCGTGTCGCCTAACGGACTGCGCTGATCGGTATGCTGCAACTGGTCAATCCCCCGTTGTCCCTCACTCTGGATCTGGCGATCAATCCGCTCTAGTCCTCGTTGATCTGGTCTTATGGTGCCAAGGGGACCGGTATTATCGCTCGGCGGCTTGTGATCGTTCATAACACGTTACACCTGTTCTCCTGGGCTTGGGTTAGGAGGATCAGCATCGGATGCTGCTGCTGGCTCCTCGTTCACTTCCGCTGTTGAATCTTCGATCCGGCGGCGTTGCTCGATGTCGTGGGCATCAGCGAGCAATTCTATGTCTGGGTTAAGCTCGCCAGGTTCTTCGATGGCGCGAACGGGCAGGCGTTCACAGTATTGCTCTACGGACATTTGGCTAATCTCGGGCTGCTGCTGCTCAGCTCTCTGGCTGGCTTCAATCATTTGTGCCCCTGCACTTGCCGTGTTGAAGATCAGCGGTAATGCAATCAGTCCTGCTTCAAGCATGCGCCCACGGCGTTTGGTTGTATGGCTCGATTCAGGGGCTGTTACGGGCTGTTCGTGAGATCCGTCCTCAGACAAGATGATCTCTGGCTGTTCGCTGGAAGTAGGCGCTTCATCAACCGTTTGCAGATCCGTCATGGCTTCGGTCGCCTCAGCATTAGCCGTAAGATCAGTGCTAGCGGGTAGCTCTGCACTCTTCGGCTGCTCCAGTTCCTGATCCAGCAGCTCGTCAATACGCTCGAACCCGCGTTGTGCCTGTATCATATCGGTTCGTGGGCTTGCCGTGCGATCGCTTGTCTTGTTCGTATCACTATGCATAATGGGTGAAACGCTCACTTGTTCGATGAAAATACTTATTTCAGTCTTCATGCGTCGTTATAATCTTAGTAACAAAATCCATCATCAGGAGCGCACGAGTTTATGGTACGAAAGTCCTGTGTTCGGCTAGTACCTTCATTGGTTTGTAACCTACGTTTTCTGATGATTTGACGCAAAGGCGCAAAGGCGCAAAGGGTGGTGAGAATCTATCTGGACGCCAAGCGTACAATGAGTGGCTGTGCCAGAGGAAGGTCAGTAAGCGAACCAACCGCCATTACGACAAGCAGTAACCTCAAGCAGATCACTGCACCAGGCGCAGGATCAGCGGGTAGCGGCGCATTTCGCCGTTGCTGGCTTTGATTGCCATGAAGATGGGGACGGTGATGTCGATGATCATTAATAAGGCTAGGAGTGGAATGCCAATCAGTACCCAGGTGAGGGCTACTGCAATAATTGTGGCGAGATAAAAGGTGATCTGATAATTGAGCGCTTCGAGGCCGTGAAAGCGCACGAACTCGGAGGTGTCCTTGCGGGTTGACCAGATGACAGCGGTGATGATGAGGTCGCTAAAGGGGATGATCCAGCCGATCAGTGTGGCAAGATGGCACATCAAGGCCCAGTTGCGCTCTTCAGCGGTTGGGGCAATTGGAATAAACGGCTGCGGTGCTGAGCTAAGCGCGATTCGGGCGCAGTCGTTACTAAGAGATTGAGGTGATCTTTATGATGTTTCAGCCTGGACAGATTCTGGATCGACGCTACCGCATCGAGGAGTTTCTCGGCGGTGGTGGGTTTGCATATGTCTATCGTGCGTTTGATCAGGTGCATCAGCGCCAGGTTGCGCTGAAGACGAATCGTCCCGAGTCAAAAGAGCAACGCCAGGCGCTCTTTGAAGAGTTTAAGCAGTTGCGGAATCTTGGTATTGAACGTATTCCGCAGATGGAAGATCTGATCGAAGTTGATCAGCAGATCTGTTTAGTGCTTGAATTATATCCCCGGTAATCGGTTGGACGCGTGGATGAGTGGGAGTGATAGCGGTTTGCCGGTGCAGCAGGTGTTGTCTTGGACGATCTATTTGCTTGATACCCTTGCTCAGTTGCATCGCCTTGGGATGACCCACCGCGATGTTAAGCCGCAGAATATCATTCTCCATGCCAGGACGGGCCTGCCGTATCTGATTGATTTTGGCCTGGCAAAAGCACAGGGTTCAACCAGAATTCTTGGTTATTCGCCTGGGTTTGCCGCTCCTGAGCAGCTTCCTCCGCCGCAACCCACGAGTCCGGCGACCGATGTCTATGCGGTAGGGGTGCTTCTGTTCACGATGCTGATGGGCATCCATAACGAAGATCAGATCCCGCCCCCACAGGCTGATGAGCGTTATCGTCGAACAATTGAGGCTGCGCTGCGGTCGCATCCATATGTCGACGAGGCGCTGGTGATGCTCGTCTCACGGGCGGTTGCCTATGAGCAGACTGACCGTTTTCCTGATGCCGGAGCGATGCTCGCGGCCTTGCGGCCTCTCTGTTTGCCTGAGCCTCGGGTTGCTTTAGGGTTGGATCCCCAGGGTGATTCGCAACAACAACTCTTGATTATGCAAGCTGAGGTTGAGCGCCTTGGCAGTGAGCGTGATCAATTGGCGATGCAGGTGCGTGACTTGCACCAACGCCTTGATGCAACGCTGCTGGAATTAGGGCAAGCCCAGGAGACACCGCCAGTTGTACCACCATCCTCTTTACCTCCCGGCGATGACAGCGTGATGCGTCAGCGTATCAGTGAGCTTGAGCTTACCGAGCAAGAATTGCAAGAAGAGAATAGTCATATTCGCCGCCAACGCAAGTTCCTGGGTGGGGTCGCTGGGGTCGCCTTGTTGGTGGCGATCCTGGCACTTGCCGGGATGTTGACCGCTTTGCTGCGGATTGTTCCTGGGGGATCAGATAATGTAGCGCAAGCTGAAGCGACCCAAGAAGCCGCGCTTGAGCAGACAAGCCCATCGGTTTTTGCGCCAGAAGTCGCCGGGTCTGCAACATCAGTATCGCTCGGATCCGAAACAGAGCCTACTGTCGAGCCAAGCCTCCCCTTGCTTGAGCCGACCTTGACCCCAACCCTGGAACCAACCCCCGAGCTTATTCCGGTGCTGAGCGGTTGGAGCGTGATGAATGGGCTTGAGTCTGAACGTCAACACAGCTGGCCGGCGCTTTATAGTGGTCGCTTGCCAATAACGCTAGAATTGCGTGGCACTGACTTTGCCGCCGTACAAAATGTCAGCCTGTATCTGCAAGATAATCCGTCGATTAGTCTGACGCTTTCCATTGTGACGGTGAATGCCGAGCAGATCATCGCTGAATTAGCTCGCGTGCCCCAAGATTTTACGGCGGGTACCTACGAAATTCGGCTGGATGGACATACGAGCCGACGCTATTTCGATCTGAACGATTATCTACGGATTGCCACGGCAAGTGGGGTTCTTCCCGAGTACCTCTACAGTTCCGATCTCTATCCGGCGATGGATTTCGGAACACGCCCGAAGCGCACTGGTGAGCCTTTTGTGCTGCTCTATGCACGCCCTGATCGCACGACCTATGAAGACTGGATCGTCTCGGTGCGCCGCAATGATCGCCTGGCGATTCTCGATGATCGACAGCCGGAATGGTATCAGGTGCGTGTGATCAGTAACGATGGCAGGAATGATAGAGTTGGGTGGGTCTTGCGCTGGGTTGTCGGCGAGGGCCGTCCTGCTCGTCCTAACCCACGCGCTATTCAGATTCCGCGTGATCTACTGGGCATCGACTATAATCTGGTCAAGGCTGAACTCAATGCACGCAGCGTGCCGTTGAGTGCTTTTCTTGAAGATATGCAGGATCGAAGCCGTATTGGCTCGGTGTATGATAGGTACGGTGCAAACCAGGTTGTCAGTAGTGCGCCAACGGCTGATGGCTGGTGGGAGCCGGGTACACCTCTGATTCTCGGTATTCGTGCACCCTAGTGCAGTACCAGGCGACCTGTTCGAGCATCAGCGCAACACCGACCCTGTCCAGATGTGCTACGCCCAAGCGCAAATCTACAATCTGCAATCTACAATCCCACTAGCCTGTCAAGCTTGAGTATAGTGTGCAATTCTTAACGGAATCTGGGCCTCTTCTGCTGCGTTTCTGCTGTATACTTGCAGGGTAGAAAAGCACGTCTTGCCCTGCATCCCAGCAGTGTGCTTCCACGTTCTTTGGCTCTTGTGTTGAGCCTCGCTTCCCAGAATGAAGAGAGCACCTATGGCGTATCAGCATCCCTCAGTCGATCAGATGACGTTGCTCAACATGATTGCTCAGTGCAATGCCGAATTTGGGTGGGATCTTCGTGCAAGCGAGCTTGAGCGTTATGCGCAGTCTCTTGTGCGCTGTTTACCAGAGAATGTCGATCATGCAAAGCTTGAGTTGATGGTGCTGAATTACCATTTGTATCATCAGCAGGTTGCGGCGCTGCAAAATAGGTCGCATCCAGACCATGATCAGCTCTGGGCGACCTGGTTGCAAGAGGTGGTTCAGTTCATTACCAGGGGAAAGATGGCCTCACTTGGCGATCATGCGCTTGATGCTGACGATCTCGCTCAGGCGGCGCTCTGCGAAATGTCACGCTCGCTTAAGAATTTTCAATATCGTAGTAGCCTGAAAACCTGGGTGCATACCGTGGTTGTGCAGACGATCCGCCGGACACTGCGGGATCTTTGTGCCAAGAAGCGTCCGCGTGGGGTTGCGTCATTAGATGAGATGGCTGAAGAGGCGTTGGTGATCTGTGACGCTTGTGAGCCCGCTGAAGAGGCGTGTGGCGAGGCGTTGATTGCGTTGGTTTGTGATCTACTTGAACGGGTAAAAGATCAACGCACGGCCCGGATCTTCTATCTCGCCGTCGTTGATGACCTTTCGACCGAGCAGATCGGCAAAATCGTCCATCTCCACCAGTCAAGGGTGCGGGCGTTACTGATGCAGGCCCGCACGTTGTTAAAGGCGCGCCCGGAAATTCAAGCGTGGCTCGCTGACCATGAATCTTCCCCGTTCGTCTAAGGCAAATACGCTGCAAAGAAGATGGGTTGTTTGACGCAAAGGCGCAGAGGCGCGAAGGTTTGATGTGTCTCCAGTTAAGACCTCACAGCTCTTGAAGAGCTGTGAGGTCTTAACGCTATACCTTGCAAACCCGTATTCGTATCTGTTTTTCTGCGCTGATTGATTCGTGTTGCTTTGTGACTGTGAATTTCTCATGTTACTATAAGCTCAGGTTTGCAAGCGCTTTTCTGAATAAATTGTTACAAAGAAGGTAGCGAAGGAGAGTGAGTTGATGCAGAGCATGACATGTGCTATGCTACTTTACCGTTTGAGCAATGAAGATAGAGTGATCCTATGAGTCTTGTAAATGATATATGTACGGACATTCTTGATTGGCTCGCTGAGCATCAAGATCCGTCTTCGCTGGAATTACCCTCACAGGCGTTATGCGACCATGTTGCCGCTTGCCCTCGCTGTCGTGCGGCGTTGCTGTTGCTTATGACGGATTTGCTTGAGGTGCCTCAGGATATAGCCGCGACGTCGTGTGACCAGTGTCAGGATGATTTGGCCGCGTATATTGATCTGGAGCGCTACAAAGGTACGCAACAGGCCATTCGTTCTTATCCCCATGTCTGGTGGCATCTCTGGGTCTGTCGTGATTGTTCCGAAACCTATCGGATGGTGCTCGCCTTGCAAGAGGCTGAGGCTTCGGGTTTGTTGTCACCTATGCCTCTGGATAAGATGGTTCAACCCGCGACGCCGCAGCCTCCAGTGCAGCCACCTGTGATCCCACCGCAACCGATGCTTCGTCACCTTACGCTGCCCCGGATCTGGTTTGCCCGCATGCTGGCCCCGCAACTTGGGGTCGCCTGGGGGCTCGATGATGAGGATGAGACCATTCTGCACGAGGCCGAAGATGCGGGGTATCATCTCTATGTGGGTCTTCACCGTACTGATGAGCACTGGTTCATCGCGGTGACTATTCAGCCGCCGTTTATTGGTGAGGCGCTGGTAACTCTTGGCTCAGAGCGTTTTCGTGCGCCGTTTGATCTGCGTGGCGTTGCCAGGGTTGGGCCGATTCCTCCCGCCTTGCTGACGAGTCCAATTGGCCCGGATATGGCGATTGCGCTGGAGATGGCTGGGGTCTGAGGGGTTTTTGAACGCAGCGGCGCATCTGCCGCCGCCGACGGTTGACCTGTGTTGACGCAAAGGCGCAAAGCTGTGCCTACAGATCCATCAAACCTTCGCGCCTTCGCGCCTTCGCGCCTTCGCGCCTTCGCGCCTTCGCGCCTTCGCGCCTTTGCGTCAAAAAACCTTCGCGCCTTTGCGTCAAAAAACCTTTGCGCCTTTGCGCCTTTGCGTCAAAAAACCTTCGCGCCTTTGCGCCTTTGCGTCAAATAAGGATAAGATGCGATGAACATACACCAACTCACTGCGGATGATCTCCCGCTGATGGATGGTCTGCTCACCACGTTTGGTGAGGCGTTCGATGATATGGAGACCTATACCGCGAACCGTCCCGATGCAGTCTATCTGCATCGGTTGCTCAGCGACGACACCTTCATCGCCTTGGCTGCGGTGAAGAACGGGGCGGTGATCGGCGGGCTTGTTGCGTACGAATTGCGCAAGTTCGAGCAAGCGCGGAGCGAACTCTATATCTATGATCTCGCGGTTGCCGCTGCACATCGACGCGCAGGCGTTGCAACCACCTTGATTCACGCCTTGCAAGCGATCGCCGCAACGCGTGGCATCACCGTCATCTTCGTCCAGGCCGACACCACCCCCGATGACGAAGCGGCGCTTGCGTTGTATAGCAAACTCGGCACGCGGGAAGACGT
Organism: Candidatus Chloroploca mongolica; assembly: GCF_004762035.2. GTDB lineage: Bacteria > Chloroflexota > Chloroflexia > Chloroflexales > Chloroflexaceae > Chloroploca > Chloroploca mongolica. The sequence goes on along the minus strand of NZ_SIJK02000002.1, from coordinate 68,570 downwards.
GGTGCATTTTGATCTGGGGTTTGACGCAGCGGCTCTGTGAGCTAAGCCCAGCGCCTCGTTCCACTACGCGCAACTACCGCACAACCATGCTATACTACCTCCACGACTCGCGAACGAGGACGCGCCATGCACCGGATCATTCAACATCCCCACGATACCCTGTTTCGCACCGTGTTTCGCGATCTTGGCGAGGCGCAGCGCTTGCTCGAGGCACATCTGCCGCCGACGTTGGCTCAGGCGCTGGATTGGGCCACCCTGCGCTTGGAAGAGACGAGCTTTGTCGATCCGGCGTTGCAGGAGAGCGAGTCGGATCTGCTCTATACGGTACAGGTGCAAGCAACGGCAGAGCCATTGCATCTCTATCTCTTATTCGAGCATCAATCGACACCAGATCGCTGGATGCGCTTGCGCTTGCTGAACTACATGGGGCGGATCTGGGACGAATCGTTCAAGGCTGAGCCGAAACAACAGCAGTTACGCCCCATTATCCCGGTGGTCTTCTATCAAGGGCGCAGTGCCTGGACGTATTCGACCGACCTGGCGGATCTCTTTCCAACGGTGCCAGGGTGGGACGAGACGCTGACGCCGCACGTGCGCCACCTTCTGATTGACCAGTCGGGGATGCCGCCGACGGCGGTGGTGGGCGGGCTGAAGGGACAGATTGCGCAACTCCTGCTCATGGCAGCGATGCGGGCGCAGGCCCAGGCGGTGCTGGCTCAGGCGGTGCCGTTGCTCGCCGAACTGGTGGCCGCGGGGGGCACCGAAGCGCGCAGTACCTTTTTTCTGTACCTCTTTGCGACCCAAGAGCGGGCGCTGGTGCTGGAAGTCCTGGAGGCGGTGGAAGAGCATCAGATGCAGGTAGGAGGTGATCTTGTGACCTATGCGGAAGAATTGATCGAGGAAGGCTTGCAAAAGGGCTTGCAGGAAGGTCGCCAGGAAGGCCGCCAGGAGGGCAAGCTTGAGGTGATCGCGCAATTGTTAGCCGCAGGTACCCCGTGGCAGATCATCACCCAAGCAACGGGTATCACCCCGGAAACCTTTGCGGCCTTGAAGGCGGAAGTGAGCCGTCGCACAACGAATGACCCGACGGCGGGATCGGAGCAGGGGTGAGCTAAACCCGTGGGTGTGCTGGCAAAAACGGCCAGCATACCCACGGTTCTTGCCCTCGACCCTCATCCCCACCCTCACCCCCAGGCAATGGTATACTCTAGCAGGTGCGTTGCAGAAGCGGGTGGTTGTTGATGAGGGTGGCACATGTTTCGTTTGCAGCCCGGTCAGTTTGAGGTGACGCCGTCGCGAGACCCTGCGGTGGCCCGGCGGGTGCGCTGGGTGTTGCTCGGTAGCACGCTGGTGCTGGTCTTGTTGACGCTCTTTCTGGCGATCCGTTTCCTGGTGGTGCGGGCGCAGTTGAGTGCCACTGCACTTGAGACGGCACGCGTTGAGGCGCAGGCGGCGACGACGACGATTGATACGGCGCTGCTGGATGCGCAGGCGCTTGCGGTTGCGCTTGGCGATGATCTTGCGTCGGGGGCGCTTGCCTATGCCGAGGTGCCTGAACGTCTCCAGGCTCTCCTCGCTGCTGAGCCCGAGCTTGATGGGGTTGCAGTGACCTGTGAGCCCTTTGCGTGCGATCCGGCCCTCCGTTTGACCCAGGTCTATGCGTTTCGCGATGCGAATCAGGGCATCGGTCTGCTTGAGGGCGCGACCTATGATTATACGCTGCCACCGCAGGATGAGCCCGGTGCTCCGGCGACGGGTTGGTACTATTATCCGATCCGTGAGGGTGCGCAGTGGAGTGAGCCATTTCTTGCGACGGGCGCGGCCAAGGTGTTGATTGAGTATGGGATGCCTTTTGCTCGGGTTGACCCCGCTGATACTGCGCCCGCCGGGTTGGTGACAGTCGATTTTTCGACCCGGGGGATGCGCCAGTTGATGGCGCGTCTTGAACTCGGGGGCCAAGGCTATGGGTTTATTGTGACGGCTGATGGGACGTTTTTGAGCCACCCTGATGTGCGGTTTGTGGCCCGCCGTTCGATCTTTGACCCGACGAGTGGCTATGATGAAGCGGTGCAGGCGGCGGTTCGCCGTGCGCTCGCCGGTGAGGTGGTTGAGCTTCGGCAGCCTGATGCCGTGACTGGTCGCCAGGCCTGGTTTTTTCTGGTGCCACTCGAGGCGAATGGCGGGGTGGTCGGGGTGGTGATCGATGCCGCTGATATGTTCCCCCCCGCCGAGGCAACGCTCCGCAATTTGGTGGCACTCGGGCTGACCTCGGGTGGTCTCATTGTGCTGCTGACCGCGCTGGTGGTGCGGGTGGAATACGGTGGGCGGCGTGAACTCTGGCTTGTCGCGCTGGTTTTTACCGGGGTCTGTGTCGGGTTGATCGGGTTGACGTGGTGGCTTAGTGCGCTCACCCGTGACCAGGCGAGCCTGGCGCTGACGAGCCGTGCGACGGTTGAGCGGATCGTTGAGCGCTATCGCGAGGGGCTGCATGGCGATGAGCAGCCTTTTGTGGTGCCGACGGGGATTGAGTTGACGGCGTTGCAGTTTCCGACGCCGACGACGGTGACGATCAATGCGATCATCTGGCAGTGGTATGCCGATACAATCCCTGAAGAGGTTGTACGCGGGTTTGCGTTGTACCAGACGATTGGTGAGTTGCTGCCAATTGAGGAGGCAGCACGGGTGCGCGATGGTGATGGCGAGTTGATCGTCTGGCGGATTGGCATTGTGCTGCAGCAACGGTTTGATCCGCTGCGCTTTCCGTTTGATACCCGCAAGGTTGAGGTCTCGTTGCAACCTGCCGAGCTTGATGAGAATGTTATGCTGACCCCTGATCTCGAAGCCTATCCGTTGCTCCGGCCCTCGGCTCTGCCAGGGGTCGATGGGGCGATCTGGCTCAACCAGTGGCAGCTCGAAAACAGTTATTTTACGCTGCGTGAGCGGAAAGAAGGTGCGAGCCTGGGCCTCAGTCGGCGGGCTGACCGGCTTGCTCCGCCCGAACTCTTTTTCACGTTGACGCTGCAGCGCCAGGTGGTTGGTCCCTTCATTGCCTATTTGCTCCCCGGGATGGTGACGCTGGTGCTCGTGTTTGCGTTTTTGATGTCGGATCGCCAGATCAGTGACCGCCAGGATCTTGTGGCAGCGCTCAGTTATGCGGCGGCCCTCTTCTTCGTCATTGCGCTGGCCCATACGGCCTTGCGTGAGAATGTTGCGGCCATTGGCATCACGTATCTCGAACACCTCTATTTGTTGCTCTATCTGGTGGTCGTTGCGGTGATCTTCGATGCCTTTTTGCTGGTGCGTGCGCCAAACCTGCCGCTGATCACCTATGGCGATCACCTGTTGCCCAAGTTGCTCTATTGGCCAGTCTGTGCGTTTGCGATGCTTGTTTCGACGCTGGTTGTCTTTGTTTAAGGCTGACGCCCTAAACCCTATGGTTCTGCTGGCGCAAGCGGCTAGCAAAGCTAGCCGCTTGCGCCAGCAGAACCATGATCTATGCCTCCGCCTCGATGGCTGCCGAAAGAACCCAGCGCCAGCGTTTGGTGTAGTAGACGAGCGCTTGTTGTCCATCAAGGTTGCCGCGCTGCAGGCGGGTGTAGGCGGCGTGATCGATCGAAAACTCGTGGGCACCGACATAGAAATAGTAGCTTGGTGTTTTGTCCTGGCGCACGACGAGGCGCAGCGGGCCACGGGTCTGGGCAAGGCCGCCGTCGCGAAGTGTGCGTTCGAGTTGCCGTCGGTCAAAGAAGATGACCGTCCAGACAAAGCCGTAGAGACAGAGGAAGCCGAAGCTGATCCATCCCCACATCTGGATCAGGGAAAGCCCTTCGGTGAGGGCGGCCAGACCACTGCCAAGGTAGCCGATGATCATAACAAAGATAAAGAAACCCCGCGAGATGCGGATCGTATCCTGATGTTGCTCACGCATGCGTCTTTCTTGTCGCTCGGTGATGCGCCCCTGCTGATTGGCCCGTAGATCAGCAGGGGTGAAGTTAAAACCGGCTTGGAGGGCCGCGTTGGCGGCACCAGGATCAGCTACTTCAGCTTGCATTGTCTGGGGAAGTGGTTGGTCAACGAAGTTTCCCGATGATTTGGCGCAAAGGTTGTTGCGACCGCATCAGATGGACATAGTCTACCTGATGTGCATACCTTTTGGCAAGGTAGAGAGCCTGCAACATCCTTGTAATGCGCGGCGTCTTTGTTATATCATGAAGGTGTGCCTACAGGTTCGCACGAGGAAGATGCAATGCAAGCACCTGGTATTCAGCCATCGTCAGTCGCTCGTCCATCGAGCACGATCCCGCTGCTGGCTGCGGTCGGCGCGTTTGCCCTGAGCTGGCTTGGCCCGCTGGCGTTTCCGTTTCGGTTGTTGACGACGATTATTCACGAGTTGGGGCACGGGTTGGCTGCGTTGCTCACCGGGGGGACTTTTGTGCGCTTTGTGGTCTTTCCTGATGGATCAGGTCTGGCATACACCGCCGGCGGCATCCCGTGGTTGATTATTCCGGCGGGCTATCTTGGGACAGCCTTTTTTGGGGCGGTGCTGATCATGGTCGGGCGGAGTCCACGGGCAAGCCGGATTGCCCTCGGGATCATTGGCGCGGTGCTTGTCCTGCTTACCCTGCGTTACGCCTTGCCGTCAGTCTTTAGCGTCCATATCCTGAGCGGGTTCCTAACATTGGGCGCAGGGCTGGCGTTGGGGGCGGCGCTGCTCGGGGTCGCCTGGAAAGCGACGCTTCCGTGGGCGCTTGGTCTCTTGAACCTGCTCGCCTTCTGGATCGGCCTGAGTGCCCTGAGTGACCTGCGCGTGCTCTTCCAGCTCAGCACCAGCGCGGGCATGGGAAGCATGACGGACGCGCATGCCATGGCGCAGATCACCTTTCTTCCCGCCGCCTTCTGGGCAATCCTCTGGGTCGTGATCGCGCTGGCAGCCCTGGGCAGTGCTTTCTGGTACACCTGGATCCGCCCCCGGGCCCTTCCAGGGCTACGCTGAAAATGGGGGAACCACGTTCCCCCATTTTCAGCGTAGCCCTACGTGCTCATCCCTGACGCTGGAATGGTATTCTACTGCGCGGTATACTGTACCTATGCATATACATCCTTTGCTCCGTGGCGCATGGATCCCGAAACATCTCTTTGCGCTCACGATCTTTATCACCCTCGTAAGCCTCGGTATCTGGCAGTTGCTACGCCTCGAGGAACGCCGTAGTGCCAACGCCGAACGCATTGCCTTGCTGGATCAGGCTCCCCTGACCATCACCGGTACGGAACCCGATCTCGCAGCGCTGATCGGCCGCAAAGTACGGCTCACCGGAACCTATCGCAATGAAGAGAGTGTCGTCCTCAGAGGGCGGCGCTCAGACAGTGGGGTTGATGGAGTCCACTTGCTCACCCCATTCCAACTGAGCGGCAGCGAAGCGGCCATTCTTGTTGACCGGGGCTGGCTGCCGAGTAACCAGCGGAGTCCGAGTGACCTGGCGGGCTATGCGGTCGCTCGCGAAGTCACGCTCGAAGGATTCGCCTGGGCACCGCAGGTACGCCCAGACTCGCCGCTCGCCCCACGCGACTTGCCCTTGCCAGGTGAAACACGGATTGACGCATGGGTACGCGTTGATGTTCCAGGCCTCCAGCAACAGGTCGGGCTTCCACTGCTCCCACTCTACATCGAAGTCCTCCCCAATGCTGACGCAGCCTCCCTTCCGCGCCCACCCGATCCCCGCCAACTCGACGACGGGCCACACCTCGGCTACGCCCTGCAATGGTTCACCTTTGCCGGGATGATGATCGTGGTCTACACCATTTTGATGCGCCAGGAATTGCAGCGCTACGCTCCAACATAAACGCCTGCAGCCTCCGACACCGTCAGCGTGCGTGAGGGGCAGGGCCGATGGGTTCCGATACCTTCACCGTGTGAGGGGCAGGGCCGATGGAGCCCGGCACCGTCAGCGTGCGTGAGGGGCAGGGCCGATGGTGCCCGACACCGTCAGCGTGCGTGAGGGGCAGGGCCGATGGTGCCCGACACCGTCAGCGTGCGTGCGAGGCAGGGCCGATGGAGCCCGACACCTTCACCGTGTGAGGGGCAGGGCCGATGGTGCCCGGCCCCTTCACCGTGTGTGAGGGGCTTGGGCCGTAGGCCCAGCCCCTCACACACATGCAATATACCCAAGGAGTTTATCGATCAACTGGGGCGGGGCCAGGACAATCGGCTCGGGCAGGCGGTGCTGCACCAATAGCGCCGGCACATCAACTGGCGCACCACTGAGGCCCGTTACCACCGCACCAGCGGCACGCAGAATCGCAAAGCCCGCTGCCAGATCCCAGAGGTTCGCACGCCCGATCAACGAGCCAAGCGAACTCCCACGGGCAACATAACAACAATCAGCAGCGACACTGCTCAACACCCGGGTTTTGCCAGGAAAACAGAGCCGAAATTGGCGATGCACATGCGATGAAACGCTCATCCAGTCGTTGGGATCAATCGAGGTTGCCTGACTGACGGTGATCGGCAACTCGTTGCGAAACGCGGGGCCAGTGGCATCAGCCCAGTAGCAATCACCAAGAATCGGCAACAAAATGACGCCGAGGTAGGGTTGACCATGGCGCAGCAACCCGACCGAGACACACCAGGTCGGCAGGCCCGCCACAAACGCCCCCGTGCCATCAATCGGATCAAGGCACCAGACATACTCGCGATCAGTGTCCCCGCTCCCATGCTCTTCGCCAATAATGCCATGATCAGGATACCGAGCCGTAATGCGCTCACGCAACATATGCTCAATCTCAAGATCCGCCTGGGTCACCAGGCTCAGGTCAGCTTTCCGCTGGGCCTGCACATTATTAAAGTAACTCATCGCAAGGACGCCAGCTTCAGCCACCCACTCACGTACTGCATCGATGGCAATCTCACTCACAGCGCGCTCACTTTCAGGCATGCCTTTATGCGAAGGGAAGGTTCCAGGCTCCTTGATCGTTCAGGGCGCTGCACCGCGCCTTGATACGCTCAAGCTGTGCTCTGACTCCTGTCCCTTGTCTCAGATGTCAAGTCTTGCAGCGCAGCCGACAGATCGAAACAGGCTGCCGTTGTCGGGGTCAAGGGTGTGACCGAAATATACCCCTCGCGAACCGCGCCATCGTCGCTCGAAGGGGCAAACGCAGGCACCCGCTCACGCACAAACCGTATGCCGAGATGACGCTCTTCGGGAGCATCAACAGGCACTGCGGCATCCAATTCAACAACATCCCCATAGAAAAAAGCCGACAACTCTGTCTGGCGAAAACCACGTACGTCAGCCAGGTCATGCACGTGGGGCACATTGACATTCAGCACAAGTGGCCCCTGACCACGGACACGCTCAAGCAACGGAAACGTCTGCACCGCCGCCCACGTCGCGGTTGCCCAGGGCATCGGTGCATCACCGATGAACATCTGCGAAACCGCGAGAGCGGGGATACCCCAGAAGGCCGCAAACATCGCTGCGCCAACCGTACCACTCAGCAAGACATTGGTACCGGTATTGAGCCCCCGGTTGATCCCCGAAACGACGACGTCAGGGACACCACCAGGGAAAGCCCGTACCCCAGCGAGCACACAACCGACTGGCGTGCTATTCACGGTATAAGCCGCAATCCCAGCGTAGTCAGGGTCAAGGGGTTGGGCAGGCTTCATCGTCAACTCGCGCTGCATCGGCAACGCCATACTCGTCCCGCTCTGCTCAACCTCAGGGGCCACAATCGTGACGGTACCCAACCCGGCATCACGCAGTGCCGCAGCGAGCATCCACAAACCGACGCTCGCGATGCCATCATCATTCACCACCAGTATCTGCATTGCCCTCCGCTCCTTCTGGTGAAGAAAAAACAAAACGCACGCCAAGGTAGCACCTCGGCGTGACCCTCTTCCTATAATACCGCGTTCTGTCTGCAAGCGCTACTATTGCCTCAAAGAGATCGGCATGTTATACTAAAAGTAGTTTGAAGCCGAAACACTACAGCGTGAGCGATCCCTCCGCTCTGGCGACCGGCATCGATCCAGGCGAGATATAGTCGATCCTCAGATGAGTCAGGTATTCGGCACGCACCGCTGGAAGGAAGCAATTATGGGAGATGCTGCGATGGCGAAACGTGCACACCAGCGCACGCGCACGTTAGCCAGTTCTGGCGGGCCGACTGATAAAGAGCGCGACTATCTCGAGATCATTTATGCGCTCACCCAGAGTGATGAGCCCGTCATTGCCGCTTCACTCGGGCGTCGGCTTGGCGTCCAGCCGCCCACGGTGAGTCACGCGGTGCAACAACTGGTTGACAAGGGCTTCATTCTGCGTGACGAACGCAACCAGATCACCCTCACGAGCCAGGGCCAGACCCTTGCCAAAGAAATTGTCCAGCGCCAGCGGGTGCTTGAACACTTTCTCGCGAGTGTGGTTGGCATACCCTGGCATCTGCTCTATGTTGAAGCCGCCCGCCTTGAGCGCGTGCTCTCGCCCATCTTGGCCGAGCGTGTCTTTAGCCTCGTTGGGCCAGTCACTACCTGCCCGCACGGTAACCCCATCCCAGGGCGCAGCCAGACCTATGTTGGCAACGTACGGCTTGATACGGCCACCGTGGGTACCATGTTTACGATCCAGCGCATTGCCGAAGAAGCTGAAGCTCAGGTTGATCTGATGCGTTACCTCGAACTCAACAGCCTCACCCCCGGAACCCAGTGTTTCATCCCCGACACTTCACCGGTCTATGGCGTCACCTTACGTCGCTGCAACCAGAATATCACCATCTCCCCCGAGGTAGCCGCCGTCGTCTGGGGTGACAGTGCGCTGATTACCTGAACAAACTTCTTGTTGTTCCGTTTTGGCGGCTTTGCCGCCAAAACGGAACAACAAAACTTATTTACGCGGGCCGGTGCGAATGCCGAAAGGCAGGTAGAGCGGGCAGAAACTGATCACACTCGTTGCGACAAAGACCACGGCCAGGATGCCGAGGATGATTGCCAGCCAACCGCTAATCTGACCAGTGACAATTAAGAGCCCAACAACAACCGCTAGCGCGACCCGAATCCCACGATCAATCGTTCCCATATTCTGCTGCATCAACGTGCTCCTTCTCTTTCATATGCTTGTGTGTACGAGTATACACCCACGCATCCTCGTCTGTCAGTGACAATGTCACCGAAGGAAGCCCAATGCCACAGATTCGTTAGCCTTGCGCCAAGCCTATCCTTCCTCAATTTGCCTCAGTTCGTTCGGCCAACGCCTGGCGATCCAGGATTGTCACACTCCCCCGCGCAACCCGCACCAGACGGTCGTCAACGAAATCGGCCAGAATGCGACTAACGACCTCACGCGAGGTGCCAAGTTCGACCGCAATCTGTTGATGGGTAAGGCTGAGCGTTGCCTGCATCGAGTCGCTTCCCCGTAATAAAAACTGCGCAATGCGCACATCAAGACGCCGAAAGGCAATCTCATCAACCACGGCCATCACGGTCGACAACCGTTGCGCAATCAGTTGAAAGACATAGGCCCGCCACGCGGGATACGTATCCATCCATCCCTGAAAACTCGTCTGCGGAATAACAAAAGCCTCGACCACCTGCTCAACCGTCGCAATGGCTGGAAACTGGCGTTCGCTGAGCAAGCAACTTGCCGTCAGAATGCAACTTTCACCACGGGCCAGCCGATAAAGCGTCAGCTCGCGCCCGGTCTCCCCGATCTTAAAGACCCGCACCTGCCCACTCAGCAGAATAGAAAACGACGTACAGGCATCGCCTTCGCTAAAGATCGTGGCCCCCTCAGGCAACCGCATCAGCATCGCTTCATGGCGAAACGCACGGGTGATTGCTGCGTCTGGATGGGCCAGAAAGGGTAGAAGCGCAACCGCTTCAGTCCATTGAGCCTCGGTAATCATGCGTCTCGTTTTCTTTCTTCAATACCAATGAGTAGTTTGGGGAAAATCCTCGTATGGTAGTGCGGGCTTCCAGCTTGCGTGCGGGCAGCAAGCCCGCGCTACCATACGGCTATCACCCCACGCATGCTTGCTGCTGATCTCATGGTATCATAACACCAGCACCGCTTCTGCACCGAAAGGATCACAGGTCATGCCAGAGCGTCGTCGGGGCGTGACACGGCGTCAGGTTATCGCCGTCGGGTTTACCCTTCTGGGTCTGCTCATCGTTCTTGGGAACTTCTCTGAACTCGGCGTTCAGCCCGCAGTTACGACGAGGCTCACCTTTGGGGTACCTAATCTCGTTCTCGAATTGCCGACAGCGTTGTCGCTGATTCTGATCGGGGTAGTTTGGCTTATCGCCGGGGTTGCTGCGCTTGTGCCGCGGCTTGATCGTCTGGGCAACTGGGGGCTCTGGAGTGGGGTTGCCCTGATTTTGCCGGCAATTTTGATCTGGGCTGCGGCGGGTAAGCAGACCAATGCGGCAAGCCTGGTTGGTGAGTCGTTACGCCTCGCGACCCCGATTGCCCTTGGTGCGCTGGCCGGGATTTATGCCGAGCGTTCGGGGGTTATCAATATTGCGATCGAAGGGATGATGTTGACCGGCGCGGCTTTTGGCTTTGCCGCATTTGCCTTTACGGGGAACATTTGGTTTGGCGTGGCTACTGCCGTGATGCTCGGCTCGGTGATGGCTCTGATCCATGGGGTACTATCGATCAGCCTGCGCACCGATCAGATTATCAGTGGCACCGTCATCAATATCCTGGCGATTGGCGTCACCGGGTATTTGCGACGCCAGTTCATTGTTGACTCAAGTGGGGGGCGTGTCACGTTGCCGCAAATTTCGATTCCGTTGCTCAGCGAGATCCCAATCATTGGCCCCCTCTTCTTTGTGGGCAGGCCGATCTTCTTTACTATGATTCTGCTGGTACTCCTCACGCATGTGGTTCTCTTTTATACGCGCTGGGGCCTCCGCATGCGTGCCGTTGGGGAGAATCCGAAAGCGGCAGATACCGTGGGGATTAACGTGATCCGGACGCGCTATCTCAACCTGGCCCTCAGTGGAGCGATTGCCGGGCTTGGTGGGGCCTGGTTTTCGCTTGAAACAGTCGGCAGTTTTGATGATGGCATGACGGCGGGCAAAGGCTTCATTGCGCTTGCCGCGATGATCTTTGGTAAATGGACCCCCTTCGGGGCCTTTGGGGGGGCCTCACTCTTTGGTTTTTCTGAGGCTCTCGGGATCAGGTTTCAGATTTTGAATGTCGAGTTATTCGATGTCCCTGTCCCAACCCAATTCTTGCAGTTGTTGCCGTACCTCGTCACGATGGTTGTACTCGCTGGTCTGATTGGCCGCGCCGTTGGTCCCGCTGCGGTCGGCAAACCCTACGACAAACAATAGCGAAGCAAAGGGGATCGGTCGGCCCGGCGCCTGAGATGCTTCGCTGCGCTCAGCATAACAAGGTCGCGAGCCGGGAGGGCAGGCGAACCACCCGCGCTTTCAGGAAAGCAAGAAAACGTCGTTCACACACTACTGAGGGGCTACTGCCCTGCAACCCCGGGACTTTGCTGAGCGAACTTCTCGGGGGCCGCAGACCCCAACCCTACAACTAGGCCGACGTTTGATTCAGCGAATATGAGGAGTTCTGTGTGAGCGACGAGGAGTTCTGTGTGAGCGACGATGAAGCAAGCGAGAAGCAACAAGGGCGCAAGACTCGCCTCAAAATTTCGGCCTCACCTGGGCCACACAATGCACTCTGGTATTATCGGCAGCTAACCGGGGGCTATGCACGTGTTACTCGCAATGCGATGTTGATCCAACTGGCCCGGTATCTCCCCTGGATGCCCGTGAAAAATATGCTCTACCGCCAAATCGGGATGCGTGTCGCCCCGCATGCCTCGGTAGGGTTGATGGTGATGTTCGATATCTTCTTTCCCGAGGATGTGACCCTCGGCGAGGATTGCATCATTGGCTATAATTCAACCATTCTTTGCCACGAGGTTACCCGTCACGCCTGGCGCCGTGGGCCCGTGGTGATCGGTCGTGATGTCACGATCGGGGCCAACTGTACCATTTTGCCGGGGGTCGTCATCGGCGATGGGGCCACCGTGTCGGCGATGAGCCTGGTCAATCGCGATGTTCCGCCGGGTGCGTTTGTTGGTGGGATTCCAATTCGCCCTTTACGTTAGCACTATGCAACACTTTTTACGCCTGCTCGAGTGGATTTTAGCGCTCATTTTACGTCAGCCGCTGCTCTTCTGGGCAGCGATGGGGGCCAACCTGGTCGGGGTGGTCTGGGGGGGCTGGATCTGGTACGGGCCACAACTGGCGGCTGCGCCCTGGTGGGCGTGGCTCTTTATTCCCGACTGCCCTGCGGCGGCACTCTGGGCCACCATCGCCTTTCTTGGGCTACGCTACGGGCGCGCCTGGGGCTGGTTCAACGCGTTTGCTGCCTTTGCCTGCATCAAATACGGCCTCTGGACGCTCGCTTTCTGGCTCCGCCACTGGTCAGTTGTCGGTGCGTTTGAGCCGCTCGAAGTCATGCTCTTCGTCTCGCACATGGGGCTCACCGCCGAGGGCGTGCTGCTGGCCCTCCGCATTGGTTCGCTGAGGCTGCCTGTCCGCCTGAGCATCATCGGCTGGTTTGCCCTCTCGATCTGGGTTGATTATGGCCTGGGGCACCATCCCCCGCTCACCTACGCTGTGCCAGTTGCGTTTGTCTTCTGGGTTGCAACAGGCCTGACCACGCTGCTCGGCATGGCCCTGCTGCTCCTCCCCACGCGCCTGGAGGTATTAGAGAAGAAGCTATGAGCGAATATCAGTACTATGAGTTCCAAGCCGTTGACCGCCCTCTCACCGCCGAACAGAAGGCTGCGATGCGCAAACTCTCCAGTCGCGTGGAACTGAGTGCAACGCAGGCGGTTTTCAACTACGCGTATAGCGACTTTCGTGGTGAGCCGTTGAAGGTGCTTGAGCAACACTTTGATGCGTTGCTCTATATTGCCAATTGGGGTTCCAAGCAATTGGCGTTTCGTTTTCCCAAAAACGCCCTTGATCCTGAACAACTTCAGCCCTATCTACTCGATGCCGAGGAGAGTTGTTCCGCAGAGGTAGCCGTAACGGCGACCCACGTGCTGCTCAACCTGAAACTGAATGAGGAAGAGGGCTATGGTTGGATCGAAGGCGAAGGTTTGCTTGATCCCTTGGTGCCGCTCCGTGAGGCGCTGCTGCAAGGTGATCTGCGCGCACTCTATCTCTACTGGCTCCGCGCTGCCAACGAGCGGGCCGGGTGGGTCATGGAAGAGGAAGAAGACGAAGAAGATGAAGACGACAATGTTGCCGAGCCTCTGGTTGAGCCACCTGTCCCTGCGGGGCTAGGCCAACTCGATGAAGCGCTGCAGGCGTTGGTCGAGTTCTTCGAGATCGATCGTGATCTCATCGCCGCCGCCGCCGAGCAGAGTCCAGCGCTGACGGCCAACGAAGAACCCCTCGCCGCATGGATTCCGCTGTTACCCGAAGAGGAACGCAATGCCTTCCTGTTGCGCGTGGTGCAGGGCGAAGCTCATGTTGGGGTGGCCCTGTGCCGTCGCCTCCGCGAGGTGGGCCGTGCCTCCAGCATGGCGGTGCGCATTGGGCCGCAACGCACCTTCGCTGAACTCCAAGCTATCGCTGAAGTCCAGCGCTCACGGCGCATTCAGCGCGAACGCGAAGCAGCAGCGCAGGCACGGCTCGCACGGCTCGACGCCCTCGCTCAGCGCGAGGATGCGCTCTGGGAACAGATTGCAATCTTGCTTGCCAAGCGTACGGCAAGCAGCTACGAAGAGAGTGTGGGGTACCTAGTCGAGCTTCGCGAACTGGCGATCCATCAGCAGAAGCGGGCGGCATTTGACGCAAAACTGGCCGACGTCATTGCCCCATATGCAAAGTCTACCGCGTTGCAGCGACGGCTCCAAGAGAAGCGCCTTCTGCCATCACCGTAAACGCATCGCCTCCTGGTTTGCGAAGCTTACCTGCGTGGCCTGATTCTGTCGGCAAAGGCCGACTTCGCTCTCGGGAGCCGCACGCGGAGTGCCGACTTCAGTTGGCTGAGCGGAAGCCGACTGAAGTCGGCACTCCAAGGCATGTTTCAGAATCGGGCCTTCCAGCTTGACCGTTTGGTAGCACCGGCTTCCAGCCGGTGGGGCTTCCTGACCGGCTGGAAGCCGGTGCTACCTTCGCTGCGAACGATCAAGCTCGTTTGAAACATGTCTAAGAAGCTGTCTGAAAAGGGTCATGCGGCCAACCGCCGGAGCATCACGCGGGTCATGGCAAGGTAGATCATCGCCTCGCTCGTGGCTGGCAGAACCTCGTAGTCCTTGCTTAAGCGGCGGCACTGGGTCAGCCACGCGAAGGTTCGTTCCACAACCCAGCGCTTTGGGAGCACCAAGAAACCTTTCTTCCCATCTGTGCGCAGGACGGGCTGCAGGACGAACCGCCGCTGTGCGATGACCCAATCGACGAGTTTCCCTCGATACGTGCCATCAACCCAGATGCGCCGCAGCTTTTTCCCGGCACCCCCAAGCCGGGAAAAGAGCACGCGTGCTCCTGCGGGATCAGACATCGAAGCCGCCGTCACCACCACGATGATGAGCAACCCCATCGTATCAACCAGGATATGTCGTTTCCGCCCCATGACCTTTTTTCCCGCATCGTAGCCCCGTTCGCCGGGGATCTGCGTCGTCTTGACGCTTTGACTGTCGAGACACCCGGCGGTTGGATGCTTGTGGCGTCCAGCCTTCTGCCGCACCTGTGCCCGCAGCGTGTCGTGAATCCGCTGCCAAGTACCATTATCACGCCAGGTACGAAAATAATGGTAGACGGTCTTCCAGTTCGGATACTCTTTCGGTAACAGGCGCCATTGGATGCCACTCACGACGACGTACAGGATACCGTTCATGACCTGGCGCATATCCAGGCTCCGTGGGCGTCCGCCAGGTTTCGCGGCAGGGATCAGATCTTTGATACAATTCCACTGGCGGTTCGTGAGGTCGGTTGCGTAGGTTTGGTTCTTTTTCATACCCCAAGTGTACGCGATTCGGCCCCATAGCCGCCATTTCACCCCCTTTTCAGACAGCCTCTAAGGCGCAAAGATGCGTATAGCGCTCCATCAAACCTTCGCGCCTCTGCGCCTTTGCGTCAAAATTGCTACGCCTCGCCAAAATTCCCTTCAACCAGGCGGGTCAAGGCGGCAATCGCTTCGGCAGCGTCGTCGCCTTCGGCACGGATGTAGAGGCGCTGGTTGGTCGAGACGCCGATCTTCATAATATCGAGCATTGCTTTGGCATTGCCTTCAGGTCGCTCGGGGCGGTCGAGGTTGCGCACCCGCACGGTGCTGGTAAACTTGGCCGCCTGTTGCACAAAACTGGCTGCTGGACGCATGTGCAGACCGTGCATATGGTGCACAATGAGGGTCGTTTCGGCGCTGTTCGTGGCCGGCTCAGGCTCCGCTACGGTTGCCTTTGCGGGCACCAACGCAGGCGTATGCTCAGGGATATTCTTCGACTCGAGCGCCCGCATCGCTGCCGTCGCCACGCGCGCCAGATTGGCACCGGGATGCAAGGCTTCCACTGCCGCCATCAGCGCTCCTTCAACGAGCGGCGCACCACTCAAGAGAAACGGCAGACCACTCATTTCAAGGCTGATCTCGGCGCTCATCACGGCGCTACCCATATCCACCAGGGCAAGCACCCCATCCGTGCCCTGAAGCGTCTCGAGCGCCGCGTTGATGAGATCAACCGATGTTCCAAGCTGACCGTCGTGCGTACCGCCAGCGGCGGCAATCGGCACCTTGCCCTGCGCCATCTGCCCGGCAAGTTCTTTGACCCCCTGGGCGATCGCGGCACTGTGTGAGATAATAAGCAAGCCAATCATAGTTCAAGACCATATGCTTCGGCGAGGATTTCAATCGGGTGTTTGCTGGTAACTCCGGTAGCGTGGGTAATCTGCCAGCGGCAGGTCTCACTGTCACAAAGCGCCAGATCGGAGCCAGAGCGTTTGACCATGTCAAAGAGCTTCGCGCCTACGTCCATGCCAATCTGATACTTCTCTTTCTTCAAGCCGTAGGTTCCGGCAATGCCGCAGCACTCGGCATGACTCTCTTCGAGCACCAGACCAGGGATGAGGCTCAGGACATCCATCGCGGGGCTGCCGAGGCGATGCGCCCGGTACTGGCACGGCTGGTGATAGGGCAGATGCCGTTCGATTGGGCGAAAGTCCGTCTTCAATTCGCCCCGTTCGGCCAGGCTACGCAGGAACTCAAAGATGTCGTAGGTTCCCGCCGCGACGGCCTGGACATCTTCGCTGTGCAACGCCAGAATCTCGGGGGCCTCTTCTTTGAGGGTCAGCGTACAACTGGTGCTCGTGCCGACAATCGGGATTCCCTGGCGGGCATAGCTTACCAGGGCCTGAACATTGGCTTCGTGGGCGCTAGTGGCCGCCTTGAAGTCTCCATTCGAGATCAGGGGCAGGCCACAGCACTGCTGTTTCGGCAGCAATACCTCGAAGCCGTTGTGCTCGAGCACGGCGATGGCTGCTTTGCCAACATGCGGCTCATAGAAATTGGTTGCACAGCCATGGAAGAAGGCAACCTGACGCCGCGCCGTCGCCGGGGCGCGATGCTTGCGGAACCACGCACGGAAGGTGTAGGTGCTCGACGCCGGCAGCGGGGCTTTGCGATGAATGCCAATCACCTTCTCGACGGCCCAGCGCGCTGGTGATAATCTGAGGCCGAAATTGAGCAGCGGCGCATGCGGCCCACAACTCATTCTTCCGACCAGTCCCGCCCGCGCCACCAGCCAGTTGCGCAAAGGCAAACCACGTTCAGCAACGATCTGCGCTCGCGCCCGTGCATTTAACTCGGCAATCTTGACCCCCGTGGGGCAGACTTGATTGCACACGCGGCAACCTGAGCAGTAATCGACCGAAGCATCGGGCACCGGCTGTCCCTCGTGGCGAAACCGCTGGGCCTGCGGGCCAACATACTTTGGCCCCGGAAAGGCATCCGTGACCGCAGCCACAGGACATGCCGAAGTGCAGATATTGCATTTGATGCAGTGATCGAGCGACTGCGTAAGAGAGAGTTCAATATGATCCATTGCGTACGCCTATCTATGAGCTTTCATTGCCATGTCGGGAAGGTGCGTCAATGACGCACGTGCCCCAGACACTCCATGATCCATCCAAAATCCGACGTCTCACAGTTGCCCGGCGGCAAAACCAGTGGCAAGCGCAATGCCTTCAAGGCAGCCTTCCCGAATAGGGTCACAGTCAGCCAGCGCCGACCCCACCACGGCAACATTGGTATAGACAATCTGGTCAGCCGCATCAAGCGGGCGCAATTGTGCATCAACGGCAATCCCCGCACGGAAGACTGGGTGCCCTGCTTCATCGAGAAAACGGGCCTGGAACCAATCGCTACGGCCCGAGGGAGTCCGCACCGGCAAACCGAGGGCCGTTTCGCTGATCACCCCGGTATGTTCCGCCCGCAGACCACCGCCCATGATGCCGCCGGTTGCCAGCACCCACCGACGCGCCATATGGCGCTGTTCACGCGACGCCGCTTCGCTGAAGACAGCGTGAAGATGTGAACCTGAGCCTTCACCACGTAAAACCCAGCCACCGATCTGGATGCGCGCACCGGCCTTCGTCAACGCCTGCTCAAAGGCATGGAAGAGCCGCATCCCCGGCACCGAGGTTGGCAAGGTTGGAATTTCAAAGATCAGCGCTCCAGTGAGCGCTTGCAATTCGCGGACTACCTCGACGGCGTTGTACAACCCGAGCACCGCCGGCAAGCCGACGCGGGCATAGCCACCCTTGCGCACCAGGGTCGCCAGTTGCCGCCCGATCTCAGCCCGAAACGCCGGGCGCTCAAAGAGACGCGCCATCACCACCGGGTTAAAGTCGTGTGAACGTTCCACCGGAGGCAACTCAAGATAGACGCCCTCGGCGGCGTAGCCCTGGGCACGCAGGTTCGCCGCAATCAAGGGCGGAAAAAAATCACGAAGCTCGTGCAGGCCGGCAATCAAGATTGGACGGCCATCGCCGAGTTGGCGCGCTTCGCCGTTGACCATGGTTGCGGGCACAAATGCGGTCGGACGCAACGCACCTAGCGCCGTCGGCATCAAGAGGTTCCGTCCGGCATTGCCGACCAGCGGATACCCGGCAGCCTCGGCCACACCGCGTACCCGTGCGAGGGCCTGCTCGAGCGCAGCTACACCGGCCAGGGCATAGGGGTGTGCAGGCCTGGCTTGCACCAGTTGATTAATGGCCCCAAGCGGATCATCAGCATCGGCGAGCAGATCAAGGCATCCAGCCGCCCAGTGGGTGCTTCCATGCCCTTTGGCAAGCATCATCACCCGCTCGCCGCGTTCGGCCCGCACGAGGGCAGCCAGCATTCCAGCGAGGCCCGCCCCAATTACGATCGTCTCATAGTTCATAGCACTACGCCTTCACATACTCGGTTGCGACTGCGGGATTATCGGTCACTAGGCCACCGCCCTGCTCGGCGATCGGGCGCAGCCGATCCGCCCCGAGCACGCCAACGTAGATCAATTCATCGAGGCGCGCCTGCCGCAACTGATCCCCCCAGAGCACCGGCACCAGGCCTTTCCACCGCGCCTGCAAGAAGTGCAACAGGGCATCATTGCTGTTGGCTTGACTGAGCCCATCCTGACCACGGCGCTCAAAGAGCAGCGCTGTCGTACGATAGATGCACCAGCCACCCTGGCACGGCCCCATGCCCATCCGTACATCGCGGCGAATATCATCAAGATTCTTGGCCCCGGCATCAATTGCCGCCAGCACCCGCGACCGCGAGGCCATTTCGCATTCACAGATCAGATCGGCAAAACTCTGCTCGCGCTCGACCTCGGCCAGGTGCTTGCCCAGCCAGTAGAGCGGGGCGTGCTGCAGTGCTTCAACCTCGGCGGCAACGCTCGCCCCGGGGCCAGTCGTGCGTACCGGCGGGCGAAAGGTCGTCTGATGTTCAGTCGGCGGCAGCGGCAGCGGCTCCTCGGCGGTACGACAGGGTCGCGTATTGCCCAGGCGTTTTGCAAGCGCATCAACCGACTCTTCCGCCATCAGGCGATAGGTTGTCCATTTGCCGCCAACAATCGAGAGCATCCCCTCGACGCCGTCGCGCTCGGCATGATCGAGCAATTTGAAGGTGCGTGGGATATCGCGATCGTTGGCTACATCGCGGTCTTTGTAGAGGGGCCGCACGCCGGCCCATGCGCGCAACGCCCGGTACTGGCTAAAACCGGGGATCAGTTTGTCACCCTCAGCAAGCATAAACTGGATCTCATCAGGCTCGATGCCATAGACATCGGGATCAGGCACATGCACATCAGTCGTCCCGATCACCGCCACGGTATGGATCGGCACAATGATGTCGCCATCGTCGGGCAATTTGCACCGATTGACCACCGTATTGAGCATACGATGGTTCATTGCCACCATCGTCCCCTTGCCCGGCAGCACCGTCACCGTCACGCCGGCCATGGAGGCAATCTTGCCGGCCCACGCCCCGGCTGCATTGAGCACACATGCGCACAGAATGCCAATCCGCTCGCCGTTGCGCAGATCCTCCACGACCGCCCCGGTCACGCGATCACCCTCGCGTACCAGATCGACCACATGGTGATAGGTCCAGATCTGAGCGCCATACTCCTCTGCCGACAATGCCGTTGAGCGGGTGGCAAGAAACGAGTCAGCCGAACCATCCATCACCTCAAAGACACGCGAAATTCGTGGATTGAGCACCGGCTCGCGGCGCAACATCGCTTGAACCGAAATCTCTTGCACGGGGACACCGGTGAGGCGGCAATTTTTCACAAACACATCGCCATACGCCGGGTCATCCCAGGGGGTCGTCACAAAAAAGCCAGAGGTGTCCTCAAGACAATGAGGCATAATTTTGCGCAACACAACATTTTCGCGGGCACACTCGGTCGCAGACTGGGGATCTTTCGTGACATAACGTCCACCCGAATGGAGCAGACCGTGGTAGCGTCCGGTCGTTCCGTGGGTCAAATCACCCTTCTCAACCAGGATCGTCCGCATACCACGCATCGCCAGGTCACGCGCACACCCTGTTCCTGTTGCCCCGCCACCGATCACCAGCACATCAGTCTCAATCGTTCGCATACGTTTTTCCTGGCGTTCTGGAAAAAGAGGCTTGCGCCCCACCCTCCGGCGCGATCAGCATGGGGTACGCCAGGCACACCTGGCGCACCCCACGCACCTGCTTACTCGATCCAGTCGAAGGTACGGGTTACGGCCTTCTTCCACTGTGCAAAGAGCGTATCACGCTGATCGGTGCCCATCTGGGGTTCCCAACGCTTATCCATGCCCCAGTTGGCCCGCATCTCATCGGTATTCTTCCAATAGCCCGTCGCGAGGCCAGCCGCATACGCCGCCCCGAGCGCCGTCGTCTCGGCGACCATCGGGCGCACGACCGGCACGCCGAGGATATCGGCCTGGAACTGCATCAACAGATTGTTGTAGACCATGCCACCGTCAACCTTCAGTTCCTTGAGCGTCACACCCGAGTCCTTCTCCATCGCATCAAGGACTTCGCGGGTCTGATAGGCCGTCGACTCGAGCACGGCCCGGGCGATATGGCCCTTGTTGATAAAGCGGGTCAGACCAACCATGACGCCACGGGCATCCGAGCGCCAGTAGGGGGCAAAGAGCCCCGAGAAGGCTGGCACAATATACATACCGCCATTGTCTTTGACGGTACGTGCCAGATTTTCGACATCGGGGGCGGTATTGATCATCCCAAGGTTATCGCGCATCCACTGCACAAGCGAGCCCGTGACCGCAATCGAACCCTCAAGCGCCCAGATCGCTGGCTCATTGCCAAACTTATAGGCTGGCGTCGTCAACAGACCACTCTTGGAGTGAACAAGACTCGTGCCGGTATTGAGCAACATAAAGTTGCCGGTACCATACGTATTCTTGGCTTCGCCGGGGCTATAGCAGGCCTGGCCCACCGTCGCCGCCTGCTGGTCACCGAGAATACCCGCCAGTGGCACCCCACTGAGCACGCCTCGGCAATCACCATAGACCTCGCTGGACGACCGGATCTGCGGGAGCATCGAGCGTGGAACACCCATAATCCCGAGGATCTCATCGTCCCAATCGAGCGTCTCCATGTTCATCAACATGGTTCGCGACGCATTCGAGACATCGGTAATATGGAGACCGCCCTCGACCCCGCCGGTGAGATTCCATGCTACCCAGGTATCAATATTGCCAAAAGCGAGCTCGCCGGCTTCGGCGGCAGCGCGGGCACCCTCAACATTGTCAAGGATCCAGCGGATCTTCGGACCCGAAAAATAGGTTGCCAGGGGCAGCCCAACCTTCGCCCGGAAACGATTCTGGCCGCCATCCTTCGCAAACAGATTGACCAGTTGATCGGTACGGGTATCCTGCCAGACGATCGCATTGTAGACTGGCTTGCCCGTCTTGCGATTCCAGACCACCGTCGTCTCACGCTGATTGGTAATGCCAACGGCAGCAAGATCGCTCGCCGCTAGCGAGGCCTTCTCGAGCACCCCAATAATCACGCCCTGCGTGCGCTGCCAGATCTCATCAGGATCGTGCTCAACCCAACCGGGCTGCGGAAAGATCTGCGTATGCTCACGCTGATCGACATTCACGACCTTGCCATCGTACGTAAAGATCATACACCGCGTACTCGTCGTCCCCTGGTCAATTGCAGCGACATACTTTGTCATACGAAAAGACTCCTTTGTCTATCGTCTGGCCACACAAAGCCAGACCAGTTTGTAATTAGGGAGGGCAGCAGGTGCCTTCAGCCGTAGCGACGACCCCTGCACGCCCTCCTCTGCATACTATTGTGAAGCTTCCAGCACCTCAAGAAGCGCCTGGGCCATCAGAAACGCCGAGGTTGCCCCGGGGTCTTGATGCCCGATCGAGCGCTCGCCGAGGTACGACGCACGACCCTTGGTGGCGAGCATCGGAATGGTCGCCTCCATCCCGGCCTGACAGGCCGCGACAGCCTTGCGCAACGACGTCAGCAGATCATCACCAGCAGCGCGTGCCGCTTTCAGCGCATCAACCGCCGGCCCGATCGCATCAATCATCGTCTTTTCACCCCGTGTCGACTTGCCACGCGCCTGAATACCCTCAAGCGCCGCCTCGACGACAACCGCGAGATCATCCACGCTCAACTCGAAGCGATCAGCCGAAGCCATGCCTGCACGCAGAAACGCCGTCCCATAGAGCGGGCCACTCGCCCCTCCCACCGTCGAGACCAGCGTCGTGCCAACGGTCTTGAGGATCGTCCCAATATCCTTATCCGCGACACTCGGCAACTTCGTCAACACGGTCGTAAAACCGCGATCAAGGTTTACACCATGATCGGCATCACCAATCGCCGAGTCGAGTTGGGTGAGATAGTCGCGTTGTTCTTTCACGCGCATGGTAATCGTTTCGATGAACTTGATGACGTGATCGGCTGTGATCTGCATGGCTACCTCTACATTACAGTTGTTGTGGCCCGACGAATGCTGGCGTTAACATCCCCAACGGAGGGCAGGAGTCAACACGGGGGCATCCCAGAATTTCGTTAACTCATCATCCAGCTTGAGCAAAGTAAACGAGCAGCCGGCCATCTCAAGCGAGGTGATATAGCTCCCTATGAGCCTGCGGCTTATCGTGATTCCGTGGCTTGTCAGGATCTTATTCAACTCGTTATACATCAGATAGAGCTCGATCAGCGGCGTGCCACCCATGCCATTGACAAACGCCAGCACATGGTCGCCTTGCTTGAACGGCAGATCCTCAAGAATCGGCCCGGCCAGCATCGCGGCGATATCGGCGGCATGGCCCACTTTCACCCGCGTACGACCTGGCTCACCGTGAATGCCAATGCCAATCTCCATCTCATCGTCGGGCAGATCGAAGGTTGGCTTGCCAGCGTGAGGCACTACGCAACTCGTAAGCGCCATGCCCATGCTACGCCCGTGGGCGTTGACCTTCTCGGCAAGGCGTTTGACCTCGGCCAGATCGGCCCCGGCCTCGGCCGCACCACCGACAATCTTCTCCATTAGCACCGTCACGCCAACCCCACGCCGTCCTGCGGTATAGAGACTATCTTTGACTGCCACATCATCATTCGTCACCACACTGGCAACCTCAATGCCCTCGGCTGCCGCCAGTTCAGCGGCCATCTCGAAGTTCATCACGTCGCCGGTATAGTTCTTGACAATATGCAGGACACCCTTGCCCGCACTGACCGCCTTGGTTGCCGCGAGCATCTGATCGGGCACCGGCGAGGTAAAGACCGCACCGGGGCATGCGGCATCAAGCATCCCCTTGCCCACAAAACCACCGTGCATAGGCTCGTGGCCCGAACCACCACCCGACACCAGCCCAACCTTATTCGCAACCGGCGCATCAGCGCGCACAATGATGTCAGGGTCGTAATGCACCTTCAGCAGATCGGCATGGGCATCGGCCATGCCTGCCAGCGCCTCTTTGACCACCTGCTCAGGTGCATTGATCAACTTCTTCATTGAAGATCTCCTCTTGCAACGTCGTTACATTCCCAACGCCATCGCCAGCACAGCGGCAATCACCCCACCAATCAGCGGGCCAACCACAGGCACCCATGAATAGGCCCAATCCGAGTCGCCCTTGCCAGCAATCGGCAGGATCGCATGAGCAATGCGCGGACCCAAGTCACGCGCCGGGTTAATCGCGTATCCCGTCGGACCACCAAGCGAGAGGCCAATGCCCCACACAAGCGCAGCCACAAGATACGGGCCAACACCTGAAGCAGGCGAACCGGCCGTTGCACCGTTGGCGCTGAAGATCGCAAAAATCACAAAAACGAGGACAAACGTGCCAATGACTTCAGTGACGACATTCATGCCGGGGTTGCGAATCGCTGGCCCCGTGCTAAAACAAGCCAACTTGGAACCTGGATCTTTGGTCACCGCCCAGTGCGGCAGATAGGCCACCCAGACCAGCGTCGCCCCAATGATGGCACCAATCACCTGTGCGACCATGTGCAGCAGGCCAGTCATTACATCGTACCCGCCACGCACCATCACAGCAATCGTGACAGCAGGGTTCAGATCAGCCCCGGGGCTACCAAGCGCAGCAGCGGTAAAGACACCGGACATAACAGCAAAAGCCCAGCCAGCAGTAATCACAATCCAGCCAGCACTATTGCCTTTGGTCTGGGTCAAGACCACGTTCGCAACCACACCGTTGCCGAGCAAAACCAGGATCATTGTCCCAAAGAGTTCACCCACAAACGAGGAGGGCATAGGTTCTGTCCTTCTTCTATGAAACACGAAAACCAGCGACTGTGCGAATCATCGTTGATACAAGACAGCGCCGAGCAAAGCAATGCATTGCCCTGGCAAGGCCGACACGCCACACGGTGACCATCACGGTCAACCTACGACCAGTGGATTTTCACCCCCTCTCGGACATGCAGTTGACAGCTTTTTGGGTATCGCAAAGCTAGCTCCGATCACACTGATCGGTGACGCAGAAAAGGTCACTCGCACGTTCGTGCAACGAGACAAGCGGAAGGAAAATCATTGCAACTATCCTCTCTGTGCAGAGAGGGTGTTGCTGAGAAGCAGGAGAAGATGCCGCTCGTCGTTGAGTTGCAAGAGATAGCCAGCTTTGATGTACCAGGATGTGCCTGACAGAGGCAAGCATAGCAGATTGGCACTAGCAACGTCAAGCATGTGCACAGTGTAGTTATCCTGAAAATCGTTTCATTATTGCAACAACATGTTGCACTTTATTTCACAAAGCCTGTCCAGAAATCATCACGGGCGAGGCCATAGCGGGTCATTTTGCGCCAGAGCGTCGCCCGACTGATACCAAGCAGTGCTGCGGTACGTCCGAGATGGCCGCTGGCCTGACGTCCGGCCCGCAGAATAGCATCACGCTCGCTAAAGCGGTTATGTTCCTCAAGCCGTGCGATCGGCGGAATGTCGAGGGGCACGGCCCCTCGCGCAATGCCTGGCGGCAGATCATCAAGGGTCAGCACACTCTTCTCGCTACTCGACAGCGCACGTTCAAGCACCAATTCAAGCTCGCGCACATTGCCAGGCCAGGGATAGACCTGCAACGCCTGCAACGCCTCGGGTTCGAGCGCCACCTGCCGCCCCAGGCGCTCACCAAGCAACCCCAGCAGATGCGTCACCAGTAACAGCAGATCATCACCGCGTTCGCGTAGCGGAGGGATTACCACTTCCAGGGTAGACAGACGCGCCAGCAGATCGGCACGAAAGCGCCCTTCATAGACATGGCGTTCGAGATCACTGCCAGCCGTTGCAATAATGCGCACATCAATCGGCACCACCCGGACACTGCCGCTGCGCATCATGCGTCGCATCTCAATCGCCCGCAGCAGGCCCGTCTGCAACTCCATCGGCAGGGCCTCAACATCTTCCAGATAGAGCACCCCCCCCTGGGCGAGTTCGATTTTACCGGGACGGCCCTGATGGCGGACATCAAGCGGATCGCCCTCGACGCCAAACAATTCACCAGCGAGCAGCGGCCGTGGCACCGCAGCACAATTCAAGCCCACAAATGGCCCATCGGCACGTGAACTCGCATTGTGGATCGCCTGCGCAAGCACCTCTTTGCCAACGCCCGCCTCACCACGGAGCAAAATGCTCCCCGAGCCATTCGCCGCCAGATGCGCCTGATGCAACGTTGCCAACATCGCCGGACTCTGCCCAATGATATCGCGAAAGGTAAAGCGTGCCTCAGCCCCGACGACCCGATGCACGAGGCGATGCAGACTCTGCGTGGGGCGCAGCGTCACCAGCGCCCCCAGGTAACGCCCGCCATAATCATGCACAGGACGCAACGCGCAGACCAGACCGCTGACCCCCTTACGCACCGGCCAGAGCACCTCTTGCTCGACAAGTTCACTCCGTTCCTGCAAGGCCTGATAGACAAGCGGTGGCGGACTCAGCACCGTCACAAACGGACGTCCGGCCACACTCCGCACACTCACCCCCAGCAGACCGGCGGCGTGGCTATTGATGCGACGGATCTCTTCATGGGGGCCAACAAAGATCACCCCCTCACTCATCGCCTCGAGCGCCGCATAGAGTTCGGCCAATTGATCATTGGCCTCAGCGAGCAACTGTTCAGCCCTCAACTGATTCTGCAAGGCCTGCGCAGTCGCAATCGCCATGCCCAGCGCATAGGGATGCGCATCCGGGGCGCCCATCAAGAGCGCGATTACCCCCACAGGATCGCCCTCGGCACGAAAGAAAGGAGCGGCGGCGAAGGCAAGGGGGCGCAACTGCAGATGATAATGCTCCTCGCCCACCGTCCAGAGCGGTTGCGCCTCACGCAGTGCCAGATCGACCGCATTTGTGCCTGCGACCGTTTCTTCTAACTGGACAAGTGGGCGCACGCCACACTGCAACGCCAGCTCAAGCAACGCGGGATCACCGGAAAGATCAACAACACAAGCTGACGCATCAGCGAGCAACACCGCAAACCCGGGGCGCTCGATCAACTGGTACAAATCCTCAATCGAGGAACGCGCCAGGGCCAACAGCTGCTGTTGGTGCGCATCCAGCGCCTCTTGCCTAGTCAGGGGTTGATCCACGCCCTGCCCACGGGCAATACACCGTTGCCACGCATGACGAAGAAGCGGTATCATTTTTCTTCATCCTTACATTAATGACGAGACCGTCAAGATTATTGTACTGCATCAACGCGAGGGCAACAGCCCTCGTGTTGATGCGCATAGGGTTGCCCCGCCAGGCATTTTGCTCACGCTGGTCGGTTGAGCGCCTACGGCGCTCAACCGACCAGCACCATTTGTACTGTTGCAACATTGCCCCGGTTTATGGTACAATTGCGTTCAATTCCAGTGTAACAAATTCACAAGATACCCTGGCCGCGAGCGCCACTTTATCAGCCTTGTTTGCTGAAGTCATCCCATTGGGTTCGTTGCGGTGATGGAGCGTTGATACAGTTTCAACACCTGAACACCGCGTAGAGCATATGTAAGGGACAGGAGACCAAATGAAACGACAGCTTCTGATCGTTCTCGTCGGTGCGCTTGCCATGATTCTGGCAGCGTGTGGTGGACAAACTCCCCAGGCCCCGGCCTCGCCCGCTCCCGCCGATACGGTAGCTCCGGCAGCCCCCGCTGATACAGCGGCGCCCACAGCAACCGAAGCCCCGCCCGCGACCACGGCCCCGCCCGCTGGCGGTGAGACCCAGCAGCCGACGCCTGGTGGGCGCATCCAGACCATTCTTACCCGTGGCGAGTTGATCTGTGGCGTCAACCAGGTATTGCCCGGCTTTGGCAACGTTGATAGCGCTGGCGAGTTCAGCGGCTTCGATGTTGACTTCTGCCGCGCTACGGCCGCCGCTCTCTTTGATGATCCCACCGCCGTTCAGTTCCGCCCATTGACCGCCCAGGAGCGGTTCACTGCGGTGCAGACGGGTGAGGTCGACGTGCTGATCCGCAACACGACCTGGACGCTGACCCGCGATGGGTCGGTCGGCCTTGACTTTGGCCCCGTGACCTTCTACGACGGCCAGGGCATGATGGTACGGATCGACAGCGGCATCGAGACCCTTGAGGACATGGAGGGTGCCACCATCTGTGTGCAGAGTGGCACGACCACCGAGTTGAACCTGGCTGACAACTTCCGCGCCATCGGTGTGAACTTCACCCCGCAGGTGTTTGAGGATGCCGACCAGACAGCTGCCGCCTACGACGCTGGTCAGTGTGACGGCTTCACCACCGACAAGTCGGGCCTGGTGAGCTATCAGACCAAGCTGGCTGTGCCGGCTGACCACAAGATCCTCGACGTGACCATGTCGAAGGAGCCGCTTGGCCCGTCAGTGCTTCAGGGCGATGCGCAGTGGGCCGATGCGATCAACTGGGTCGTGCTCGCGACCATTCAGGCTGAGGAATTCGGCATCACCTCCGAGAACATTGGCGACTTCCTGACCAGTGACAACCCCGACATTCGCCGCTTCCTTGGCGTCGAGGGTGAGCTTGGTCAGGGCATTGGTCTGCCCAATGACTTCGCTGCCCGCATCATCAGCAGCGTCGGCAACTACGAAGAGATCTACAACCGCAACCTTGGACCCGAGACGCCGTTCAACCTGCCCCGCGGCCAGAACGCGCTCTACACCGATGGTGGGTTGCTCTACTCACCGCCCTTCCGCTAGAAAGCCCCTCGGCCCGTCTGCGTTGGCAGACGGGCCACTCTTTATGATGTGAGAGGAGCAATCGCGATGGCAACTGCTGCGCCACCAGTGCAAAAGACAACCATCCCCTTCTGGCGCGACACGCGCATTCTGGCTGTTTTGTTTCAGGTACTCTTTGTCATCATTGTGGTAGGTGTGCTCTGGTTTTTCTACACGACGATGATGGCCGGGCTTCGCCAGGCAAATCTCCTCCCAAGTTTTGCTTTTCTCTCGCAACCAGCAAGTTTCTCGATTGGTGAAAGTGTTATTGCCTACGACCCAAGCAATACGTATGGCTATGCATTGCTTATTGGGGTACTCAACACGATCCGGGTCGCCATCGCAGGGGTCATCCTCGCCACCATTATCGGAATCATTCTGGGCATCAGCCGCCTTTCCGAAAACTGGCTGTTGCGCAATGTTGCCACGGTCTATGTCGAAATTGTGCGCAACGTGCCGCTCTTGTTGCAACTCTTTATGTGGCTTGCCCTGACCCAGACCTTTCCGCGGCAGCAAGACAGCATCAGTATTTTCGGGCTGATCTATTTGCATAACCGTGGGGTCACGATGGCATGGCCTGTAACAGGCAGTGACTTTGGCGCGTGGGTTCCGTGGCTCTGGCTCGGTCTGCTGGCAGGCATTGCCTTTTATGTTGTGCGCCGCATCCAGTTTGCCCGCCGTGACCGCCCCGGTGTTGCGATGCCGCAGGCTTTTTTGCTTGCTGGTGCCGTCGTCGCTATTGGCTATGTCTTTGTTGGCCTCTCCAATGGTGAGTGGCCGTTGAGCCTCTCGATCCCTGAGCTGCAGCGCTTTAATTTCGTCGGTGGCATCGGGCTTACACCTGGCTTTGCCGCCCTCCTGGCGGGCCTGGTCATTTATACCTCGGTCTTTATCGGTGAGATTGTGCGTAGCGGTATTCAGGCAGTGAATAAGGGGCAACGTGAAGCCGCCCGTGCCCTGGGCCTTACCCCTGGGCAGACACTGCGCCTAGTTATTTTCCCCCAGGCCCTGCGCATTATGATCCCGCCGATGACCAGTCAGTACCTGAATCTGACCAAAAATAGTAGCCTCGCCGTCGCCGTTGGCTATCCTGACCTCTTCTCGATTGCTGGCACAACCCTCAACCAGACCGGCCAGACCGTGCCGGTGATTATGATGGTGATGGCGGCGTATCTGACGGTCAGCCTGGTGACGTCGTTGTTTATGAACTGGTATAACAAGCGCATTCAGCTCGTCGAGCGTTAGGGAGTAGCATGGCAACTGAGGTTTCCCAGAGTCAAACCCGTGCGCCCCAACCAGGAA
Source organism: Candidatus Chloroploca mongolica (assembly GCF_004762035.2). Lineage (GTDB taxonomy): Bacteria > Chloroflexota > Chloroflexia > Chloroflexales > Chloroflexaceae > Chloroploca > Chloroploca mongolica. Next base: position 39,067 of record NZ_SIJK02000002.1, on the reverse strand, counting down.
TTGATGTTCCTGGCTGGCTGCGTAAAAATCTCTTCAGTACCTGGTACAACTCACTCATTTCGGTCGTCTTGCTGGTGATCGTCGTTCAGGTTGTCACCGGTTTCTTCCAGTGGGCCTTTACGACCGAGGGCTGGATTGCGGCCGCTTCCAATGGCCGCCTGATCCTGGTTGGTCGGTATCCTGCGGCTGAGTTGTGGCGCCCGCAACTGGCCCTCGCCCTCGTGGCAATCTTGCTCGGCCTCAGCGGTGGCGTCTGGCGCGGGATTGCGCAGGCCCTGACGATTGGCTTTGCGGGGATGATGCTTGTGCTGACTGCCCTGTGGACGCAGTTGCCCCCGGCAAATCCGCCAGCCCCACTGACGACCGAACTTGTGCTCGTGGGCATTGCCGCGCTGGTCGGTGGGGCGTATGCAGCGGGACGCGCAGGCGGTGAGCGGTTGCGCTGGCCGATTATTGTGGGCTGGTTTCTGGCCTACCCCACGATCATCATGATCCTCCAGGGTTTTGGCGGCACCGCCGTACCAACTAACCTCTGGGGTGGCTTGATGTTGACGATGTTGCTGTCCGTCAGTGGCATTGTGCTCTCGTTCCCCCTTGGGGTCTTGCTCGCCCTCGGTCGACGCAGCAGTCTGCCCGTGGTGAAGTTCTTCTGTGTGGTCTATATTGAACTGATCCGTGGTGTGCCGCTCATTACCGTGCTCTTTATGGCCCAGTTGATGCTGCCCCTCTTTTTGCCCTCGGAAGTGCGCATTGATGCGGTCGTGCGTGCGGTGGTCGCGGTGACGCTCTTTAGTGCCGCCTACCTTGCCGAAAATGTGCGCGGTGGCCTCCAGTCGATCCCCAAAGGTCAGGTCGAAGCCGCTCGTGCGCTCGGCCTCAATGTGGTGAAGACAACGCTGCTGATTACCCTGCCGCAGGCCCTCAAAGCGGTTATTCCGGTGCTCGTTGGGCAGTTCATCTCGCTCTTTAAGGACACCTCCCTCGTGGCGATCATTGGTCTGCTCGATCTGCTCGGCGTCGCCCGTGCGATCAATACTCAGCCCGAATGGCTTGGGTTCCCCGGTGGCGTCTGGCGCGAGACGTTCTTTGTCGTCGCGGTGATCTACTGGATCTTTAGCTTTACGATGTCACGTAGCTCTCGCCAGATCGAGGCGAATCTGAATAGAGGTGCAAGATGAGTAGTAGTAGTGAAGATATTATTGTTTGCGAGAATGTAAGCAAGTGGTTTGGCGATTTCCGTGCACTCAACGATGTTTCGATTCGGGTGAAGAAAGGTGAGGTCGTCGTCGTTTGTGGTCCTTCGGGCAGCGGGAAGAGTACCTTCATTCGGACGATCAATCGCCTTGAAGAGCATCAACAGGGCCGCATTATTGTTGACGGGATCGAGATGAGCAACGATATTCGCAATATCGATGCCATCCGCCGCGAAGTTGGGATGGTCTTTCAACAGTTCAATCTCTTTCCCCATCTGACGGTGCTGCAAAATGTGACCCTCGCCCCGGTCTGGGTGCGCAAAAAGACGCGCAAAGAGAGTGAGCAGCGGGCGCTTGAACTGCTGGAACGCGTCGGCATCGTCGAACAGGCCCTGAAATTCCCTGGACAGCTTTCGGGTGGGCAGCAGCAGCGCGTCGCCATCGCCCGCGTGCTCGCGATGGATCCGCGCATTATCCTCTTTGATGAACCAACCTCGGCGCTCGACCCCGAGATGGTCAAAGAGGTACTCGATGTGATGAAGACGCTCGCGAGCGAGGGTATCACGATGATCTGTGTCACCCACGAAATGGGCTTTGCCCGCGAAGTCGCCGACCGCGTTGTCTTTATGGATCGCGGCCAGATTGTCGAAGAGGGCACCCCCGAACACTTCTTCACCAACCCACATCACGAACGCACCAAGCTCTTCTTGAGTCAGATTCTGTAAAAGAGACGGCTCGCACAAAAACAGGCCAGCAAAGCTGGCCTGTTTTTGTGCGAGCCAAACGACTCTAACGTCGTTCGATCAAGGCAAAGATCGTCCGCCAGCCACCGACGATGATCAGCGCGGCGATAAAGGTGACGACATAGAACGAGATCGGGCTAAAACGCCCCATCATCGCCGCACGCACGAGTGAACCAATGATGATGCCGCCGCTCCAACCGAGCAAGGTCGTACGGAGCATACCACCAACATCCGAGGTGGAAGCACGGTTATAGGCACCAACCAGCGGGGCCACCACGAGCCAGCCAGCCAGAAAGGGCGCGGCGGTACGCGTAACCTCAACCAGGGCTTCCGGGCCATTGGCGAGACCGTGGCTCCCCCGCCCGATCGCCGCAAAGACCAGAAAAGCCACCACATCCCCGGTCACCAAACCTGCTGTGCGTACAGGAGCGATCTGCTCAGTCACCTCGATCTTCATACCGTCTCCCTGGGCTGAGTAGCCCTAAACTTCATACCGTCTCGCCAACCACGCCACCTTGCAGTTGTGTTGCCAGCATCTGCATCTGAAAATTCGCGAGGCGCAAACGCAACGCCAGCGACGAAGCCAGGTTCCAGACAACGGCATTGCCGAGGGCAGGATCATCTTCTACCAGCGCACGCAACTGTTCACGCTGCAATACCAGCACCACCGCACCATCTAAGCCAGCACGCAGGGCGGCACTCCGGCGACCACCATCAATCAGAGCCATTTCGCCGGTGAGCTGGCCACGCAAGACCGTTGCAAGCTGGCGCGGCGGGGTATGCTCGTCAACGGCACTTGTCCAGACTTCGACCGAGCCATCCTGGATCAGATAGAGATCGGTGCAGGCTTCATCAGCTTCAGCCACCATTGCCCCGGCTTGATGGACGCGTCGGCGCATCAGACCAGCCAGACGCGTCCGTTGCGCGAGACTCAAACCACTGCCAAGATCCGAGTTGGCGAGAAAAGTGGCCACCTCACTCGTGATCACCGCCGAGGTAGTTGAGTCCTCCAGGCGCGTCGTAATGAGGGGCAACGCCAGGTACGAAGCCAGCATGCGCCAGGTGAACTCAGGCGTCTCGAACTGCGGCCAATGACCGGCCTTGGGCACAATGCGCAAATCAGCGCCAACCCACTCATCGGCGACCACCCCGGCATCACGCAGGGGAACGGTATTATCTTCGGCCCCCCAGATGACCAGGGCAGGCGTTTCCAGGTTGCGCAAGCGGCCACGGAGATCATTGTCGCGCATCGCAGTATAACACTCGGCGCGGACACGACCCTGCCCCGGACGGCGCGCGTCCGCCCGTAACCGCAGATAATCAGCCTCACTAATCGCACTCCGTTCAGCAAACGAGGCAGGGCGCATCAAACGATCCGTAATGCGCAACAACGACGGCTCCATCGCCGAAACCAGGCGATCGGCAATCGTATGGCGCTCGAGCATCGTAATTGGCGCAATCGCATAGGTGATCCACGCCGAGAGTTGCCCACTGATCGTTGGTGCGAGCAGCACCATGCGATCGATCAACTGAGGATAGCGCAGCGCCATAGTGATGCTGATCATCCCCCCCATCGAATGGCCTATCAGGGTCGCCGGGCTATCGGTAAATTCCTGAACGAGTTTCGCCAACAAATCGACATAACGCATGATCGTGGTACGCGTAGGGAGCCGTTCGGAATTGCCATAACCAGGCAGATCAACGGCAAGGCAATGAAAACGCCGACTGAGAATAGGTAACAGCGGCGACATCGCATACCACGAACTTGACCAGCCGTGGATCAGCAGACAGATCTGACCAGTTCGTGGCCCCTCTTCACGCGCATAGATGCGCGTACCATCAATCGTAAAGGTAGGCATAGGCGTATTATACCAAAGTGCATCACGGATAGGCGCTTGTGGCCCAAAATTGCCATAAAATTCTATCTAGATAAACGCTGTTGCCGCCCACGTTTCACGCACACGGGCGCAGGTTGCCGCCTCAGCGTTGGTGCATTGAAAAAAGCCAGCGTAGCTGGCTTTTTTCAATGCACCAACAGAGAACAGCGCTTACTGGGCAAGCGCGGCCACAATCGTATCCATATTGTGACGCATCATGCCAATGTATGTCCCGGTAGGCGTGCCTGACTCACCCATGGCATCAGAGTAGAGTTCGCCACCAATGGCGACATCACGGCCCTGGGCGCGAACAGCCTGCTGCACGGCTTCGATGGTACGCGGTGAAATCGTTGACTCAACGAAAATCGCTGGGACATTGCGCTCCACGATGATCGTAGCCAGCGCCTGGATATCACCGACACTTGCTTCGCTGGTGGTACTGATGCCCTGCACCGCCTCAACCGCCAGTCCGTAGACATGACCAAGGTAGCCGAAGGCATCATGGGCTGTCACCAGGATGCGCTGGGTCTCGGGAATGCGCTCGACCTCGGCCAGCAAGTAGACATGGAGAGCTTCGAGTTCAGTGACATACGCAGCGGTATTTGCTGCATACAACGCTGCATTGTCAGGATCAAGCTCACTCAGGGTATCCCGAACGATGTCGGTCACCTTGATCCAGAGCTGAACATCATTCCAGATATGAGGATCATACGGTTTGCCCTCTTCTGGTTCCCACTGCAGCAGGAGTTGGGCATCAAGTTGCTCGGCCACAGCGACGGTACGCACCTCACCTCGTTCACCGATCTGCTTCAGCACCCGCTCGAGCTGTGCTTCGAGTTGCAGACCGTTGTAGAGAATGAGATCGGCCTGTTGGAAGGTCTGCAAATCACCCTCGGTCGCAACATACGAGTGCGGATCAAGGCCCGGCCCGAGCAACGTCGTAAGTTCAACCCGATCCTGGGCGATATTCTGGACCATATCGGCAATTTGCTGGGTCGTTGCGACCACCCTGAGGGGCGAAGCTGCCCCATCGGTTGCGGGTGGCGCAACATCAGCGGCAGGCCCACAGGCAGCAAGGAAAACAACGGCAACAACGATCAGACTAAGCATACGCATCAACATAGGGTTACGCTCCACCTCATCTTTTCAAATTTTGGCTTACCTAAAATTTATTTTAGCATATATCAAAAATACTTGTCAAGCCTGGCTTCCTACCATGTTCCAGCCGCTCAACGAGTGAATAATCCGCTAGACCCCAGTCCTTGTGTGAGAGGCCGCCCTCCCCTATGGGCAGGTGCGCCGGAACGAAAGATTTGTGAGGTCTAGCCCGTGTCGCGCACTGAAAAGCTGAGGAGCAAGGCATGTCACAACGAGACATGCGCTATCCTACGTCGCCACCTTATCCAGTACGGCGTACCGTACCCCCGTCAGTTGCTCGGAGACTTCCCAGAAACGCGTGAGGGCTGCCGCATCATAGGCGGCCTTGTTGGCTTTTTGCTCGGCAGGGTAGCCCCGCATATTGAACGTCTCGGGGCCGTAGAAGACGCCACCCTTGGCGTCGGGTGCGGTCATGCCATAGAGCATCGGCAATACGCCCATGTGAATATCCTGAGCCAGGATGGGCTGGATCACCCGATAGAGGAGCGCCTCCAGCTGCGTCCCCGACTGCGCGACACTGTTTTCTTGCAGGTTGCCCATCACCAGGCCTGGATGCGATGTATTGGTGATTGTATCGACCCCGGCTGCGCTTAATCGTTTTTGCAGCTCAAACGTAAAAAAGATATTCGCGAGCTTACTCTGGCCATAGGCCTCCCAACGCCCATAGTTGCGCTTGCCCATCAAATCGTCGAAGTTGATGCGCCCGGCAAAGTTGGCGCTACTAGAGACATTATGAATCCGCGCCTTCGGGGTCTTCACAAGCGTAGCGATCAGATGCCCGGTCAGCGCAAAATGGCCGAGATGATTCACCCCCAGCTGCATCTCAAAGCCATCAACCGTCTCTTGCCGTGGGATCGCCATCAGACCTGCATTGTTCAACAGAATATCGAGGCGGTCATACTTCGCCACAAAGGCATCGGCAAACTCACGCACCGAACTCAGGTCGCCCATATCGAGCCGCATCACCTCGATGACCGCGTTCGGATGAACCTTGAGAATCTCGGCGCGAGCCTGTTCGCCCTTGGCCGGCGTGCGCACTGCCATCACGATCGTCGCACCCTTCGACGCCAGCGTGCGCGCCGACTCAAAGCCCAGGCCACTGTTGGCACCGGTAATAACGACGACTTTAGCGGTAAGATCAGGGATATCCAATTGGGTCCATTTCTGGCTCATCGTTGAAAACTCCTATAGAGAGATAAGGTGGTCAGTGGTTTCGGCAGAGCCGAAACCACTGACCACCTTGCATTGTGGCTTCCTCGTGTTGGTAGTATAGCATGAGTAAAGGCGGCAATTCGGATTGCCTAACACATCAGTGGTACAATGAAGTTATGCTGACTCTCACCGACAATATCGAAGACCAGGAGAACGCATGACGGTGGATTCTGAGGTTGCAGCAGAGCATAATCGGCATTCATGGAATGCGGCGGTTGAGGCCCATGCCAGCCATCGACCAGGGTTGCAGCACTATCTGCGCACAGGTGGCTTGACGGTCTTTCCGGAAGAACTGGCCTTGCTCGGCGAGATGACGGGCCGCAGTCTGCTGCACCTGTTTTGCAATACCGGCCACGAGAGCCTCAGCTTCAATCGCCTTGGGGCGACTGTTACTGGCGTTGATCTGAGCGATGCGGCGATTGCGTATGCTCGCTCCCTGGCTGAGGCGACCGACTTACAGGCCACCTTTGTGCAGGCCGATGTGTATGCCTATTTGAGCGAAGCGGCCCATGCGGGTCTCTCCTTCGATCGGATCTACTGCGGGTATGGCGCGATCTGCTGGCTCCGCGATCTCGCCACCTTCGCCAACGGTGTGGCGGCGATCCTGGCACCGGAGGGGCGGTTTGTGCTGGTTGACTTTCATCCTACGTCGAATATGTTCGATCCCGAATGGCGGCTGCGTTATAACTATCCCCACGGTGGAGAGTTGCTGACGCTTGATGGTGTCGGCGACTATGTCGCGGCCGCCGGCGGCGGGCTCAGTCCTGGTGGTTTCGCCGAGGGCGTGCGCGACTTCGTCAATCCGCACCAGTGCCATCTCTATCGCTGGGGTATCGGCGAGATCGTCAGTGCCTTCGCCGCTGCGGGTCTGCGTATTCGCCGGTTGCAAGAGTTCTTTTATATCAATGGCGAGAAGCCCTTTGCGCGGATGCGGCTTGATGATCAGCGCCGGTATTATCCACCTGATGATGTGCCGGCGATTCCGTTGATGTATGGATTGCTGGCGGAACAGTAAGGATGGTATAGATCGGTTTTTTGGCTTTGCCAAAAAACCGATCTATACCATCCTTTCAGGGCTATTGCAACATCCAGGGCTGCGGCCCGGAAGCGAGGATATATGGAACTCGATAAAATCCATCTACGGGGCATGCGTTTTGTTGGATATCACGGTACCCGACCTGAGGAACGTAGCCTCGGACAGCAGTTCGTGGTCGATCTGACCCTTTTTCTCGATCTGCAGGTTGCCGGGCGCACTGACGATTTGCAGCAGACGGTTGATTATAGCCAGGTTCACCAGCGCACCCGCCAGATTGTTGAAGGTGAACCGCTGCAGTTGACCGAAGCTGTCGCCGAGCGGATCGCCGCCGCTGTGCTCGCTGACCATCCTCGCGTCCAAGCCGTTCAGGTGCAGGTTACGAAACCCTGGGTGCGCCTCGAAGATACGATCCTCGACGGTTCGGTCGTCGAGATTGTACGGCGGCGCGGATGAGCCGCCCACTTGTCACGCTGAGTTATGCGCAGACCCTCGATGGGCGTTTGGCGACGCGTAGCGGGAGCTCGCAGTGGATCAGCGGCACTGAGTCGTTGCGGTTCAGCCATGAACTGCGGGCGGCGAGCGATGCGGTTATGGTCGGGGTCGGTACGGTGCTGGCCGACGATCCTCGTCTGACGGTACGCCTGGTGCCCGGTACTGATCCGTTACGCGTGATTGTTGATAGCCGCTTGCGGCTGCCGGACAACGCTGCCGTTCTGCGCGACGGGGCTGTTGTTGGCACGCTGATCGCCTGTACGAGCGCCGCACCGCAGGAACGCCGTGTGCAGCTTGCCGAACGCGGCGTCACCCTGATCGAGACGCCGGCCCTGGCTGATGGGAGGGTCGATCTGGCGCACCTGCTCGCGATCCTGGCCGAACGAGGCATTGCTACGCTGATGGTTGAGGGCGGCGCACAGTTGATCACCAGTCTGTTGCGTCACCGCCTCGCCGATCGCCTGGCGATCACGATGGCACCGAAGATCCTCGGCACGGGGATCGCAGCGGTTGGCGACCTGGGCATTGAGCACCTTGATGACGCATGCTTGCTGGAAGGAGTCACGCTGACGCACGCTGGGGTTGATCTGATCATCGAAGGCCAGATAGTCTACCGGCACGTCGGCTCGGCAACAGAAACTGGTTCGCCATCGTGACGACGCCACCAACAACGACTCGCGCAGCCTGGTTCAGCGCGCCACGCCAGGTTGAGTTCCGTGACGAGACGCTGGCCCTGCCTGGCCCCGGCCAGGTGCAGGCCGTTGTGCGCGCGTCGGCGATCAGCCACGGCACAGAGATGCTGGTCTACCGGGGCGAGGTTGATCCGTGTTTGCCACTTGACCTGCCGACCCTGGCGGGCGGTTTCGGCTTCCCGATCAAGTTCGGCTATGCCTGTGTCGCCGAAATCACGGCGGTCGGTGCCGGGGTGACGTCGCTCGCAACGGGTGATCGTGTCTTCGCCCTGCATCCGCACCAGAGCCACTTCTGTATCGAGGCGGATCTCTGTCGGCGCTTACCGGCACACCTGACACCGGAACTAGGGGTTTTCGCCGCTAATACCGAAACCGCCATCAACCTGATCCACGATGCACGGATCAACCTGGGCGAGACCGCAATCGTCTTTGGGCAAGGCGTGGTCGGGTTACTCGTCGTGCAGTTGCTCAAACGAGCCGGTGCGGGCCAGATCATTGTGGTTGAACCTGTCCCGGCGCGGCGCACGCTGGCGTTGCACGTCGGTGCCGATGTTGCGCTGGCGCCGACGCCGACCCTTCCGGAGGAGATTCGCGATCTGAATAGGGGCCGGGGCGCCGACCTGGCGATCGAGGTCAGCGGCTCACCGGCGGCACTCCAGGCGGCCATCGCGTGCGTCATGCCCGAGGGCAACGTGGTCGTCGGCTCATGGTACGGACACAAACCAGTGCAACTCAACCTGGGCGGGCATTTTCACCGCGGACGGATCACGCTGCGCTCGTCGCAGGTAGGCCGGCTCAGCCCCGAAGTGACAGCGCGCTGGGATCATAATCGGCGCTGGGAGGCGGTGCTCGCCTGGTTGCCGCAACTCCAGCTGGCACCGCTCATTAGCCACCACATACCATTCGCCCGGATCGCCGATGCCTACAGACTGATCGACGAACAACCCGAGCAGGCCGTGCAGGTCGTCATCACGTATAATTGAACTGTTCACACTATTGACGCAAAGGCGCAAAGGCGCAAAGCTGGGCATGCCGATCCATCAAACCTTTGCGCCTCTGCGCCTTTGCGTCAAACTAACCGTCTTATGTGCAAGCTATTGCATGAGGGGCAACGATGTTTGAAATTGGAGTGAGCGCCCGTTTTGAAGCAGCGCACCGCTTGGTCGGCGATTTTGGCCCGGCGACACGCATGCACGGCCACACCTATCGCATTGAGGTGGTGATCCGCGGGCCGCGCTTACAACCAGACGGCACGCTGATTGACATAACGCGCCTACAAGTGGCGCTTGATGCGATCGTCAACGACCTGCATTACCGCGACCTGGCCGATGTGCCCGGGCTGGAGCAGATCAATACGACGGCGGAAAACCTGGCTGGCTATTGCTGGCACCGGCTGGCCCAGGCCTTGCAGGGCAGTCCAATCGTCACGCTTACGGTACGGATCTGGGAAAACCCCGATGCCTATGCCGCCTATGAGGATCAGCTCTGATGCATGTCGCATGTCTGACCGTCGGTGACACCCAACGTATGACCGGTGGCTACCTCTACCACCGTGAAGTCTTCGCTCGCTTGCAAAAGGCCGGGGTTACCATCACTGAGCTTGTTCCGAGTGGCGCCGATCTCGCTGCGCAGCTCATTGCGGCCCCGAAACTTGGCGGCTTCGACCCAACCGCCTACGATCTGCTGCTGATTGATGCTCTGGCACGGGGCCTCTGCGCCCACTGGGCCGATCGCTGGCGCGCCGTCCGCCCCCTGGTAGCGCTGGTTCACGAACTCCCCAGCGTCGCCGGGGCCGAAGGTGTGTCTGTCGGCGATCTTGAACTGGAGGCACCGCTGTTGCGGGCCGACCGGCTGATCACCGTCAGCGAGCACGGGCGGCACATCCTTGAAGATCGGGGAGTTGCCTCAGCGCGGATCACGGTCGCACCCGGCGGCTACGATCGGCTCACGTCGCTAGCCGCCGCGCCAGCCGAGGGTTCCAGCAAACACCCCCTGACGGCGCTCTGCGTTGCTCAGTGGATTGCGCGCAAAGGTATTCTCGATCTGGTACGAGCGTGGAGCCAGGCCGCACCGGAGGGGGCGCGGCTAGAGTTGATCGGCGAGACCGACGTTGACCTGGCCTATACCCGCAGGGTACAGGCTGCCATTGCGCGAGCGCCGACAGACTCAATCGTCGTCCACGGCCCGATCAGCGACGCCGATCTGGTTGCGGCCTATCGCCGGGCCGACCTGTTTGTCCTGCCGTCGCGCTACGAAGGGTATGGGCTGGTCTTTGCCGAAGCGCTGGCCCATGGGCTCCCGATCATCGCCTATGCCGTCGGCCCCGTTCCCGACCTGGTCGGCCCCGAGGCAGGCATCCTGACCGCACCGGGGAACCAGACCCACTTGGTCACGGCGCTGCGCCAACTCTTGAACAACCCGGCTCAACGCACGCAGATGGCGGCAGCAGCCCGAACCCGTGCCGCCGAGCTACCGACCTGGGACGACACAGCGGCACGGGTGTTGGATGCGTTGCACGCAGCGCGACAGCGGTAGGGCGGGTCACAGGGAGGGCTTGCCCTCCCTGAAAAACGCACGCGATCAGCGGTAGGGCGGGTCCCAGGGCGATTGCATCTTCCGTGTATGCACCCCGCCAAGGCACCCGCCAGGGCCCCCGCCAGGGCCCCCGCCAGGGCCCCCGCCAGGGCCCCCGCCAGGGGTGCCCCTACACCGGGCCCGCCCCCCGGCCCTGTAGGGGCACCCCTGGCGGGTGCCCCACCCCGGTACGGATACCCCTTGCGGGTGCCCCGTTGTATCCGATTTCGTATGATGCAATCGCCCTGGGAGGGTGCTAGGGAGGGCAAGCCCTCCCTGAAAAACCCCCTCCCTCCCTTCTAAATGCGTGCAAGCACAGCTTGCACGCATTTAGATCAAATGACCCATGCGTTCGCGTTTGGTCTGAAGATACGGCTGGTTGTGGACATTCGGTGGCACGTGCGCCGCACAACGCTCGACAACAACGATCCCGTGCTGTTGCAGATCCTGGATCTTCAGCGGATTATTTGTCATCAGCGCCACCCGATCCACACCGAGGTCGGCTAGAATGGCGGCGGCCCGACTATACTCGCGCATATCGTCAGGCAAACCCAGGGCCCGATTGGCATCGACCGTATCCAGACCTTGGGTATCTTGCAGCGCATATGCGCGAATCTTATTCACCAACCCGATGCCACGCCCCTCCTGACGCAGATAGAGCAATATGCCCCGCTGTGCCGCCTGGAGTTCGATCATGCTCTGCTGCAACTGCTCGCCGCAATCACAGCGTTGCGACCCGAACACGTCGCCGGTCAGGCACTCGGAGTGCAGTCGCACCAGCACCGGGGCGGAACCGGCGAGATCGCCGACGACCAGCGCGACATGCTCCAACCCGTTATCGTCAACATACACATGCATCTGAAACACGCCATAACGGGTCGGAAGCGTGGTGCTGGCAACAACATTTACACGAGCTCGCAAACTCTCAGGCATTGGGCTTCCTCATTTCATCTGTGCTTTCTGACAAAAAACAGTCGTAATTTTGACGCAAAGGCGCAAAGGCGCGAAGTTTTGATTGATCTACTTTCTCTTTCCTATCTTCTATTTCCTTGTCTAGCCTTTCGAAGCGGTCTGTTCCCCTGAAGACAGCAACGGGCGCAACGTGGCCGCTGCGGCAAGGAACGCCAGGCCGGCCAAGCCACCGCCGAGCAGGTACGGGGCGCCCGGCCCGGCCAGATCAAACGCCAACCCTGCCAGCAGCGGCCCGATGATCAGGGTCAGGCTCAAGAGCGACTGGGTACCGCCCATAACCGCCCCCTGGCGATGTTCACCGGCGCGCTGTGAGACCAGTGCGGACAACGAGGGAATGGCCAGACCCAACCCGACCGCCATTGTTCCCACCAGCGGATAGAGCAACCAGGCCTGCGGAGCCAGGGCGATCAACAGCAAACCGATCGTCATCAACCCCAACCCTGCCAGCACCAACGGCGCCTCGCCCCAAAGCGGCTGAAGTTTACCGATCAGAAAGCCCTGCGTCATCACGGCACACACACCGATAAAAGCAAAGAAGATCCCGTTCTGCCGCACGTCCCAACCGAAGCGTACATTAGTGAACAACGGAAAGTTGCTCTGCAACCCGGCAAAGGCCAGGTTCAGCAAAAAGATCGCCACCAGCAACAACCTGATCCGGCGCAGGGTCAGCGCATCGGCCAGTTGTGCGGTCAGGTTGCGCAAGTGCAACGGCTGATGGCTCCGTCGCTCGGGTGGGAGCGACTCGGGCAAAACAAGCAGGGCATAGATTGTATTGAAGGCGGCAAAAGCAGCCGCAGCTAGGGCTGGCACAGCCAGGCCGTAGCTGCTCAGGAGCCCACCCATGGCCGGACCCAGCATGAGCCCCAGCCCGAACGCAGCCCCGATCAACCCCAACCCGCGCGCCCGATCCTCCGCTTTGGTCGTATCGGCAATGTAGGCCTGAGCCGTCGGAATACTGGCACCGGCCATGCCGCCCAGACCAACCGCTAGAAAGAGCAACCCCAGCGTATTCGATAGCCCGAGCAGCAGGTACGCCACCCCCGAGCCAGCGATACAGCCAATCAGCACCGGACGACGCCCGATGCGATCGGAAACGGCCCCAAGCAGCGGGGCCATAAAAAGCTGCATCAGCGCATAGAGCGAACTGAGCAGCCCAACCAGCAGCGCACTTGCGGAATATTCACGCACCAGAAATGGCAGCAGCGGCACAATCATGCCGTAGCCCAGCATATCGATGAAAACGGAAGCGAACACAATTGCCAGGGGCGAGCCACGCCGAACACGGGCAAGAACATGCTTCATGCTTGACGCAACCCTTCGATTAGACGGCGCGCCTCGGCCCGTACGGCAGCGGCAAGGTCAGGAAGCGTTGACGACAATGGACGCCCGAAGCTGACGCGCACATGCACCCGCCCCAGCTGTGGGCGCAACAACTGCAAGATTGCGGCCAGCCAGCGTTGATCTTCGGGACGACGGCGCAAACGAACGATCGGATGCCGCAGCGCTTCAGGGGCAATCACACCAGCCACAATCACCGGCACAACCGGAACCTGACCACCCAGGCGCGCAAAGAGGCCAATGCTCTCTGACCAGTGCGCCAGATCCGTGACGGCACGTGCATCGATCAGCGGATCATGCTCAATCCGACCGGCTGGAAACGTCAGGATCGCCCCACCTTCCCGCATATGCCGCGCCGCCGTGCGCAACGCCGTCACCCGCTCACCCGGCTGCCCACCTACCGGGATCAAGACCGACCTGATATGCGGCAAGCAGCGCAGAAAGGGCCGGGTAATCGCCGGCACTCGCAGGTCTTCACGCTGAATCCCGGCAAAGAGCGCCATCGCATCGAGCATACCGGGATGGTTCGCCACCAGCAACAACGGCCCATCAGGCGGAGGATCGCCTAGCACCGTGAACCGTTCGGCCCACCGACCAACCATCCAGGCCCCACCAACCGCCAGACCGGCGGAACCCACCAACTGGTCGAGTGCCACGACTTCACGGGCAAAGCGATGTGCCGCCGGGCGACAGAGAATCTCGAATAGGCCACGCAACGGCCACTCGCGTTGTACCCCGAAAGCGGTCAATATATCGGACGTATTGAGATGGGTTAACTCGGCAATTGATGCAGGGAGCAACCCTGCCGACACATGACTCGACGCATAGGCGCGTGCTGATTGACGATTGTCCATTGATCTTTATGGCAAGGGAATAAAGTGTATCTTATTTCACTATACCATAGCCTTTTCGTCGGCGAGGGGTATGCATCGTTACAGCCGTTTCCGATTCATCAGGCCGCCTTGAAACGCTCGCTCAGGGCAATGGACTTCTGCCGTTCATATACCCCGCCAGACCTTCGGATCTCGTCCATACGCCCGCACCATTGGCGTCAACGCCTCAGCTACAGCATACGAAGCTGGCCTGCCCTGTCTGGATCAGGCCGCGAAGGCGATCTGTGCGAGCCAGCAGCCGAACCGTTCACGGCGATGACCGCAGATGCCGTTGAACAACCCTACCCCCCAAACGGGTCATCCCCTGCCTCAGCATTGCCATACCAACTGTAGGCCAGCCGCCGGGCCGGGTCGCTGAAACGCACCGCGGCGGGGTCGAAGCGGGCCGGGTCATACCCCTGCGGCAACCAGGCGCGGAGATCGTCGTCCAGCGTGTCATCGGCGAGGTCACGGAGAATCTCTGCAAAGCGATACATTTCTGCACAATCCTCGGGTGGACAGGCTCGCTCGCCCCCAACGCAGCGCGGATACCTGGCGGTGAAATCACGGCGGAGCACGTCGACTAGCCGGACGGTGTGCTGCCAAGCGTTCCAGCAGTCCACCGTGCTCCCAGGCCCCACAACTCCCTCCATCGTTCCAGCGAACTGGCCTCGTCGCCGAGCCACCCTACCGTGCAACGAAGCTCACGCGAAGGCGCGAAGGCGCGAAGGGTTCGCGCACCTCCGCGAAAACCTTTGCGCCGTTGCGCCGTTGCGTCAAAAGAACCACCTTCGTTGCACGGTCGTGCGCCGAGCCATGCGTGCCCGTTATGCTGCCGCGCCCCCAGCCCGCAGCTGAAGGAGCAGGTGACGCGGCAGTTCCGGTGTCTGATGCAACGCGAGACTGGTGACGTGGCGCTCGCAGACCGCGCCGGCGTCGCCATATCGATAGATCCACAGGCCGCGCGGCGCGGCGATGACAAACGAGGCGAGGGCCAGGCTGTGCGCATAGGTTGCGGCCTGCGTGACGGCCTGCCGGAGCTCCTGGGCATGCCTGATCTGCCGTTTGCTCTCGATCAGGGTCACGGGCGGGCTCGATGGATGCTCGTAGACCAGCAGATCGATCCGGCCACGGTGTGCGGTGGGGTGGCTCGGCAGCACACACGGCACCTGACGCTGAACCGTGAACCCCCACTGCGCGAGCAACGGGATGATCACCGCCGTTTCAAACCGTTCTTCGCACGGGCTCCAGCGCGTGTCGCCGCTCACCGCACCGTGGCACACCTCGTCGGCAAGCACCTGAACCAACCCCTCCGGGATGAACCCAACGACCTGACCCTGGCGCTCACCGTGCTGGAACACCCCCAGCGTTGGGGAGGCCACGATGCCATACTGCTCAGCGAGCAACGGGGCATCGTCAAGCAGCACCGTTGCGACCCGGAGCTGTCCCTGGAACGCGACCGCGATGCGCGTCAGGATCGGCAGCAAAGCGCGACGGGCAGGACACGTGCGCACGCCAAAACAGACGAGCACCGGGCAATCGGCCCGGAGGATCTGCCGGGCAAAGGTCACTTCGGTCGTTGCAACCAGCGTCGTGTCCATCAACTCCTCCCAGCGCATCGGACGTTACGCGTCCACGCCATATTTCGCGGCCAGCCGGCGTACCGTGGTGACATTGCGTATCGTCGCTGACATCCCAAGGGCCTGCTCCAGGCGCGCGCCCGAGAAGGTCGAAGCACTGACCTTAGATAAAAGATAAAAGATGAAAGATGAAAGATGAAAAATGAAAGCGGAAAGCGGAAAGCGGAAAGCCAGAGCGATCATTGGTTTACGAAGCGCTTGATGCTGGTGACAAAGAGACCGATCAGCTCATCAGATGAAAGCGGAAAGCGGAAATCTAGGGCGATCACTGGTTTGCGAAGCGCTTGATGCTGGCGACAAAGAGACCGATCAGTTCATCGGTTTCTTTCAGGAGTTCGTCACAGCTTTCAACATCACAATACGTGCGCAGCTTGAGCAGCGCAAGCCAGGCGTGAGACTCTTGCAACTCTTGCAGACAGAGGCCCTGCTTCGCGATCTTCTCGGCAACACTTCGTGCCCGCGTGCTTTCGGCGTGATTCGCCATCACTGACGTCGCTGAGCGCCCCAACTGATTCGCAAGAATGGAGGCCGATCGTGCATTGGGCAATCTATCCACCACATCAAGGATCTTGTTTGCATACACAAGCGTTCGGCGCTGCACATCGACATCCCACTGTTGCATGGGCGTTCCTTTTCAGCTTGCAGCATTCCCTTGATAGTCATTTTGGTCAAATAGTGGTAGTGGCTGCAAGGTGGAATTTGTCGCGACATATCGGACAGGCTTTTGTAACTTTTTCAGGCTTCCCTGTTCGATAGCACGGCGGAGCCATGTCTGGGCCTGCTTCAGCTCGAGCTGGAACAGTTCAGCCACCTCACGGTCAGTCCGGGGTGTTGCGAGGGCTTGCTTGAGGTAGGGCCACACGATCCCAAAGAGATCGTACTCGTCTCCATTCGTGACAACTGGCTGTTGCTTCAGTTTCTCGACCAACTGAGAGGTTGCCTCAGCGATTTCAGACGATGTGAGCGAAGATTCTGCCTCAATGTTTGTTGCAGGGAAGCCCTCGGCAACCGCAGGCAGTTCTGCTAAGCTCTGGGTGTTCAGTGCGGCATCCTCCTCGGTCTGTATCGGTACGGCTTCTGATATCGCCATGGTAGGCTGGAGGGGGAGACCCATATTGCTTGCAAGCTCCCGTCCGTCGAGCCAATCGTCGACGCTTACCCGACGGTCAAGCACGCCGCGATCGACGCTGTACCCCCCAAGCTCGATGAGGCGGCGATTGCCCGCGAGCTGCGGCGTTTCGTTGCGCACGAAGAGCGGCACCCATCCGTGCTTAAGGTTTTCAGTCGCACCGTTCCATGTACCGCCCTTCTCTAACGTAGCACTCACCACGAGGGCGAGATCGCTGAGGGCGTAGATCGCCTTGTTCCGATTCATCGCATTGCCTGTGTTGAACCCAGCGTCAGGATCAAAGGGGGAAACGAAGACCAGCAGGCCCTCTCGGATCGCGGTGCGATATTTCCGTGTGACCGCAGCACGTGCCAAGCTATCGGCCAGGACGCCGATAACAACGCCCTCGGACTCGATGGCGGCATCCATCGCAGTGCTGTCCACGCCACGGGCTCCACCTGAGATGACCGGAACCCCTTGCCTGCTACAGGCCAGCGCAGCCGAGCGGGCGAAGTCAAGCCCACCCTCGTCGGCGTCGCGTGAGCCGACAATCGCGAGACCGCCTTGCTCGAGTAGGAGGCGCTCGCCGACACCGTAGAGGATCGGTGGTGCCTGCCTCCCCAGGCGGCTGCGCAAGGCACGGGGATAGTCCGGGTCGCTCCGGCTGATGATCCAGAGCCCCTTATTCGTCCAGGACTCGACGGCCAGCGCGAGTGCGCCCCCCCGCGAGACCAGGCCTTCGACACGACGTCCCAGGGGCAATGTTGCGCCAGCCGCCTGCACACGGTTAAGTCCCTCAGGTTGGAGCAAATCGGCCGGACGTAGCTGCTCGCGCTGCAGCCACTGCGCAACCTGGTTGTACTCACCCTGGGTGAGGGGTGCCTCACGCGCACGCGACTGGCCAAGACTGCCACAGAGGAGCAGGATGGCCTGCGTATCGGGTGTGAGCACATGACTAGTCATTGTGGTAAACTCTCCTCGCATCACAAACCGTTCTGCGCTTCATTGTACCTCCCTTCCGTGCAGGAGAAAAGCGCTTGCGCCTATCCTGGCGATGGCCTACGTTCATCGTCATCGGCAAGCACCTGGGCAAGCGCGAAGGGATAAACCGATCCGCTGCCAGCTTCGCGCAGCAGCGCTGCAAGAATGGTGAACGTCCAGCCTGAATCAACGATATCGTCGACCAGGAGCACCGGCTTGGCAAGATGTGACCAGGCATCAATGGTGAATGCGCCTGCGAGGTTGTGCGCCTGCTGGTAGCTGTTGCGCATCAATTTCTGTGACTCGGTCGGGCGAATGCGCCGCACCACGGGGACGAACGGCAAGCGGAGCACCTGAGCCAGCCGTTGGGCGAAGTCAGCGACCAGGGTAGGGTGGCGCTGCGACGGGACGCACGTGACCCAGGTTGGCATTGGATCTGGGTGCCAGCGCTGCGTGATTAGCTCAGCGGCGCCCTGAACCAATTCGTCGGCGAACCTCCCATCACGCTGCTTACCCTTGCGGACGAGCTCCCCCCAGCCCGTATCACCCCAAAGACAGAGGGTGCGACCCTCCTCCGCCTGAAAATGGACTGGAATGTTACCCTTCCAGCCATGTGGCACAACCAATGCCTCGCCGGGCCACTGCTTGCGTGGCTCGATGCGCTGGTTGAGGTGCCGCAAAAAGTCTTCGGCCTGAGTAGCCAGGGACACCGAGTGGGAAGTGGGCAGAAGTGGTTGCCCAACACAACTCGCACAGCGGCCGCACTTGGACACAGCGGGATCGTCCAACTCGCGCCCCAAGAAGCGCATCAGACACTCGTGGGTATGAAGGTACGCATACATCCGCTGTTGCTCTTCGCGTCGCTGGCGAATAATTCGCTGAATCCGCTCCTGGTTGGGGACATAGTTGATCGGGTTGAGATGCCAGCCGTCGTGCTGCTCACTCACCGGCGAAGGGGTCTCGACCGAAAGGAGCTTGAGTATATGCTTAATATGTGACCGTCGCAGATTCAGGCCTTGCTCAAGCTCTTTGATTTTC
The DNA here is from genome assembly GCF_004762035.2 of Candidatus Chloroploca mongolica. Taxonomy (GTDB): domain Bacteria; phylum Chloroflexota; class Chloroflexia; order Chloroflexales; family Chloroflexaceae; genus Chloroploca; species Chloroploca mongolica. The sequence goes on along the minus strand of NZ_SIJK02000002.1, from coordinate 20,141 downwards.
AATCCGTGATCGGTCGCTTCGAGCTGTGCCAGCACAGCAGCGATGTGCTCCTCGGGTTCGAACGCCGTAGCGATGAAGTAGTCTAGGATCTCATCATCGTCGTCACCGCTCAACATGATCCCATAGGCGTGCTCGATCGCACGCCCGGCGCGGCCAACCTGCTGGTAGTAGTGGACGACCGAGCCGGGGCGATGAAAGTGGATAACGAAGCCCATGTCGGGCTTGTCGAAACCCATCCCCAAGGACGATGTTGCCACCAACGCCTTCAGTTGATTGTCGAGCAACTGCGCTTCGAGTGTCACGCGGCGATCGTTCTCCACGTCTGCGTGATACGCCTCAGCCGCAATACCCTGCATCTGCAGCCACGCGGCAATATGCTCGGTGTCCTTCCTCGTGAGCGCATAGATAATGCCGTTCCCTGGCATCTGCGGTAAGTGCTCGGCGAGCCAGGCCAACCGGGTCGCCTGACTGGGCAGATGAATGTTCTGGAGCGAGAGGCTCGTTCTGATTAACGGCCCACGGATGACCTGTACTTCAGTACCGAGCTGTTCGACCACATCGCGCACGACACGCTCGTTGGCGGTTGCGGTTGTGGCGACGACAGGGATCGTGCTTGGGAGCGCCTGGAGGATGCGCACGATGCGCCGGTAATCAGGGCGAAAGTCATGTCCCCAATCCGAAATGCAGTGGGCCTCGTCGACGACAAAGAGACCAATGCTGGCGGCAATCGGCAGCAGGTAGCGTTCACGGAAGGTCTCGTCCGCGAGTCGCTCGGGCGAGATCAGCAGCACGTCGATCTGGTTGGCGTGGAGCCGTGCAAGCACCTGATCCCAATCATCTTTGTTGGTGGAGTTAACCGTCTCGGCTCGCACACCAAGCCGGTCTGCGGCAAGGATCTGGTTGCGCATAAGCGCCAGCAGCGGCGAGATAAGCAGAGTCGGCCCGGCCCCGCGCTCGCGGAGCAGCCGGGTAGCCATGAAGTAGACAAGGCTCTTGCCCCAGCCGGTTCGCTCAACAACGAGCAGGCGGGCGCGATGAACGACAAGTTGCTCGATAGCCTCCCACTGCCCCGGCCGAAATTCGGCTTGTGGACAAGCGAGCGCCGTGCGCAGGAGAGCCAGGGCATGAGTGAAGGTATCGTCACCGATGTTGCTGCCATACTGTGCTGCGACGTGCGCATACGCCCGGTTAGCCGCCGCATGCGCAGCCGCATCGACGCGCTCATAACGCTGATCACCGGTACGACCCTTCACCGAGCCAAGCTCCAGCGTATGCCGTCCGATGGCGGCGCTCAGCCGCTCCCAGACCGCACGGTTCGTCCTGGGGAGTGCGCCACCATCAAGCAAGCATATGAGACCATCGCGAACATAGGTTGAGTCGCACCGCAGCACCACATGACAAGGACGTTTCAGCGCTTCCAACGCAGCAGCAACCGCAACCAGTTCCATCACCTTGGTGGTCGTCTCCGTGGGCTCCTCGCCATCAATCAGCCGTTCATGGGTGCCATATTCCAGCAGCGCGGCCCAGCCTCCTGGCCCAGGGTCGCTGCGAGTTGCCCCATCAGTGGTGATGGTGACGGTAGCTAACGATAACCTATGAGCTTGTGAATCGTCATTCATGGTTAATCTACCATTCTCAGCTTGCACGGTGTTGGGTCAATCGCAACCAGGAGTGGTCGTGCCATACTCGTCATCGAGACGATGGCCTGACCAGGAGCCAGGCTTGGCAGCCGTGACCAGAGCCCCTCATCAATGCCGCCGATCGAACGCTTGAGGCGGCTGATCACACCGGCATCGGAGATCTTGTGCAGGATAAAGTTGTTGATCAGGCCCAATACCTCATCGGGCAAGTGCTGCGGCAATTGTGTAACAAAAGCGAGCCCAAGCCAGCGTTTACGCCCACGGCGGGCGATCCGGGCGACCTGCTGAAAGAGGACGGGCATTTGTTTGATCCGCTCTGCCGAAAGAAACTCGTGGGCTTCCTCAATGACAACCATCGTGCGGCCTGGTTCTTGGCGCGACTTCTCGGCCTGGGTATAGTTCTCATCCTGCTGCTGCTGGATGCCGCGCAGGATCTCGGCGATCACGAGGTTATTGATCCGGGGCGAGTCGGTATCGCTGAGGTCAATGATTGAGACCTGGCCCGGTGTCGTGAGTTGCGTGTAGTCAAGGGGGTTCGCCTCAGGGTTATCGAAGATCTTCAAGCGGCGAATCCGGCCAAGCTTGCCCTGAAGCGCACGCCAACTGATCGCATTACCGGGCAGCGAGCCTTCAGCCTTCTTGCTACTTGCTCCACTACTAGCACCAATTGCTTTCTTGATCGCAGGAAGAACCTGATCTTTTCGTTCACGAAAACCATTGGCATAGAAATCAATGCCGTCTTCGGCTTTGTCAACCAATTGAGCGCAAGCGGCGATAACATCGTAGATGTGGGCGAGGGTCATGCGCGGATAGCCCTCCTCCATCTCATCAAGCTCAACGAACTGTTCCGTGTCTTCACCCTGTTGAGGAGAAATCTTGAGATCTTGAAGGACCCGTTTGGTCACATCATAGGCCCGCAAGTAGCGTTCCTCTTGGGCACTACTTAGTTCCAAGAGTTCCATAACAAGATAGGGGGAGAGCCGCTCAAACCGTAGGCAGAAGGTGGTTCGGGGGCGATGCTGTGGATTGGTTGTTTCACGCCCAAACAGATGATACAGATGGGTGCGCTGTACACCCTCTGGCTTGAAATCTCGCCGTTCGAGCGCAGCTTTCATGTTCTTGTCAGTCGTCTCTTCGTTGATCATCGTGTACTCACCTTCGGTGTCGATCAGTACCGTGGCAATGCCAGCCTTTTGGAAGCTGTTGATCAGGCCCGAGACAGTCGTAGACTTACCACCACCAGTGGTCCCAAGGATCCCGAGATGGCGCGGCAGTACCGACTTGCGATCAGCAGGAATGTTCACCTGAAGCGCTTCGTGGCCAACCGCCAACCCGAGCGGAATGTCGCCCTGCACTTTAAGAACTGCCTCGGTCTCTGCGCTATCAAGGGCAAAGACCGGGCTGTTTGGCAAGGGACGGAAGCGCGGCGGCATCAGCACCCCATTGACCTCTTCGCCGAGCAACTCTACGTGGACGCGACCGTGAAACTTCGGCATAAAGATGCCACCCTTGACTGTCGTCGTTACCACGATCGGTGCATCACCGCGGATCCCGTCGGGTTCTGCGAAAGGTCCTTCAATGACCACACCCAGGTAAGAGCGCCCGTCCTGAATACTCATAATCCGCACCAGCGACTGCGCTGGTACCAACTCCATGCTCTCGCGAGGCAGCAACACGATGAGGCTGTTGTCTTTGCTCGAAGGCGTATCGAACATCGTGCGTCCGACCGAACCTTCATACGCCGCTGGTTCTTTCCACTCACCGCCCGCCGCTTCAGCATCGGCATCAATTGAGTGAAAGACATCGGAAGGCGGAGCAGAGAAGATGTCGTCTCCATGGCTGTCAGTCGCAACACCGTTCTCGTTCAGCGCATCAAAGCTGAGCTGGTTCATCCACACTTCCTTTCTACGAGAAGCCTACGCCCGCGTCATCCGCTCATTCAGGAAGCGGAACGGCTCGCCAGCATGGGCATACGCCATTTGAACGACATTGTTGAAGATATCGTTACCGAAGGTCGTCCGACAGATCGTATCGGCGAGATCGATCAGCATCGGGAAGCCCCGGTGCTCTTGCAAGACACTATCAGCCATGGCGATCAGTGCGGCCTCGTGGACAAAATCGGCATGGGCAAAGAACAACTGGGGCGGAGCCGCACTTGAAGTACGATAGATTCCAAACAAAATGTGCGGCCCAACCTCGTAGCAGAAATCACGAACCTTACGGGCATATTCTTTACTGTAATGACCACCCCGTCCGCCGTCCTTGCTCTCAACAACGTGCAGCATCTTTTGGGTATGTGAGTCAATGATCAGGTATTCGAGCGGGTCAAGCGCCTGACCAAGGGTCATCCACTCACGCGCACGTGGGGCACTGGGCACAAAGAGGATTTTGCGGTGCTGGAGGATCAATTCACGCAAAATCTCCATACTCTTCTCAAGCAACTGCATACTGCCCGAACCAGTGAGCAGATCATAGGGCGTCGGATCGCCATGCCCCATCTTCCAGATGGCCGTTGACTTCTTGGTCAAAATGGCGCGTTCGGCATAGGTCATAATGCCACGACGCGCCAATTCACTGAGTTTTCCGCGCTCATCGTTATCGGTATTCCCACGTTGCCCACGGTTGTCTAACAGCGCCATCAGATCGTCTAACGCATTGCCAGTACTGGCACGCAGATCGCGCCGGTAGAGGCGCTGGGCCCAGGAACCCTGATCACCCTGGTACGAGACCAGGCACACCCCGATCTGGGTAATGGTGACTGGCAGGGTGTCATGTTCGACCCGTGTGCCATCACAGGCCTCGACCGCACCATTGAAAAGGAGCGAGCGATGGACGCGGCGCAGATCATCAAGGGTCGCACGGTAACACCCAGCGGCAGCAGGTGCGTTCGGGCGTGTGCGCAAGCGGGGAAAGAGTTCACGCCGAATGGTTGGGCGCTGAGCCTGCTCAAACGCAATCCCACTCGTCACTTCGGCCTCTATGCGTTCATATAAGCCTTCGAGATCACCTCCTGTTTGCCACGCATCAATATTAAGGGTGGCACTGAGCTCTTCACCATAGGCAGCAGCAAAACTTTCATCGTCAACAACCAAAGCATTTTCATTCATTTGATATGGCGCAGACCCTGATGTATGTACCATTTCGTCCTCCAGAGCAGTCATGCTCGTCGTACAAAGTTGCTTCTTCTTCTTCTTCTTCCGCGATCCTTACAAATGTGCGACTCGTCTAGAAGACGACTCTTCAGCCTTATTTACGTTGTATCCCGATCACTCATTTGTTCCGCAGCGATGAGCGAAGTGCGACTCAGATCCCAAACCACTCAGCCAACGATGGTTTGGAACTCTGTTTTACAAGGGAGGTACCATAGGCACGCGCTACAGCGCGTGGGAAACCATACTGCTGTTCCAATAGTTCAGTTAGTGCTCGTGTTCGCTCAAAGGGCGTGCTGGCAATGGTTGTTGCGGAAGCCAGCACATGAGTGGCGGGGGCAAGCAATTCGAGCGCAAGCCGGTCGGCACGATCCTCCGCACGCAGGATGGCCGTCTGATCAATACTCCCGGAGGCAGTTCGTGGCATCATATCCTGATAGAAACCGAGCTTGACCCGCCCTAAGAGCGCATGAATACGTTCGTCTGTCGTTGGCGCACGCTCGCCATTCAGCACTGGCAAGATCGACTCGCCCAGCCGTGCAAGGGCCTCCTGCCGTGGCTCAAGATAATCGAGCAGAAAGTGCGCCACTTCATGCGCCACGGTAAAGCGTTGCTCGGCAGGGGGATCATTGGGATCAATGAAGATCAAGCCATGACCCCGTGCAGCCACGATGCAGCCGCACAGGGCGCGATTTTGGCAGAGAAAGCGGTAGGGTACGTTGCGTTCGGCAAACCAGCCTTCGACCTTGAGCATATCCAGCGCTGGAAGGGTGATCACGCCGAGTGGAAAGGGACGGCTGATCACGGAAGCAAGATCGCGTGGGAGCGCCAGTGGTTCGCCAACAGCCTCCCAGAATTGTTCTGCTGCACGTTCGAGCCAAGGTTCAACCATGTTGGCCCTCCTCATCGATTGCCGCAGGTTCTTCATGGTCGCGTGCTGCGCGCAGCATGCCCATGCCATCATACGCAACCTGCACCTGTTGCTGGATGGCTGCGAGGGCATCAACCTGCCTGATGATCATTGCCAACTGGTCGCCTCGGAGGTTGAAGCGTTGCGCCAGTTGATCAACATCGGCCATGAACTGGGTCTGCTCAGTAGCTGGCCGACGACAGAGGGCCAGGCGCAGCATATCAGCCAACTGACAATCAAGCAGGGTCGCTAGCGCCGCATCATCGAGACGATTGGCCTGCCGGTATGCTGCGAGTACACTGGCAAGAAAGAAGGGCTGTTGTTCAGCGCGGCGAGCTGCTCGCGCCAGTGCATTCGACACGTTACTGCTCATTGAAGGTTGCTCCCCGCCGCTTCAGCATCACCCGAAGCCGGTCTTTGGCCTGCTTGACACGACGCCGCTGCTCAGCAGGCGGTCGATCAGTGATGCCAAGGACGCGCGCAAAGGCTTCCGTCTTGCGCTCTCCCCCCATCATCAAGAGGACAACCTGCCAGTCTTGTGGATTTGTGATCGCGGCACGCAGGTGAGCAATGAGATCCGCTTCATCAGCGCCTTCAGGCAATCCATCGGGCACCAGCTTGCGTATGATCAATCCTTCTACATCACTATTCCCATCTGGATGGTCGTGTGCGACAGGATCGAACGTTTGCTCACGGTTGAGACGGCGACGCTCTTTCTTCCAAGCATTTCGCAGGTCACCGAGGGCATCCATAACAAGATAGCTCCAGAGCGTACCACGCTCGGGATGAAAACGCGTGGGATCCTGAACCAAGCGGAAGAGCGAGTCGGTGACCGTATCAATGACGAGGTTGGGATCAGGTAGGCTGGGGAAACGGTGCTTTAATGCGGCAACGAGTGGCTCAAGGAGTAGTTCGATCAAATCGGAGGGCGCATCAGGCTCGCCAGCAAGAACGCGCTGGTACGTGCGATCAATCGCTTCAGTTGGGGGACGAGATGCAGGCACAATGCCCTCCACCAAGACGTTCCAGATCATGCACGATCAAAAGTGAGCACAACCTCCTTCCGCATACGACGCTCAATGCTCGATGCAGCATGAGCCGTCGGTGGCGGAAGATAGCGACGAGCATCGGGGAGATCTCGATCATAGTGATCTATCAACGCAAGACCAGATTCTCTTGCCAACATCAAAACTGCTTCCGAATTGCGGACAAAGACACCTTGCACACATGAGTTGCCTAGTACAAAGACCGCTCGGCCTCCGGCTTTCAACACGCGATGGATCTCACCCATCATCGCTGCAAGGTCAAGCACATAGCGCTCGAAGATCCGGTGTTGACGAGGTGGCAACTGATTGGTCATTCCCATGTGCCGTATGACACGAGCCGCAAGCTTTGTGTCTACGTGCGGGTCTGGGGCACGCTCAGCACCGATGCTGCCTGAGCGAATGGAGCGAATGCTGCCAACACGATGGCCGAGCCATACGAGCGCAAGGCGATGGCCGCGTAAATAATCAATCGCATTGAGATATGGCGGTGAGGTGATGACTGCGTCAACTGAGCCGTCAGCAAGGGTGAGTTGACGTGCATCACCAAGGCCAATCTGGGCTTGGCCATGGGGTGGTTCTTGCTCAAACCGTTTTACCAGGTGTCTCGTAGCCCGTAAAAACCCATCATACACATCATAGGTATTGTGCTCAAATGCGCGATGTGGACGGCTATGTGATACGTCGCGTGCCAATGATGCACCACGATTTTTTGTAATAATAGTTCGGCTCAGCGCAATACGTAGCGCATCTCCCTCAGAACAACGCATATCGGCCAATAGACAGCCCAGGCGTCGTAATTGGGTGCATTGAGATGGCGCAAACCAAAATTGAATAAATTGATTTGTCTCAACATCCTCGTCAATCCAAGCCAGTGAGAGGTGTTCTTCGCGCAACATACGCGCTGACTCAACAAGACCCTCGGCAAACGTCAGCAGATGTTGTGGATGAACTGGGGTTGTCCATACCCGTGCCATCAGCACCGCCAGGGGATCAACATCTCTTCCAATGGCGTAATGACCAGCATCAGACGCTGCTCGCACAACGGTACCCGAACCCATCATCGGATCAAGGACAACCGAACCAGCGGGTAACTGTTGAATGTGTTCCAGGACGATTGAAGGTGCCATACGGGCGGGAAATGGGTGAATTGGCTGCGGAATACGCATATCAGTTCTCAAAAAACAGGGATCCATCATTCTCTAGCGCAAGAAATGATGGCCAGCACAGAGCAGAGCAGCGACGTACGTAACGGTCAACATATCTGAATACGGGGCAAACCATCGTGTGATTTCGCGATCATGTATTGGAACGCCGATCACGATGGAAGGCGATCTGAGCAACAGAAGCGACTGCTCACACTTAGTATAACCTATTGAGAGAACCACTGCATTACCGTTGAGCAATCTGGCAAAAAAGCATCTTTTCGTAAGCACGAAATCAAGATGTCTCTTCAATATTTTCCGTTTTAGCCCCGCCTACGCCGAGCACCTCTTCGCGGGCGTTGCCAGCGTCGGTGCGCTGCTCGCCGTTGGCCTCACCGGGCGCTGCATCCAACGAGACGAGCAGCGTCGCCGTGCCGCCAACGAGCGCTGGCAGCGTCAGGTCGCCCGCTGGCAGCAGGCTTGGTACTGCCACCGCTGTCACGTCGCTTTCGTCGCCGGGTCGACGGAGGCGGTGGTGCCCGAGCAGTTTGGGCGGCTGTTCAGAACGTAAAACGTAGAACGCAAAACGGGGCGCATGAACCAATACTTTGCAAAGAAGCTCACGCGAAGGCGCGAAGGGCTCGCTCTCCTACGCGAAAAACGTTGCGCCTTTGCGCCTTTGCGTCAAAACAATCGCCTTCTTTGCAAGGTATTGGAGCATAGACAACACGTAGTTGTCTGAACGATGATTATTGTGTCGGTACATGTGTGCGTGTGGTATCCTATCTGCAGATGACGATGAACGAAAGGTCTACCCCGATGACGATGTATGTCTTGATTGAACACCACCCTGAAGGTACGATCACGGCCTCGCTGATCGGCTGGCCTGCGATCACCGCCCAGGGTGGCACGGAGGCGGAGGCCTTGCATGCGCTCCGGCGTTCATTTGCTGCGCAGCTTGGTGATGCGAAAATCATCCCGCTTGAGTTTGAGGAAGCACGACCGTGGCTCCAGACGGCAGGCATGTTTCACGACGATCCTTTCCGTGACGAACTTGATACGGTGATGGCTGCATATCGGCGTGAGCGTGAGCGCACGGATGCGGGCACCATCTCACGCGCCCGTGCGTTGCGTGATTGCGCACCGTCGTGCGGTTAGGCCGCATCAGGATCCAGTTCGGCCAGCGCCTCCGTGGGCGTCAGGGCTCGCACCACGAGCGCGGCACGTTCGCGCTGTTCACGGTCAAGCGTGACCAGCGCACACCCATAACGACGGGCCACCGCCACATAGACCGCATCCGCACCACGCAGCGCACGATCCGCAGCGAGTTCAGCCGCTTCGTATGTGATGGCCGCATCAAGTGGCACAAACTGGATATGACGCAAATCCCGCAAGAGGTCAACCTCCAATCGCGCCCGCATCGGATCACGGAAGCTGCGGCTGAGCGCTCCCGCAATCTCTGGCAGGACAAGGAAAGGCACAATGATCGTCGTCATGCGCTGATAGAGGTGCGCCATCAAGGCGTGACACGTCGCATGCTCAGGATCGTTGGGTGAAGCGTCACGCACAAAGATGTTGGCATCGAGGGTGTCCATCACTCACTGATCCTGCCTTCAAGGAGATCCGCCCGGTGCTGGCGATCACGCTCAAGTTGCTCGGCTGGGCTGGGCGAGACTGGCCCGAGACGCCCAAATTCTTCACGCAGCTGCGCCAGGCGATCCCAGGCCTCACTGGAACGACGGCCTGCATCACCTGGCTCGACAATCAATTCCTGAACAACCTGGGACACCAAGCGCGCACGGGCTGGGCGGTCAAGCCGCCGGATCAGCGCAAGGGCCTGCTCATATTCAAGAGTCTCGATCATGCCACCCTCCTCTCTCCGTCATCGGTCATCGATCAATCATCCGCGCTTGCCTCCGCATAGCTTGATTCTACACGGTTTCGGCAAAAGATCAATCTCGTGCGACTGAGGCTCAAGCGGTCGGCGTTCAAGCCCTGGACGAATGGATATGTGCGCGGCACGGGGCGCTGAGCCAAGGGGGCAGCGGGCAGGGGCTGGTGCGTTTCGCACATCAGCCCCTGCCTTGCGTTAGCGCGTGCGCACCACGATGGGCAGGTAGACGGTGTTGTTCGCGGTAACGCTGAGGCTACTGACCGCACTGGTTTGCACGTTGCCACTTTGGTCGGTGGCGACGAGTTGGTAGAAGAGTTCGCCACTGAAGCCGTTGCTCTGCGCGAGGCTGGGCAGCGTCCTCAGGTCGAGGCTGAATTGGTGCTCGAAACGGTATTCGGGATCGCTCAGGCTCAACGTCAGGTTGTTGGCACTGAAGCCGTAGCGCACTTCACCACGCGCATAGCTATCGTTTTGCCAGCGAAAATCGATCTGTTGCTCACCAGCGACCGCTTGCGGGTTACTAATCTGTGGCGGCACCGTGTCCTTGATCGCCGCCACCGGAAAAGCTAAGGCGTGGTGCTGGATCGTGTTGGCAGCGTTGACATTGGTGACGAAGGCCGCCGCTTGCAACGGTTCATCGAGGGCCTGATTGTAGCTCAAACCGACTTGGCGCAGCGCATTGGCGTAGTTCACATTGATCCCAAAGCGCGTCTCCGCCAGCGGCGCGTTCAAAGCGTTGGTATAGCCCAAAGGCGTTTGACGCAGGTCGTCGGCGTAGTTGACGTTCACGACAAAGCGCGCCGCGCTCAAGGGGGTGGCCAAAGCGGCGGCACTGGGCAGATCGCTACTGCGCACCGTGTCGGCGCCATCGACGACGATCCCGCCGCCTTGGGCGGGAAGCCGCGCCGGTACGGCAAACAGCAGCAGCCCCAGCCCCAGCCAGATGCTGAAGAAGGAGAAGATGCGCTGTTTCATTGGCTCTCGCGGTAGATCAGAACGAGGACGGCGCTGCCAGTAGTGGTGCCAATCGAGAAGGTTTGAGGGGTACCCAAGGCGAGTTGGCCGGTCGTCAAGGTGCCCCAATCTTCAGGATTAAACCGATTGTCGATTGTCGAAATGACCGTACCATTCAAACGGAAAGTGTTTGAACAGCAACCCGAAACGTGCGACAGATTCCAACTGATCTGATCGTAGATGAACTGGTCAGAGAGCGTCACCGTAAACTCATCACTGCCTTGGCCATAATCACCGATCAGCATCAACTTGGTCGCATTTGGGAACTGGAAATGGTAGTAGTTGGCGCTCTGGGCGTTCGCGCCAGTCACCCCGGCGATGCGCTGGAGCACCAATTCGAGCTTGGTGCCAACCGAGGTGCCGCCGCTGTAGTTGCGCCAATCGACGCTCGCGCTCGCCGGTTTTTCTTTCGGATCATAGACGACGATCCAGCCATCGCTGTGAATAAAGGCTTTGGCATCGGCATATTCGGCGTAGTCGTTAAGCGGCGAGATCGAGCCACGAATATAGGTGTCCGTCGCATCCTCAATCGTGCGGAATAAACCGCGCAATGAACTATTCGTCAGATTGATCGTCGTAGGCGCTTTGACATAGAGCGCCAGCCCAGCCTCACGTTGAATATCATTCGCGAGCACCTGATCGAGCCCAACCTGCCCTTCGGCAGCGGCGGCGGAACGGACAAAACTTGGGGTTTGGAGCGCAAGCGTGGCTTGACCAGCCACCTCACCCGGTTCAAACAACGGGAGGGCAAAGAAACTCAGCGCAACCACGACGGCGAACAGGCCTAAGCCAAAACGACGTAGCATAACGCTGCTCAGCACATCGCCGGCGCTCAACGCCGCGGTGAGCCTGCTCGCGCTGGAGGCGACGGCGTAGCGGGGAGCCAACGCGTTTCACTGCATGACGAAGGGCCAGTGCCCGACGGCGCTGGCCCTTTTTTTTGCTGAACTTTAGCACTATGCACTGATTGGTTCGGTCGTTTGGATGAAGTTACAACCAGACGAGAATAGCATAGCTTATGGTTTCCCACTCGTGGAGATAACGACTATGAGAAATGAGTGATGGCCGAGACAATGGGGTGATCGTGATTGGGTCAGGAGCGCCGAACGAACGGTAAATAAACCCGCTGGATCGGAGACGCGCCCTCAAAGTCGTTGGCCTGGTAATTCAACCCGTCCACCAAGGGCTGCTCATCTACCATCAACTGCGCCCCCTCTGTCTTGACGATCTGTGCTACCACGCGATACGGCCCATTCACGCCACTAGCAAGAATCTCACCACCCACAAAGCTAAACCTGAGGGTATGATCTCCAACTGCCCAGGTCACCTGCGTACGGGCGAGGGCGATCACTCGCCCACTGGCATCCTGAAGCGTTGCTAGGCCGGCGTAGTCGCCAGCGATCGCTGCCGTGTATGGCACGGTTAGCTCAAGCGCTTCGTAGCGCCCATTGCCATCACGGTCAACCGGGGTCACTATCGCTGCGCCGCGGCGTTGCACGCCACTGGCCTGCACGGTAATCAGATCGTCGAATTGGCGGGCGAAGGGCGTCGTGGTGCTGCCGGTCGCAGTCACCGTGAACAGGTGCGGGCCAGCTTCTGCCGGGGCGGTCAACTGACCACTGTAAAGCCCCGGTGCCGTGCGGGTGAGCGTTACCACGTGCGTCGCTTGTGTGGTGGGCAGAGTCACGCTCACGGTCGCTCCATCCACCGGCGTCGTGCCGTCACGCAGGGTCGCCTGGATGATGAACGACTGCCCTACCCCGACCGATGATGGTCGTTCCACTTCCAACGTCAAAGCTGATTGCAGGGCAGCAACGAGTGCGTAGGCGGTTTCGCTGATCACGTCGGTGGCGGCAATGGTTGCCACCCAACGCCCGGCAGGTGGGTTGGGCAGCCGGTAACTGACGATCGGTGGATCACCAGTCGTGGTCGGCTCGCTGTATTGGGCACCCGGCACAATCTGTACGGCGTTGGTTGGCGTGAGCAGCGTGCCATCCGGCGCGGTCAATGTCAAGCTGAGCTGTCCATCGCTAGCAGACAGCAGCACCATGGCTTCAGTCCCCTCAAGGTCAAGCGTAGCCGTGATGATCTCACCGCTGCGCAGCGTACCAAACTGCGTGGGCGTGAACGCAATGGCTTGTTGCGGCGCCTGGGCTGGCATTGCGTTTAGTACGGGTTCGCGCATGGTGCTGCAGGCTAAGGATGAGCGATGGCCGAGATAGGAAGCGACACACTCGTTAACCTTGACATCATCAGCGTACCACGGCTTACTGACGAAAGGAATGCCCCCATGAGACGAATCGCTATAGCGGCGCACAATATTGGTACCTTGAACAAGCAGATAATCATCGTGTAGCGGGCGTCCGGTGAAGGGTATACTGGAAGCATATTGATATTGGTAGCCGGTCGCGCTGCGAAAGCCAGCAATGCCGTCGTTCCGTCCCTCTGTAAAGTTCACAAATCCCAGCCAATCCGGGCCACCCGATCCTCCCATAAACAGGTATGGTACATCATGTCGTGGTGTATGCGCGATGTTAAAGAGCAACATCGCATCACTGCCAAGCTGGCATAAGCCGGGATTTGCCACACAAATGGCAACCGTCGCAAGTTGGGTATTCGGGTTCAAGATTCCAACGATTTTGATCAGCGTATTTAGATTGACGCCTACGTGGGGTGTGCCCAGCGTGATCAGCGCCTCGACATCTGGCTGGTGCTGGGAGCGATCGGCATTTTCGATGTAGGCACGACTGACCAATCCACCCATCGAGTGGGCGACGAGCAACACTTTGCCGTCACTATCATCACCGACCACTGAGGCAATTTGGGGCGCGAGGCAATCACGCGCCGCGTCTTCGGCGGTGGTCGTGTACCAGAAACTGGTCGTCCAGTTTGCTAGGTAGACCTCATAGCCAAGTTTGGTGAGCTGCTGTCCAACCAGATCCCAGCCCGGCACGTCGGCTTTTTCGCCGCTCGGATCACGCTGGTATGGCCCGACAAACTTTTCGATCTGACAATCGTACTTGGAGCGATCAGTCTCGAAGCCTTGCCAACCATGCACCATAATGGCAATCTTCCGTGAGGGTGGTGGTGTGATCGCTTGGCCCACGAAATCAAGTTCCTGCGCATCTGGCGGCAGGGTCACCAGCTTCGGTGCGCCGAAAGCATAGCCCAGGCGCATCGCAGTGAGTTGATAGTTGCCTGCTGGCATGTCGGCAAAACGATAGCTGCCATCAGCCGCACTCAGCGTGAAGGCAAACCGTGAACCGAATGCCGTAATCAACACGCCGCCAAGACCGCGATCAGCGGCGGTGACCCGCCCACTCACCGTGGCATTCGGGAGGGGACCAGGGCGCACCCTCACCTCAACCCAGAAGGCATCGCCAAAGAGGCCCTGTGGCCCCCGCAGCTTATAGGTTGCACGGTAGGTTCCCAGGGTTAGCGGTGCGGTGAACGTCGCTGAGACATCAATCGTCGCACCGGCCGCGCCGGAGACCGGGAAGGTCGCTGGGCCATAGTCGCCGCTGATGCGCTCGGCCTGGTAGCCGTTCCAACTCGCCGGGCCACAATTCAGGAGCCGCCAACGCTTCTCAAAGACCTGCCCCGGATTGACCACCGTGCCGTCGGGGTAGTTGCCATCGCTGACGAAGCGGGCGCAGGTTGAACCACCATCCCCAACAGGCTCCGCCACAGCAACCGGAACGGAGCTAAAGCCAGCCGTGCCGTCGCCAATCTGACCAAAGTTGTTATTGCCCCAACAACGGGCGCTCCCATCGTCCAGGACGGCGCAAGTATGTGAACGAGCGGTAAGGGCAGCCACGCCACTCAAGCTACTCACTGTCGTCGGTGTGAGCCAATCGGTTGTTGTGCCATCACCAAGCTGACCGTGATAGTTACTCCCCCAACAGCGGGCACCCCTGTCGGCAAGCAATGCACACGTATGATCATCGCCTGCTACGAGGGTAACTACACCACTCAGCCCACTTACGGTCACCGGAGTGAGGCGGTTGGTCATTGTGCCATCGCCAAGTTGGCCGTAGTAATTCTGACCCCAGCAATTGGCACTGCCGTTATCTAGCAATGCACAGGTATGCAAGCGACCTGCCGTAAGGGCGGCTGCACCAGATAGCCCGTTGACTACCACCGGTGTTCGTCTATAAGTAGTAGTACTATCACCAAGCTGCCCTTCCCCGTTTGCCCCCCAGCAACGGGCCGTACCATTGCTCATTAAGGCGCAGGTGTGCGCGGCACCAGCGGTGATCGCGACCGCACCGCTCAGTCCATACACAACGACGGGTGTTGGCCGTTCACGTTATTGCCCCAACAGCGGACTGTATTGTTGTTCAGCAGCGCACAGGTATGAGCACCACCTACGGCGAGCGCAATAGCACTGCTTAACCCACTCACCGTGACTGGCGTCAACCGCCTGATGGCCGTACCATCGCCAAGTTGACCGTTCTCGTTTGCACCCCAACAACGGGCCGTGCCATTGTTCAGCAGTGCACAGGTGTGGGTGTAGCCCGCCGCAATGGCACGTGCATCGCTCAGCCCGCTCACCACGACCGGCGTTAATCGGGTCGTCGTGCTACCATCACCGAGTTGACCTTGCCAGTTCGCGCCCCAGCAGCGAGCGCTGCCATCAGTCAGCAGAGCACAAGTGTAAGCGTTGCCTGCCGTAAGCGTAACTGTATTGAGCAGTCCACCCACGACCACTGGTGTCAGTCGATCAGTTGTCGTCCCATCGCCAAGTTGTCCATGTTGGTTCCAGCCCCAACAGCGCACGCTTCCATCATCCAGCAGCGCACAGGTGTGATAGTAGCCCGCTGCAATCGCAATGACGCCGCTCAAGCTACCCACTGCGACCGGTATCAGCTGCTTGGTCGTCGTGCCGTCACCAAGCTGGCCGTACAAGTTTGAGCCCCAGCAGTAGACCGTACCGTCGCTGCTCAAGCCGCAGGTATGAGTTCCACCAGCCGCAACTTGAACATAACTGACAGCCTGGAGCGTCGCCGCCGCCGGGGCTTCGTCCGGCGCGGCCGCAGCCTGGGGCACGCTCATCAGCGTCGTCGTGATTAGCACCAAGACGAGCAGCAGCATGGCAGAGCAGACAGCGGAGCGACGCATGGCACACCTCCGTTTGTATTGAGCTACGCGAAGCGTAACACATGCAAAAGCCATCTGTCAGCCCGTAAACCCTGTATTTTGCGTGAGCGATTCGCAACCATCGGTGGCTCAGCAAGGGTGATTCTCATTGTGATCACCTTCTGAACCCCCCAAGGAAGGAAGGTCAAGGGAGCATGGTGGCACACGCTACCTGGAGGATCTATTCTATCGCGGCCATCGCAATGATTATGTTCTGCGTTCTATGCTCTACGTTTTTATTGCGCCATCGCTTTCGTGCCCAGCAAGGCAAGTGGCGCGGTGGAAACATTCCGTATGGGGTTCTTCCTGACGGCCAGGGCTGGTTCATGCCTGATCCCGAGAGCTATGCGGTGCTGCTCTGGATCCTGGGCAAGCGTGGTGAAGGGCTAAGCTATCACACGATCACGCGCATGCTCAATGAGGGGATCGTGCTGGAGGAGGGAGCCAAGCGACAGGTTCCACCAACCCCAGGGCTGTTGATCTACCAGCGCCGGCCCTACCTGGAGCGCCAAGATCCGGAGACGGGCGAGGTCATCCATGTGCCCCGGCGGGTTCCCGCAGGAACCTGGATTGCCTTCACGGTGAATGAGATCTGCCAGCAAGCGGTTGAGAGGGTTTGCATACGTCTGTTCGTATGCTACAATAGTCACACTCCAGAGAACGTGAGGAGGAACATCGGGATGACAACATTTGATCACGTGCTGAAACTGGCCCGCGAACTGCCGCCAACCGATCAAGCCCGCCTACGGGCTGCGCTGCTCGAGGCGGAAGAAGCTGCCCGTGCCGCACAGATTGCCCGCAATCAGGCCGCGATTGCCATGCTTGATGCGTGGTCTGAAGCAACAGAAGCAGATGACGGCAGTGAGTCTTGGGACGCGATGCTCCAGCAGCTTGACACAGATCGCGAGTCAACCCGCAAGTTCTACCCAGACCGGCATACTCAAGCGACGGAGCGCACGTAGTGACCAGCGTGATCGTGTTGGATACCGGGCCACTGGGGATCATCACCAACCCGAACCAGACTCCGGACGTGGTGGCTTGCACTGCCTGGCTCCGCAGGATGCTGGCTAGTGGCGCACGCGTCGTAGTGCCGGAGATCGCCGATTACGAATTGCGCCGGGAGTTGCTGCGTGCTGGCAAGCAGCAAGGTCTGCGGCGCCTCGATACGGCGGGCCGCACGCTAGACTATGTGCCCTTGACGACGGCGGCGATGCGGCGTGCAGCTGAACTCTGGGCCGAGCTTCGCCGCCAAGGTCTGCCGACAGCCGCTGTGCGTGCTATCGATGCTGATGTTATTCTGGCGGCGCAGGCGTTGCTTACCTCTGTCGCAGGCGATACGCTGGTGGTCGCCACCACCAATGTTGCCCATCTCAACCGCATTGTGCCTGCCCAGCGCTGGCAGGATATTGTGCTCTGAGGCAAGGATAGCGAAGATGGGCAACCGCAAAGAGGCCGATCGCAGCAGGACTCGGTGCGGATGCTCAAACGAGATCGTAACCTGAACCCTTGCCTGTGCAGCCAAATCAGGTCAAACTCCCGGTATCGCAGCATCGCAGATCTTGGCGAGAGCGCAAGGAAGTTTTTTCGCACGAAAGTGCTACTACCTCGTAGACTTGCCTACCTCCGCGATTCCGCATCTTGATGCGGTGAAAGATGCGTCGCTCGTACGCCAACAGGCGCGACGACTCTTCTGGGCGATGGAGGATGTGGTCTACGGTTTCCTCCTGCGTCGTGGTTCTGCCCGCGACGAAGAGCGCCTTGACTTGCACTCGAGTCCTGTTCCTCCGCGTGCCCGCCAGTCCGATGCCACGCGCCGTCGTGGCTCGCGGTGGGTCGATTCGCTCTGCCCGCTTCCCCTGATGAGCCTCGGCCTGCTCCTCGCTCTCCTGGTAGGAGCCTCCTCGTTCCAACCCATCGACCGGTAGTTTCCTGCGGTTTCAGCTGATTGCGTTGGGCGCTCTGTCGCCGTACGCTCGTTCAGGCTGCGCCACTGGATGCTGCCGGTCGTTGTTGTTGCTGCAAGCCCAAGGAGGTTGCGATGCCACCGTAATACCAAACGAGGCAGGCTTCACAAACCAAAAGACCCTTCGACACTCGCCGCCAAGCATTGTCGAAGAGCCTTTGATGTGAGGCCGACCTGCGCTTTCCAGAGCGCAAAAAAAACCATTTCGCCCCCATTATACCACCTGCCTCCGGCACGGTGCAAGGGGATCATTGCTTGCCAACGACCTGGTTCACGCAACGTTATGCCGTGCGATCACCGATGGCACGGTTGCACATAGAGGTATTCCATGACAGTCTCTGCTGATCCGCGCCCACAGAACGGCGCGAACGATGGATCACCGGGGTTCCCCCGGCTCGGCGGTGACGAGCTCTTCGTCCCGGCTTCGCATGTCTTGATCATTGATCGCCAGGTGAGCCACCCGGCGTTTCGGCTTTGGTGTGTGCTGCACCGGCTCTGGTTTCTGCACGAGCCGCCGGTGATGGAGCGGTTGCAGACGTTGATGGGGACGCTGGGGCCGAGCAGCGCAACGAAGGAGGCGACCTGGCAGCCGGCGACCCGCCGGAGTATCGAGCGCTGGCTGACGGAGTTGGAGCAGGCAGGGTGGCTGATCTGGGCGCGCCGGGGTGACACGACACGCCGCTACCATTTGCGCACCCATGCCCGTAGCGCGACCGACACGGCGGTTCTGAGCGAGCTACGCACGCTGCTCAACTCGGGCAAAGCGACCCTGGCCGAGGTGCAGGCGCTGCTCAACCTGATGCCACCGCTCCCCGGCGATGCGACCTCAGCGTCGCATGGCGCACGCCCAGGAGCGCATTACGATGCGGAACAGACCAGCCTCGCGGCGGCTGATGCGACCCCAGCGTCGCATGGCGCACGCCCAGGTGCGCATCACGATGCGGTATTGACCTCCAACGCCGCACCTGATGCGACGCCAGAGTCGCATGGGACACGTTCGCGATCAACTCAGCAGGCGGTGTTGGTCTCACGTGCCCCATCTGATGCCGCGCTGGTGCCGCAGCGAGGCGATCACCCTCCAACCGCAGGGTCGGAAGGTGTGATGATCGGAGCGCTCCCGCTGGTCGGTCAGGGGGCCGATGCGACACCAGAGTCGCATGAGGCGACGGTAGGATCGCGGTCGCTGCCCGGCCAAGGGGTCGATGCGACGCCAGAGTCGCATGAGGCGATCCTGGGGTCGGATGATGCGACGCCAGAGTCGCATGAGGCGATCTTGGGGTCGTACGATGCGACCGTAGAGTCGTACGATGCGACCGTAGAGTCGCAGTCGGTGACTGGTCAGGGGGCCGATGCGACGCCAGAGTCGCATGATGCGATCCTGGGGTCGTATGATGCGACGTCAGAGTCGCATGATGCGATCCTGGGGTCGTATGATGCGACGCCAGAGTCGCATGATGCGACGCCAGGATCGCATGGTGGGCGCACGGAGGGCGTCCTGATGCGGCAAAAGAAGGCCCCTTATAATGAGATCAGAGAGAATCAGATCCATGAAGATCCCACACCACCACCCGCAGCGACCGGCACCCAGGCGGGGGATGAGGGGGGTGGGCTGACCGCTACGGAGCGGTATCTGATCCGCCAGGGCTTCAGTGTCAAAGCCGCCCGCGAGTTTCGTGCGCTCGACGATGCGACGGTGCAGGCCGACTTCGCGCGGCGGCGCACGTTGGGCCAGGGCATTGGCGCGATCGTGACGACCTGGCGCGTTGATCCCCCCCAGGCTGAGGCCCCCCAGACGGGGCTGCTCACGGCGCAGGCGGCAGCGGATGCGAAGGCTCAGGCGCTGACGCTGGCTCCGCCGGATGCGAGCGACCTGGAGATTCAGTACCTCGCGTTGGATCTGGAGGAGGGGCTTGCCCCGGCGGTGGCCCTGGCGCACGTGCAGGCTCGCCGCGCCGGAACCGGAGGTGCCGTATGAGCACGTCAACCGCTACGAAGCCCTGGCAGCGCGTCGGGATGCGGTCGATCGGCGGGACGACCTCCCTGCAGATGGAGCCGCCACCGCTGCCGCCCGATGTGTGCCCAACGTGCCGTGGGGCCGGCTACATGGTCGCCGATGTGCCCTACGGCCATCCGCGCTTCGCCGCGTTGATCGCCTGCTCGTGCAAACAGACCGAGCAGCAGCAGCGTCGTCCCCTATGTGCTAGACTACCTTTGGACACCATGCTCCCAAAAACCCGTTGCATG
>NZ_SIJK02000029.1 GCF_004762035.2 Candidatus Chloroploca mongolica | reverse complement strand
GCACCCCTTGCGGGTGCCCTGGTGGGGTGCATGCACGGAAGATGCAATCGCCCTACCTGCCCCGCATACGTATCTGTTCACGCTTGGGGGAATAGGCAAAGCCTGGGAGCGAGGGTGGGACGCCCTCGCTCCCAGGGCAAGTGTGAACACTTACCCGCATACCTTAGATTGACAGGGATCACGCACGGGGATATGATGAAGCGCTATAGTAGCTTACGTCATGGTAGGGAGGATCTGGTGCGTAGTTGGAAGTTGTGGGTTGGCCTGGGAGTAAGCGTTGTCTTTCTCGCGATTGCGTTGCGTGGGCTTGACCTGCGGCTGTTCTTGCAGACTCTTCGCACCGCGAATTACTGGTGGTTACTACCTGCCGTCATGGTCTATTTTGTGGGTGTCTGGCTGCGTACCTTGCGCTGGCAAGTGATGCTTGCGCATCTGGTACCCATACCTGCCCGACGCCTCTTTCCTGTGGTTGTTATTGGCTATATGGGCAATAATGTCTATCCCGCACGGGCCGGTGAAGTCTTGCGGAGCTATGTGCTCCGGCGGACAGAGGGCGTTGCGATGAGTGCCTCGTTGGCAACCGTCGTCATCGAGCGCATCTTTGATGGTCTGGTGATGTTGCTCTTCATCGGCATAACCCTGCCCTTTGCCCCCTTGCCCGCAGGTTTGCAAACCGTTGCCCTGGGTTTTAGTCTCTTCTTTGGCGTTGCTATGCTCATCTTTATGTTGCTAGCGGCTCGCCCGGCCCGCTTGAGTCAAAGCTATGCCCTCGTTGTGAACCATCTGGTGCCGTCTGGCCTCCGCCCAAAGCTGCACGGTCTCTTTGATCGCTTTGTCATTGGCCTGCAATCCCTCCGCAGTCCGCGTGATCTTGTGGCGATGCTCGGGCTCTCACTGCTCATCTGGTTGATCGAGACGTCCACCTACTGGCTGGTGCTCCAGGCCTTTCCCTTCACCGTCTCGTTTGCCGTCTTGATGCTGATGACCGCTGTCGTGAATCTCTTTACTACCATCCCCTCTACGCCAGGCTACATTGGCACCTTTCACGTCCCTGGTATTGCCGTCTTGATGCAGGCAGGTGTTACGCAGGCCCTTGCAACCGGGTATACTGTCGTGTTGCATATTGCCCTCTGGTTGCCGATTACACTGCTTGGGGCTGTCTATATGTTGCGCAAGAGTATCGGGTGGAGTGATATGGAGCAGGCCGCACGCTTGAAAGCTGAACAGGAGCGGAGCGACCGCGAGCGTGAGGATGTTGCGCCAGGAGTTGTGCCATGAAGATTGCGATTATTGGGGCCGGGGTAGCAGGGATGACGGCTGCGTATGATCTAGCGCAGGCGGGTCATCAGGTCATCATCTTTGAAGCTGCACCACTTGTCGGGGGGCTTGCCTCGGGTTTTCGTGACCCACGCTGGCAATGGCCGCTCGAGCGGTTCTATCACCATATTTTTGAGACGGATCGCGCCATTATTCAACTTGCCGAGACGATTGGCTTTGCCGATCGTCTCTTTTTTCGTAGCCAGGTAACGGCTCAGTGGTGGCAAGGGCGTGGCTATGACCTCAATGGGCCACGGCAGGTGTTGCAGTTTCCTGCCTTGCCCTTCCTTGATCGGGTGCGCTTTGGTGCGGTGGCCTTCTATCTGAAGTATGTCACGCGCAACTGGCAACGCCTCGAGCGTACGACTGCCGCACGCTGGACGTCACGCTGGGCCGGGCGCAATGTCTACGAGCAACTTTGGTTGCCGCTCCTCGAAGGCAAATTTGGCCCCCATGCGCAGACGGTGAATATGGCCTGGCTCTGGGCGCGCTTGCGCTCGCGGAGCTTCAAGCTCGGCTATTTCACCGGCGGGTTTCAAGCCTTTTGCGATGCGCTGCTTGCCCGCCTGCAGAGCCTCGGTGTCGAGGTTCGTCTGCGGGCACCTGTTACGGCGCTCCACCAGCTTGGCACCCGTTGGGAGGTGATCTGTGCGGGGTTGCCTGCTGAGACGTGTGATCGCCTGCTTGTGACGGGATCACCAGCGCTGCTGACGCACCTTGCCCCGCAGTTGCCTGAAGCCTACTTGGCGCAGCTCAATACGCTCGACTCGATGGGGGCGGTTGTTCTCACCCTGGCCCTCAAACGTCCGTTGACCAACGGCCTCTACTGGGTGAATATGCCCAAAGATCAGTTTCCCTACCTGGCACTGGTCGAACATACCAATTTCATCGCACCCGAGCATTACGGAGGCGACCATCTGCTCTATCTGGGTGATTATCTTGAACCCGACCACGAATATTTCCAGTTGAGCCGTGAGGCGTTGCTTGAGCGGTTTTTGCCCTCGCTGAAGCTGGTCAACCGGGCTTTCGAGCCTAGTTGGGTGCGTGACAGTTGGCTCCATCGTGAGCGCTATGCACAGCCAATTGTGCCGGTCAACCACAGCGCCAACATCCCACCGCTGCGCACCCCGCTCCCTGGTCTCTTCTGGGCTAGCATGAGCCAGGTCTATCCCTGGGATCGCGGGACAAATTTCGCCGTGGAACTGGGCCAACGGGTCGCCGCCACAATGCGTTAACCCAGCGTGCGCCGCATGGATCATACATGAAAAAAGATCAGCGCAGCTGATCTTTTTTCATGTATGATCCTTCTTTAGCGGACAAGCTTTTTATAGATGACACGGTGGGGTTGATCAGCCGCCGAGCCTTTGCGCCGGTGGTAGTCGGCTTCGTATTCAGAATAACTGCCGGGGAACCAGAACGCCTGGCTATCGTTCTCGAAGGCGAGAATATGGGTCGCAATACGGTCGAGGAACCAGCGATCGTGCGAAATGATCACGGCACAGCCGGCAAAGTTCTCGAGGCCCTCTTCGAGCGCTCGCAACGTATGCACATCGAGATCATTGGTTGGCTCGTCGAGCAGCAAGACATTCGCCCCCGACTTGAGCACCTTCGCAAGATGGACACGGTTGCGCTCGCCACCCGAGAGCGTGCCAACCAGTTTTTGCTGGTCACTCCCGGTGAAGTTAAAGCGTGCACAGTAGGCCCGTGAATTGATTTGGCGATTGCCGAGCACAATCAGATCGTTGCCTTCCGAAATCTCTTCCCAGACCGTTTTGTCAGGGTTGAGGGTATCGCGGCTCTGATCGACATAACCCAGGGTGACGGTTGAACCAATCGTCAGGGTGCCACTATCAGGTTGTTCGTTGCCGACAACCATACGAAAGAGGGTTGTCTTGCCGGCGCCGTTGGGCCCAATAATGCCAACGATGCCGCCAGGCGGCAGATCAAAACTGAGATTGTCGTAGAGGAGCCGATCACCGTACCCCTTGGCCAACCCCTCGGCCTTGATGACCACATCGCCGAGGCGGGGGCCAGCGGGCACAAAAATCTCCAACTCGCGATCCTGCTGCTCCTGGTTCTCACTAAGCAGCCGCTCATAGGCGCTGATGCGCGCCTTGCTTTTGGCGTGACGACCCTTGGGGGCCATATTGATCCAGTCGAGTTCGCGTTGCAGTGACTTCTGGCGCTGACTTGCCTGCTTTTCATTGGCGGCCACCTGCTGCTGCTTTTGTTCCAGCCAGCTTGAATAGTTGCCCCGCCAGGGAATACCGTGGCCTCGTTCAAGCTCAAGAATCCAGCCCGCCACATTGTTAAGAAAGTGACGGTCGTGCGTCACCGCAATCACCGTTCCCTTGTACTCTTGCAGGTGACGTTCAAGCCATGCGACTGACTCGGCATCGAGGTGGTTGGTCGGCTCGTCGAGCAGCAGAATATCAGGTGTCTGCAAAAGCAAACGACAGAGTGCGACCCGTCGCTGTTCCCCACCCGAGAGCACCCGGATCGGCGTATCGGCTGGCGGGCAGCGTAGGGCGTCCATCGCCAATTCCAGCTTGCTTTCCAGATTCCAGCCATCAACATGATCGATCTTTTCTTGCAACTCGCCCTGCTCGGCAATCAGCGCATCAAAGTCAGCTTCGGGATCGGCAAACTGTTCGGCGATTTCGTCGTAGCGCCGCATCAAAGCGACCGTCTCGGCCATACCCTGCTCGACAATATCACGTACCGTCAGGGTACCATCAAGCTGCGGCTCTTGCTCGAGCAAGCCAATCGTATACCCAGGGGCCAGCACCGTCTCGCCATTGAAATCTTTGTCGACCCCGGCGAGAATCCGCAGCAGCGAGCTTTTCCCTGAACCGTTCGCCCCAATAACTCCGATCTTGGCCCCGTAAAAATACGAGAGACTGATATTCTTCAGCACCTCCTTATTGGGTGGATGCAACTTGCTCACCCGGATCATCGAATAGATAATTTTCGTATCAGACACAACCGCTCCTTCAACTTCCAAAACCATCACGGCCCAAAGAATCGGGCAACCTGCACCGGAAAATCAACCACGACATGTCAAAGCTTATGCTTATAAGCGTGCATATCCTGTGCAGGGATAATGTAGCTTGTAACTCGGTGAGCCAACATTATACCATGTGGTGAGCGCGGCTTTAAACTTTGTTGTACCTGTGCGTTATAATACCGCCACTGCAATGGCGCACTGCAACCCTCTGTTTTATAGAAATCTGGGAATCATGAGCTCTTCTGTTACGCCTGTCCCGACAACGACCCGCGACGATAGCAGCAATGACTGGATCTGGATGGGCATAGCTCTGCTGGCCCACACTGGCTGGGGCGCGTATCCTGTTCTTGCCCGCTACCTTCAGACCGTCACGCTTCTGCCAAGTATGTCGCTGCTCGCGTTCGGCAACTTGATCGCTCTGGCTGTCTTTGCCCCCTTTGTGTTGCGTCGTCTGGATGGTCGCTTTTTGCTGCAACCTGCCATCTGGGCGTTTGCCTTTTTTGTGGTCTTGCGAGCGATTACCAATGTCCTGGCGGCACGCTATACTCTCGCTGTCTATGTGCAACTTATTACCCTGATGACGCCGCTGCTCGTCGCGCTGCTCAGTTTTTTGCTTTTTCGCGATCGCCTGCCCCCCTACACCTGGACGGCGATTGGCTTTTCGCTGCTCGGCTCGTTTTTGTTGATGAGTGGTGATTTGGCCGGGCAAGGTTTCACGCTGGCGCTCACGACCAGTGATTGGATCGGCATTGGCCTGGCTATCGTCTCGACGATCAGCCTGGGATTTTATATGATCTTGATCCCGCGCACCGTCAAGTCGGCTATTCCCGGTGAAGCGGTGATGCTGGTACAATTGACCGTACTGACCCTGACGACTGGGATGATCAGCCTTCTGATCGGCGAAGATTGGAGCCGGTATGCGGTGATCGGGGTCGCCGATTGGGCTATCTTCTTTGGGTTTGTCGTCTTTGTTATGCTCGGTTCCAACCTTGGGCAGATCGCGGCCCTACGCCACCTTGGTGCGCCGCTTGTCAGTAGCACGATGGCCTGGCGGCTCATTGCAACGCTTGTGCTCGCTGCTTTGCTGCTTGGTGAACGCCTCACCTCGTTCTGGCAAGCCCTCGGGGCCCTGATTGTGCTGGCAACCATTACGATCTATCTGCGCTTGCAACGCAGTTTTTAGAACAACGATGAGCATGAGCGCAACAACAATCCACAACCTGACCGTCGAGCCACTCGATATCCCCTTGTTAATGCCCTTTGGGATTGCCGGTGGGTCGCAGGAGATCGCCCGCAATCTGTTGGTACGGATCGAGCTCGCTGATGGTACGCTTGGGTATGGTGAAGCCGCACCTTTCCCTGCATTTAATGGCGAAACGCAAGCGAGTGCCCAGGCTGCTATTGAAAGCGTACGTTCCATCATCGAGGGGGCGGATGTCCGTGAGTGGCGCCCCCTGGCGCGTGCGCTGTGTGAGCCGTTGATGAAGCACGGGAGTGCGCGTTGTGCTATCGAAACAGCCATCTTGGATGCGTTGACCCGGCATGTTGGCATGCCGCTCTATGTCTTTTTTGGTGGCGCAGGCAGTGTGCTCGAGACCGATATGACGATTACGACCGGCAGTCCCGAAGACGCATCAACCGCAGCGCTGGCGATCCTCGATCGCGGTATTCGGATGATCAAAGTCAAGATTGGTGGTGGTGATCTCGATCTTGACCTGCGCCGCCTCATTGCTGTTCACGCTGTTGCGCCCGACGCACCGCTGATGCTCGATGGCAACGGCGGAATGCGCGCCGACGAAATGTTGGCGCTGCTTGGTGCTCTGCATGCCCAGCAGATCCACCCGGTTT
This sequence comes from Candidatus Chloroploca mongolica, assembly GCF_004762035.2. GTDB lineage: Bacteria > Chloroflexota > Chloroflexia > Chloroflexales > Chloroflexaceae > Chloroploca > Chloroploca mongolica. The sequence goes on along the minus strand of NZ_SIJK02000029.1, from coordinate 69,609 downwards.
TGATCGAGCAACCTGTCCCTGGCGATGATTGGGAAGGGATGAATCAGTTGGCCCGCTGGTGTGGTGCCCCGGTTGCCGCTGATGAAACCGCTTCGAGTGCGGCGAATGTCTTGCGCCTGGCCCACGAACGGGCTGCTCAGGTCGTCAATATCAAGTTGATGAAATGCGGTGTCGTCGAGGCGCTTGATATTGCGACGATCTGCCGTGTAACCGGCCTCCGCTTGATGATTGGCGGCATGGTCGAGTCTCTCCTGGCGATGACGATGTCGGCCCATTTCGCCGCAGGTATCGGTGGGTTTGAGTTTGTTGATCTTGATACGCCAATGTTTATGGCTGAAAATCCGTTTGTTGGTGGCTTCCAGCAACAGGGTGGACGCCTTGATATCGGGCATATCACTGCGGGACACGGCGTTACGCCACGTAGTGGGTAGCAATAGATCCAAGTGCTACCCCTGTGTCATTGTGCAATGGTACCGTAGGAAACGCAGGGCGCAACGTGGTATCCTGTTGCTACTATATAATAATAATTGCAATGTAGCTCATCTGTGTGTCTAATGCGGCACTCATATGGGCTTTTTGCTTTGCTTACAACGAGAAAGCCTATGACTACGCGCATCTTGATTGCTGATGATGAACCACTCATTCGCATGAATCTCCGTGAGATCCTGCAAGAACAGGGCTATCTCGTCGTCGGTGACGTTAGTGATGGGCAGAGTGCGTTCAATCTGACGCGCCAACTCCGCCCTGATCTTGTGATCCTTGATGTCAAAATGCCGGTTGTGGATGGGCTGACCGCCGCCCGTATGATCCACGATGAACGGCTCGCCCCGGTCTTGTTCCTTACCGCTTACAGCTCGCGTGAACTGGTGATGCAGGCCCGCGAGGCCGGTGTGCTTGGCTATTTGACCAAGCCTGTTCGTGAAACCGATCTGATGCCCCTGATCGAGGTCACGACGGCCCGTTGGAAGGAACAGATGAACCGCTATCGTGAATTGCACCAGTTACGTGATCGCATCGAGACGCGCAAGCTTATCGAGCGCGCCAAGGGGTATCTGATGGATCGCCAGGGCCTCAGTGAAGGCGAGGCGTTTCGCAAGATCCAGCAACTCGCGATGAATAGCCGCAAAACCATGCGTGAAGTCGCTCAGGCTATTTTGCTCACCCAGCAGTTGACGGCGTAATCATCAGAAAAGAGCCGTGCTTGCGCACCATTGGCCCGCAAGCACGGCTCTTTTTCTGGTATCCTTGAGCCATGACGCATCCAGTTGATGGAGGGTTGCATGGCTCATCATGATACGATGACACACGCTTGTACGACGCGGCACGCGGTCATTCTGGCGGCTGGCGAGTCGAAACGTACACGACCGCTTACCTTGCTGCGCCCCAAGCCGCTGATTCCTCTGCTTGGACGCCCGCTGCTCACGCATATTCTTGATGAACTGGTAGGCCTCGTTGACCGTGTCACCCTAGTGGTGGGCTATCGGGCCGACCAGATCGAAGCGACCTTTGGCGCAGACTATCAGGGCATTGCCCTGCGCTATGTGCGGCAAGAGGTTGTCAACGGCACGGCAGGTGCCTTGCTTGCGGCACAACCGGTTGATGAGCCCTTTTTTTTGCTGTATGGCGATAATCTCGTTGCCCAGGCCGATCTGCTCGGGGTGTGCCAGAGCCGCTATGGGGTCGCCGGGTTACGGGTGGCTGATGCCCGATCCTTCGGCGTCCTCCAGATTGTTGACGGCAAGGTTTATGGGATGCTCGAAAAGCCTGCCGATCCACCGCCTGATGCGCTTGCCAACCCCGGGATCTACCAGTTTGATCAGGTGGTCTTCCCGCTAGTCGAAACCATTACACCGTCACCACGCGGCGAACTGGAATTGACCGATCTGATTGCCCTGCTCGCCGCCAGGCATCCTGTGCGCCCACATATTTGCACGGGCTTCTGGGTTCCTGTTGGCAACCCCTGGGAAGCCCTGAGCTCGGCCCAGTTTCTGGTTATGCGCCAGGCGCACCTCCGGGCCAGCATTGATCCGTCGGCAACCCTGCACCCTGAAGCACAGCTTGAGGGTGCGGTTCATATTGGCAAAGCCGTGATCGAAGCTGGGGCACGTCTGATTGGTCCCGTTGCCATTGGTGATGGCTGTATCATCAAAGCGGGCGCAACGGTTCAAGCCTCGGCACTTGCCTCTGGGGTTGTTGTCGGGGAAGGTGCTACCATCCAGGCGAGTTGGCTCGACGAACATGTTGTGATTGGTGATAAAGCCACCCTGACAGCCACTATCTTTGAAGAGGTTCAACCAACCGTCGAAACCCGTGGCTTGCTCACCGTAACCCAACTCAAAACCCGTGGCGCCATTCTTGCCTCGGGTGTAACTGTCCCCCCTGGGGCCCAGATCGCTCCAGGCACCATCCTTGCGCAAGCGCGGTCAGCTTAAGCCCGTTGCGCCAGCGCAGCCACATTCATTCAGTTGCGGTGCAGCGCGCCAGCGCTGCACCGCAACTGAATCTCTTACCACATCTCACGCAGCAGATCGAGCAACTCCTCTTCGGTCGCGACACGTGGATTATTGAAAATCGCAGGCTCAACGACCGAGAGGCCGGCCAGCTCGGGCAAGGCCGACTCGGGCACATCAACATCACGCAGACGGGTTGGCAAACCACAGTCAACCGCGAGCGTTCGCACGGCGTTGATGCCATCAGCGATGACCTCTTCGTCACTGCGGCCGCCGGCATTCACCCCCATTGCATGGGCGATCCGCACATACCGTTCAGGTGCGACCACGCTGTTGAATTGCATGCCATATGGCATAACGAGCGCATTGAGTGTTCCATGATGCACCGGGAACATGGCCCCGACAGCGTGCGAAATCGCGTGGATCACCCCAAAGAAACTGTTCGAACAGGCAATGCCCGCCATACATGCCGCAATCAGCATATGGCCCCGTGCTTCGAGATTGGTGCCATCATTGACGGCATCACGGAGATGGGTCGCAATCAAGTCAATAGCTGCCAGGGCCAGGCTATCACTGAACGGATTATTATCGGTCGAAACAAAGGTCTCAATCGCATGCGATAGTGCATCCATGCCGGTTGCCGCTGTCAGACGAGGCGGCATGGTCAGGGTCAACTCGGGATCAAGCACCGCAAGATCGGGATAGATAAAGCGGCTACTATAAATGATCTTGCGGTGTTCATCTTCATTGAGAATAACGGCAATCGACGTTACTTCACTGCCGGTACCGGCTGTGGTCGGGACGGCAATGAGCGGCATCAAACGTTCAGTCAACACATTGTAGCCCTCGTAATCGAGGATATCCCCCCCCATCGTCGCCACAATGCGCATGCCCTTGGCCGTATCAATCGGGCTACCCCCGCCAATCGCAATCAGCACATCAGCCTGCGCCTCACGCACGGCCTGGGCCCCCTGCATCACCACCCGCACCGACGAATTCGATGGCACATCATCAAGCACGCCGACTACCTCGGCACTGCCTTCAAGCCCGGCAAGCACAGTGCTCAGCAGGCCAGCCGCAACGACGCCCTTGTCGGCCACCACAAAAACCCGTTTTGCTCCCATATCTTCAATAACCTGGCCGAGCTCGTGTGCTAGACCAGCCTTGTAGAGAACGCGCCCACCCAGGCCAAACTCGAAAAACTCCTGCATGCTGACCATCCTTTGGTTGTAGCGGCTTTGCTTCCTCTTCTATTATACGCGGGCTGTGAAGAGGGGAAATTCTCGTGCTTCGCTGGTGCAAAAGCCAGCATAGCTGGCTTTTGCACCAGCGAAGCACGATTTCTAACAGAGTTCTAATTGCATAGGAACAAAACTTCAGGTACAATACCAAATAGCAAATCTACAACGATGTGGTGTTGAGGAGGGCTTCTGCCCTCCTTGATCGTGGGGTTTCGACTAAACTATCAGATGGAGGTACTTCACTTATGCCTACTTACGTCTATGCCTGTGATGCTTGTGGCAAACAGTTTGAGCAGTTTCAGAGCTTCAAAGATGAGCCCCTGACTGTCTGTCGCTGTGGCAGCAGTGGTACGGTACGGCGGGTGATCCAGCCTGCCGGGATCGTCTTTAAGGGCTCAGGCTGGTATATCAACGACAGCCGCGGGACAGGTAGCAGCACGGTTGGTGCCGATGCTGCCAAAAAGACTGATGAGAAGGCTGATGTGGTTGCGACAACCGAGAAGACCGATAGTGGTGCAGCGACCACAACTTCGTCTGATACCACGACCCCGTAGGTGGCAGTACCGCCCTGGGTTCTCTGTTCACCAGGGTTTACCACCACCCTCTTCATTGCGCGGTAGCATGCTATCGCGCCTTTTTTGCATGGATGCGCTCAGCCTGACTTTCCGTTTTGGGTGCTGGTGTAGCCAGGGGCACTGTATGTCACAGTGCCCCTGATGCGCTGTTCCGTCGCTCGTCTTCGTCGGAAGTTTACCCAACGGGAGGGAAAATGGCTACGTATTCTTTGCTGCGCGTCTTGCGTGATGATATCCGTGCGATTTTTCGTAATGATCCGGCCGCCCGCAATCTCGCCGAGGTGCTGCTCTATCCTGGGCTGCACGCGATTGTCTTGCACCGCTTGGCCCACGCCCTCTGGCGGCGCAAAACCCCTTTTTTACCACGCTTGATTTCGCAGTATGCACGCTTTCTTACAGGTATCGAGATCCATCCCGGTGCGTGTATTGGGAGCGGTTTTTTCATCGATCATGGGATGGGTGTTGTGATTGGCGAAACCACCGAGATTGGCAATGATGTGATGCTTTATCAGGGCGTTACCCTTGGTGGTACTGGTAAACAGCAGGGTAAACGTCACCCAACCCTCGCTGATAAGGTTGTTGTTGGCGTTGGCGCAAGTGTGCTCGGGGCCATTACGGTCGGTGAAGGCGCCCGTGTCGGTGGGGGCGCTGTGGTGGTGAAGGATGTCCCTGCCCACGCCACCGCGATTGGTGTGCCCGCCCGCATCGTGGCGACCCGTGACCCCGCCACCGGCGAAACCCGCCGCGTCGAGAGTTTGCCTGACCCTGAAGGCGAAATGCTCCGCGGTCTCCGCACCAAGATCTTGGAACTCGAAATGCGCCTCGCTGATCTCGAAGAGGCGACCCACGTGTATCATCTCGAGCACCATCTGACCTACGATGCGTTGCCCGAGAGCCTCTGGTGTATCCTGGAAGAAGAAGAATATCGCAATGGCGTTGCCGATGGCGAATATAGTCAGGGTGGGGGAATCTAAGATGACGATCATGCTCTATAACTCGCTCACCCGCAAGATCGAACCGCTGGAGACAATTGAGCCAGGTGTCGTGCGGATGTATGTCTGTGGGGTGACCCCGTATGACGAAGCCCATATCGGTCATGCGATGTCGGCCATTGTCTTTGACGTGATCCGGCGCTATCTTGAGTATCGTGGCTACACCGTGCGCCATATCGTCAATTTTACTGATGTGGACGATAAGATCATTGCCCGCGCCGCGACGGTGGGCGTCGATCCGTTGCACCTGTCGGCCCAACTCGCCGAAGAGTTCCTCGCCCAGTTGCAGGCGCTCAATGTGTTGCCCGCCACGGCCTATCCCCGGGTTAGTCAGACGATCCCCGAGATCTGTGCGTTTGTCGAGGGCTTGATCGACAAGGGGTATGCCTATCCTGCCGAGGGGGATGTCTATTTTCGGGTTCACAAGGACGAAGATTACGGCAAACTCTCGGGGCGCTCGCTTGATGATATGTTCACCGGAACCCGCTTTGAGGTTGATCCACGCAAAGAGTCACCCGCTGATTTTGCCCTTTGGAAAGCGGCTCGCCCCGGTGAACCGGCATGGCAGAGTCCGTGGGGCGAAGGCCGCCCGGGTTGGCATATCGAATGCTCGGCGATGTGCATGAAGCATCTCGGTGAGCAAATGGATCTTCACGGCGGCGGCAGCGATCTCGTCTTTCCTCATCACGAGAATGAAATTGCGCAGAGCGAGAGTCTGACTGATAAGCAGTTTGCACGCTTCTGGGTGCATAATGGCATGCTGCAACTTGTCAATCCAGTGACGCGCCAGGTCGAGAAGATGTCTAAGTCACTCGGCAATGTGGTGACGATTGCGAGTTTCCTCGATCAGTATGACGCGGATGTGCTGCGCCTCATTGTGCTCGGTAGTTCCTATCGTAGCCCCCTAACCTACAATGCCGCAGTTGCAGGTGATAACGCCCGTAAACTCGAACGTTTGTTGACGGCCTTGCAACCGCCTGTAGGTTCAGTGGAGACCGGAGAGGCTGTGGCGGATCTCGCCAGCGCCGTAACTACGACGCGTGAAAGCTTCACCAGGGCGATGGATCAGGACTTCAATACCTCAGGGGCAGTTGCTTCGCTCTTTGATCTGGTACGGGCGATCAATAGCGCCCGTGATACGGGCGTAGGTGGCCCACCATTTGCTGATGCCCAGGCTGCGCTGCGCGAACTTGGTGGGGTTCTAGGCCTGCGCCTCGATCCGTCGCAACGTGAACGTAACCAGGATATCGCTCCGTTTATTCAGTTGCTGATCGAGTTGCGGGCCGAGTTGCGCATATCGAAGCAGTACGCTCTGGCCGATCATGTGCGCATACGGCTCGCCGAACTTGGCATTACACTCGAAGATGGCCCCCAGGGGACACGGTGGAAGATAGGGTAGCCTGTATGACGGCATGGTTGGAGTGTTCGGTTGAGGTTGATCAAGAGGCGGTCGAGTCAGTTGCCGAAGTGCTGGCTCGTTATGGCTACAATGGCGGGGTGGTGGTTGAACCAGCCTGGACACCAGGCGACGAGGGGCCGGAATTTCGCTACGATCCGAGCCGCCCGGCTATTTTGCGTACCTATCTACCCCTCGATGCACAGTCCGAAGAGGTGCGGCAACGCATCGAGCAGGCCCTCTGGTATCTGGGTCATATGCGCCCGGTTGGCCCACTCCAGGTGCGTACGCTCGCTGAAGAGGACTGGGCTAATGCGTGGAAAGAGCACTACACGGTCATGCATATTGGTGCGCGTACCGTGATTGTGCCTTCGTGGTTAGAACATGAAGCCCGCCCCGAGGAGGTTGTTCTGCGCCTCGACCCTGGCATGGCGTTTGGCACGGGCCTTCATCCGACAACGCGCCTTTGCCTGAGCCTCCTCGAGCAGTATGTGCAACCGGGGATGCGAACCCTCGATCTGGGTACCGGTTCGGGGATTCTGGCGATTGCCGCAGCCAAACTCGGTGCCCGGCCAGTATTTGCGCTTGATAATGATCCTGTTGCCGTCCAGGTTGCCGCTGAAAATGTAGCCCACAACGGGGTTCATACGGTTGTTGAGGTGGCTGAGGGCAGTCTTGGGGCGGGACGGCGGATGGGTCACTGGCTGAGTGGCGACTTTGGTGAGGAGGTGCCGGTGCAACCTGTTGAGACCAGCGAGGCCTCGCCTGGCTTTGCATTAATTGTCGCCAACCTGATCGCCCGGGTTCTGATCACGCTTGCAGATGATCTTGCAGCGAACCTGGAACCCGGCGGCATCTTGATCAGCAGTGGCATTATCAATACCCGCGAAGCAGAGGTCACGTCCGCGCTCGCCGCAGCGGGCCTACACCTGCGCGAACGCCACAGTGAAGGTGAATGGGTTGCCCTCGTGCATCAGGTCTGAGCAACCGTTCTCACGTCTCGTCAGGCACTACCAAAATAACGCAGAGCCAGGCGTAGCCGCTCTTCAAGCTCAGTAGGTGCATCAGCCGGGATGGCGGCCAGGGCTGCGACCGCCTCGGCCTGCGTATAGCCGAGACTCGTGAGGAGTTCGGCTAGTTCCGTATTGAGCGCGGTGACTGCTGGCGGCACACCAGGTGCTGTCGGCAACCCTTTGAGCTCAATTTTGCCCTTGAGTTCGAGCGAAATGCGCTCGGCTGTCTTCTTGCCAATCCCCGGCACGCGTGCCAGCGTGGTGATATCGCCCTGAACAATCGCGACCCGAAGCGCATCAAGATCCCCGGTTGACAAGAGATTCAAGGCTACCTTTGGCCCGACCCCGGCCACGGTCAGGAATAACTCGAAAAGCTGGCGCTGTTCGACCGTCACAAACCCATACAGGGTCATACTATCTTCGCGCACCAGCAGCAAAGTATAGAGAAACAGCGCATCGCCAGGCGATCCCACGTTGCTCAGCACCGTACGTGGCACATAGACGAGATAGCCAACCCCTCCTGTCTCAAGTACCAGGTGATCAGCCCCCAGTTGAGTGAGGGTTCCCCGCAATGATGCGATCATAAGCTTCCTGCCAGCGGTCTTCCTTCACGTCCTGCGGTGGGCGCAGGACAAGTATACCACCCTCGTGTACATGGGCGAGGTGTGGTAAGATGCAAGCTTATCAGTTGTTCGCCAAACTGACACCTGATGAGGAAAACAGAGGCTGCTGAACAAGCGATCCGGCGGCAAACGTAACATATTTCTATGGATGCTCTGAGTAACGTAAATGAGGCGCAACGAGCGGCGATTACGGCCCCCATTGGCCCGGTGCTGGTGCGGGCAGGGGCAGGGAGCGGTAAGACCCGCGTGTTGACCTTGCGGATTGCGTATCTGATCGAACAGCACCGTGTGAAGCCCGACGCGATTCTGGCGCTGACCTTTACCAATAAAGCGGCGAAAGAGATGCGTGAGCGCCTGCGCCAGCAGATCGGGCGAGGGGTACGTGGTCTGGTGACCGGAACCTTTCACGCCGTCTGTGCGCGGTTGCTGCGCGAGGAGATCGATGGACGTATTGGGAGTTATACCGGGGCCTTCTCGATTTATGCTGCCGATGAACAACTTCAACTCGCCACCGATGCCCTCGCCAACACAACCGAACGCCCTCCCGTGTTGATTGAAGCCGATGAGGTCCTGCGGCGCATTTCACGGGCCAAGAGCCGGATGCTTTCACCGCGCTTGATGGCACGCCTGAGCCCCGACCCGGTTGACCGTTTTGTCGCTGGATGCTATCGCCGCTATCAGCGTGCTCTTGAACAGGCTAATGCCCTTGATTTTGACGATCTTATTCTGCTGACCCATCGGCTATGGCACGAACACCACGATGTACTTGAAGCATGCCAGGCCCGCTGGCGCCATGTGCTGGTTGATGAATATCAGGATACTGACCCAAGTCAACATGCGCTCGTTGAGTTGCTCACGCGGCCTGGGGATGCCAATGGGCAGACGCGCTCGCTCTTTGTGGTGGGCGATGGAATGCAGAGCATCTACGGTTTCCGCAATGCTGATCATAGCATCATCACCCGCTTTGCGCACGACTTCCCTGAAGCGCAGGTGATCGAACTTCAGACCAATTATCGTTCGCGTCAGCCGATCCTTGATGCCGCCTATGCCGTCATTCGGCATAGCCGCAGCGTGGCCCCGATGAACCTCCAGGCGGCCCGCAAGGTGCTGCCTGGGGATCGTTGCCTCTTGATCAACGAGGCAAAGAATGGCCGTGAAGAGGCCGAACAGATTGCACGGACAATCAGCGAGTTGCAGCAGCAGGGCCGTCCGCTCCGTGAGATGGCGATTCTCTATCGGACGCGCCATATGAGTCGTCCGCTTGAAACCGCCTTGCGCCATGCCCGCCTGTCTTACGCGGTGCGGGGCAGCGTCGGCTTCTATGATCGGGCCGTTATTCGTGATGCGCTGGCCTTCTTGCGGGTCATCAATAATCCGGCTGACAACCTCAGTTTCAATCGGATCGCCAATGTCCCCCCGCGAGGGCTTGGCGCACAGGCGCTGGCACGGTTAACTGACGTTGCCAGGCATGCAGGACTGAGTCTGGTTGCAAGTTTGAGCCATCCTGAAGCGCAGAAGAGCCTGTCACCCAAAGCGGCCGAGGGGGCGCGCCGTCTCGCGAGTCTCTTTGCCCGCTGGCAACGTATGGCCGAGGGGACAACCCCACCGGATCATCTCCTGGCTGATGTACTCGAGCAGAGCGGCTATATGACGGCCCTGGAACAACGGTTCAGTCCCGAAGAACTACCCGAGGCGCGTGCGCACCTGCAAGAACTGATGCTGGCCGCCGAAGAGCATACCGATCTGCGTTCGCTGCTGCAAGAGATCGCCCTGCTCACCTCAGCCGATACTGGCGACGAAGCTCGCGATCAAGTTCAGTTGCTCACGATTCATGCGGCTAAAGGCCTCGAATGGCCCTTTGTCTTTGTCACCGGCCTCGAAGAGAAGACCCTCCCCCACGAGCGGAGTATGGGGAGTAGCGAAGGGATCGAAGAGGAGCGCCGGCTCTGTTATGTAGCCCTGACTCGTGCTGGTGAGCGCCTCTATCTTTCGTGGGCGCCGGGGCGGAATCGAGGACAACAACTGAAACCCTCGCGTTTCCTGGATGAAATCATCGCGTATGGGCGTGAACGTGGGCATCGCTAGGGCGAGACCCTGGTATTAGTGTGGATCGATCAGCGTGGTAAGATAAGTTTGCACCAGGATGTAATTGATGGTGCAGCCAAGTGTCAGGAGTTTTCCATGTCCTCCGAGCGTATCTCGCGTCGTGTCCGCGGCATTCCTCCCTCTGGTATTCGACGCTTTTTTGATATTGCAGCCACCATGCCCGATGTGATCTCATTGGGGGTTGGTGAACCAGATTTTATGACGCCCGCGGCGATTCGTCAGGCAGGACAACGGTCAATTGATCAGACAACCGCCTACACATCAAACTCGGGGCTGTACGAACTCCGTGAAGCCGTTGTCGAGCATCTGAAGCAGCGCTACAACGTCATGTATGATGCTGAACACGACGTCCTCATGACCGTTGGCGTGAGCGAAGCAATGGCGGCGACTGCGCTCGCTCTCTTTGACCCTGGCGATGAAGTCTTGATGCCCGAGCCATGTTTTGTGGCCTATATGGCCAGTGTGCAACTGGCCGATGCGCGTCCAGTCTATGTGCCCACCCAGGTCGAAGAACGTTTCCAGGTAACCGGGGCGGCGCTCGAAGCAGCGATCACCCCGCGTACCAAGGCCATTATGATTGGCTATCCCAACAACCCGACCGGGGCGGTCCTCTCGCCGGAACGGATGCATGAAATTGCCGAGGTTGCGAGACGCCACGATCTGCTTGTCCTTTCGGACGAGATCTATGACCGACTTGTCTATGGTGTCGAGCATACCTGCTTTGCTTCCTTGCCAGGGATGCGTGACCGCACCGTCTTGTTCGGTGGTTTCTCGAAAGCCTATGCAATGACGGGTTGGCGCCTGGGTTGGATGGCCGCCCCCGAAGAAATCACGGCTGCTGTACGCAAAGTGCATCAGTATGCCATCATGTCGGCCCCGACGATGAGCCAGTATGCAGGGATCGAAGCGCTGCGCCATGGGGAAGCAAGTGTGCAGGCAATGGTCGCTGAATATGATCGGCGTCGCCGCGTGATTGTGGACGGGTTGAATACGATTGGTCTCAAGACCTTTGAACCACAGGGCGCCTTTTATGCGTTCCCCTTTATCGGACACCTTGGGATGACGAGTGAGCAATTTTGTGATCGACTGCTCGCAGAAGAGCATGTCGCGGTCATCCCTGGCGATGCCTTTGGCCCCAGTGGGGCGGGGTATGTTCGTGCATGTTATGCAACGTCCATGGAAAAGATCGAAGTTGCGCTTGAAAGGATCGAGCGTTTTGTGCGGCGCATTGCGTAGCGCCCGCAGAACCGCTTGCATCTCATCCGATGCGCAGGAGGAACAAGACAATGTCTGTACCGGTTACCACCTCATCATCTGGCCCTTCAACCACCGTCATCAAGGGTGAACTTCATTGTGCCTTAACTGGTAAATCAATTGGCCCTGAGCACGCGTACTGGGCACCACCCCTCATCACCACCCGTCAGTTGATCACAACCTTTGTTCAGACCCTCTTCACGAATCCTGGGGCGCTTGGTGAGGTTTTGCTGGGCGAGTTGCCAAATGTTCCCTATGACCCCGCTGTCCGTCAGGAATTAGGCAACCGTCGTACCGCTGAACAACTCAAATTGCTCGTCTTTTTGCTTATGATTGCTGCAGTGCTGATCGTCCCGATGATGTTGATTGTCTGGTAATAAGTGAGGTCTGAGGCTGCAGGCCCCAGCGCATGGTGTTTACGGCATCAATTCGACACCCGGCGCTTCGTTGAGATAGTACTATAGTCATAGTCCGTAGACCTCAAACCGTCAGCTAGCAACTGACAATGATTATCAGCTTACGCAGCATCATATCAGCCATCGTTCAGACCAGCGCCATGTGACTGAGAACGGCTCATTGCAGCTACCTGTAGACCCGGGCAATTGATGTGTAGTCGAAAAAGTCTTGACACTAATCCTGGCTCGCGCAAGAGGCTACGTAGACTATTTGGCATTCTAATGCACAAAAACGACTGGATCACAGGTACTATTGACAGAATGCGTGACATATCTTAAACTTAGATTTACCATTTTGGCGCACAGTGATTGTGTAGCCTCCCCACATAACTAACGCTTGCACGTGCGATGAAAGCGGATGTGGGGCAGCAAACTCAAAGTCGGTCACTTTCCCAGCACGGTAACAACCCACTTAACACCTGATACGGCTCTGAGAATTGCAGGGTGTGCAGACCTGTGTTATATTCAGGTTCCTCGTTCCTGATAGCCAGTGAAGGCGCAAAGGCACCCCGATTGTGTTGTGGGCATAAGACCTGCGCATATGCGCCGTATGGATTACAAGTGAGGTACATTGCTCCATGATCGAGCTTAATCGCAATCAGCCTTCTTCAGACCTGCGCAGTAGCACTGAACATCTGCAACAACAAGCGTCAAGACGCCATGATCGCTACCGTCAGCAGAGTCACCCTTTCGCCGGCCTTGGTTCCAAGGGCATCATTGCCTTTCTCCATCCCCGAACCTGGGTTTCGTATCTTCCGACACGCTTTATTCTCCACGCGATCATTGCGTTGATGATCCCTCTGGCATTGCTGCTGAGTCAGTTGCCAACCACAGTTCCCATTGCTCCTGCTCCCGAAGCGAGTGCGCTCATTTTGCCGGGAGAGTCTGCTTTTGGTTCGGTCGCGTTGCAGATCGAAGATGGTGTGCCGCTGGTCGGTGATCCTCCGCTTGATGAGCACGACGCGCTGCCGGTTCCTATTTCGCTCTCTTCGCGCACTGAATTGCTTGCACCATTGATTGTTCCCGCTACCATTGCAGGTGATAGTGTGCGGCTGCGGAATGGTCCTGGCCTTGCCTATGATGATGTTGAACGTGTTCAGGTTGGTACCGAAATTGAGGTTGTCGCCCGGTTTGAAGAGTGGCTCCAGATTCGTCGTGTCGGCGAAGGGACACTGTACTGGGTCTCGGCTGAACTGGTCAATATTCCTGAGGCCGTTGTCTATACGCTCAATCAGGTTTCTGCTGACGTTATTCCGCCGCCCCCGCCGCCCAAAATTGGCGTGGTGCGCGAAGAAAGCCTGAACCTGCGTGATGGCCCCGGGGTCAACTATGTGAGTATGGCCAAAATGACTGCCGGTCAGGAACTGACCCTCATCCAACGGTACGAGGAGTGGTTCCTGGTCGAGTATGGCTCTCAGTATGGCTGGGTCACGTCAGAGTTTCTGAATATTGTTGATGGTGTCATCGAGCGCATTCCAATTGCCGCCTCCATTCCTGATCCCAATCCTCCCCTGGTGGGCATGGTACTGGAAAACCGAGTCAACCTGCGCCGTGGTCCGGGTTCTGCTTATGACCGGGTTGGTTCGGTCAACGCAGATAATAACGTGAAGTTGCTTGCCCGCCATAAAGATTGGTACCGGGTTGAACTCGAAAATGGAACCCGTGCCTGGATCTTCTCGGATCTGCTGCGGGTGTCGCCAATGGCGGCCCGCCGTGTGCCCGTTACCAATGATATCCCTGCGCTGCCTGTGCGTACTGCGGTGGCGCAGACACGGAGCAGTGGCGGCGGCGGTGCTGCCGTTAGTGTGCCTGCGAGTGGCGATGTCGCAAGCTATGCGGTGCAGTTTATTGGTTCACGGTATGTCTGGGGTGGCAGCAGCCCCCGGGGCTTTGATTGCAGTGGCTTGACCAGCTATGTCTATCGTCAGTTTGGGGTTAATCTGCCTCATAGTGCTGCCGGTCAGTACAGCACACGCTATGGTGCGATGATTGGCAGTATGGGCAGCCTTGCCCCCGGTGACTTGATGTTCTTTGCTAATACCGGTGGGCGTCGTGGCATCAGCCACGTGGCGATCTATCTTGGCGGTGGCCGGATGGTTCACGCGATGACCCCCAGCTATGGCGTGCAGGCTTCAAGTATCTGGAGTAGCTACTGGCAGAATACGTTTGTCGGTGCTATTCGTCCGTATCGTTAGATGATGGCGCGGGCTACCGCCCTGAACATCCTGATGGGTGCAGAAGAGGCCAGCATTGCTGGCCTCTTCTGCATCCATCAACAGTTTACCTGGCAAGTGCCATGCGGTTGCAACGCATTGTGTACATGCAACACGCGGATACTGGTACAATAGAAGCATGGGTTATGGCCGTGGTTATTGAAAGGTTGTTGCATGAAAGGGCTCGTGCTGAGTGGAGGCAAAGGAACACGCCTTCGCCCGATTACCTATACGAGTGCCAAGCAGCTCGTTCCTGTTGGCAATAAACCGGTTCTCTTTCGTGTGATTGAAGCGATCAGGGATGCCGGGATCGGGGATATTGGGATCGTGATTGGTGACACCGGCGACGAGATCAGGGCGGCTGTTGGCAATGGACGCCGCTGGGGGGTGCAGATTACCTATATCGAGCAGGATGCGCCCCTCGGTCTGGCCCACGCGGTCAAGATTAGTCACGATTTTATTGGCGATGACCGTTTTGTGATGTTCCTCGGTGATAATTGTATCCAGGGCGGCATCAGTCCCTTGATCCAACAATTTGGACATAGCGATTTCAATGCCCAGGTGGTGCTCAAACAGGTCGCTGATCCTCGGTCGTTTGGCGTCGCTGAACTGGACGAAAATGGACGGATCGAGCGCCTGGTCGAAAAGCCCCGTGATCCCCAAAGCGATCTGGCCCTGGTCGGGGTCTATATGTTTGACCACCACATTTTTGAGGCTGTGCATAGCATTACGCCCTCGCTGCGTGGCGAACTCGAGATTACTGATGCCATTCAGTGGCTCATTACGTCGGGCTATCAGGTCTTCCCCTATATCCACGATGGCTGGTGGATCGATACCGGGAAGAAAGACGATATGCTTGAAGCCAATCGCCTCGTGCTCGAGGAGATGCAGCCAGTTGTCCATGGGTATGTTGACCGCGACTCGAATCTGATTGGCAAGGTGATTGTCGAGGCTGGGGCCGAGATTATTAATTCAACCATCCGTGGTCCGGCCATTATTGGTGAACAGACCCGGATTTTGAATGCCTATGTCGGGCCTTTTACGTCCATTTATCATCACTGTCTGATCGAAGATAGTGAGGTCGAACATAGCATCGTGCTGGAACATAGCACGATCCGTGGTATGCCTGCACGCATTGAGGATAGCCTGATCGGGCGTAATGTGACGGTGACACGTAGTCCACTCAAGCCGAAGGCGTATCGGTTGCTGATCGGCGATAATAGTACCGTGGGAGTGCTCTAAACTATCTGGAGATGGAGGGGGTGTGCAGAAAATTCCGTCCTCGGAGATCACGTCCGAGGGTTTGTATCTGTCGCGCCGGGCGTTGCTCGGGGCTGCCGGCACGTTGAGTGCGGCAGCCTTGCTGGCGGCGTGCGGTAGCGACACGTATGTTTCACCTGAAGTTCTTGAGCAAGAGGCTGCTGGACTAACGGATGAACTGGGCGCTCCCTTGAATAGTTTTCAAGCCATCACAACCTACAATAACTATTATGAGTTTACGACGGATAAACAGGGCGTTGCCCGGTTAGCCGCTAACTTTCAGACGTCACCGTGGGAACTGGAAGTTAGTGGCCTGGTCAACAAGCCGCGTATCTTTGCGCTGGAGGATCTGCTTGCGTTTGAGCAAGAAGAACGCATCTATCGGTTACGTTGCGTAGAGGCCTGGTCAATGGTGATTCCGTGGCTCGGGTTTCCCCTGCATCGTTTGCTCAAGCTTGTTGAACCACGCCCCGAGGCAACGTATGTGCGCTTCGAGACCGTCTATCGCCCGGAAGAGATGCCAGGACAGAAGGATCGCTTTTATCCGTGGCCGTATGTGGAAGGGCTGCGCCTTGATGAAGCGATGCACGATTTGACCCTCCTTGCCACCGGGTTGTATGGTCAGACCCTGACGGCCCAGAGTGGTGCCCCAGTGCGGCTTGTGGTACCCTGGAAATATGGCTTCAAGAGTATCAAGGCGATCGTCAAGATCGAACTGGTCGACACGATGCCAACCTCGCTCTGGATGGCGCTGGCCCCCAATGAGTACGGTTTTTACGCCAATGTCAATCCCGACGTGGCTCACCCGCGTTGGTCTCAGGCCAGTGAACGACGCATTGGTGAGCAAGGACGCCGCCCGACCTTGATGTTCAATGGCTATGAAGATCAGGTTGCAGCGTTATATCAAGATCTTGATTTGCGGGTGAATTATTAAGCGAGAACGTACATTCATCAAGCGCCAGATCCTTGATCTTATCGTAACGATCGTGGCACTCTTGCCGCTGGGGCTCATCTTTTTTGATGCTATGACGGGGCGGTTGAGTGTCAACCCGATCCAGGAACTCATCCTGCGCACAGGCAAGCCGGCCCTCGTGCTGCTGATCGCCTCGCTAGCCTGTACGCCACTCAACGTACTCTTTGGGTGGAAATGGATCATGGCAGCACGCAAGCCCCTCGGTCTCTACAGCTTTGGCTATATCGTGCTGCATCTCTTCCTGTTTGTGGTGGTGGATTACAGCCTGGATCTTGGCTTGATCAGCCAGGCGGTACGTGAAAAACGGTACGTTTTGGCAGGGATGGCTGCTTTCTTGCTCCTGGTTCCGCTTGCCCTGACGTCCAACGGGGCAGCGATGCGGAAACTCGGGCGCTGGTGGCGGCGTTTACACCGCCTCGTCTACCTGGCGGCCATCCTTGCCGTCTTGCACTATCTGTGGCTAGCGAAGGTCATCCGTGAACCTGTTATCTACGGGGTCATCTTACTCGCCTTGCTTGCCCTCCGGCTTCCCATCATTCGGCGCACGTTGCTACGGCGCACGTAAGCGAGCTCAGCGCCCACGGGGGCGCTCGGAAGTCAATCCGCGGAGGCCGAGCCAGATACCGAGGGCAAACCCACCGCCGATGCTCAACAGGGCAAACATTGACGCTGGTCCATAGACGATTGCTGCTGCGCGGAGGGCACCGGCGAGCAACAGGGCAATAATCCAGCCCATAAAGAAGAGGCGCTGACGAGACTCTGGCCCGAACCACTCTGGTCGCCCCTGAGCAACCAGATACCCAATACCGCCCGCGATTGTGAGGAGAAGAAGGTTAGTGATCAGAACTTGCATTGCTCTATGATAGCATAGCTTGTACCTGGTGTGAACGTCGGCTATAAGGACAGGATCGTTGTATGTCAGAGCTCAAAGACAAACTGGTGTTAGTCGTTGATGATGAGCCGCGTATGGTCAGTTTTATGCGGATGAATCTTGAACTCGAGGGGATGCGTGTGGCGACTGCCTCGAATGGCCGCGAGGCCGTTGATCAGGTTCGTGAGACAATGCCAGATATTATCCTGCTCGATATTATGATGCCGGTACTCGATGGCTTCGAGGCATTGCGCCGGATTCGTCAATTCACGCAGGTACCTGTCATTGTCCTGACGGCCAAGGACGAGGAAGAAGATCGTATTCGCGGGCTAGAGCTGGGGGCTGATGATTATGTGGGCAAACCTTTCAGCCATCGTGAACTCGTGAGCCGGATTCGGGCCGTGCTGCGCCGTCACTATGCTGCACCTCCGGTGCCACAGACACTGGTACAGGTTGACGAACGCCTGAGCATTGACTTTGCCCGTCGTGAGGTGCTTGTCGAAGGTGAACGGGTCAATTTGCGGCCCACTGAATATCGCCTGCTCTACCATCTGGTGCAACATGCTGGTTATGTTCAGACGCACGAGATGTTGTTGTCGAAAGTCTGGGGACCAGAATACCGCGACGAGAACCACTATCTGCGCCTTTACATTACCTATTTGCGGCAGAAACTGGAAAAAGATCCGGCCAATCCGCGCTATATCCTCACCGAGCGTGGCGTCGGGTATCGTTTTGTTGCTTTTGATGAGGCATCCGAAAAAGCGACGGGGTAAGGGTTTCAGGCTTCGACGAGACTGAGGATGAGGCGTCGGATCTGGCGGAGGCGCCGGTCACTCCCTTCGGGGCGGAGGCGGAGTTCGTCGCGGAGTTGGCTGATCTGCAGGCGGAACGAGTCGATCGGGCCTTTGTCCTGCTCGGCGCTGAAGGCATAGGCGCGATCAAGCGAACGATAGACCAGCATCAGGGTGCGGTCTGCTTCATCGAGATCATTCGCCTGCAATGCGGCAAGCACATCATCAATCTGCGCGACTGCGCGCAGGAGATAGATCACGCTCCAGAGGCGTCGTTGTTCAGCCTGGAGATCAAGAATATCGAGGCGTAGGGCACTCTCGTCAACCATAGTCGGGGGAGGCGTTGCTGGAGGCACAGGCGTTGGCAACGGTGTGGTTACTGGCGTAGGCTGCACCTCAGTTGCAGGTTGCGCAACAGAGGGAGGCGTCACTGACGTTGGCGAGAAGAACCATGCCTGAAACGCAAGGCTGACAAAAACGGCTGCGATTGCCGTTACAACAAACGGCAATGCAGCCCTGATCCACGACCGCGCAGCAGATTCTGGCGGTGCTGATGAATCCGCAGAGGGCTGAGGCTCTTCGGACACAGAAGACCTAGATCTCGTTGGCCAGAATAATGGCCTGCGCGATCTCTTTCATCGACTTGCGCGTATTCATCGAGAGTTGCTGGATCTTGCGAAACGCTTCAGCCTCTTTGAGCCCCTGGGAATCCATAAGAATCCCCTTGGCTCGTTCGACCAGCTTCCGCGTATCAAGGGTCTCCTTCAGATCGGAAATTTCGCGATCCATCTCAAGAAACTCTTGATAGCGAGCCATAGCGATCTCAATTGCCGGCAGCAACTCAGCCTCGCGGAAGGGCTTGACCACATAATTGACCACGCCGGCCTCTTTCGCGCGTTCGACCAGATCGCGATCAGAATAGGCAGTCAAGAGCAGGACTGGAGCGATTTTTTCTTCGGTCAAAATCTTGGCAGCTTGGATGCCATCCAGCTTGGGCATCTTAATATCCATGAGCACCAGGTCAGGCTGCAACTCACGGGCAAGATGGACGACACTGCCACCATCACCAGCCTCTCCGACGACAAGATAGCCAAGACCCACGAGAGTCTCTTTCAGGTTCATGCGAATGATTGACTCATCATCGGCAATGACCAGACGTGTCTGGGCCATACGGCACCTTCTTTATTGTTAGAACAAGGATACAAAAGCAATCATCAAGACAAGGGCTAGTATAGCATGGTGCAGGGGCGTGGGTCAACCCGAAGCATCAGGCTGAATGCGGGCATAGCTGGTAGGGCAATGGGTTGGGATCAGGGTTACAGAGGGGTTGGCGCGGGCAAAGGTGTGCAGGTTCGCCAGAGTTTGATCAACCTGGTGCGCGTCGTCGGCAATGAGATAGCCAAAGAGTCCAGGGCCGCGTTGTTCTTCAATCGAACGGGTCAGCCATGCGCCGTCAGCAATGAGGAAGACGGGGCCAGTGTCGGTTTGCAGCAAGAGGCCCATCTGCCCACGAGCATGGCCTGGCAAGCGTACCAGACGCAGCGTATGGTCACCAAAGAGGTCGTGGGTCGCCCCGAAGGGGGGCAGCGGCGCATCATTGAAGTGGTACACCGGCTGCACGCGTTGCCCAAAATCATCAGGCAAGAGGGATGGGGCAAACGCCCGGCGCAGCGCCGCGAAGCCATCCAGCCCGATCACACTATCGAGTGCCTCAACGTCAGCGACAATGGTCGCCCGTGGGAAATCACGCAGGCCACTGATATGATCAAAGTGAAAGTGCGACACCAGCACATAGCGAATCTCGGCGGGATCAATGCCCCGTCGTTGCAACTGGGTCACAAGGGCCAGGTGTGGTTCAATCGCCAACGGCATGAGGAGCGGGTAGAGCAGAAAAGGCCAGCGACGCAACGCCTCAAAGAGACGTGGTGCATAGCCGGTATCCCAGAGGATCCAACCATACCGGGGGTGCTCGATCAGGGCCACAAGGGCGTGAAATGCGATGGGTTCTGAAGGGGCACCGCGTAAGGCCTGCTGCAGTGAGGCACGGCACGAGCCGGTATCGAACAGATAGAGACGAACGACGGTTTGGTTCATGGCTGAAACTCCTGGATCAACGTTGCGGCATACGCTTGCCAACGGGTTATCTATCGTGCTATGCTATAGTGCCGCTCGATAGATGTCAATGCTGGTCAGTTTATGGACAACACACCTGGAGATAAATCAACCTTGGACGCTCTTAGCCAACGGATCAGGTTGTTAGAGGCCGTGCGCTTTTTTGATGGTGCCTATGAGGATGCGCTTCCAACGATAGCAGCGGCGCTAGAGTCGGTGCGCCTTGGCGAAGGTCAACTGCTCTTCCAGAAGGGTGATGTAGGTGATAGCCTCTATGTCATTATTTCGGGAGGGGTGCGGATTCATGATGACGCTCTGATCTTCAATGAACTGGGGCCGGGTGAGGTTGTCGGCGAAATGGCGGTGCTCGATGCCGAGCCGCGCAGTGCTTCGGTGACGGCGACGCAAGCCACCGAGTTGCTCTGTCTGCGTCAAGCCGTTCTCTATGATTTAATCGAGAATCATAGCGGCGTGGCGCGTGGCATTATTCATGTGCTGACGCGACATTTGCGAAGTCGGGTGCGCGACGTGATCGAAGACTATGCGTATATCAGTCAGGTACGCATTATTACCGAAGCCGCACAGGCGATCAATGATGGCCGTTATACCCCCGCGAGTCTGGCTGATGTTGGGCGCCGCGATGATGCTCTGGGGCAACTGGCCCGCACCTTTCAGCAGATGGCCGACGAAGTCATTGCCCGTGAGCAGAACCTGCGCCGTGAGGTACAGGAACTGCGGATCGAAATTGATCGTACACGCCAGCAAAACCAGGTCGCCGAGATTACCGAGAATGACTATTTCCGGCGCCTGCAGCAACAGGCCAGAGCGATGCGCGCCAGTGTAGGCGAGAATAAGACCGGGGATAAATCAACGCCTGAGAGCTAGCAGCAAGCCCGTGTAGGGAGGAGCGGAGGAGCGTGCCTGTGATGACTCTCGCCTTCGCTCTTCCCGAGACGGTTGTTAATGAACCATCGTCGCGATAGGCGGTCTTCCCTTGATGATGGTGCGCACCAGTTCGATCTGCGGTAGCGGGTTGGTAACGCTGTCGCGGTGGGCTGTACCAGCCAGGCGGTAGACGGTGGCTTGGGGGTAGAGGCTGCGCAGCGCGGCTTGCTCATTCGCAGGCAGCATACGATCCTGGGGTGCTTCGATGATCGCGATACGGCCAGGCCATGCCTGAAGATCCTCGGGGGTGAAGCGATAGTTGTGGTCGTAGTCAGCCAGGGTTTGGAAACGCGCAGCCAGACTGGCGCGTGTTTGCTCGCCAATGACCCCAGCAAAGTGCCAACGCCAGAAGATCATCTCTTCGCTACGGCCTGGTAAAAAGGCATGGACGGCCAGCCGTAAGCAGCCCAGGATCAATGCGGCGGGCAACTCTTCACATGCTCTGGCAATTAACCGATCGAGCCACGCCCGCTCACGACGCGGTGCCCCCGTCTGCGCAAGGATGAGCGTCGCGATGCGCTGCGGGTGGTGCCGCACGAGTACCTGGGCAACGCCGCCACTGGCGGAGCCGCCGACGATGTGCGCTGCACCGACCCCACAAGCGTCGAGTATCGCAACTACCCCGGAGGTAAGCTGCGCAACCTGGTTGAGCCGGGGCGGGTAGCTCAACGCGATCACATGATAGTCAGATGCAAGTGCGGCAATGTATTGAAATGAGGTTGCCGCCAGGCCAAAGCCGCCCGGCAAGAGCACGACCGTCGGGCCTGTGCCAGCCTGTATGACTGTCCATCGTTCACCCGCGATCATGCGTTGCACGGGTGGGTACGCCGCCAACACATTCTCGTATGTTTCGCCAAGCTTCATTAGTCGCGCCGGTGCACGAGGCGGAGCGTACCGCCACGTTCGATCTGCATCGTATGTCCACGCCAGTTGATCCTCCGGGGGGCCAGCAACGCGCTCACGAATTGCGCAGGCAGCAGGATTTGCACCAGGGGCACCATCCAACTCCAGCGCCAGGGGGTTGCGCTGTTGAGGTAGCTCCTGTTGTGATAGGCAAAGATCAGGTAGCTCAGGCCAGCATAGGCGAGAAAGAGCCCCCGTGTGGCCTGCCCCGGTCTTCCCACTGACACGGCGAGTGCCATCCACGGCAAAAACGTCGGTAGCCCCACCAGGCTATAGATCAGTACCAGTTCGTGCGGTGGCAGATGACGCATCAGCGACTCGCGGGGGAAGATGAGCCAGCGTTGCATCAAACGCAGATAGTGACGTGGCCCTGCGACCGTCGTGCGGATCGCGTGACGCACCGGGGTCTGCACCAGACGATAGCCGTGTTTTCGCAACCGATCGGCGACGGCAAAGTCGTCGGCGACAAGTTGTTCCAGACCAGCGAACCCACCGACAGCCTCAAGCGTGGTGCGTCGGATGGCATAAAACATGCCATTGATCGTCACGGGCTCGTGAAGTAGGCTGAACGGAATGTAGGTCATCAAGCTGCTGCTGTTGACAAACGTCGCTACCAGACCTGACCATACATTGTCGTAACTGACATAGTAGGGCAGGCCAAAGACAAGCCCGGCCCCAGGCTGCGCCAGATAGGGCAGGCACTGCTCTAGACCATGGTCGGGCAACATGGTATCGTCGTCGAGCACACAGATGACCGTGCCACGTGCGCGGGCACTTCCAGCGATCAGCTTGACAAGCTTCGGGTTGTGCTCAGGCGGCGGGGCAGGCAAGGCCACCAGCGTAATTGCCACCGAGGGATAGCGGCCCATCAGGTCAGTGCAGATCTGCCGCGCTGGCTCATCATCATCGTCAATGAGCCAGAGAAATTCACGTTGATACCCTGAATGCGCTACGAGATTGGTCTCCAGACATGCTGCCAGCGCCAGATCACCGCTGAGGATCGGTTGCATGATGCTGACCAGCCCTGGGTCAGCCTCGACTGGTGGCTGAGCACGACGAAAAAACCGCACCACAGCCAGGTGTTTCAGCAACCGCTCGCCACAGAGCAGGATGATCAGCAACCGCCAGAGCCAGCGCATACGGCTTCCTTTGCTTGATACATAACGTCATTCTTCGATGACGGCATATGTCCCTCCGCGTTCAACCCGTAGGCGTTGCCCACGCCAGACAATGGTATTGCTGCCGAGGCTGATCACGCTGACATAGAGGGGGGTGAGCCAGTTGAGGATCGGGAGCAACAGCATCTGGCGTAGTGGCATCGCCTGGCCCAGATAGATGCGTTCGATCAGCGCCTGGGTTGTCGCAACATAGCCCAGACTCGACCCGAGGCTCAGCCACGGCACACGTCGGCGCGTCACCAGGGCGAGCAGCAGCAGCAGTGGCGGCAACAGGTTCCCGAGGCTCCCAAACAGCATCGCGCTGCGCTCACGAAGGTTCAGGTGCGGCAACATTGCCTGGCGCGGGATCACCAACCAGCGTCGCATCTGCAAGTGATAATCGCGCAGACGGGCAAGCCGGTTGTCTACATCATAGACCAACGGGGTCTGCACGTTACGCAGGCCGTATCTGCGCACCCGCCGCGCAAGCTCGTGGTCATCGTCGATCCGTTCTTCCATGCCCTCTAGTCCACCTATTGCGGTAAAAACCTCACGGCGCAAGGCAAAACAGTGGCCGGTGATTGTGAATGGCTCGACCAGATAGGTCACCGGCACATAACTAAGCAGCGCATTAGTATTGACAAAGCCGCTCATCAGGCTTTCGGCAAGCGTCTGCCAGCGTGTATAACAGGCCAACCCAAAGGCTGCCCCCGTAGTGGGCTGCATCACATACGGCACCAGAATGCGCAAGGTATCGGGTCGCAGGAGAATATCGTCATCAACAAAACAGAGCACCTCGCCATGCGCCTCGGGCAACGCGGTGCGCAGTTTAGCAATCTTCGAGGCCAGCGTTCCATGCTCCGGCTCAGCCAGCACGATGCGCGCCGGCCACGTTGGATAACGCTCCATTACCTCCGTACAGATCGCCTGCGTTGCAACATCTTCACGGTCGCAGATCAAGAGACACTCGTGCTGACCAGGATAGACGAGGTGCGCTCTGGCGATCAGCACTGATCGCAGATCATTGGGCGACCGAGTCATCGGGCAGAGCAAGGTCAGTGATGGCCATTGCGTAGGCACTGGTGGCGGAGGTCGCCGAAAAAAAGCGACGACAGCCAGGATCTTCCAGAGCCGGTCAAGTAGATAGAGCAAACCGAGTACCTGGGCAAGACGATCAAGCCGGTGTGTCATGGGAGGTTGCTTGGGTAAAGATGAAGTCGTAGGCGTGGACACCATCGGCGATCTGCAAATTCATCGTCCCGGTGAGGCCCTCTAGCTCGTCGGTGCCTGAGTCTGGTACGACGCTGATGGTGAGTTGCTGGGCCCCGCGGGTCATCGTGCCACTGTGCTGGAGGACGAAACTGCCACGGCGACCGTGGAGCGTGCCGGTGAATCTTTCGATGGCGACATAGCCGGCTGAGCCATCGACCGCGCTGCGGGCGCTGAGCATCTCACCATGGCTTATGCCAGTGATGTCGCCCTGAAACTCCTTGGCGATAGCGAGACGGCCGAGTAGGCTGTCGGCAGTGGGGTCGGCAAGGGGCTGAGGGGTGAGTTGAACCGTGAACGTGCCGTGGGCATGCAGGGTCATCGTGTGCTCCTCACAAAATGGATGGGATCTATTGGTCGTGCCATGGTAGTACACTTGAGCGCTTTTGTCAACGATGAACATACTCCACCCACACCATAAGCCAGAAGGCAAACGCCAGATCTGGCCAGAAGTAGAACTGGTCAACCATGCCATGGAGAAGTCCGCCCGCCATCGCGGCACTGACTCCAGCGACTAGCACGGGGCCGTATGCGCCAGCGTGCCGCGCCGCACCAGTGCGAGCAAGCGTTTGCCAGGCCCCGCGTGCGAAATTAAAGAGCAACCACCCGAAGGCAAGCAGACCGAGCGGCCCCATCCGCAGGGCGAGATCAAGCAACAGATTGTGCGGATGCGCCGTATTGATCTCGTTGGTCGCGGCCAGGGCCGGGTTGATATAGGCTGGATAGAGGCGGCCAAACTGGTCGAGGCCGATGCCCAGCGGGTGATCGCGCCACATTGCCAGCGCCGAAAGCCAGGTCTGCACGCGCACGCCGCTGCTTGCCCCAAATGGATTGAGCCGCTCGATATCGAGGATGATCACCAGGATCACCCCAACCACGCCGATTCCCGCGACTATCGCGAGGGGCACCAGCACCCGCCGCGTGCGCCACAGTTTTGCTGGTACCAGGGCGAGCGCCAAAACACCACTCGCTACCAACATCCCCAGATAGGCCCCCCGCGAAAACGAGACGAGCAAGCCCCCCAGGGTAAGCAGAGTCACCAGTGCATAGGGCCATGCCCTGCGTACACCACCCGCACGCAGCGCCACAAACGTCAACGCCGCCGCCACGGGCCAATAGCGCCCCATTGCGAGGCCCAGATTATTCGGATGCCCATAGAGACTCGCGACGCGCCTTACGCCCTCAACAAAGAAGCTATCATCGCCAAAACCTGCCTTGGTGCCAAAGAGGGGCACCAGATTGAGCCCACCAAACTGGAGCAAGCCAACCAACCCGGCGAGTGCCCCACCCGTGAGCCAGGCAAGCACCACTGGGCGTTGATACGCCTGACCAAAGAGTGCGGCGACCCCCACAAAGACCATTGGGCCAACAAACATCCAGCGCAATTCGCGCAACGCAGGCCCGCGCTGCTCGGCAATGACGACGCCCCAGACTGCTGCCAACCCAACAAGCAGGATCGGCAGCCAGAACGACCAGGTCTGGCGACGATCGCGCAAGGCACACATAGCGTTGCCAGGCAAGGCAAGCACCTGCGGCTCGCGGAGCGGGCGCTTGAGCCAGTGCGCCATCACCTCAATGACCAGGCGCACGCCAGCCGCAAAAAGCGCGATCACCAGCAAGAGTTCGTGCAGCGGCAACGCCAGGCCACTCTCGCGCAACCCAAAGCGGCTATCAAAGATCAACTTGGGGATAAAGTAGAGCGGCAACGTCAAGGGAACAAAGAGCAGCGCCACCCTGGGCCGCATCACCGCCAGGATCGCGAAGAGCAACAGGCCAGCGAGGGTTAGCGGTACCTGGGGCGAAGCCCGGTAGGCAATGATCACCGCGAAAAGCATGCCACTCGCAACAAGCGTGTCGGTCTGCACAAGGTAGGCCAGCCATCCGCCGCGTGCAAGCATCTGCCCACGCAGACGACGAACACGCTGACTCATCAGCACAAGCACAGGCGGTGCTGCCAACATCGTCGCCGCGCCACTGACCGCCATCAGGGCAAGCAAACCCAACGCCCCATAGTCCCACCAGAAAGCCCACCGACGACTCCGCTCAACAATGAAACTCACCGGCGCACGCGGCCCTTGCAACTCAAGCACATGCACGCTATCGGGCAATTCGTCACTGACCAGCAGCGATCGCCCGTCCGACTCAGCGTGACGCAACGCAACCGGGTCGCCATTGATCGTCACTGCCACAGGGTTGGCCTGATCAACCACGAGGGCAATGCGTGTCCCAGCGAACTGCAAGCGCCATCCATCAGCCAGGGGGGCAACGGCGGCATGGTTCCACGAATGCGCCCCGACGCCGGCAATTGCGGGGGCGGTCGCAAAGGCTTGCAGAATGTCGAACGACGGCTGGATCTGCCAATCACGGCTAACCAGGGCAAAATAGGGCGTTGGATCAGCGGGATCTGGCTCGGCATAGCCGCCGTAGCGCAGCATCCAGACATTCATCACGCCGATCCAGGGCCACTCGTCGCGGGCGCGTTCCATCTGGCCGACCAGATATTCGCCCTTGGTTGTTTCGCTCACCGGCGGCCCCCAGGTCATACGGCGCTCGGGCGGGATGTGATCGGGGGCGCTATTCCAGCCAAACTCGGTGATCCAGATCGGCGTCGCATGATCGCCGTGTCGCTCCATCACCTCGCGCAAGAGCACCACCCGGCTCACGTCGTTGCGAGTATCAATCGGGCGTTGCCAGTTCCAGTTGCCACGACCGCGCAAAAAGACATACCGATGCTCATCTGGCGACTGACCGAGACCATACCCCTGCGCTGCCATCACATCAAAATAGGCCGCGCCGCCCGCTCGATAGACCCGGTCGAGGTACTCGAGTTCGGTCATTGGCGCACGAAAATCGAGCCCATCGGTCGGGGCAAGACCGGGGAAGATGACGACCGCATCGGGATTTGTCTCACGCACGGCAGTGGCCCCGACACGCAAGAGTTCAACAAAATCCTCGGGCCGCGGATCGTGCCAGTTCCACTCATTGCGGAGATTTGGTTCATTCCAGATCTGGAAATAGCGCACCACCGGGCTACCGGGGGCGTCATCCACCCCATTACCGTTATAACGCTCGACCACAGCCCGCACAAAAGCCGCATAATCCGCAAGATCGTCGGGAGGGCCGGTCGAATTGCCATCCACCAGCAACCCGGCCTGAAAGACCGGATCAGCCTCGAACTGACGACGTGCCCATACGGGAGGCCTTTCGAGGCGCCAGATCAACTCTATCCCGGCGGCACGAGCGGCATGGGCAATCCGATCATATTTGGCCCACGACGAAACTACGCCGATGGCCTCAACATTGCGCCGATCCTCAAAATCACCCCGCCCGTGGATCTCAAGATCGTCCCAGGGTACCTGCATCCGCACAAAACGCGCCCCGAGTTCAGCCGAGAGTTCAAAGGAACGCTGCACCGCCACAGGGTCTGGTTCGAGATGAACATTAAACAGATTGATGCCCAGGGTTGGGCCATCAGCCTGTGGGATAGGCTCAGGGTCAGGGGTAAAGACAACGCCCCGATGAAGCGCATTATCAGCCCAGACAAAGCCAGCAAAACTAACAAGCAGCAAGCCATTCAGCAGCAGCAACGCGACGAGCCTGAAGGAGTGGTGAATCTTCATGATGACATATTATAAAACACTCTTGATACACGGGGCGTCGCCCTGCGCATCAAGAGTGTTTGGGAAGCTTCCCCTCCCGTTGCTGGGTATGGCTCTAGAAAGCATAAGGTGAGAGTGCTATACTTGTCATATATACAACCCAGGTGCATGCGCAACAACTGTCAATCTACCATCGGCACGCTTAGCAAAGGGAGGGTTCGATGCGTACCCTATCTTCGAGTAGCAGACATGGTCGTGTTCGTTTAGGCGGCATCTTTGCGATGCTTGGTATCCTTGCGTTGATCCTCGCTGTCCTGCCCCTACAGGCCCAACCAGCCACCGATAATCCTCTGGCCCGTCTATCCGTTGCGACGACCCTCCAGGCGAGCGCGGCAATGCCATCAGGCGATAGTGGCGCAATGGCACGTAGTAGTGCCCAGAAGCCTATCTTTGCGATGGAAGGTCCGGCGCGCAGCCCAGATCGTGCTGGCGGCGTGCCGTTGCTCAGTCTCGCTGATCGCTCGATGACCAAAGATGTGCGCCGTCTGTTGCTCAACAACGCGAGCGGCGAACCAGGCAGCATGATCGAGGTGCAGGGCTTTGGATATGCCCCCCATCAGCGCGTCAAGCTCTTGTGGAATGGGGTCAATGTCACCGAACGCCGCCTCATTTTGCCTGATTTTGACGGCACCTTCCGTACGTCGTTCATTATTCCCGAGCCGATGACGAATGGAGTGCATACGCTCACCGCCATCGAGGCGACGCTCAGCGGGGCGATGCAGGCCGCGACGCATCCGCAACTCACCCAGAGCAGTGCCGCCTTCACCGTGGTTGGTGGCCTCCCCCAGGGGAGCGTCTTGCCACCCCTTGGGCCGCCTTCGGTCACGTTCCCCGTGCTCGATCCTTCACCCGAACTCGCCCAGATTGGTCAGCCTACCACCAAACAGTGGACGGTAGCAGTTTATATTGCGGGCGACAATGATCTCTCGAACTATGCCCAGTTCAACATCGATCAGATGATCGCGTCTGGCGGTACAACCAACGACGTCAATATTGTCGTGCTCAGTGATGAGTCGAATCGTCCTACCACCCTCTATGAAGTGCAGAGCAACAAGGTGATCAATGTGACTGGCAATTCTGATTTCAGTGGCAATCTTGATACTGGTGATCCCGCGACGTTTGTGCGTTTTATGAATTTTGTCAAGCAAAACTATCCTGCAAACCAGTATGCAGTAGTCATCTGGAATCACGGAGGTGGCTGGAAAGCCATCGAGACAGATGATGTGAGCAGTAACTTCTGGAATATGCTCGAGCTCCGGCAGGCGCTGCAACAGGGCCTCGCTGCACTCGGCAAGAGCCAGTTCGATCTGCTCATCTTCGACGCCTGTCTGATGGGCCAGTACGAAGTTGCCTACGAAATCAAAGATTATGTCAGCTTGATGGTCGCCTCCGAGGAGGTGGTGCCGGGGCCGGGCTTCCCGTACCATACCTTCCTCAGGCCGGTGCTGCAGAATCCCACGATTGATCCAAAGGTCTGGGCAGCGCAGATTGTTGCGGCCTATGCCAATTTCTATCGCGGCAACGACGGTGGCCTAGCCCGCCAGGAGTTTACCGTGAGTGCGGTCAATCTTGATCAGCCCTTCGATGAACTGATCCAGCGGGTCAATAACTTCGCCAATGCCATCTTGAATGTCGGTTCTAGTGCAGCCGGTGATCTGCTGCTTGCTGGTGAACAGACCCAGTTTTATCATGACCGCGACTTCCGCGATCTCTACCACTATGCCCAGAATGTGCGCACACTCAATCTGACGGGTGTCACCACCCCTGCCGAGGCTCTGATCAATGCCTTTACTCCAGGCCAAAACAATGTGATCATTGCCGAAGATAATGGTACCCGCTCACCACAAAGCTTCGGGCTGAGTGTGCATATGCCGTTGCCAGCTGGACGGCCGGGGGGCTTTGACCCACGCGCTGGTGGCTTTGATCCGCGGAGTCCGATCAACTATAGCCAGATTGCGATCCAGGGAACGCCCTGGTATACCCTGGCCCGGGCGCAGTACCTCGGCGAGTGGCCCAATGTCCAGAACCCAGAGCCCGATCCTACGCTTCCACCGCCCCCGCCGCCAGCAGCCGCCTCGTTCAGCGATCTTGTCTATGCGCGGGTTGTCAATACTGAACAACGCGACCTCTACCGTATTCAGTCGACCGCTTCGGCTGAAGAGACTGCGGAAACCTTCCCGTTGCTCAGTGATGGATTTGCCAATAGTTATCCACGTTGGTCGCCCGACGGCCAACAGGTCGTTTATGTCTCAAACCGCCATGCCACGCCGAGCGAAGCCACCAGCCTCAATCTGAATCTCTTCCTCGTTGACGCTGACGGCACTGGCCCTGGCAATGCCAGCGGACCGCAGCAACTCACCTTTGGCACCGTCAATTGCCCGAACGGGCCAGGCAACGATCTGCCCTGCACGATTGAACAGTCGTACGATCCCTCATGGGATTTTGTCGCCACACCTGCCCCTGGGCTGCGGAGGGGCATTTTCTATACCAAATTGCGCTTTGATCTCAGTAGCAGTGATCCGCTTGACTGGGAGATCAGCCAGGCAATCCACTATCTTAACCTGAGCAAGCAACCCGGACAAACCGACTTCGACATTATGATCCTTGGACCGGGTGCAGGTTTTTACAACACGGTGGAGGAGCGCTATTACAATGTCTACTATGAGAATGCCGACTACAACGGTAGATATCTCATGTTCCGCTATACGATGCTCGAAGATGAGAGTACCGTCAATCCTGTCGAATTCAATCTGATCTATAATCAGATTGGCTTTATTGACTATATGGGCAGTTCACCAAGGCTTGTCTACCTCGTCTTGCACACAACCGACGAAGTGTATGAGGGCGATTACCTGTGGACCAACTACCCGTCGTGGCGCCCAGGTACCGACGAGATGGCCTTCCTCTATACGCGGGTCGGCGATCCGTGGGTGATGCAGGGGCTTGACCCGCGCCCGGCCCCAGATCCGTTTGTCGCTGAGAATCCCTTTAGTGGCAGCTACGACCTCGGGCGGTTGAGCTTCTCCAAGCAAGATACTGGCTATTTCTACGACATGGAGTACCCCATCTGGCCATTTGTCTCGCCAGAAACCGGCGAAGGCGTCAACTTCCGTCCGGCGTGGAAGCCCGACGAGAGCGGCGGTCTCACCGCATCGTATACAGTTGATGGCGGATACACCTACGATATCGGGCTCTTTTTGAATGCGGTGGATGACAACTTCGAGGATGACCGTGGCTTCTTGATCACCGGCAATGGTTATAGCTATCTGCCTTCGTGGGGCAAAGTGACCGCTGCCGATATCCAGGCTCGCATGGAGATCAAGCCACCCTATCTCGAACCAGGCAATAACGCCCGGTATTATGTATCGGGATCAGGATTTGCGCCTGGCACAACGGTGACGATCTTCCGTGGGCTCAATCAAGAGGCGATTAATACGGAAGTAACCCAGGCGACCAGCGATGCAAGCGGCAACTTCGAGGCCGAGTTGTCGCTACCCAAAGGCACCCCGCCTGGCTCGGTCTACTATGTTGTGCGTACCGCCTCAACCGAGTCAAATGTGGGCCGCCTCGTGGTGCTGGCACCGCGCACAACCAATGTGACGGATCGCGTCTACCTGCCGCTTATGCGGCGCTAATCAAACAACGTGACGCGACGTGGCGACGGCTTTGCTGCCACCACGTCGCGTCATCTCGTTCTCAAACGAAAGACCGCACACGCTAGTCATCATCTTCCGATACATGTTCAGCGATGACCGTATGGGCATACGCAATCGCTTTCTCAAGCGACAACCCTGCTCCTTGCCGCACACAAGCCTCGTACTGCTCACCCAGATCGGCGGCAAGCGCGGCCATAGCCGCATCACGGCGGATTTGTTCACTATGCGGGAAGGCAACCTTTAACGTGGCCCGCAGCGCCGCCGTGGCCCCATAGATCTGGGCCGCCGACGCACTCACCCCCATCTGGGCAAGAATGTCGGCAATGCCATCAAGGCACTCGGGAATGTATTCGTGATTGCCAAGCTCAAACCAGAGGTCAACGGCCTGAATGAGATGACTCACGGCATCCTGATAGCGCCCAAGGGCAACGAGAATGCGTCCGAGGTTGATCAGGGCTAAGCCTTGACTATGGGTGTCACGCAAACCAATCGCAATGCCGTAACTCTCGCTGCAAAAGTTCAACGCTTCTTCATAATTGCCCTGGTAATACGCGGCGAGGCCAAGATTATTGAGCGAATTGCTAATGCCCCAGGTATCGCCGAGGCTCCGACGCAAAAGGATCGTCTCTTCGAAAAAGCGTTCGGCGCGTTCGTAATCACCCTGATAGAGCGTCAAGAGGCCCAGGTTATTCAGGGAGCTTGCAATGCTCACCGGATCACCAAGCGTGCGCCGCAAGGCAAGACTCTCTTCAAAAAGGGCAATCGCACGAAGGTAGTCACCCTGTTGCAGCACAGCAATGCCAAGATTGGTCGCCACAAATGCCATGGTTGCGGGATCGTCAAGGCTGCGCTGTATGTGCAGCGCCTCTTCGAGCAGGTGTGCAGCGCGCTCGTGATCCCCCTGGGCATTAGCAAGCACCCCTGCCCCACTGATGACCTGCACTCGTTCTTCCACAGGCTCATCCCCGCTGAACTGTATCAGCGTCTCTAACCAGCGCCGTCCTTCCTGCAAATAGCCCCGCGCCCACCAGTATCGCCAGAGCACACCCCCCAGTTGCAAAGAGCGGAGCTTTTCGTTGTGCTCCACACAATAAGACAGTGCCGCCCGCAAGTTGTCATGCTCCCGGTCAAATAACTCAAGGCAATGGTTATTATCGGCACTGCGCAGTTCAGGCTCAGCCTCTTGCACAAAGGTGGCATAGTACGAAATATGGTGTCTTTGCATCATAGGAAACTCCCCTGTCGCAACGAGTTGTTCAAGGGCATACGCACGGATGGTTCCGAGCATATCGCAACGCAACGTATCTTCACAATCGAGATCCTGGCGCAGCAGGCTTTTGCTCAACAGCGACTCAATTCCGGTGAAGAGATCCGGCAATTCGGGGTCAAAGCAGATCGCTTCAGCAGCCTCAAGCGTGAAACCATCGGCAAAGACGGCGAGACGTTGAAAGAGACGTTGTTCAAGCGGCGGCAACAAATCGTAGCCCCATGCAATCGCTGCGCGTAGCGTTTGTTGGCGCACCGGGCGATCACGCCCACCTGTCGTCAGTAACTCAAACTGGTTGCTCAAACGGTCAAGGAGCGCTTGCGGGGCAAAGAGCTTGCTTCGCGCTGCGGCAAGCTCAATCGCCAGGGGCAAGCCATCAAGCCGATGACAGATCTCGGCGACCGCACGCGCATTGGTGTCAGTCAGAACAAAGGATGGTTTGACCGCTTGGGTGCGCTCAACAAAGAGGGTGACCGAAGGATAGGTTGCCAATTCAGGGACAGGCGGGGGTGGTTTGAGCGGTGGCAACTTGAGGGGTGGCACCGGATACTCGTTTTCGCCATAGACTTGCAAGACCGTACGACTGCTCACCAGCAACTTGAGCGAGGGGATCGCTTGCAACAATTCACCAACCAGTGGCACGGCAGCGATAACCTGCTCAAGATTATCGAGCACAATCAAGGTTGGGGACGCCGACAATCCTTCCTTCAGGTCTGCGAGACTCGTCTGACTATTGCGCTCTTTGATCCCGACACTATGCATAATCGCCGGCAAGACATCATCGGGATTGCGTATACTATCAAGGGGCACAAAGAAGACCCCGCCCGCAAAAAAATCGAGCAATTCGGCGGCAACCTGGATCGCCAGACGGGTCTTGCCGGTACCACCCGGCCCGGTAAGCGATACAAGCCGCAACTCAGGTTGCCGTAACAAGGCACAGACAGCAGCAAGCTCGCGTTCACGTCCGATCAAGGCTGTCGTCTGCGCGGGTAAGTTATTCGGACGGGTATCAACCGTCCTGAGGGGCGGAAAAGAACTGGGGAGATCGGGGACAACAACCTGGAAAATATGCTCGGGACGACTGAGATCCTTGAGTTGGCGTTCCCCAAGATCAAGCAGCGTTACATCGGCAGGCAGCGCAGGCAACAGTGCCGATGTGGTCGCCTTCGAAAGCAAAATTTGCCCCCCATGCCCGGTAGCCATCAGACGGGCAACCCGGTTAAGGGTGGGGCCAAAATAGTCGCCATCACGCACAACGCTGTCGCCTGAATGCAACGCCATACGTACGCGTAGGCTCCCGGTTACGCCCCACGCCTCAGTGACCAGGCTACGCTGTGCGTCCAGGGCCGCTTGCAGAGCATCCTCGGGGCGCACAAAGGCGGCACAAAACGCATCACCAACGGTCTTAAAGACGGTACCACCATTGGTCGTAATTGCATCGCGCAGAAGAAGGTCGTGACGAGCCAGGGCACTGGCCATAGCCTCCTGGTATTGTTCCCAGAGGCGTGTGCTGCCCTCAATATCAGTAAAAAGAAACGTGACTGTCCCTGAGGGGCCAGTTGGCATCTTCAGGCTCCTGACGCCATGCAATCAAACACCACATGGGTATTATAGCCTACCTGCCAACTATCTCGGGGCGCTATATTTTCCCATTCGTCACGGCATCTTCTTTCCGCCAGATTTTGGCCGCCCGACGGAAGACCCGATAAGCTACAAACGCCAGCACAATCGCGAGAACCACCGCGAGAATTGGCACAAGAATTGCCAAGATACTCAAGACTAACGCGGTCACATCCTCAATGGTACTGATGATAGGATTGCCAGTCCCCCCGGTTGCAGCGGTCACGACAGGACGAACCGAGGCCCGGGCCGCGTGGGTGCTACCCGCAGCAATCAGGCCAGCCGCGCCAACAAGAATTGGGCTGACGGTAGCAAGATCACCCTGGCTCGCCAGGGCAAGAATCGCTCCGGCAATAGGATTGATCACCATCCCGGCTGCGTGCAGAAAACTATCAATAGCCGGAAGCTTGTCGCCAGCAAAATCAAGCACGGCTAGCACTGCGATCACCAGCAAGACAAACACATTCGAAAGGAGATCAAATGGCTCGGCCAGTTGAATCATCCCCAGGCGCGCAAAAATACCAATTGTCAACAACGGAAGATATGCGTTCAACCCCGAAGCTGTCGCCAGACCCAGGCCCGTTGCCAGGGCAATGATCCACTCCATACGTTACCCCTTTTGCCATAGTGTCAGCGGAGTAACTCCTGACGGCGCAGCCCGCCACGAGTCACTCCGCTGTCGGTTGACGTCCCGTACCTACAAGACGGTGAAGTGCTGCAAAAGGTTGCACGCCTCCTCCACTTTTGTTCAGGTGGTTCCTCTGCGTATGCAGGGGGTGTATGATACCCACTAGGGGTATAATAGAATGGGGCACGTAGCCCCCAGGAATCTTGGGGTGCTGGGGCCAAGACCAGCAAAGCTGGTCTTGGCCCCAGCACACGTATGGTTTGTTAGGGCGATAGCCCTAAAGAGGAGCCAGATCAAATCACGATGAGTCAAACATCTTCCTCACGCCGACGAGGCTCTGCCAGTACACAAGGTTCTCTTCCTGATGAACCACGTAAAACCATCGCCGAGCGCTGGCAGATTCTACGCTCGGCCCTCCGCAACATTCCCAGGGTCTTTGCCCTGGTCTGGCAGGCGCACAAAGGGGCAACCATCACGATGGCCGTCGTGACCTTGATCAGTGGTCTGCTGCCCATTGCCCAGGCCTGGGTCGGCAAGTTGATCATTGATGAAGTTGTGCTGATTGTCACTACCGATATCAGCGCCGAGGCCGGTTTGCGTGCGACTGTCCCCTTCCTGGTAATGGAGTTTCTTTTGCTGACAACGGGCACAATTCTCGGGCAGTTGCGTGCGCTGGCTGAGCATATTCTCAATGCGCGCCTGGGCAATGCGATCAATACGGCGATCATCCGTAAATCACTGAGCCTCGATCTCCACTATTTTGAAGATGCCGAGTTTTACGACAAGCTCCAGAATGCTCGCCGCGAGTCCAACTGGCGTGCGATCAGTATTATTACGACCACCTTCAGCCTGATCCAGAATACGATCACGCTCAGTTCGTTTGCTGCTGGCATTCTTGCCTTTAGCCCCCTGGTAGCCTTGATCCTGTTTGGGGCAACCCTGCCCTCCTTTGTTGTCCAGACGCGGTATAGCCACCTGTCTTTTCGGTTGCTTACCTGGCGTGCGCCGGAATCACGCCGCATGACCTACCTCGAACATCTGTTAACCGTTGATCAGAGTGCGAAGGAGATCAAGCTCTTTGCGCTCGGGGAACCATTGCTGGCACGGTATCAGGAGATGTTCTTGAAGATTATGCATGAGGATGAGTATCTGGCCCGGCGGCGCTCACTGATCAGTACGCTCTGGGGGTTGCTGGCAAGCATCAGTTATTACGGGGCCTATGCCTGGATTGTCTGGCAAACGTTTGTGGGGGCGATTACGATTGGCAGCCTGACCTTCTACCTCACCCTCTTTCGTCAGAGTCAGGGCACGTTTCAGGGTCTCTTTTACAATGTGAATCAACTCTTTGAGAGCGGTCTCTTTCTTGAGAATCTCTTTGGTTTTCTTGAATTGCGTCCGCAGATGATCACTGGCGAAGGGCAACCAATGCCGCACCCGATCAGCCAGGGTATCGAGTTTCGCAATGTTGGTTTTCAGTACCCTGATCGCACCGAATGGGCGTTGCGCGGGATCAATCTGCATGTCAAGCCCGGTGAAAAGATCGCGCTTGTCGGGGCCAATGGCGCAGGCAAAACAACCCTGATTAAGTTGTTGACGCGCCTCTATGATCCAACCGAGGGTCAGATTCTCCTGGATGGCGTCGATCTCCGTGCCTACAATCTTGAAGAGCTACGCGCCTCAATTGGGGTCATTTTCCAGGATTTTGTGCGCTATCAAGCCTCGGCGCGGGACAATATCGGGTTTGGTCAGATCGAAGAACTTGCCAACGAGTCACGCATCCGTCTTGCTGCTGAGCGCGGCGGTGCTGATGAGGTGATTGAACCGTTACCTCAGGGCTATGATACGATTCTGGGGCGCTGGTTTGCCGGGGGGGCCGAACTCTCGGGGGGGCAATGGCAGAAGATTGCCCTGGGTAGGGCGTTTATGCGGAAGAGCGAAGTGCTGGTGCTCGATGAACCAACGGCGGCCCTCGATGCACAACGTGAATACGAAATCTTTCAGCGTTTTCGTGAATTGACTGCCGGGCGGATCGCCTTTTTGATCAGTCACCGGTTTTCAACGGTGCGTATGGCCGACCGCATTGCCGTCATTGAAGAGGGCACGATTACGGAATATGGTACCCACCGCGAACTTATCCTGCTCGACGGTACCTATGCCCACCTCTTCAACCTGCAGGCTGAAGGCTACCGTTAAAACAGGCACGACCACCGTTATTTGGTGGTCGTGTCACGTGCAAGCTTCTGCTTAGGCGTGCTTACTTTTTGGAGCCATCGCCTGAGGCTGCTTTTACCATCATCTGGCTGAACTGCGTCTGCGCCTCAACCGCCTTCTGGGCGGCATCCTGCCACATCGCCATGATCTTCTGGGCCTGCACCATATCAAAAGTCTGCGCCATCATGCTCGGCTCGG
Organism: Candidatus Chloroploca mongolica; assembly: GCF_004762035.2. Lineage (GTDB taxonomy): Bacteria > Chloroflexota > Chloroflexia > Chloroflexales > Chloroflexaceae > Chloroploca > Chloroploca mongolica. The sequence continues at coordinate 31,771 of NZ_SIJK02000029.1, read as the reverse complement.
CCTTCTTCAACATCTCAAACCAGTTCTCGGAAAAACGAACCTGCGTATCAGTCCATGTCCGTGTCATCTCGAGCATCTGGCGTGTCCACTCAACCGAAGTCGCCGGCATACCAGGGATGGTTGGCATGCCAGGGATGGTTGGCATACCAGGCATGATAGGCATGTTCGGCATGCCAGGCATGTTTGGCATGCTCACGGAAGAAGCGGCCACGCTCTCGGCCCACAACTTGGTCAGTTCAAGCTGCTGCTCAAGAGCATACTTTACGGTACCACGCCAGGTATCAACGGTCTTCTGCCAGGCTTCTGGGCTCTGTGGTGTTGCCATCATTTGCATTGAGGAGACCCAACTCTCCCAGACCTTCTGCTGTGTGGTTGTAAAGGTCTTGAGCATATCATTCGCCTGCTTCGTCCAGTCCATGCCGACCCTCCTTGTATATTGCACTCGGTGTGCTGTTCTTAAAACCTTTGCGTCAATACATAGCTTATGTATGTTTTGAGCGTACCAGGAATGGTTACAGATGAGTTACGTAGTAACAAGAAAGATTATAACCACAGATTATGCACTTCGCAACCACCAGGATGGTGAAATACCAGATCAAGCTTTTTCTGCTTGCAATTTATTTGACACTCTGATGTTTGACAAGCATCCTACGCTCATCTACCATGCATATGGAAGAGCGTTTTTGACCAGCGTTTGGGGGCCTGCGGCCTCCAGGAATTTTGCTTGGGTTGGCGACAACGGCAAGCAAAGCTTGCCGTTGTCGCCAATCCAAGCATGGGGCGCAGTGCTCAGGAATCTCGGCTTGCCCTCGCAGCAGAGCCGCTGCATACAGTACCAAGAGGTCGTTGATGACAAGCATTGCTAGCCCCATGGCCCTGCCTTCGTATGCCGCGATTCGCGAAGTCGGACCACGTGATGGGCTCCAAAATGAGTCGGTGGTGCTCACCACTGCCGAGAAACTTGAACTGATTGCCGCACTTCGTGACGCCGGTCTGCGCCAGATCGAGGTCGGGGCTTTTGTGCGTCCTCAACAGGTTCCCCAGATGGCGAATACTGCCGAGGTGTTTGCCCAGTTGCCGCGCCCTCCCGAGGTGATGTATTGTGCCATTGCTCCTAATTTGGTGGGGGCACAACGCGCGGTTGCGTCTCGCGTCGATCTCGTTCAGGTCTTTCTCAGTGCAACGGAAAGTCACAATCAGAGCAATGTCAACATGGGGGTTGCGCAATCGCTTGATCAGGTTGCCGAGATGAGTCTGTTGGTGCGTCAGGCCGGAATCGCTTTTGATGCTGTGCTCTCGGTGGCTTTTGGGTGCCCGTTTGAGGGCCATGTACGGGTTGAACGGGTGCTCGATCTTTGTGGTCAGTTGCTCGATCTTGGCGTTGGCGAGGTGACCCTCGGTGACACGACGGGCATGGCCCATCCGCTGCTGGTGCAACAGATCGTTCTTGCCTTCCGTGAGCGCTTTCCCCGTCAGTCGCTGCGGCTCCATTTGCATAGCGCTCGCGGGGCCGGGCTTGCCAATGTGCTCGCAGCGTTGCAACTTGGTATTACGACCTTTGATAGCAGCATCGGGGGTATCGGCGGGTGCCCATTTGCCCCCGGCGCTCCGGGCAATCTCTGTACCGAGGATCTGACGCATATGTTGCACGAATTGGGAGTGACAACCGGGCTTGATCTGCCCGCGTTAATGCGTGCGGCCCGCCTCCTTGAATGCTTGCTGGGCCATGAAGTGCCAGGTCAGACGATCAAGGCCGGGATCTGTAAACATTTGACAGGATGAGTATGCGTACACTTGCAGGAAATGTTGTGGTTGTGACCGGGGCTTCTGCGGGCATTGGGGCCGCGACTGCACAGGCTTTTGCGCATGCTGGCGCACACCTGGTGCTTGCCGCCCGTTCACCTGAACCCCTCGCCCGCCTGTCCACGAGTCTGCCTGGCAACCATCTGGTTGTGCCAACCGATGTGGCTGATCCGGTGGCCTGTCACAACCTGATCAGTCAGGCGGTCAACCGATATGGCACGGTTGATCTGTTGATCAATAATGCTGGCGTTGGTCTGTCTGGCCCTGTCAGCAGCCTCGATCACGATGATCTCACCCGTGCCCTCGCCGTCGATCTCTTTGGCCCCCTCGCTCTGATGCAGGCGGTGCTTCCGGTGATGCGAGCCCGCGGTCGTGGGCATATCATCAATGTTTCAACGGTGCTCGCGGTGCAACCCCTGCCCTATCTGGGTGGCTACGCTGCTGCCAAAGCTGGCCTTGAACGCCTGAGCGATGCACTCCGCATGGAATTACATGACAGCGGTATCAATGTCTCGGTCGTACGTCCAGGCACAACGCGCACTGGTTTCAGCCAGAATCGTCTGGGCAAAGGGGGGGAACAACGGCGCTTTTCACCCCCCGGCGTAGGCCCTGAGGTGGTGGCCCGTACCATTCTGCGGGTGGCCCGTCGCCCGACACGGGTTACCTATGTCACTGTTGGCGACCGCATCGGGGTCATCGCTGCGGCGCTCTTCCCGGGCTTGATCGAACGCATCCTTGGCAAAGCGATTGGCTGGAAAGAAGCATGAGCACACACCCCTATTTTCGGACTCCTAGCATCGATCCCGATGGCACCCAGATTGCCTTTGTCTATGCCGGTGATATCTGGCTTGTGGCAGCCTCAGGTGGCAGGGCCGAACGCTTGACGGCCCACGCGGCCAGCCATAAGAGCCCCCGGTTTAGCCCCGATGGTGCTAGCCTCGCTTTTACTGCTGATCGCAATGGCAATGGTGAAATCTATGTGTTGCCCCTTGACGGTGGCGCGGTCCGCCAGTTGACGTTTCACGATGGTCGTTCCACCGTCGAAGCCTGGGCGCGTGATGGTCAGGCGATCTATTTTACGGCGAACCGCGAGCAGATTGGTGATAGTATCTATCGCGTTCATCTCACTGGCGGTACTCCGGCGCTCATCTATAGTGAACCCTACGAAGACCTCGGTGCGGTGAGCATCGATCCGACCGGCACCCGTCTGGCCTTCTGCAATATCCGTGATCACTGGTGGCGGTGTGGGCCAGATCCCTTCTCACCCGGTGAGATCTGGCTTGGCCCGAGCGCTGAAACTGATGCATGGAAAACTGGGAATTATACGGCCTTGCAATTGCTTGCCGGTCCACAGCCGACGAGTCCCGCATCCCAGCCTGTGACCTCTATCCCCGGGGCCTATGCTGGCCGCAATGCCTGGCCGTTGTGGGCACCTGATGGGGCGGGGATCTACTTTGTCAGTGACCGCGATGGGATCGAAAATCTCTGGTATCTGGCCCTGGATGGCACCGAGCCACAACGCTTGACGACCTTTGAAGATGGGCGGTTGCTTTTTCCCCAGATCGCGCTCAACGCTGGCTTGATCGTCTTTGAACGCAACTTCCAGATCTGGCAGCTTGATCTTGCCACGCGTGAAGCCGCTCCGCTATCCATTACTGCCCGTGGTGATAGCAAGGTCACACCGGTGCGCGAAGAGAGTTGGCCGCGCCATTTTAGTGAATTACGCCTCAGCCCCGATGGCAAAAAGATTGCTTTTATTGCCCGTGGTCAGGTCTTTGTTGATTTTGCCGATAAAGAGACGGAACGTGACGTGCGCCAGGGGCCTTCCTTCCGCGTCACCGATACCCGCGCTCGTGAACGCCAGGTCGCCTGGACGCCTGATAGCCGTAGTCTGATCTATCTCTCGGATCGTCACGGTGAAGATGAGATCTATCGCTACGATGTGGTTGCGCGCAAAGAGACTCGGCTCACCACCGATCTTACCCCCAAAGCGATGCCGCGGATTTCACCCGATGGCAAGTGGATCGCGTATCTCAGTCAGACCGAAGCTGTGCGTCTGGTCAGTCTGAACGGTGAAGAGGCCCGTGAACTGTGTCGGGCGCGTTTTGTTGTCTCTGCTGATCTCTGCTGGTCTCCCGACTCGCGCTGGCTCGCCTATCTGGCTCAGGACGAGCACTTTTTTAGCAACAGCTATGTGGTGCCGCTGGAAGGAGGCGAGCCACGCCAGATTACCTTTTTGAGTAACCTTGGGGGCAGTAATCTGCTCTGGTCACCGAACGGGCAGCACCTGATCTTTACCACCAGACAGTACCGCGCCGAGGCACAGATTGTCTGTGTCGATCTGCGCCCTCAGAACCCGCTCTTTCGTGAAGCTGAATTTGAGAAACTCTTTGAAGAGAAGGACAAAGAGCCATCGAAAGAAGAGTATAAGCGGCCAATCGAAAAAATTGCGGTTGAGTTTGATCCACCAACCGAGCCAGAAGATCCCGATGAAACGCCCGATGCAACGGCACCATCGCAGCTTCCCGCGGATCGTGATCCTGTCACCCGAACTGAGGCGGCAGCGCAGGCGACGAGCACATCATCCCCTGAACAGCCTGAAGTCAGCCCAATGATTGTTTTTGAAGGCATTGAGCGCCGCCTCCACTTTCTTACACCTATCCAGATGGATGCCAGTGCTGCCGCGATCAGCCCTGATAGCCGCGATCTGCTGCTGCTTGCCGTCGTCGCCGATAAGGTCAATATTTGGAGTATGCCACTCGATGAACCACGTCGTGGGCATCCGCCACGTCAGTTGACAGCAAGCGAAAGTTCCAAAGCGGCTGTGCAGTTCACACCTGATGGCCGAGCCTTTTTTGCCCTCGAAGATGGTACGATCACGATTCGCAAATTTCCTGCCGGCAATGAACCGGTCAAAGTGCATGTCCGTGGCGACGTAACGGTCGACTTCCACTGTGACAAACAGCAGATCTTTCATGAAGCCTGGCGTGCGCTTCGTGACAACTTCTATGATCCTACCTTTCGCGGTCAGGATTGGGCCTTATTGCGGGAGCGTTTCGCCCCCTTGATCGAAGGTGCCCAGACGACCGATGAGTTGCACACGTTGATCAATTTGATGACTGGCGAATTGCGTGCCTCGCATCTGGGCAGCCGCCCTGGCAGCTGGATGGGCAGTGATGGGTATATCGGGGTGCTCTTTGATCCGGTTGAACTCACCACAAGCGGACGCCTGCGGGTGCAGCGCCTGATCCCTGATAGTCCGGTCGCCATGGGGCCTCAGCCACCGCGCCCCGGCGAATATCTCGTCGCGATTAATGGTACCGCCTTGACAACCGAGACGAGCCTGGATCGCCTGATGCGCCGCAGTGTTGGCCGTCGTATTCGTCTGACTCTCGCCGAAAATCCTGACCATGATGGGCCAACTCGTGAGGTTGATCTGCGCCCCCTGAATGGACACGACTACGCCTACCTGCGCTATCGTGACTGGGTCATAAGCAATGAAGCCTACGTCCACCGTATCAGTGATGGACGGCTAGGGTATGTCCATATCGAGCGCATGAGTTACGATGCGTACCAGCAATTCCTGGCCGATCTTGATGCTGAAGCACACGGCAAAGAGGGCGTTGTTATTGATGTACGCTACAACTCTGGTGGGCACACAGCGACCTTTATCCTTGATCTCCTGACCCGGCGTACCGTTGTGCTCAGCAGCTTCCGTCAGCAAGCCGCCATCGACTCGACCCATATGGCGGGCAATCGCATCCTCAACAAACCAACCGTGCTCGTCACCAACGAACATTCGGCCAGCAATACCGAAATGCTGAGCGAGAGCTATCGTCGGCTTGGGCTGGGCAAGATAGTCGGACGCCCGACCGCCGGAGCAGTCATCTGGACGCACAATATCCGCCTGCTCGACGGGGCCTTCTTTAGGCTCCCGAGTTTTGCTGTGCTGACGCCAGAAGGTGAGCTCCTCGAAGGTCACGGGCGCCCGGTCGATGTTGATGTCACGCGTCCCCTTGGTGAATGGGCGCTCGGGCGTGACCGTCAGCTTGACGCTGCCGTGGCGGTCTTGCTTGGGGAGAACTGGTGAGACTTAGGGCCAATACCTTGCACAGAAGGTTGACTCGTGTTGACGCAAAGGCGCAAAGGCGCAAAGCTGCACATGCAGCTCCCTCAAACCTTCGCGCCTCTGCGCCTTTGCGTCAAACAGACTAATCGGCTGCTGATGCAGGTGCTGCCACTTCCCTGACGACACGCGGTGTCCCAGGCATTGCCAGCGCAAGCAGGGCCGCTGGCAAGCCCAGCAACGTCGCCCATACCATCACCGTCTGCATGCCAACCTGGTTTGCGAGTTGCCCCGCCACCCAGGTGCCGATGGCCCCGCTGGCAAAGGTAAACCCAAGGATCAGCCCGGCAGCAAAACCTCGTTGGACGGGCAACATCCGCTGGGCATGCACCACGAGCACACTATGCTGGCCACCAATCAGCAAACCTGCGCCTGCACACGCGATAAACGCAACCGCAATCGACGGGGTCAAGAGACAGAGCAGACCAACCGGCACACTCAAAAGCAACGGGCCGACAATCGCCACGCGCATCCCGTGACGATCCGCGAGCATCCCGTTGAGGATCTGCCCGACGGCCCCGGCAGCCATAAAAACACCGGCCAGCAACCCAAAGAGGGCTGGTTCCCAACCGCGCCCCTGGAAGAGTTGCGGCAGATAAGCCTGATAGACTGCCTGGATCGACGAGCGCACTGCGACCAGCAAGACAAAGGCTGCAATCAACACAACCCCAAGCAATGTCCAGGTACGTGCCGTCTGGTGAGCAGATGCTTTCGGCTTGTGGCGTGGTTCTCCCTTGGTTTGCGTACGGGCCGAAGCGAGCAAGAGGCCGATGGGGATAACGGCAATTGCGGTCAACGGGAGCAACCCGATCGCGCCAAAGCGACCGGCGAGAATACCGGCGAGAAAAGGCCCCACTGCGAGGCCGACCTGGCCTGAAAAGAAGAAGATCGACGTTGCACTAGCCGCACGGTCAGGCACCGCCACTGACGAAGCTGCGGTACCAATCGGATGAAAGAGGCCACTCCCAAGGGCAGCAAGGAGAAAAACGGGCAGAAGCCATGTCCAGGTTGGGGCAAGGGCGACCAGCGTAAAGAAGAAAGCCATCCAGGCGACACTGACGGCCGCGAGCAGCATCGTATGGCCCGGGGCCTTGTCGGAAAGCCAGCCAAACAATGGCTGTGACAGTGAACCAATGAGCAGATAGATCGCCAGAGCTGTTCCGATCTGCGCATAACTCAACCCGAGTGGCTCTTTGAGCACAGCGAGCAACACGGCACCCGTACTATTGAGTACATCAACCACAAAGTGTCCACTTGAAACAGCGATAAAGGCTTTATTCTTGTACATACCTACCGACGAAGATCAAGCCTTCGCCTGCTCCTTTCCTCATACACCTGATGACGAACGCTCAAACACCACCTGTCCATCAACAAGCGTCATCGCTGCCGTTATCGCTCCAAGTTCATCAGCACGGCACTGCAAGGGATCACCGGTCAACACAACAAGATCGGCCAGTTTACCGGGGGTCAGTGACCCTTTCAATGCAGTTTCCGCACTTGCCACCGCTGGCCCATAACAATAGGCACGCAGGGCTTCTTCGACCGTCAGGCATTGCTCGGCATACCAACCGTCTGCCGGGGTACCATCGGGGCGCTGCCGCGTCACCGCAGCGTGGATGCCCGACCACGGATTCATCGTCTCAACGGGCGCATCGGAGCCAAAGGCGAGCGTTGCGCCACTGGCCTGGATACTGCGCCAGGCATACGCAAAGCGAGAGCGCTCGCCCCCCCAGAGCCGCGAGGCAGCGGTGATATCGCTGGTACAGTGGATCGGCTGCATCGAGGCAATGATCCCGAGTTGCCCGAGCCGAGGTACATCAGCGGGATGCAGCACCTGGACATGCTCAATCCGGTTCGGCAACGTCATGGCTGGGAAGGCCGCAGGCTGGGCCTGGCGGTCGTGCATCGCCCGTTCGATAGCATCAAGCACCTTACGATTGGCGGCATCACCAATTGCATGCACAGCAACGCTGATCCCGTGGGCATTTGCCCGCCTGATCGTTGCCTCAAGCACCTCGGGTGGCATCATCGCCAGGCCCGTACTGCTCGTGCCCTCATACGGCCTCAGCATCTCAGCACTCTGCGAGCCAAGTGAACCATCGGCAAAGAGCTTGAGTCCGCCAAGGCGGAGCCAGGCATCGCCAAAGCCACTGCGCAACCCGAGGGCAATCGCGGCGTCGAGATCGGGCTGAGCCATATAAACCAGACAACGCACACTCAACTTGCCCCGCTGGCGCATCGTCTGCAGATCACGTAAGGTGGTCGATGCATCAGTAGGATCAGTGCCCGGAGGCACATGGATGCTGGTGATCCCATAGCTCACGGCTTCATCGAAAGCCGCTTGCAGCGCAGTGAGCCGGTCTTGCTCACTGAGGGGCGGCTCAACCGCACGTACGAGATCCATCGCTGTGTCAACCAGAATACCGGTTGGTTCACCATCGCGGTCACGCATAATCTGGCCGCCCGCAGGATCTGGCGTTGCGGCGGTAACGCCTGCGAGTTCGAGCGCGCGACGATTGACCCAGGCCGAATGGCAATCTTTGCGCAGCAGGATCACCGGGCGGTGTGGGCAAACCCGGTCGAGATCCTCTCGGGTTGGCCAACGCTCCCCCCAGAGCACGTGATCCCACCCACCGCCGCGCAGCCAGGCCCCCTGAGGCAACCGAGCATCCCGCTGAGCCACCACCTCCAAGGCCATCTCAAGCGTAGCAATACCGGCCAGATTGGCTTCACGACTGGTAAAGCCCTGCCAGGTAATATGGACATGGGCATCGGTGAGTCCAGGCACAACCGCCCGACCGGCGAGGTCAAGTAATTCGTGGGTCCCGCCAGCTGTCGCCACCATCTCCTGAACCTGACGTTCGGTGCCAAGCGCAACGATCCGTCCGTCACGCACCGCGAGTGCCTGAGCCACTGGCACAGCCGGGTCAAGCGTGTAAATCGGGCCATTGTAGAGGATCAGCGTTATCATACCATCGAGTTCCTGCACACGTGAGCAATTGTTGTACTAATCAAATAACGGGCAGTGCGAATTATACACCTTTTGCAAAGATCTTGCGCTCACCTTATGCACACAGCTCTCAACATTGCTTGAGGGACGGTTCATCAACCAGCGAAGCTGGTTGATGAACCGTCCCTCAAGCGAATACGCAAAACGCCCCTCGAGAACCGAGGGGCGTATCACGATACATACCCACCAAAGAGCTTTAACCCTTTGGCACTGTGTAGGCCATCACCTACCTACTTAGGCGCGAGGCCACTATTGATTTCTGAGAAAACCTGATTAACCCTTCCGCCGAGCACTGTCAGGATACCAATAACAACAATAGCAATAAGCACAAGAATAAGTGCGTACTCAACGAGGCCCTGGCCCTCTTCTTTCGCGAAAAAGCTGCGTAGCATGTCTGTCACCTCCCCCCTGTTTGAAGTATTCCCTTGCGGGTTGTCATCACATACTTAGTATAAGTTTACCCGGGCTCATCTGCAATAGTCTGAAAGTCCTGTCAACTCAGGGTACTGCCAGAAGTGATGACGTAGTCTAATAGACTACGTCATCATCAGTCAGGGTAAGGGTATATTAGCCGCCACTCTAGTTCCCCGGTTTATCGCGCTCTCAATGCCAAACTCGCCGCGCAGCAACACTTCGGCCTGTTGGCGCATATTGGCAATGCCCATGCAGCGACGTGCACGGGCATGTTCCAGCGTATCACTCACGTGAAAGCCCTGACCATCATCTTCGATGATGATCTGCAACGTATGCCCAGAGCCATCGAGCAAGACGCGCACCTGATTGGCATTGGCGTGACGAGCCACATTATTGAGGGCCTCCTGGATGAAGCGAAAGATCATTACTTCATAGTGATTCGGCAAGCGTTGTTCAAGGTTCTGGATCATCAGATTTACCTCGAGCTTATTCTTTTCACTGAACTGCGTTGTATAACGCCGCACCGTCGGTACCAGGCCAAGGTCATCGAGGGTCATTGGGCGCAAATCAAAGATGAGCTTCCGGGTATCTTGCAGCGTTGTATTGATCGCGTTCTTGAGTGCGTTGAGTTCAGAACGAGCCTGTTCGAGATCATGATCAATCAGGCGATAGCAAATTTCAGCGCGCAGTACCAGGTTGCTCATTGATTGGGCTGGCCCATCGTGCATCTGAAGGGAAAGGCGTAGCCGTTCACTCTCTTGTGATTGAATGATATTGGCAATCATCGCTTCGGTGTCCAGACCGTTCTGGTTCTGTGCGTCAGCCGAGAAGCCTCCGGTCTGCATGGCTTCGAGGAGATCGCTGAGCAATCCAACCACATTTGCGATTTGACCCTGTTGCGTCCGTAGCATATCACGCCGACTCTGGATCTGTTCCAGTTGCCCCCGCATGATCTGCAAACGCATCTGCACTTCCTGGGAGGTGGTGTAAAAGTTCTTGATCTCGTCTTTGCTGTAACGTTCAAGGTTGACTTCGAGATCACGTACGCGATTGGAGACTGACAACTCGCGCTGGGCAAGTTTTTCGACCTCAATCGTGCTCTGGCGTACCAGAACCTCGACTTCGCTGAGTTCGCGCCGCGAGCGTTCCTGGTCTTCGCGATAAGTTGTCAGCGTGCCTTCGAGTTTCTGAATAAGCTCTTCGATTGACATAGATCTTCCTTAGATGCGCCCAAAGCGCAACTTCCAGACATTGATCAACGCTTCGAGGACGATGCGGCGGGACATTTTGGATCGCCCGACCCTGCGGTCGGGGAAGATGATCGGCACTTCGCGGATGGTGAAACCGGCCTGCAAGACACGGTAGACCATTTCAACTTGGAAGCCATAACCATTCGAGCGGATGCGGCTCAGATCAAGGCGCTCGAGTACCTGACGCCGGTAACAGCGAAAACCCCCAGTCGCGTCAGCAACCGGCAAGCCGAGAATCAAACCAGCGTAGAGGTTGCCCCCACGGCTGATCAGTTGGCGTCCAGGCCCCCAATCGGTTGTGCCACCCCCGGCAACATAGCGCGAACCAAGCACCAGATCAGCTCCTGCTTCGGCTGCCGCCAGTAGGCCTGGCAAATACCCGGGATCATGTGAAAAATCGGCGTCCATCTCAAAGATGAACTCGGCACCTTCAGCGAGTGCCCGTTGGAAACCCGCAATGTACGCACTGCCGAGGCCAAGTTTGCCAGGGCGCCTCAAGAGCCCGATGCGTGGTTCGTTGTGCGCCATCTCTGCAACCAGTTCACCGGTGCCATCTGGTGAACCATCATCGACCACGAGCACACGGAAGCGGTCATGCTCGAGAATGCGTGGAATGAGTTGCCCAATATTCTCGGCTTCATTGTAGGTTGGCACAATGACCGTACAGTCGGTGACAAGCACAAAATGAGGCAGGACAACTGGTTTTGTGGGTGAAATTGTGGTGAGCATAACAGGCCCATCCCTCTATGTATCGGTTCAACGTGCGCTGGCTATGCGCCCGTTATCGTCTAATGGTATTATAACGATTGAGCGAACCAATAGCGATAGCCTGAGAGTATTGGTTTCTTACCTGACTGGATCACCCTCGTGTCCCCTACGTCATCTGATCATACACGGCAGTTGCCCCTCGTGCGGCTGGATCACCTCTGGGTGCTGTTGGCGCTCAGTGTGATTGCGGTCTTTATCAGCCTTGCCCCGACGAGCCCCAACGATTTCTGGTGGCACCTCAAAGCTGGTGAATTGACCGCGACCTCTGGCTTGCCCACGACGAATCTTTTTGCCTGGGGGGTACCTCCCGAAACCCCGTATATCTATCAGAGTTGGCTCGGCGAGTGGCTCTTTTTTCAAATCTATACGTTTGGTGGCTTTCCGCTCGTGATCTTTGTGCGCAATCTGCTGGGCATAACCGCCTATACGCTGGTCGCGTATGAAACCCATGCCCGTAGTGGGTCGTGGCGTCTGGCCGCCTTGGCCGCCCTCTTTGCTGCGGCGATGACGATCAATAATTTGACCACGCGAACCCAGAACTGGTCATGGGTGCCGTTTCTCGTTACTTTGTTTGTACTGGGACGCTATGTTGATGGCCGCATGGGGCCACGCTGGTTGATTAGTCTGCCCCTGGTGATGATCTTCTGGGTAAATGCGCACGGTGCGTTTGTGATGGGTCTGTTGCTCGCCGGGGCTTTTGTGGTTGGCGAAACGTTGCGCCGCCTCTTGCGGCAACCTCGTGCGCTGGCCTGGTATCGCCTTCGTCCCCTCTATCTGGTTACTGGCGCAATGCTACTTGCCACGCTGATCAATCCGCTGGGCTTCGGCATTTTCAGGTATGTGCAGACCTTGTTGAATGATCCCGCCAGTCAGGAGTTGATCATTGAGTGGCAATCGCCTACACCACGGAATCTCGCCGGAGCCGCTTTTTACCTCGGTGTGCTCGCCTTGTTTGCCGCGTTTGGGCTTGGACGCCGTCGCCCGACCATCACCGAGGTGCTTCTGGTGTGTGGCCTTGCCTGGCAGAGCTTTCTTGGGGTACGCTATGTTGTCTGGTTCGGGTTTGCCGCTATGCCGATTATGGCGCAGAGTCTGGCGGCCATAAGGCCAACTGTTGGAACCATCGGGTTGCCAGCACGCAAAGAACGCGGTGGTGGTTCGGTCGCGAATCTGGCGGTGGTACTCTTTTTGTTGATCGCAGTGCTTGCCGTTCAACCCTGGACAAAACCATATCTGGGGTTGCCTGCGCCTTATCAAGCGCTTTTTGTTGATCTACCCGGCGCGCCCCTCCTCTTTACCATCGATACGCCCGTGGCCGCAACTGAACACCTGCGCACCGAGCCGTGCGATGGGCGGCTTTTCAACGAAATGGGCTATGGTTCATATTTGGCCTGGGCACACTATCCCCAGGATCTCCATTTTATCGATCCCCGGATTGAGCTTTTTCCCTTTGAGCTCTGGCAAACCTATATCGAGGTGAGTGCCGGGCGTGGCGTGGCGGCGTTTCTTGATGACCACGACGTTAGGTGTGTGCTCCTTCATCAGACCCGCCAGGCAGGGCTGGCCGCAACGCTTGCGACGTTGCCGACATGGGAACGCAGTTTTCAGGATGACACAAGTGAAGTCTGGCGCCGCCGTTGATTGATCAGGGTGGTTGATGTAGTGGTGGATATGGTGAAGAGCATGCAGAGAGGACAACCTGGTCAGCGTGGCGTGAGCCTTGATCACGTCTGGCTTTTTGCCGGCGTCGCGTTTATTGCGCTCAGAGTTCTGTTGACGCCAATCCAACCCCACGATTTCTGGTGGCATATGGCGACCGGGCGCGTGATTGTTGCCACTGGGACGATTCCAACGGTCGATAGTTTTTCGTATACCCAGGCTGGGCAACCTTTTTATAATCAGAGCTGGCTGGCTCAAGTTGGGATGTATCTGCTCTTTTCGGTCGGGGGCGCTCCGCTGATCATTTTCGTGCAGGCGCTCCTGCTTGCGTTTGCCTACGGGCTCTTGCTGCGTCTTGCGATCAGGCAGAGCGGGCACCTTCGCTTGAGTGTGGGGGTGCTTTTGCTTGGTACGTTGCCTGCTTCATTTGACAACTGGCTGGTACGTCCGCAGAGTTATGCCCTGGTCATCTTTATCATCTATCTCTATGTGTTGACGGTCTGGCGTGACCCTCACGAGCCACGACGACAACAATGGCTCTGGCCGCCGCTCCTGCTGTTGCCCCTACTGGGGATCATCTGGGTGAATATCCACGGTTCATTTGTGCTTGGTGGTGCATTGATCGGGCTCATTTTTGTGGGAGAGGTTTTGCGCCGTTGGATCGAGCGACGGCAGGCACGGCGGCGGGATAGTACCGCACCTTTGCGTCCACCCCTCGTGCAACTGATCATCATCGGCAGCTTGACCGGGCTGAGTTGGCTGATCAATCCTGGCGGCTTCCAGGTGCTCGGGTATGTAGGCAATCTGCTGAGCAGTTCGCAGGTGACGCAACTGGTCACTGAATGGGCACCACCCACAACACGCGATCTTAATGGGGCGATCTTTTTTCTCTTTGTGATGGCGGGCATTGTCATTCTTGCGTATGCGCATACTCGGCCTGATCCGGTGGATATGCTGCTCGCGGGTGCCTTTCTCTGGCTAGCGCTGGGGGCGGGGCGCAATAATATCTGGTTTGTCGCCGTTGTGAGCCCCTTGTTGGCACGGCAACTGGCGGCCTGGCGTTCCGCCGAGGTGCCGCCGCGTCCGCCGTATCAAGGGCTGCCGATGGTCAATGCCATGCTCGTTGGTTTGATCAGTCTCTTGCTCGTGCTTGCTTTGCCTTGGGTCAAACCCTGGCTTGACCTTCCTCCCGAAGTGGGCTCATTGCTTGCGCCTGAGACACCAGTTGATGCAGTTGCTTTCCTCCGCCAGGATCCCCAGAGTCCTGAGCGGCTTTTTCATGATATGGGCTATGGGAGCTACCTGATCTGGGCTGCACCCGAACAGAAAGTGTGGGCCGATCCACGGATCGAACTGTACCCTCTTGAGCAATGGCTTGACTATCAACGTCTTACCGCTGGAACGAAGGTCGAGCCCTTGATTGAAGCGTACCAGATTGACGGTCTGTTGCTCAGTAACGAACAGCAGGCAGCCCTGGTTGAGTGGGCCGAGGAACAGCCAGCTTGGGAATTGCGTTTTCGCGATGAGGTGAGTAGTTATTTTGTGCTCAGGCGCTAACGCTTCCAGGAAGGTATTGAGTTCATTGCAGCATCATGAGGGGCGCTGTATACTGTAGAAAGTTATGGAGAGGAGGAAGGGGATGAACCAGATGCTTGAGCGGGCGTGCGAACTGGTTGCCCAGGCGCAACGAATTGTTGTGTTGACCGGGGCCGGGTACAGTCGCCCTTCCGGGATTCCTGATTTTCGCAGTGACGATGGGGTGTGGGCCTCGTATGATCCTGTGGAAGTTGCGTCGCTACGAGCGTTTCGGCGTAATCCCGATCGCTTTTACGCGTGGCTCCAAAACTTGCTTGAGCCAATGCTTGCGGCTCAGCCGAATCCTGCCCATCTTGCGCTTGCCGAACTCGAACGTGTTGGCAAGATTCATGCGGTGATCACCCAGAATATTGATGGCCTGCACCAGGCAGGTGGCTCGCGCAAGGTCTATGAATTGCACGGCCATCTGCGTCAGGCGACGTGTCAGGACTGTGATCGCCAGGTGCCGATGACTTCTTTGCTTGGCGAGATCAGGCGCGGCGTTGCCCCGCGATGCGGTTGCGGGGGGGCTTTCAAGCCCAATGTGGTGCTCTTTGATGAGCCACTGCCGCAGGGTATCTTCTGGTTGGCCCAGAAAGCACTGGAAGAATGCGATCTTGTCCTGGTCGCCGGAACATCGCTTGAGGTCGCACCTGCGTGCGATCTACCTTTGATTGCCCTGCGACGCAAGGCCCGTCTGGTGATAGTGAATCTTGAGGCCACGTATCTTGATGGCATGGCTGATGCTGTGCTGCACAGCGATGTAGCAACAATTATGCCCATCCTGGCCAACCAGGTGTCAAGAGTAATTGGTGGGTAGAGGGAGAAGATCTTGGAGATTCGTGAGGCGATTGTGGCGGTCGTTGCGGGCCGGGATTTGAGTCAGCATCAGGCGGCTGAAGTGATGGAGACGATCATGGCTGGCTCGGCGACCCCAGCGCAAATTGGGGCGCTGTTGACAGCCCTTCATTTGAAGGGTGAAACCGATGCGGAATTGGCGGGCATGGCGGAGGTGATGCGGCGGAAGGCGACGGTAGTGATTGCCGACGGCCCTGTGGTTGATACGTGCGGCACCGGCGGTGATGGGTCGCTCAGTTTCAATATCAGTACAACAGCTGCGTTTGTCGTGGCTGGTGCCGGGTTGACTGTTGCCAAGCATGGCAACCGGGCAATGTCGAGCGTCTGTGGGAGCGCTGATGTGCTGGAGGCTCTGGGGGTGCGGATTGAGATGAATGCGTCGGCAGTCGCACGTTGTTTGCGTGAAGCAGGCATTGGCTTTATGTTTGCGCCATCCTTTCATCCCGCAATGCGCTTTGCCGGTCCAGTCCGCCGCGAGATCGGAATTCGGACGGCCTTTAACATTCTTGGCCCGTTGACAAACCCGGCTCAGGCCCGCCATCAGGTGCTGGGCGCAGCTTCGGTTCCCCTCGCCGAGAAATTGGCGCGTACCCTCGACCGGCTTGACACCGTCCATGCTCTTGTTGTGCATGGCGATGGCGGCATGGACGAATTGACCCTCAGCGGAACCAATCTGATTGTCGAAGTCCGCCATGGGCATCCAATCAGTTCATACGAGTTTACACCCGAAGATGTAGGTCTTGCCCGTGCGCCCCAGGCGGCTCTGCGTGGGGGTGATGTCCTGGTCAATACGGCGATTGTACGCGGCATTCTGGAGGGCAGCGATACCGGTCCGCGACGCGATGTGGTCTTGCTCAACGCAGCGGCAGCCTTGATCGCAGGCGATAAAGCTACCTCGCTCAAAGAGGGGATCGCTCTGGCGCGTGCCAGTATTGACGAGGGCTACGCTCTCGAACGCCTTGAACGACTCATTGCGGTAAGCCATGCAACGCTTCACGACTGACTCGTGTGAGTTTGCACAATGAGCACACTCAACGCGTCGGAAGACGAGATTCGGCTTGAGCGCCTACGCCAGCGGCGACGAAGCTATTCGCTCTGGCGACTTTTGCGTGCCAATTTTTACGATCTGCGGATGCTGCTACGGCAAGCGTGGGTGCCGCTGGCAAGCCTCGTTGTTCTGTTGCTTGCGAGTGCGTTGTATCTGCGGCTTGACTATTTTCCTCGCCTGTGTGTAGAATCTGGCGCATTCTGCGGGGTAGATGGCGACTTTGCGACGTCGCTCTATGCGACGCTGCTGCTGCTTGTGTTTGAAGCTCCAACCGACTTTCCAAACGATCTGGGCGGGAGGCTCATCTTCTTTGGCGTTCCTCTCTTCGGGCTCTTCTTCCTACTGCAGAGTGTGGTCGATTTTGCCCAGCGGCTCTTTGACAAGGGGCTGCGACGCGAAGGATGGCAGACAGCCCTCGCCAGTACCTTCAGTGGTCACGTGATTGTCTGTGGTATCGGGCGAGTCGGTTATCGCACGGTGTTGCAACTCCTTGATGTTGGCTACGATGTGGTTGCGATTGATCATGACATGGGCAGCGAATTTGCCATTACTATGAGCCGACTGAAAGTACCGTTGATCGTGGGTGACGCACGTGAGCCAGAGGTATTGACGCAGGCCGGGCTCGCTCGCGCACACAGCCTGATCGCAGCAATCAATGATGACCTGCTGAATGTTGAAATCGCGCTCGCTGCTCGCCGCAAATGCCCCGGCTTGCAGACAGTCATGCGGATCTTCAATCGTCAACTCGATCAGCATCTTGAGCTGACAATTGGACGCAATACTGCTTTTAGTTCATCAGCGCTGGCAGCACCGACCCTGGCTGCGGCCGCCGTCAGCGAGGCAATCATGCATGTCTTTCATCTACCAGGAGGACCCCTTGCCCTCTCGGAAGTGACGGTGGCGGGCGAGAGTGATCTGACCGGTTTTGTTGGCGCGATTGAGCAAGCTTACGGGGTACGAGTCTTGCGGCTACGTGACGCCAAGCGATACGAGCGGCGCTGCACATTTATGACCCGGATCGAAGGCAATGATCGCATCTTGCTGCTAGGCAGCCTGGATGCCCTTGAACGAGTACGTCTCGCCAACCGGACTGATAGCAAGTTGAGCTTTCTGAGTGCCCAGATGCAACCTGTCCATGATGAACCGCGCCCCAATACCGTCATTGTGTGCGGGATGGGAAAAGTTGGCTCGGCAATCATTCGGTTGCTTTTGCCGATGAAACCTCGGCCAAATCTCGTGGCGATCTGCAAGCCCGATACGCCACGTTGGCAGATCGAGGATCTTGAAGCAGGTGGCGTACGCGTTCTACGTGGCGATGCACGTGAGGCAGCCGTCCTCGAAAAGGCTGGCATTGCTGATGCCTATGCGGTCGCTGCTGTTGTTGGTGACGACCTCGCCAATCTGCAGATTGGCATGGTCGCCCGTTCGCTCCGACCTGAGGTGCATCTGGTCTTACGGGTCTTTAGTGATGTGCTCGCCGAACGACTCTCAGGACTCTTTGGGATCAATACGGTCTATAGCACCTCGGCCCTGGCGGCACCAACGCTTGCTGCCGCTGCCATTTCACGCGAGATTGATCATGCGGTTGATCTTGGCGAACGCATCTTTGCCAGTCAGACCATTGTGATCGATGCTGACAGCACACTGGGACAACGTACCATCGGAGCAATTCGCGAGCAAGACAACCTGCTCGTGATTGCGCTGCAACACAATGGACAGCTGACGCAACTTCCCACCCCAGAACGATCGGTCGTTCCTGGTGACGAAATCATGGTGCTCGCCGATCTGAAGGCCTTGCACAGGCTGCATACTGACAAGAAGAGGAAAGGGTAAGGTATGGCCCAAGAGACGATTCTAGATACGATCCTGGCGCATAAAGCCGTCGAAGTGGCCCGCCAGCAGGCCAAAGTATCGATGACCGCACTGGGCGCACGCATTGCCCGTGCGCCGAAACCACGCGACTTTGCGCTGGCGTTGCGTCGTGCCCATGGGACGGCCTTGATCGCCGAGGTTAAAAAAGCCTCGCCTAGTCGGGGTGTCTTGCTTGAACCGTTTGATCACCTTGCGCTGGCGCAGATCTACCGTGATGCGGGCGCAGCCGCGATTTCGGTGCTAACGGATAATCGTTTTTTTCAAGGGAGCCTGAAATTCCTTGAGGGTATCCGTAAACTCCCTGGCATCCCACCCCTCTTGCGCAAAGACTTCATCATTGACCCCTACCAGATCTACGAGGCACGCGCATATGGGGCCGATGCGTTGCTTTTGATCGCCGGGGCGCTCGACGATGCCATGCTGCTTGAGCTCCACGCTCTGACGACGATCCTTGGCATGACGGCGCTGGTTGAAGTTCACACCGAGCAAGAACTCAAGCGTGCGCTGGCCGTCGGAGCAAGGGTGATCGGGGTCAACAACCGGAACCTGCACACCTTTGTCATCGACCTAGGCACGACTGAAAGCCTAGCCCAGCATCTGCCCGGGGGCCCTGACCGCCCAATCCTCGTCAGTGAAAGCGGCATCTTTACCCCCGAACATGTTCGCCAGGTGCAGAGCTACGGGGTTGATGCCGTTCTCGTCGGCGAAGCACTCGTGACCGCCGCCGATATTGGCTTGCTGACGCGTACCCTCGTCAATGCGTAGGGGTCTCGTGCAACTGTTGCCCCCAGCGTAGCGTATAATCCGTAGCACAATTGCTGAAGATGTTCTGGAGAATGCGATGATTTGTTCACAGTGTGGAGCAGAAAGTGCCGAGGGCCAGCGCTTTTGTTATAACTGTGGCGCACAGTTGACCCAGCAACAACTGCAGGTGGATCAGCCTTCGCGGGTCACCCCGATAACAACGCCATACCAGCCGACTCAGCCTGATCCATATACATATCAACAACAACCACCTGCACCATATCAACCCCAGGTTTCTGAGGGGTATGCGCCTGCGGTCATTCCCAATAGCCAGTTAGCCGTGATCAGTGTCATCATGGGGGTGATCAGTTGGATCATCTTGCCGGTGATTGGCTCGATTGCCGCGATCATCTTTGGGCATCTAGGCCGCAGCGAGATCCGTCAGTCGGGCGGGCGTATTGGTGGCGACGGGCTAGCCGTGGTTGGCCTGGTGCTTGGCTATGCCCAGTTAATCATTCTCGTCCTTGGTTTTTGCGCCTTTATGGCCTTGATCGTCGCTGTCGCGTAGCTAGGTTGAAGATGACAAAACGGCCAGCTCTGCTGGCCGTTTTGTCATCTTCAACCACCTGAAAGCTTAGACAGGATCAGGTACGATCATGCCATAGTTACCATCACGCCGACGATACAGCACACTCAGTCGCTGCGAATCGGCGTCGTGGAAGACAAAGAAATTGTGGCCCAGCAACTCCATCTGTTCAATCGCGTCGTCCGTAAACATTGGACGAAGCGTGAGTTGTTTCGTGCGGATCACTTCGTGTTGCGGCGGAACATCGTCTTGATCGGTATCGAGTTCAGCCACCAGGATGTCAGCCTCAAGTTCGGATGGAAAGACACTGGGTTGACGTGTACGTTCACGCCTCCAGTATTTCTCTTTATACCGTTTGATCTGACGTTGCAATACCTGTTGAACCTTATCCACGGCGGTGTAGAGATCACTCGCCTCTTCTTCGGCCCGCAGGATAACCCCGTGCTCACCTACGAGTGTTACCTGCACCCGACTGACTTCGCCGGCATTGCGGTGTTGTTCAGTATGAACCTCAACCGTGGCGCTCGTAATTGCGCCCATATAGCGTCCCAGTTTGGATAGTTTCTCTTCGATGTGTCTGTGCTGGCGCTCGGTGATCTTGCCGCTGCGACTCTTGACTGTCAGTTCCATCGGGGCCTCCATCCTAACTCAAGGGGGCGAACAATTCCAGCCTGTTCGCAGGGTGCGAACAGAAAAGCCCCCGGTACCATACCATGGTACCCAGGGACTCGGTCACACATTAGAGGATAATGGGAAATGGGCTGTTGTTGCGATTGACGATCATCGCTCGTCACTTCCTGAAAATACACACCACACCATTGTGGTGTGACAGCACGGTGAACAACCAAACCACTGTTGTTCAAAGATGCTGTTATAAAGCATTGTACTACGGTGTGCGTCCTGTTTCAAGAGGGAAAGCCGAAACTTTACGTCACAACAGCTTGATGATACAATGCATTGGTATGCCATATGAGGCGCTTTGATGGATGTCTTGCAAAACAAAAACATTATTCTGGGGGTCTGTGGCAGTATTGCGGCCTACAAGGTGGTGCAACTTGCCCGTGATCTGACCCTTGCCGGGGCTCATGTTCATGTAATCATGACTCCCGCCGCACAGCGTTTTGTTGGTACAGCGACGTTTCAGGCCTTGACAGGCCATCCTGTGTTGACTGATATGTGGGCCTTGCCTGAAGATGGTGTGATCGGCCATATCGCCCTCGGTGCTCAGGCTGATCTGGTTGTGATTGCTCCGGCTACGGCTCATACGATCGCTCGTCTTGCTGTCGGCTTGAGTGATGATTTGTTAACCACAACGGTGCTCGCAACGAGCGCACCCATCTTGCTTGCGCCCGCGATGAATCCGTTGATGCTTGCCAACCCAGCTACCCAAGCGAATCTCGCGACGCTGCGGGCGCGGGGTGTGCTCGTGATTGAGCCTGAAGTCGGGCGGATGGCCGAGGATGTCAGTGGCAAAGGCCGTTTGCCTGAACCGGCTACCCTCGAAGGCACGATTCGTGCTACCCTTGGTCAACAGAATGGCCCCCTCCGTGGCCGACACGTGGTTGTTACCGCTGGAGGCACTCGTGAGCCAATTGATCCGGTGCGCTACCTGGCGAATCGCGCTTCGGGACAGATGGGCTATGCCCTCGCTATCCATGCACGCGATCTCGGGGCAACCGTTACGCTGATCAGTGGCCCGACGGCGCTGCCAGCCCCTGCCGCTCTAACGACTGTCCAGATTGAAACGGCCCTCGAAATGCAGGCCGCGCTCCACGAGGTCATCGGCCAGGCCGATATCCTAATCATGAATGCTGCCGTTGCTGATTTTCGTCCCTCCGTCGCAGCTGAGCATAAACTCAAAAAGCAACCCGATACAACCGGGATGCACCTTGATCTCGTCACCAACCCTGATTTGCTTGCCGGTCTCGCCGAGCAACACCACGTCTTTAAGGTTGGGTTTGCCGCCGAGACGGATGACCTCCTGACCAATGCCCAGAGCAAGCTTGAACGCAAACGCCTTGACCTCATTGTTGCCAATGATGCGGTGACGAGCATTGGACAAGAGACGATCGCTTTGACGTTGATTGATCATCTTGGGATGGTCGCGCTTGAGCGTCGCCCCAAGCATGAGGCCGCAGCCGAGTTGCTCGCGGCTATCGTTCCTCGTTATGAATGTTGGGTAAAGGATAAAACTTCACTATGACCAGTGAGCGTGAAGAGCCGACAGAGAAGCCTGTGCAGCGTGATCCTGGCCGATCCCCAAAAGCTTCCGCTGCAAAGGAACCCCCTGAGCGCACGACTCGCCGCTCACCAGCGCCGACCAGCGCCAAGCAACGTGCCTCGCACGATGGTCGTTCTACCGTGCCTCGTGAAGAACTTGCCGATCTCATTGTGGCGCTCGGCGATACGAGTCATCCGCGTCACGCCAGTGCCGTCAATGATCTGGTCGCCCTCGGGCCCGTTGCGGTTCCCGCCATCTGCGATGCCCTTGGCCCTAATAAGTCCTGGCTGACTGTCTATCGTGCCGCCGAGGCCGCCGGTCGTCTTGGGGATGGTCGTACCAGCGGCCCGCTGATCCAGGCCCTCCAGCATCCCAATAGCAATGTACGGTGGAGCATTGTGCAGGCGCTTGGGCAGGTCAGTGATATGCGCGCGATGCTCGAGTTGCGTCGGGTGGCTCGTACCGATCAGGGGCGTACTACCTGGGGTGAGTCGGTCGCCGAAACCGCCCAGAGTGTGCTCGATGAACTGGGACGCCGCAGCGTTTGGGGCCAGGGTCTTGAATTGATCAAGACGGCGGTCGTCGCCGGCCTGATGATTGTCGCACTGATTCTTAGCTTCAGTGTGATCACGTCGCTGCGCGCTGAGTTGGAACGCTTCGGGCGGTTTATTCCCGGTGAGACGGAGTTTCCCCAGTTTACGTTGCCGACGGCTCTGCCTACCACCACCACAGATAGTACCGCTGCGGGCTCGGGGTATGTGGTGCCCCAACCGACGACGCTTGCCCAACCAACTGTCGAGCCGGTGCTTGGCCCTACGGCTCTCCCCAATCTTGCCACGGAACTGACCGGTACGGTGCTGCAAGAAGCAAATGTGCGCCCGGTGCCGAATACCGATAATCAGCCTATCGGGCGGGTCAGTCCTGGCGATGAGATCATTTTTCTTGCCCGCACAGCCAATAGTCAGTGGTATTTGATCCGCCTCGCTGACGATGCTGTGTCGGGCTCGACGATCAATAGCCTAGATGGCACGGGCTGGATTAGCCAGGCCCTTGTTTCTGCGCCCACCGGTGATCTGGAAGTGCGCCAGGTGGATCTGTCAGCGCCAATACCTGATGCGAATCCCTGAGATGTGGCTTTGCGTTGCGCGTGCAGTGTTGCTCGCGGCGCTTGCTGGTGCGTTGCTGATCGCTGGGTTGAGCCAGTTTCCCGTTCGCCATCTGGTTGATGTGGGTGGCTTTGATGCTGCCTATGTCCAGGGTTTCCACGAGGCGCAACGGGTGACCGATACCCCTGATGTGCCAGCATACCTTGATGGTAGCAGTGGCGCGGCCCGCTGGTCTCGTGCTTCGTCGGCACTGCGCTTTCCTCAGGCTGGCTTGCCTTCTACAGTGACCATCCGTTTTCGTGGCCCACCGGGGCGCGAAGTTCCGCTGGAACTCTGGCTCAATGGTGGCGGTGAACCAGTGCAATATTTTGCAGGCGAAACCTGGCAAGAGGCGACCCTTCCGGTTGCTGGTGGCTTGCTCAAGGCAACCGATTTTTTTGTCGAGTTGCGTGCACCGGTTACTCGCTTGCCCGATGGGCGCGAGGTTGGCGTGCTCGTTGATACGGCCCACTACGAGGTCGGCCCGCCCCCAATCATGCCCTATCCGGCCCAGGTGCTCTATGGCGCGATCGTTGGGGCGCTGCTCGTGCTGGTGACCAGGGTTTGTGCGCCGCCAACACAACCGATGGGGCAACGCTGGTGGCACCATCGTTCCCGGCTAGTTGCTGTCGGCATCATTGGCTACGGGTTGCTCTGGCTCTTCTTCACCCGCCTTCAACCACCTTTCTATCCCTTTCCTCTGCGCGAGTTGCCGCTGGTGATCATTGGTGTGCTCGGTGCGGTGTTGGTGATCCGCGATGGCCCGACGCTCGTCCAACGCTGGCCGTGGGTGCTCACAGTCGCTGCCCCCACGCTGGTGATCGCCATCTGGACAGGCGCAACCCTGCTGGCTGCGCAACAGCATCTTACGCTCTCGCGGCCCGGCGTCGAAAACGATTTTCGTTCGTTTGCGACCCGTGAGACGCTCGAACAGGTTTTTCGTGCCGATGGTTTTTACAATCTGGGCTATCCGCTTCTGCTCTGGCTGGTGCGTCCGTTGACCTTCGACAATGCATTTCTTGCCGGTCGCCTGATCAGTGCGGCCAGCGGGGCAATGCTGTTGAGCGCTGGCTACTGGCTTGCACGAAGCATGCTTGCATCAGGGCCGGCACTGGTCGCCCTGATGATGCTCGCGCTCAGCGGCACCGTGGCGCAGTATGGACTCTATATCGGTACGGATATGCCTTTTGCGGCGTGCTTCGTGCTCTGTGTCGCGGCGCTGATCGCCGGTCTGCAGGAGTTGCGCCCTCCGCGGCAGGCCACGTTGCTGCTTGTGCTGGCGGGGGTTGCGGGCGGTCTCGCCTTTCTCATGCGCCATCCGGGGTTGCTCCTCTTGCCCTGGGGCTTGCTGCTGCTGGGAACTGTGGCCCTAACCAACCCCAAACAAACCCGGCGCTTCCGTGGTCTGATCGTTTTTCTTATTGCGTTCCTCATTACCATCAGTCCTCAGATCCTCATCAACACCATCCAGACCGGCCAACCGCTCTACAATCAGCAGGCCAAGAATGTCTGGTTGGCCGTCTATGGCAATATTGACTGGGGCCGTTGGGACGAAGCGCCGAATGAGATTGGGTTGGCCGAGTTGATTTTGCGCGATCCACCACGCTTTTTTGGCAACTGGGCCAACAATATCGTCGGTTATCTGGGCAGTGGGGCCGAGGATACGAGCGAGTTTGGCCGTGCGATCCAGTTGCGCCTGCTCGGCTTTCCCGCCAATTGGCTTGCGCTCAGCGGCCTGCTCGTCTGGCTTGCTCTGGTCGCGGGCGCTCTCTGTCAGTTCCTCACTCCTGTCTGGTACCGGATTACTGGTGTGTCGGCCTCACCTGATGTGCCTCAGGGTGGGGGAAAAGTTGGGGGCCTCCTGACGCTGATTGGGCTCTATGTCGTCACAGTCAGTACGGGTTTTCTCTTGCCGCGCTTCTTTCTGCCACTGACCGCACTCTATGCCGTCGCCGCCGGATGGTTGCTCGGGCGTGTGGTTGGCAACGGTCGCCTCCTCGTTGGTGCAGCGCTCTTCCTGAGTATGGTACTATGGGGAGGGTATGGAGCCGGCGTGCGTTATGTGCTGGATCTTCAGCCTGCCGATGAGATCGCAGCGATCCAGATGGTGCAGGCTCACGTCCCTGCTGATGCGATGTTGGCGGGCAATGTGCCAGCGCGTTTGCCAATAGCCAAGTATTCGGCGATCGCGCATCAGGTGATAGAATGGCCGTCGGCAGAGGCCATCCAGACCGGCATTACTGCCGCAGAACTTGACGCGGCGCGTGCTGCCGGTGCAACCTATTTGCTCTGGGATGCCGCACAGGGTCCCCCGCCCTTAGATAACCCGGAAGCCGCCCTGATTGCACAGACCGAACGCTATCGTCTCTATCGGTTGTGACGGCTGCCAGGGTGAATGGTGTAGTGCCGACTTCAGTCGGCTTCCGGCTCAGCCGACTGAAGTCGGCACTACCTGATTTCATTCTTGAAAACCATAAGCACCTGGGCTTCAGAGTGTAAACATGTGCGCTTTCGTCAAGGGTCAGGGTTCAGAGAGATATGCAGAGTTCGTCGACAACAGTTTCATCAGAAAGCCCCCGGTCTACCCAGCAAGCGCGTGCGCGTGGTCTGACGATTCCTCGCATTGAACCGGTGACGATCGCTTTGATCGTGATGGTCTTGATCGGGCTAGCCTTGCGGATCTGGTTTATCAATCTCAGTCCGCTCGATCCCCGCTTTTCGGCCTCGGACGATGGCGACTATTACCAACGGGCCTTGCGCCTCGCCACAACCGGCGAGTATCTGGATAATTCATGGCTGATCCGCCCGCCGGGGCATATTTTCTTTTTTGCGGCAGTCATGAAGCTGTCGCTCTGGATGGGCGATCTTGCTCTGACAACGCAATTGATTCGCGTGGTTCACGTCGGCTTCTCGTTGCTCTTGATTCCCCTGGGCTACGATCTGGCGCGCCGACTCTTTCACCGTCCGGCCGGTCTCATCTTTGCCGGCATCTTGACGATCTGGTGGCCCCTGGTCGAACTTCCCTCACTGATCCAGAGCGAGCCGCTCTTTTTCTTTACCCTGACGATGCACTGCTGGATGCTGGTGCGCTGGCGCGACGCGTATCATGCAGGTGCGCGGCGAGCCTGGTTCTGGCTGGTGGGTGCGGGATTGGTGCTTGGCTATTGTGCGCTGACCCGTTCGCCTGCGCTTTACAGCGTTGTCTTTAGCCTGCTCTTTCTTGCCGTCGAAATCTGGCGGGGCAAGGGAGGTCCGTTGTCTCTCTGGGCAGGTCGGCTGGCGGTGACAGCCCTGGCGCTGCTCATTCCCTTTGCGAGTCTGATTATCCCGTGGACGGCGAGAAACTATCTGACCTATGGGCAGATGATCATGATTGATACGACTGGGCCGATCAATCTGTGGCTCTCGTTGCAAGACGAACGCATTGATGGCGGCAAGAGCGTCCTGGCCGGTATGGCGCAGGGCGAACGGCAGCCCTTTGCCAGCGCAGAGATCAGGGAGATCTTGCGCGATGATCCGCTGCGCCTGGTGCGCAATGCCTGGCCCCATTTCACCCATATCTGGAAGGCGCAGTTTGTTGAGGATTTTTTTGTCAAGGTCAGCTTCTTCTCGCGCCCTGTCCGTGAAATGGCGCTGCTTGGCCTGGTCGGCGACCTCATCTGGTTGACGTTTTGTGCGGCGAGCCTCTTTGCCGTCACGAGTCGCCCACACGAAGGCGGCTTTCGCTTGATTGCGCTGGGATGGGCCGCCTACTCCTGCCTAACTGTCATGCTGATCCACGTTGAACCGCGTTACCTCTTGCCGCTCTGGCTCTTTATGGCGTTGTATGGAGCGGCGGCGCTGGGCACGCTCGCCCTGTGGTTCGCACGGCTCCGGCGTGATGCGCCCGCGGCGCGCACCGAAGCGCGTGCCTACCTGCGTACACCCTGGTTTGGTGCAGGCGCCTTGCTCTGCCTGAGCTTTGTCGTGCTCGTGGTGACCTATCGCGACTATCCGCAGATTATCAGTCGTGGGCTCGAGCGTGAACGCCATCGGGCGTCTGCGGTGCGCGCCCAGGCAGACGGCGATTATGCCAGAGCAATTGCGGCCTACGAGCAGATGATGGCAACTGACCCGAATTTTGTGGATGGACGCCTCGAGTTAGCGCGGCTCT
The DNA here is from genome assembly GCF_004762035.2 of Candidatus Chloroploca mongolica. Classification (GTDB taxonomy): domain Bacteria; phylum Chloroflexota; class Chloroflexia; order Chloroflexales; family Chloroflexaceae; genus Chloroploca; species Chloroploca mongolica. The sequence goes on along the minus strand of NZ_SIJK02000029.1, from coordinate 4,539 downwards.
ATCTTGCGCTGGGCGACTACGAGCAAGGGTGGAACGTCTTGAGTGAGCGCCACACCCATCGCGGCGACGTTGTCCGTGCGGCGCTGGCGCGGGCGCGGGGCGACCTTGAATTGGCGGCGGAACTCTTTACAGATGCAGAAGTACGTGCCGGCGAGGATGTGCAAAAACTCGGCCTGGCATGGCTAGAACCGGCCCCCTTGACCAGTCTGCGCCTGGGGAACGGGCTTGACATCGGCTATCTCGAAGGCTTTTCGTTTGGCGAAACCCTCCCTTCGACCGACACAAGCCCGCCCCAGACCTATCGCTGGCTTGAAGCCGAGGGACGCCTTATCCTGCCCCTACCTGAGCCGTTGCAAGAGAGTGATGTCGTCCACCTGCGGATGGCTGGAGGCATCGAGGGGGTTACGCCACTGCGCGTGCAACTTGGCAGTACCGAGGTGACCATCCCGGTCGAGGCCGGGGCATGGCGTGTCTATCGCCTGGCCGTGCCCGCCGAACTGCATGGCGCGCACGAGCTTGAAATCCGTCTCTCAGCCCCGACCTTTATTCCGCTCCAGGTAAACCCAACGAGCTACGATGCCCGCCGACTGAGTGTGAAGGTGAGTGATGCAGGTCTTGAATAGCACGGGGCAAAGCTACCCCTTTACGGTGACGGTCGTAATGCCGGCTTATAACGAAGCGCATGGCATCGCGGCGGTCGTCGAGCGCGTACGTGATGCGTTGCCCGACGCCGAAATCCTGGTGGTAGACGACGCTTCCACTGATGCGACCGGCGCGGCGGCGGCAGCGGCGGGTGCCCGGGTCGAGCGGCACCCGGCCAACCGGGGCAACGGCGCGGCGGTGAAAACAGGCATCCGGCGAGCCACCGGCGACGTTGTGCTCTTGATGGATGCCGACGGTCAGATGGACCCGCGCTATATCCCGGCGATCCTCGACGGCATTGCCGATGGCTACGATATGGTTGTCGGCGCACGTACCCGCGACACGCAGGGCGACAGCCTGCCGCGGCGACTGGGCAACCGGGCGCTTGATGCGCTTGGTGGCTATCTCGTTGAGACCGAAGTGCGCGACCTGACCAGCGGCTATCGAGCCATGCGCCGCGAAATCATCATGGAATACATCCACCTCTTGCCCAATCGCTACTCGTATCCCACGACAAGCACCCTCGCTTTGCTCAAAGGCGGGCACGGGGTCGGCTTCGTCACCATCGAAGGCAAACGACGTGGCGGCGGCCAGAGCGGGCAAAAACTCATGCGCAACGGCATCCGTTTTGGCCTCATCATCCTGCGCATCATCTCGCTCTTTGCCCCCTTGCGAGTCTACTTTCCGGTGGCCGTGCTCATGTTTAGTCTTGGCCTTCTTTCGTGGCTGCTCAACATGTTTCTGTTGGAGCCAGCGCGGGGTCTCTACATTCCCAACTCAGCCCTGTTGCTCTTTGTCGGCAGCATCATCATCTTTCTCTTTGGCCTGTTAGCAGAACAACTTGCTGCTTTGCGTTTTCAACGTCACGAACGGTAACCTTCATACACATATGAAAAAAAACCTATCATTGCTCCTCCGCTTGCTCGGACCGACCCTGCTGATCATCTTTCTGATCAACGCGGACCTTGGCAAGCTCTGGTTGACCCTACGTGAAGCGCAACTCTGGCCGATCCTGCTCTCGCTTGCCCTGATGCCACCCTTTGTCATCATCAAATCGTGGCGATGGGTACGGCTCTTGCGCGAGATGGGGCTGACGCTCAAGCTCTCCGAGGCATGCCTGGTCTACACCGTCGGCCTCTTTTATGGCGCAACAACGCCAGGGCAAGCAGGCGATCTGCTCAAGGCAGTCTATCTCGGCGAGCGCGGGCAACCGGTCGCCCCGGCAATGCTGAGTGTTGTGCTGGATCGCCTCTTTGACCTGCTGATCATGGCCGCACTCGCCACACTCGGCATCTTTGCCCTGGGGCAACTGCTGCCGAGTCGCGAACTGCAACTAGCGCTCGTCATCCTGATGGGCCTCGGGCTCGTCACCCTAACGATCTTCCTGCTGGCCCGCAAACCACGCGAATGGGTCTTGACAAGCGTCTTGCCGCGCATTGCACCGCGTTTCACGGCCAGCCTCGAACGCTGGAACGACCAATTACAGCACCTCTCACTGAGCCCACAACTGATCGTCGCCGTCACCATCGCCAGCCTCATCTCAGCGACCTTCACCTTTATCCGGCTCTGGTTGCTTTTTCTCGCGCTTGGCCTTGATCGTGTTCCCCTCTACGTCGTCGTCGGCGCTTCCGCCCTCGTCGCCGTCTTGCAAGTGCTCCCAATCTCAATTGCGGGCGTCGGCGTCCGCGACGCCGTCCTGATCGCCATCCTGCTCCCGTACGGCTACACCGCCGAACAAGCCCTGACGCTCTCGGGGCTTTTTCTGCTGCTCAACCTACAGCACATCCTGGTGGGCTTCCTCTTCTCACTGCGCGTCCCGCTAGTGAGCGGGAAGGTGAAGGAGAGTGAGGTTGTGCGTGGGGATGAGGGGTGAAAGGACAACTACCTCTTCTCTGATCCATTCTTTGGTGACGGTGGCGAGGCGCGTTCTAAAGAGATCAATGCTCTGAACTTTATAACCGACACGTTCAGCAATATCGGCCAGGATGGTACCGGTACGGAAGGAGAACCTCGACGGTGACTCAAGATTATGCTACACCTGGAACCCTAAAGTCCTTCGGTGCTTCGCTGTTGATCAGCGCTACCTCATTTTCGTGTATGCGAATGTGGTCATTGGCCAGTTACCTTGCTTCCTCAACGATGAATGCACCCGCACTCCCAACAAGCTCAAACCACTGGGAAAGATTGAGAGACATAGCAACCGCCTCCGTGAATCTTCATTATTGATCATCGTAGGTGGCTTCCCACCGCCGCACACTGTGCGCGTATCCACCTACCCACTCATCCGCCAAGGTGCGTAAAGAAGGCGCTCACCTCAGTCGCGTCCATCCCGCGGGGGTGGCGCACCTGGTGAAAAGGGTCTAGACTCAATACGTTTCAAAGAAGCTCACGCGAAGGCGCGAAGGCGCGAAGGGTTGCGCACCTACGCGAAAAACGTTGCGCCGTTGGGTCAAAACAACCGCCTTACTTTGCAAGGTATTGGGTCTAGACTGCGGAGAAGCGGCGTAGCACCGACCAGGATCGTGGATAGGCCGCGAACATGTTGAAAAGTCCCAAAGGGATCGTGATGTATTTTCTTATATTTTTTCTCGTTTTGTTACTTGCCCTTGCGACATATCTCGTTCTTGGTGGGCCGAAACTGCCGTCCGATACGGATGCGATCATTGAGAATGTTTTGAAAAGTGAATTGCCGCAGGTTATCCGGGGCGAGGCAGGCTTTGTTACGTCAGACGGATTGCAGATTTGGTATGAATGTATTGCTCCCGCGGGTGAACCTCAAGGAGTGGTTCTCCTCAACACGGGGATGGCGGGCGATGCGATCGCGTGGCCTCCCATGTTCGTGCGAGCTTTTGTGGATGCCGGATATCGTGTCATCCGCTATGACTTTCGCGGAACGGGCATGTCCGATTGGGTGGAGCATTGGAACAGCAAGCATCCGTACTCGCTTGCGGATATGGCGAAAGATGCTGTCGCGGTGCTTGATGCGCTCAATGTGGATCAAGCACACCTGGTCGGCTTGTCGCTCGGCGGCATGGTCGCCCAGGAAATCGCCGTCCATAATCCCGAACGGGTTTCCTCGCTCACGCTTATGTCAACATCCGGATACGCGGGAGACCCGCAGTTCCCGATTCTCTCATCGCGGCATTTCTTCATGTCGATTGCGCAGGGCTTGCCGATCTTAAAGTACCGCCTCATGGGAGGAGAGAAGAATCTTATCAAGGAACGAATCGCGAAAATGGTCATGGCTGGAATCGAAGTAGATATACAAGAGACAGCGGAAGTCGTCTTATACGAACTGCGAAAGAGAAAAGGATTTAACATCAAGGCCTTATTGCAACACCGGGCGGCGAGCGATGTCAGCGGCTCACGCTACGAGAGTTTGAGAATGCTTGAGGTGCCGACGCTTGTCATTCACGGAACGGACGACAAGGTATTTCCTATCGATCACGGTAAAAGGGTGGCCGAACTGATACCGGGAGCAGAAGCGCTGTGGCTTGAAGGCGTGGGGCATGTGTTTCCGTATCCGAATATGGGCAGCATACATGCAAGGATTCTTTCTCATTTAGCAAAGTAAGGAATAGCAATACCGCCTGACGCAACCGAGCGTAACGAGAGTTGCTCCGCGCCTGCGCCTAACACCGCATGCAGGCGACCGGCGGAAGCGGGGCGATTTTGGAAACCAGGAGCACACCAACACTGTACCACTCCAGAAAGTTGTTCCGCCGGCGCCTGATGCATGGTCGTTGGCCCCCCCTCAACCCGAGCACCAATGCCAAGCATCGAAACAACACATGTGTGCTTGCATTTCCTTGTGCAATCTGATATGATCACGTATATCGTTGTACTTACCGTTCGCTTATTTCTTGAGGTGATTCGGACAAATGCGCAACCAACCGG
>NZ_SIJK02000028.1 GCF_004762035.2 Candidatus Chloroploca mongolica | reverse complement strand
GCGGCCGCCATCGACCGCCTCTTGTTCCGGGCCTGACTTTGCATCAGCCCTGCTGCTAAAGACGCCAGGCGAGCAATCAAGGTCGCTTTCGTGCTACAATAGTGCCAATGAGCGATCATCGTCTTTCGGCTATCCAGGCCGCTAATCAGGTTGATTTTATTAGTCATAGCCCGGCGCAAACCGAACGTGTTGGTCTGCGCCTTGGTGAATTACTCCTGCCCGGCGATCTTTTGCTCTTGCTCGGGACGTTTGGTGTAGGCAAAACCCAACTGGTGCGCGGCGTTGCCCGTGGCCTTGGCTCAGATGATCTGGTCACGAGTCCGAGTTTTGTCCTGGTGAATCAGTACCGCGCCAGTCCGCGCTTTGCCAGTCTGCCGATCTATCACGTTGATCTCTATCGGATCGCTGAAACCGCTGAATTGGCGACGCTTGGCCTCGATGAACTCTGGTCCGGTGAGGGCGTCTGCTTGATTGAATGGCCTGAACCCGCCGCGCCCACCCTCCCCGAGACCTACCTGGCGATCTTTTTGCAACATCTCAGTGAGACAAAACGCCAGATTAGGATGGCTCCGTTTGGCAAACGCTATGTTGAACTGCTCAATGCTTTTAAAGAAACAACGTTTAGTTAGACCATGCTGTGCTGGATCTGCTTCCGCGCAGCGCTGATGCACCTATGCTCTTAGCTCTTGATACCTCAACTGCCCTGACAGGCCTCGCTCTCTATGATGAGCGTGGTGTTCGTGCCGAGTGTGTCTGGGAGTCGGGACGTAATCATACGGCCCAGTTGTTGCCCCAGTTGGATCTGCTCCTCCGCCACGCAGGGGTGAACCCCTCTGCCCTGTCGGTGATCGCGGTTGCCCTTGGCCCCGGTAGCTGGAGCGGGCTGCGCGTCGGGTTGAGCCTCGCGAAAGGTTTTGTGCTCGCTCGTTCGTTGCCTTTGATCGGGCTCGGTACCCTCGATCTGCTGGCCTATCAGTATGCCTATTTTGCTTTGCCAACCTGTCCTCTGATCCGCCTTGGGCGCGACCGTTTTGCGACGGCACGCTTTGTGCCTGATGCCAGCGGTTCACTGCGCCAGGAACCTGATACCAACCGCTCATTGGCTGAGCTCTGCGCTCAGGTTCAAGGCCCGACTCTCTTCTGTGGCGATCTTGATGCTGCGAGTGTGGCGTTTCTTCGCCAGACTCTTGGTGATGATGCCTGGCTCGTCGAACCGGCGGCGGCCCTCCGCCGTCCGGGCTATCTCGCCGAACTTGCCTGGCAACGCCATCTGGCCGGTGCCTATGACGATCCGCTTACCCTTGAACCTTTCTATCTCGGTGAACCTGTCAGAGCCTAGGATCATGCGATGTCGGCACTCAGTCGCTTTGAACAGTTTATGGAGCAGATGGTCGAGGGTTCGGTGGCTCGCCTTTTTGGGAGTCCTGTCCAGCCGGTGGAGATTGCCCGCCGCCTTGAACGCGCTATGGAGAGTCAGCAAACGATCAGTGTCAGCCGTGTGATTGTGCCGAGCTTTTATAAAGCCTATCTCCATCCCCAGGATTTTGGCGCTTTTCAGCCCGTTCAGGCACAACTCGAACAAGAGATGGCAAGCTATTTGAGTGAACTGGCCCAGGAACGTAATTTTGCGATGCTTGAACATCCCAGGGTGCTGCTCGCTGAGGATCAGGCTGTCCCCCGCCGCAGTATTCAGGTGGTCGCCGAAATGGCAACCAGTCAAAGTGCCGAGACGACCCAGATTATCAGCGGGGTTGGGCCCGCAGGCCAGCGCCGTACCCACGCGCTGCTCTTGCTTCAGTCGCCGCATGGCCCTCAACCAATCGAAATCCAGAGTACCGGTGTCTCGCTTGGTCGTGGCCTGGATAATGATATTATCCTTGAAGATGCCCGGGTTTCACGCCATCATGTGCAACTGCGCTATCGTCAGCGCCGGTTCTGGCTTCTTGATCTCGAGAGTACAAATGGTACTTTTGTTAATGGCGAACGTATTGCTGAAAAAGAACTACGTGATGGCGATGTCATTTCGCTTGGCGGGCTTGAATTGACCTTCCGTGATGCCTGAGTTTGCTGTTCTATCAGGGTTGCTTTCAAGCGGAATGTGTGCGCTATTGCTTATCTGAGGTTGTCCTCCACCCGCTATGTTTGATCTTGCGAATATCTCAATCAGTGTGATCATATTTCTGTTACGCTTTGCTGTGGTCTTCCTGCTCTATCTTTTTCTGTGGCAGGTTGTCCGTGTGGTTACCCGCGATTTGCAGGTGCGCACGACGGTTGGCTCGTTGCCCCCCTCACGCTATGGCTATCTGGTGGTGAGTAGTTCGAGTCAGCCGGGGGTGCCCGTGGGCAAGAGCTTTCCCCTGAGCCCGACGACCATTATAGGTCGTAGCACTGATGCGCATATCTCGCTCAACGACACCTTTCTTTCCAGTGAGCACGCTCGCCTGATCCTTCAGGGTGATGTCTGGTCGCTCGAAGATCTGAGTAGTACCAATGGTACCTTCCTCAATGGCCTCGAAGTCCGCGCTGCAACTGAACTCCATTCGGGTGATGTGGTACGGGTGGGCCGCATTGAATTAAAGCTCGCTTAAGCCTACAACGAAACTCGTGAGGAATTGCGATATGTGTAATTTGAATATCAATATCATTCCAGAAAAATATAAAAGCGACTATCGTACCTCCAGGGCATTCTAATGCGATAGATCGCCGCAGGTCTCCATTGCGGCCCAATGACAATCTGTGCTATACTTGCCCTAGTTTTCACCGGAGAGGGCAATACCAGGGGGGAGGCGGCCGTGCTTGCTAACTATGCCTTCATCGGATTGTTTTTTATCGCAGCGGTGACTTTTCCTCTCGCACCACTGGTGCTTGCATTTCTGCTCCGTCCAAAACGTCCAACCCCGATTAAACAGGCTACCTATGAGTGTGGCCTTGAGGCAATTGGCGATATTCGCGTCCAGTTCAAGGTGCAATATTACCTCTATGCCCTTGCCTTCGTGATCTTCGATATCGAGGTTGTCTTCCTTTACCCCTGGGCGGTGGCCTTCAACCAGATGGGTCTCTATGGCTTTCTGGTGGCAACCGTCTTTTTGTTGATGCTCTTTGCTGGTCTGGTCTATGAGTGGCGCAAAGGCGCTCTTGAGTGGATCTAACATTGGGTTCGCGCTTCGGCACTCTGCCGGGTGATGCCCCTGGAAATCGTTTTCCCTATGACCAATGAGCACGAGTTGCAACTCGATCTTGAGCGACAGGGTGTCTTTTTGTCTACGGTGAACCGCTTCTATAATTGGGGGCGGCGTTCGTCGATCTGGCCTATGGCGTTTGGGTTGGCCTGCTGCGCGATCGAGATGATGGCCTTTGGGCTGAGTCGCTATGATGTGGCACGTTTTGGGGCCGAGTTGTTTCGTGCTTCCCCCCGTCAGGCCGATTTGATGATTGTCGCCGGGACGGTCACCAAGAAGATGGCTCCGCAGGTGGTGCGCCTCTATAACCAGATGGCCGAGCCGCGGTATGTCATTTCGATGGGGGCCTGCGCAACCTCGGGCGGGCCGTTCCGCGATGGCTATAATGTCTTGCGCGGGATTGATTTGCTCGTCCCTGTTGATGTCTATGTGCCAGGATGCCCACCCCGCCCCGAGGCCCTGCTCCACGCGTTGATCACCCTGCAGGATCAGATTGATCGCCAGAAACTCGGGCGTGTGCGTTGGTATGGCGAAGGTGCCAAGCCCCAGACGACCGATTTTCCTGTGCCCACCTTTGGCGCTCAGGGCCTCGAGATCGATGGTCGCCTTGTTGACCCCGTTGGTGGCTTGCCCCTGGTGAGTGCGTATACCGCGCCTGAGTTTGGTGAAATGAAGAGTGGCCGCCTTGAGCATCCCGAGATTGTGCGCCATTTTCCGATTATGGATCCCACGGTGGAATTGGAACATCCGCTCAAGGCGCGTGGTATGGCCCCCGAAATCGCCGCCGATGACCTGAAACGTGGTGAGGTGGGCAATGCCGAGGCTTGATGCTGCAGATTTGCGTGAGCGTATGGCCCGCGATCTCCCCGGTGCTGTGCTCGAAGCAGTTCCGTTGCAGGTTGCTGCTGCTCCAACCCACGGGCCTCAACCTGGTGCTTTCCTGACCAGTGATACGCTCGTTGCGCCCAGCAGATTGGTCGAGGCAGCCTGTTATCTCCGCGATCTGCTCGGGTATGCCTATCTCTCTGATATCGCAGTGGTTGATTACCTCGCCGATGATCTCTTTGAACTCGTCTATCGCTTTTACCATGTCGAAGGCGGCGAGGGCCTGACTATCAAGGTGCGTATTCCCCGCGACCATCCCGAGGTGCCTTCGTTGACCCCCGCTTGGCCCGGGGCGAATTTCCACGAACGTGAGGCGTTTGATCTCTACGGCATTGTCTTTGTCGGCCATCCCTTCTTGCGACGTATCTATATGTGGGATGAATTCGAGGGCTTTCCGATGCGGAAAGATTTTCCGAAACAGGGTGATAAGTATATCGGTGCCGATGAGTAACCCCTGGTTGGGCGCTGATGGCCGATCTCCAAGCAAAGAACTGCTATGCTCAAGACCGAAGAACTCCAGATTAATATTGGGCCGCAACATCCCTCGACCCACGGGGTCTTCCGTATGATCGTTACCGTTGATGGTGAGACGATTACGGATCTGAAGCCGGTATTTGGTTATTTGCATCGCAATCACGAGCAGATCGCTGAACAAAATACCTATCTTCAGAATATGCCCTATACCGATCGCCTTGATTATTTTAATTCAATGGCAAATAATCAAGCCTATGCGATGGCAATTGAGAAAATGGTTGGCATTGAGGTGCCTGAACGCGCCGAGTATCTGCGGGTGATGATGGTTGAGTTGACCCGTATTCTTAATCACGCCGGTGCGCTCGGTTTTCTGATTAATGATATGGGCATGTGGCAGACCCAGCTCGCCTTTGGGATGCGTGAGCGCGAGAAGATCCTCGATCTCTTTGAGTCGGCCTCGGGGGCTCGCTTGATGTGCAACTATTTCCGCTTTGGGGGCGTCGTGCGCGATCTTCCGCCCGATTTTATCCCGCGCTTGAAGGAGTTGCTGCAGGCGATGCCTGCGTTTGTTGATGAACTTGAACGCCTTTTGCGTGAAAATGAGATCCTGATGCAACGCGCCGAGGGGATCGGTATCCTTCCCCGTGACCTCGCGCTTGCCTATAGCGTCTCGGGTCCTGTCCTCCGTGGTTCGGGTATTCCCTATGATGTGCGCAAGGCCGAACCCTATAGCGTCTATGATCGTTTTGATTTTGATGTACCCGTTGGTACCGTCGGCGATGTCTATGACCGCTTTCTCGTTCGTATCGAAGAGATGCGCCAGAGCCGACGCATTCTTGAACAGGTGCTCGAACAGTTACCCGATGCCCAGGGCGGTCATATTAATCCCAAAGCCCGCCAGAATGTGCGCCCCCCCGTTGGCGATGTCTATGCCCGGATCGAGTCGCCCAAGGGTGAGCTCGGGTTTTATCTGGTTAGCGATGGCAGTGGCAAGCCCTATCGTTATAAGGTGCGTGCCCCGTCTTTTATCAATTTGACCCCCCTCGGTGATATGTGTCGGGGGTACAAGGTTGCTGATGTGGTCGTCATTCTCGGTAGCATTGATATTGTGATGGGTGAAGTCGATCGGTAGGGTGTTGCTGCGCCTGACCACTGGAAAGCGATAGTTCATGACCATTACGATCCAACGTGGCGAGGTTGTTGAGGTTGCGCGTGGTTCGCAACGCCGCCGCGCTGTGCCCGGTATGGGTCTGCTCGATAGCCTTGGGGTTGTCTGGAAACACTGGCGTGAGTCGTTTCGCCAGAATCGCGATTTTAGCGATATTCACGGGACGTTTACCGAGCAGTATCCCGATGAACGCCCCAACTTGCCCGAGGCGTATCGCAATATGCCGATTTTGCTCTTTGATGATGAGACCGGGCACGAGTTCTGTACCTCGTGTTTCCAGTGTCAGCGTATCTGTCCGCCTCAGGTCATTCATATGACCCAGGCGAAAGATACGACGACCGGCAAGGCAGTTCCATCCGTCGCTGAGTTCATCATCGAGTATGATGCCTGTATGAGTTGCGGATTCTGCGCTGAAGTCTGTCCGTTTGATGCAATCAAAATGGATCATCATTTTGAGTTGTCAACGTCTGACCATGCCAGTCTGACGGTGCATAAGCAGGAACTCAATCGTCCGGTTAGTTATTATCAAAGCATTGCGCCAACGCTTTGGGAAGAGGCGAAGGCCGGGGCGTACAAGAAACTCCAGGGCAATATCAAGCGCCGCCCCGATGTGATTGGCATTGCGCCGCACCTCGTTGACCGTATCGCTGCTCGCCGGGCTGAACTCGCGGCGGCCGCTGCGGCTGCGCCGCCCCCGCCACCGACAGCCCCTGCTGCGCCTCCTGCTGCCGCCCCGCCCGCCGAGGCCCGTAAGCTGACCCCTGAAGAGAAAGCGGCCAAGCTCGCGGCGATCAAGGCGGCCAATACTGCCAAACAGTCAGGCGCAACTCCCGCTGAAACCCCGCCCGCCGCTGCCGAACTCTCTCCCGCCGAGGCGAAGGCGGCCAAACTCGCGGCGATCCGCGCCGCGAATACCGCCAAACAGGCTGGCACGGTCCCCGCCGCTGAAGTGCCGCCCGCCCCGGTTGATGAGAAAGCGGCGAAACTGGCGGCGATCCGCGCCGCGAATGCCGCGAAACAGGCTGGCACTGCCCCCGCCGCTGAAGTGCCGCCCGCCGAGCCCGCCCCGGTTGATGAGAAAGCGGCGAAACTGGCGGCGATCCGCGCTGCGAATGCCGCCAAGAAAGCTGCTGCTGAGGATAATGAGACCGAGAGGAATTAGGTATGGAGCGTGGCTGGTTCAATCTGCCCTTCGTAGTCTGGGCTATGATGTGCCTAGCTGTCGCCCTGCTCTATGTGTTCATCTGGCCCCGCGACCGGGTTGCTGATGCTGCGCCACTACGCTTCTTCTTAGTGCGCTGGAGCCACAGCTTGGCCTGGGTGTTGCTTTCCGCAATGTGCTTGATGAAAGCCACCGGCAATGCAACCCTTGCAGGCTGGGGCAATGTGGTTGGTCTGCTGGCCTTGCCAGTTTACCTGGCCTTCTTGATGGCGAGCTTTGTTTTGCGCTAGTCCTGTGAACGGATGCGAAGGAGCCCCGGATGTACGACATCCTTGATGGTCTGATTAATAGCACCCTTGGATTTGGCTGGCCTTCGTGGCTCATCAGCCTGATTGGCTATGTGCTGGTGGCAACGCTGCTCTTTGCCGTCGCTCCCTTCCAGATGCTCTTTTTTACCTATTACGAGCGTCGGGCGATCGCACGTATGCAGGATCGCATAGGTCCCAACCGTGTTGGCCCAGAGGGGATCTTTCAGCCGATCGCCGATGGCGTCAAGATGTTCACGAAAGAGGATATTGTTCCCGATGCCGCCGACAAGCGAGTGCATCTGCTGGCCCCGATTGTGGTCGTGGCCCCCACGATGTTTATGTTTGCTGTGCTGCCCTGGGGGCCGGGCATGGTGCCGGTTGATCTTAATACGGGCCTGCTCTTCTTCTTTGCGATCTCCTCGATCAGTGCCGTGGGCTTGATGATGGCCGGCTGGGCTTCTAATAACAAGTTCGCCTTGCTCGGCGCAATGCGTGCCGTTGCCCAGATGGTGAGTTATGAAATCCCCGCCGTCTTGAGCCTCCTGGCGATTGTAATGATGACCGGCACACTCTCGGTGGTGAGCCTGATCAATGCGCAGGGTGGCCTCTTTATTAGTACCAACGATGTAGCTGGCGTTCCAGATCTGGGCCTCGGCTGGTTGATCTTTACCCCGGTGGGTCTGCTTGCCTTCATGTGCTTTTTCATTGCGGCGCTGGCCGAAGGCGAGCGTACGCCGTTTGATATTCCCGAAGCTGATTCAGAGATCGTCGCTGGCTATATGACTGAGTATAGTGGGATGAAGTTCGGGCTCTTTTATCTGGCGCAGTACATCCTGAATTTCCTGCTCTGTGCGATTGCGGCGGTCATCTTTTTTGGTGGCTGGCAAGGCCCCGGCGTTGGGTGGCTCTATGGCATGGCAATTTCGCCCACCAACCCTGATGGAAGCTGGATCTTCAATCTGCTGGCTGGGGTGCTCGGGGTCTTCTATTTCTTGGCCAAGACCTATTTCTTCTTCTTTGTGATGATCTGGATCCGTGGGGCCTATCCGCGCTTGCGGGTTGATCAGTTGATGGACTTTGGGTGGAAGTTTTTGATCCCGCTCACCCTCGTCAATGTCTTCAGTGCGGCGATTTGGGTTGCCGTCACGAGTTGGGGTGTGGCCGATGGCTTTGGTCTGGTGGAGGGTTGGTCGCCCATGCTGCGCTGGGGGGTGGCGTTTGTTACCACGCTTGTGCTCAATGGCGCTGCATACGTGATCGTCGCCCGCATATATAATAGTGCCCAGGCCGCACGTAATCGCTTTGATGTTGATGAACTGCGCGAGAGCCTTGCGCTACCGCGGTAAGATGTAGGCTCTATGAATACGCTCATTCAGCTAATCTTCGGACTCCTGGCGGCCTTGATCGTCGGCTCGGCGGTGATGGTCGTTTCAGTACGCAATGTTATCCATGCGGCGCTCTGGTTGATCGCCTGCTTTTTTGGCGTTGGGGCGCTCTATCTCTTGCTTGAGGCCGAGTTTATTGCTGTTGCGCAGGTGCTTGTGTATGTTGGTGCGATCTCGATCCTGATTCTCTTTGCGATTATGCTGACCCGCGAGAGTGAAGGCGCACGCTATATGGTGAGTGGGTGGCGCCTCGTGGTGACGGCGCTTGTGTGCGTGGCCCTCTTTGGTGCGGTGCTGGTGCCGACGATCTTTACCCATACCTGGAATGTGCCGCCGCCCGCTGTTGCAACCCCTGGTAGCCCTGCCCCGCCCGAGGTGCTGGCGGGGGTTGAAGACCTGGGCCGGGGCTTTGTCTTTTCGTATATGCTTCAATTTCAGGTGGCCGGCGTCTTGTTGACGGTCGCCCTGATTGGGGCGATTGTGATTGCCTTTGAAGAGCGCGCTCGCCGCCGTCGGGTCTTGACCCTGGCTGAAGAGCATGAAGTGCGTAAACGGCAGAAGCCCGCTCGCCCACCTGCGACTGGTGAGCGGGCACCGTCACCCCAGGCGGCCCCGATGTCTGATGGAGAGCAAGGATGACGAACGCAATTCCGCTTGAAGCTGTCTTGATGGTTGCGGCAGCGCTCTTTTGCATTGGCCTCTTTGGTGCCCTCGCCCGGCGCAATATGGTCAGTGTGTTGATGGGCGTCGAGTTGATGCTTAATGCGGTCAATATCAATCTCGTGGCCTTCTGGCGTTACCTTGAGCCGGGCTTTGTGGTTGGGCAGACCTTTGCGATTTTCATTATTACGGTGGCCGCCGCCGAGGCTGCCGTTGGCCTGGCGATGATCATTGCGATCTATCGTACCTGGCTCACCTCGAATGTGGATAATGTCGCGTCAATGAAGGGGTGACGGCACCGCAATGGCTTTTTTTCTCCAGTATGCATGGCTTATTCCGGCCCTCCCGCTTCTGGGATGTGTTCTGATTACCTTCACGCCGTTGCGCCAGAGCAAGGTGGCAAGTGGCTGGACGACGATTGGCCTGATGGCCCTGGCGACGCTGCTGGCCGTTGGGTTGCTCGCTGCCTCAGCCCAGGGGTTTGCCTTGCGCGACGGTCAACTGGTGACGCTTGAGTTGGCCGGCCATGGCGAAGCAGATGCCCACGGTGAAGCTACGACCCACAGTGAGAAGAGCAAAGAAGCGTTTGCCTTCCCCGAGCCCAATGTGGTGCAACGGTTTGTCTGGGCACCCACTGGTACCACCAGTTTTGCGATGGGGATCTATGTTGATACCCCGGTTGCTGCCTTGCTCGCGATGGTGACGATCACCTCGGCCTGCATCCACCTCTTCTCGCTGGGCTATATGGCGAGCAATGCCCGTCAGAGTCGCTTCTTTAGTTTTATTTCGCTCTTTACGGCCGCTATGCTGCTGATGGCAATGGCCGATAACCTCTTGCTCTTTTTTATGGCCTGGGAGGTGATGGGCCTCTGTTCCTATCTCTTGATCGGGTTCCTCTATGAGCGCCCGCAGGCCTATCGGGCCGCGATCAAGGCCTTTATTGTTACCCGCATTGGCGATGTGCTGATGCTGCTCGGCCTCGTCTATCTCTATACTCAGGCAGGGAGCCTCGCATTCGGTACGGCTCCGGGCGAGATCTTTAACCCCGAGTTCCTGGCCCGCATTGGTAGTGAGACAAGCGCAGTTGGCCTGAGCCACGCAACGGGCATTGCCTTGCTCATCTTTTGTGGGACGGTCGGCAAGTCGGCGCAGTTTCCGTTGCACGTTTGGTTGCCTGATGCGATGGAGGGGCCGACACCCGTGTCGGCGCTGATCCACGCGGCGACGATGGTCTCGGCAGGTGTCTTTTTGCTCGCTCGTACTTTCCCGATCTTCGAGGCCGACAATGGCACGGCGCTGGCGGTGGTTGCTTTTATCGGGGCCTTCACCGCGCTCTTTGCGGCGACAATTGCGGTTGCGCAGTATGATATCAAGCGCATCCTCGCCTATAGCACGCTGTCGCAGCTTGGTTTTATGGTGGCCGTCATTGGCATTGGCGGCTGGGTCGCCGGGATGTTCCACCTGCTTGCCCACGCCTTCTTCAAAGCCCTGCTCTTCCTTGGCTCGGGCTCGATCATCCACGGGATGGAGGCGACTCCCCGGATTGCGGATCTGCACCACAAAGATGAGTACGCGGCTCAGCAAACAGCCCAGGATATTCGCAATATGGGTGGCTTGCGCACACGGATGCCCTGGACGTTCTGGACCTACACGCTCGGCTTCCTGGCGCTGGCCGGGGTGGTGCCGTTCGCCGGCTTCTGGAGCAAAGATGAGATCCTGGCCGATGCGTTCAAGGGTGGTCACTGGGTGGTCTTTACCGTCCTGGCAGTGGCTGCGTTCCTGACGGCGTTTTATATGACGCGCCAGTGGCGGCTCGTCTTCTTTGGTGCATTTCGCGGTGAACAACCAGTGGTCTATGTCAACCCTGAACGTCGTTCCGGGCATCACAAAGCCAGCCACGCCCACCATGACGACGAGCATGGTCACAACGAACATCATGCCAATACGGGGGCGCATTGGCACGAAGATCCGTTGATGATTGCGCCACTGGTCATCCTGGCGAGTTTTGCCGCCCTGGGTGGCCTCTTCAACCTGCCCTTCAGCATTCCTGGCGGCCACTGGCTCAACGATCTCTGGGGGCAAGAGCCAGCGAGTTTTAGTCTGCTTGTTGCCGGGATCTCGTTGCTCATTGCTTTTGGCGGCATCGCGGCAGGCTGGACACTCTATGGGACCGCCTTTAAGACGGCGCAAGAACGCGACCCGCTTGATGTGCGTGCGCCTGGGGTTTTTGGCTTGCTGAACGAGAAATATCGGGTCGATGAGTTCTATCAGGCGAGCATCGTGCGTTTTACGGCCCTGCTTGCCCTCGCCTGGGCGTGGCTTGACAAAGCTATTCTCGATGGCATCATCAATGGCATTGGGCGCGTGACCCTCTTTGTCGGGCGACTCAATTTCATTGTTGACGACACGGTGCTCAATGATGGCCCTGATGCGGTCGCTGATGGCACCGTCGCAACTGGCAAACGCGCCCGTCGGCTGCAAACTGGTAAGGCGCAGGACTATATCGTCTATGTCTTTGGCGGGGCCGTTATCCTGGCCCTGGTCTATCTCTACGTGCTTTGATGAGCGGCCTGATGATCTGAGGAGTGCATGCGCTCACCGGGTTGTCGTGTCACAGGTGGTTTCATGTCTTTGCCATCGTATCTTATCCCTTCGCCCGACGGCATGCCGTGGCTAACGCTGCTGCTGCTGTCGCCGCTCCTCGGCATTGCCCTCGTCGGCCTGGCGGGCTGGCTTCGCATGGATGATCGGTTGGTGCGCATCGGGGCCACCGCCTGGATGGGTGTGCCCCTGGCTCTGGCGATGGTTGTCTGGGCCCTTTTTGAGCCTGATGCGGCGGCGGCGGGGCAGGGTGCCGTGCAACTGGTCGAGAAGATGCCGTGGATCAGGGCGGTGCGCGTTGACTATTTCCTTGGGGTGGATGGGTTGAGTATGGCCCTGGTGCTGCTGACGGTGGTGATGGCCCCCGTGGCGGGCATGGCCTCGATGGGGGTCACCGATCGGGTCAAGGCCCATTATGCGCTGCTTTTGTTGCTCGAAGCGGCGATGCTTGGGTATTTCCTGGCGCTCGATTTCTTCTTCTTCTTCATTTTCTGGGAATTCAGCCTCGTCCCGGCCTTTTTCCTGATCCAGAACTGGGGACGTGACAATCGGCGCTATGCGGCCTTTAAGTTCTTTATCTATACGATGGCTGGTTCGCTCGGGATGTTGTTGCTCTTCCAGGTGATCTATCTGGCGATGCGCTACGCCGGGTTGCCGACCTTTAATCTGGTTGATCTTGGCCGCATTGGTCAGGGTCTGCCGGTTGAGGGTGTCACAGGGACGTTGCGCGAGATTATTTTTGCCTATATGGATCATCTTGGGGTCGCCAATGTGCTCGGGCGCTACCCGTTGCTCTATACCAGCATTGCCTTCTGGGCGATCTTCATTGCGTTTGCGATCAAGCTTGCCGTCTGGCCCTTCCATACTTGGCTGCCCGATGCGTATACTGAAGCCCCAATTGCGGGGAGTATTCTGCTTAGTGCGGTGATGAGCAAGATGGGTGCCTATGGCATGCTGCGCATTATGCTGCCGCTGGTGCCCGATGCCAGCCAGTATTTTGCCCCGGTGATGGGTGGGTTGGCGCTGATTGGCATTGTGGCTGGTGCGTTTGGGGCGCTGGCGAATACCGGGGGTGATATCAAACGCCTGATTGCCTATACCTCGATCAACCATATGGGCTATGTGATGCTGGCCATTGCCGCCGCTGCGGCGATGCCTGGTATGGCGAGCCTTGATAGCCGGGCGATTGCCCTTAATGGCGCAGTCATGCAGATGGTCGCCCACGGGCTCAGCACAGGTGCCCTCTTTTATCTGGCCGGCCTGCTCTATCTGCGCAGTGGAAGCTGGAGCCTCAGTGATTTTGGGGGGCTGCGCGTCGTTGCGCCTGCCTTTGCCGGCGTGATGGGTACGGCGATGTTTGCCAACCTGGGCCTGCCTGGTCTGGCTGGTTTTGTTGGCGAATTCTTTATCTTCCGGGGGGCCTGGGCGACGCTCCCGCTCTTTACCGGCCTGGCCGTCATTGGCCTGATTGTCACTGCGTTGGCATTGTTGCTCATGTTCCAGCGCATCTTCCTTGGTTCACTCAACGATCGCTGGGATCGCCTGGCCGACCTGCGCCCCGGCGAGATGGGTGTGCTCTTGCCTTTGCTCGCTATCTTGCTGGTGCTTGGGGTCTATCCTGCCCCCATTATGGAACTGGGCAATGTAGCTGTCACGGAACTGGTGGCGATCTTTCAACAGGTGTTGCATACCTAAGGTGACGGCGGGGTCTGTTGCCATCAAGAGATGAAAGAAGCATATGGGACTCTTCACGCTCGCAACTGATATTCCCTGGCTAAGCCTGATCTGGCTGAGTATGGCCGTGCCAGTCGTGATCATTGCCCTCATTCCTCATCAGCAAAAGGAGGCCATGCGCTGGGTGGGGGCAGTTTTTGCGTTTACCTCGCTGGTGCTCTCGTTGCTCGTCTTTCTGGCCTATGAGCCGGGGCGGGCAGGATTTCAGTTTGTCGAGCGTCT
This sequence comes from Candidatus Chloroploca mongolica, assembly GCF_004762035.2. GTDB lineage: Bacteria > Chloroflexota > Chloroflexia > Chloroflexales > Chloroflexaceae > Chloroploca > Chloroploca mongolica. The sequence continues at coordinate 63,020 of NZ_SIJK02000028.1, read as the reverse complement.
TGCTTGGATGCCCCAGCTTGGCATCAGTTACCAGCTTGGTGTTGATGGCATCAGTCTGCCAATGATCTTGCTCAATGGCATTGTGATCTCTACCGGTGCCCTGATGAGTTGGAATATTGATACGCGGGTCAAAGAGTACTGGGTGTTGCTGCTGCTGCTCACGACCGGCGTCTATGGCGTTTTTGTCTCGCTCGATCTCTTTCTCTTCTTTGTCTTCTATGAACTCGCTGTCTTGCCAATGTACCTGCTGATCGGCATCTGGGGCAGTACGCGCAAAGAGTATGGCGCGATGAAGTTGACCCTCTTTTTGATGGCTGGCAGCGCCCTGGTAATCATTGGCATGCTGGCGCTCTATTTTGGTTCAGGGTTGCGCACGTTTGATATGATCGTGCTGGCAGAGAATGTGACCCTGGCCGGTGATGTGCAGCGCATCTTCTTCCCGATGCTCTTTCTCGGCTTTGCGGTGCTGGCCGGTATGTTCCCGTTTCATACCTGGAGCCCGACGGGGCACGTGGCGGCCCCAACGGCTGTCAGTATGCACGCCGGCGTGTTGATGAAGCTTGGCTCGTATGGCTGTCTGCGGGCCGCGATGTGGTTGATGCCCGCCGGGGCCAATACCTGGTTGCCCGTCGTGGCTGGCCTCGCTCTGCTCAATGTGGTCTATGGGGCGACGATTGCGATGGCGCAGCGCGATGCCAAGTATATCATTGGCTATTCGTCGGTGAGCCATATGGGCCTCGTGATGCTGGCCCTCGCGGCAGGAACGCAACTCGCCTTGATGGGGGCTGTGTTGCAGATGTTTGCCCACGGGGTGATGACGGCGCTCTTCTTCTCGGTGGTGGGCCGGATGATCTACGAGCGCGCCCACACCCGTCAGTTGCCCGAACTGGGCGGCCTCTACAAAGTGATGCCCTTTGCGACGATTATGTTCATCATCGCTGGCCTCTCGTCGATGGGCATGCCAGGGTTGGCCGGTTTCTGGGCCGAATTCATCATCTTCCTGGGTGTCTGGGAGCGTTATCCACTTGTGGCGGTGATCGCCGTGCTCTCGATTCCCATCACCGGAGCCTATATTCTGCGGGCGGTCTGGGCGGTCTTCTTCGATGAAGTCAAAAATCCTGAACTGCTCAAACTGTCGAAACTGACCTGGCAAGAGTATACCGGGGCAACGATCCTGGTCTTGATCCTGATTGGCGTCGGGCTCTATCCGGCGATCCTGACCGAACTAATTGATGTCGGGGTGCGGCCGATTGTGGCCCAGTTGGAGGGGATTACCCTCGCGGGGAGATAAGACGTGTTTCAGATTACTGATATCCCGCGGCTGTTGCCCGAGATTCTCTTGCTGGTGCTGGCGCTGCTGGTGCTCGGCTCAGATATTTTTGAGAAATGGGGCCGTACGCCAGAGGCCCAGCTTGAACGGGTACGCTCGTCAGCGTCGCTCACTGCGATTGGTCTGGGCTTGATCTTTGTCATTGCCCTCGTGCAGAGTGGTTATATCCCCTTTACCGTCATCCCCGAGACCGCAGCACCAAACTTTTTTACCAACATTGTGCGCAACCTGCAGGCGGGTGGGCCAGTCGGTGAGCCGATCACCGGTGCGTTTGCGACGGATCATCTGACGATGATCAGTCGTCTGACCCTGATCGGGGCTGCCCTGCTGACGAGTCTGCTCTGTCTGGACTATCGGCCCACGACGCATCCCGCCGAGTTTTATGCGCTGATCCTCTTTGCGACCCTGGGCATGTGTTTGATGGCCGGGGCGACCGAACTGATTATCGCCTACCTGGCGATTGAATTGACCAGCATACCGCTGTATATTCTGGCCGGCTACTTCCGCAACGACATGCGTTCGTCGGAAGCGGGCATGAAATATTTTCTCTTTGGTGCGCTCTCGTCGGGCATTCTGCTCTATGGAATGAGTCTGACCTATGGCTTTGCGGCCAGTGCGCTGGCAGGCAATAGCCTGGGCAACAATCTGACCGAATTTGCCCAGATTGCTTCGCTAGCCCGCATCGCCGACAATCAGGGCATCTTGACGCTGGGCATGATCTTTATGATTGCCGGCCTTGGCTACAAACTTGCCGTTGTGCCCTTCCACGGCTGGTCGCCCGATGTCTATCAGGGTGCGCCGACGCCCATCACGGCCTTTGTCTCGACGGCTTCGAAGATGGCTGGTTTCATTCTGCTTTTGCGCTTGCTCACGACCGCCTTCCCTGGCTTGACCGGAACGGCAGTCTGGGGTGAATTGAGTGGCTGGACAAGTGCGTTGGCGCTGCTGGCCGTGTTGACCTTGATTGTTGGTAACCTGGCGGCCTTGCCGCAGACCAACGCCAAGCGGCTGCTTGCCTGGTCGAGTGTGGCCCAGGCGGGCTTTGTGTTGCTGGCGTTTGTCGCCTGGGCAGCCCCGCAGACCTTTGACCGTGACCAGGGCACGGTCGCCCTGCTCTACTACCTGATCGTGTATACCCTGACCAACCTGGGAGCATTCGGGGCGCTGGCGGCGGTCAGTATGGCCGTTGGTGGCGATGAGATTGCCGATCTGAACGGATTGGCGCGGCGCAACCTTGGGTTGGCCGTCTTGATGGCAATCTGCGTCCTCTCGCTCGCTGGCATTCCGCCGCTGGCGGGCTTCTTCGCCAAATTCTATGTCTTTATGGTGGGTTGGCAGTCTGGTGCCGAGTGGCTCGTTGTGATCGCGGTCTTGACCACGGTCATCAGTCTCTACTACTACCTGCGGTTGCTCAAAGCCATGTTTATGGAAGCGCCAGCCGCTGAGACCCCTGTAGAGGCGCCGCCCGGGATCACTGCCGCCGTCGTGATTGCCGCCGCTGGTCTGATCATCCTTGGTCTCTTCCCGAACATCATTCTGGGCGTGCTCAGTCAAGTACAGACAGTGGCCGGGTTCTAAATGTAGTGCAATTCTATCTGACGCCAAACGGGCTTGTCTATCTCAACCAGATTCTGCTCACGACCCTCATCAGTGGCTATCTGGTTGTCACGGCATTGCGCTCGGGGCGTCGCTATACCTGGCTGCTGGCGAGCTTTTTCGTTGCCATCACCATCTTTCTCGGCTCGCGCTGGTTTGAAGTCAGTGTCATGCCAACCCCACGCTTCTATAGCGTAGTGTTGCAGAATAGTTTGCTTGGCATTGCCCTCATCTTCTTGTTGCAGTTTGCCTATCATTTCCCCTCGCTTCCCCCGCGCTGGCGCATCGAAGCGCTGGTTGTCCTTGCCCTTAGCATCATCTATACCTTCATCGAAGCCGACTTTGCCGTGGAGCGTTTCTGGAACCTTGCGCAAGGCACTGTCTGGTATCGCAGTGAGCAACTGGATTATCTGTTGGTGGGAATCTTCTTGTGGGTGCCGCTGGTTCTTGTGCGCCAGCTGTACCTGCTCGTGCCACCCCCTAGCGACAGAGGATGCTTGCGCTGGTTTGTTCCCCTTGTGAACCCTACCAATCTTGAAGCGCATGCGGTACGTAACTTTACGGTCATCTTCTTTTTGCTAGCGTTCATCAATCTTCCTACCATTTTGCTGCACAATCCAACGTTCTTCGCGACGGTGGCGCATGCCGTTGTATCGCTCGGGATTCTCTTGATCATCTTTGCGTTTAGCATTAGTTATCTCAATGCGCAACCCGAGACCACATCGTTTGTGGTGCGGCTGACCGGGATCAGTCTGGTCACGATTATGGGGCTGCTCGGCATTGTTGGCTGGATCATGAGTGCGAATAGTCAAGCGAATTTTGAGGTTGAAATTCCCCACCAGCAAAGTCTTCGTTTTACCCCAAATGACGCAGGCGGCTATGATATCGCTCGGATCTCCTATCAGTTTGCCACCACGCGAGGCGAAGAACTTGAACTGGATCTGGATCGATTGTACGAATGTAGCCCTGCGCTTGCCTTTACCTTCCCCTTTTTTGGGCAGAACTACGAGCAGATCTATCCCTGTCGTGATGGTGTGGTGAGCTTTGGGCAACCAATCCGTGAGAATTCGTTCCAGTACCACTATGGTGCGGGTAGACCGTTGATGATGGCTCTCTTGCTCGACTTTGCCCCCTACGAAGGGCCTGGCGGTGTCTTTGCCTATCAAGCCTCGGATCGCTTGATCATTACCTGGGATCGGGTTCGCAATGCGTATCGGCCTGCCGATGAATATACCTTTCAGGCCATTTTGTATGCTAGTGGGGTCTTTGAGTTCAACTATGCGGAACGGCCCGAGGTTTTGTACTACTATCCAAATGACGCACCAGCCGCGAACCCCTGGGTGATTGGTGCGGTGCCTGGTCTGCTGCGTGGCCCCAGGCCAGAATTGGTAACGCTGGATCGTTTGCCTGTCAGCAGTGGATCAGCCGGGGTTGTCAAGGATTATCTGCTTGAATACCGCCAACAATTGCATAACTTGCTCTATCCGCTTGTGCAACTCTTCTTTGCCGCGAATCTCTTGATCATTGCCTCTTTTCCCTTCTTTTTCCGGTTTACCCTGTTGCGCCCCCTCAATGCCCTGCTGACGGGAGTCCACGCGATGGAGGAAGGCCGCTATCCTGCCAATTTGCGGGTCTACTATCAGGACGAAGTCGGCTTCCTGACGAAGGCGTTTCAGCGGCTCTCGACCGAACTTGCCAATCTGATCCAGACCCTTGAAGAACGGGTTGCCAACCGTACCGCCGAGCTTGATGCCTCTAATGCCCAGTTACGTACTGAGATGAGCAAACGTCAAGAGGCGCAGGTACAGGCGTTGCGGCACCAGCGTACGCTCGCCGTGCTCGAGGAACGGTATCGTCTGGGGCGTGAATTGCACGATAGTCTGGGGCAGGTCTTTGGGTCGATTAACTTGCAGGCTCAGGCACTCGAAGCCTTCCTGCGCAACCAGGATACCGTGGCGGCTGAGCGAGCCTGTCGCCATATCGGTGAGGCGGCCCGCCAGGGGCATACCGATGTACGTAGCTTTATCCTCGGCCTGCGTCAGTCCTCTGTCCAGGGTTTCTGGGAGATGTTGAACCATGCCCTTGACGAATTTCGGCTACGTAGCAATCTAGCGCTCACCTTGCACGCTTCTGAACCCTGGCAAGAAGCGTGGCTCTCGCCGATAGGGCAGTTGCATCTGTTACGCATTCTGCAGGAGGCGTTGAACAATGCTGAGCAGCACGCCCATGCATCACGCATTGACGTAACCTTTGAACGAAAGGGTACCTTGCTGCTTGTAACCATTCAGGACGATGGGCAGGGTTTTGTGCGGAATAGACATGCGAATCCTGACCCAGTTGCACTCATCTCAGGGCCGTCAGGATCAAGTCACTTTGGCCTAAAGACGATGGAAGAACGAGCGAGGGAGCTAGGGGGAGGGCTAGAAATTGATACTGCGCCTGGTATGGGCACGCGTATCCTGGTAACCGGTCACCTTGACCGGGTTGAAGAAGAAGTGCATGCCAGCCTGCCGCATCATCCATTGCGCGTTGTGCTTGTCGACGATCATCCGATGTTTCTGGAAGGTCTGCGGAATTTTCTCACAGCCCATGGTATGCAGGTGATTGGCATGGGCTCTGATGGCGAAGAAGCACAAGTGCTTGCACGAACTTTGCGACCTGACTTGATCGTCATGGATTTGCAGATGCCTCGTTGCGATGGTCTCGAAGCGACTCGCCGCATCACCGCCGAATGGCCCGAGGCACGCATTGTGGTCTTGACGGTCTCGGCCGAAGAAACGCTGCTCTTTGAAGCGCTGAAGGCTGGTGCCTCCGGCTATTTGCTGAAAAATATGCAAGCCGACGACCTCTTTCTGCTCCTGGCGGGTCTTGAGCAAGGTGCTCCGCCCATTGCCCCGGAACTGGCCCAGCGCATTGACGTTGAATTGGCTCGCCAGGAAGCTGACAAAGTCACTGCCGAGGCGCGCCTCAGCCCGCAGCAGCGGAACATTCTCAGCCTCGTTGGGCGAGGGCTCACCTACCGTGAAGTGGCCCAGGCAATTCACCTCAGCGAAGCGGCGATCAAGTACCATATGAAACAGATCCTCAGCCGCCTCCATCTCACGAACCGTGCCGAAGCAGTTGCCTATGCGCGGCGCAGCGGCTTGGTTGCTGAGCGTACAAAAGACGAGTAGTTTCTACGTTATAGTAGGCAGCACAAACAATCCTATTCATGTTGTACACCTCTGGGTGAATGGATATCGAATCGCAACTTATACTTTTTCTATCCTTCACTGACAGTTCTTGCGATTGCGGTATAATATACAATGGGAGGGGAAAAACTTGTCACCATGTCTTATCTGAGGCCATGTAGCCTCTGAGACAAGTGAGAGACTGGCAACGACCGCCGGTTTCTTCCAAAGCAGGAGACACCACCATGCATAAGGCCTATACTGCTATCTTTGTTGGCAAACCTGATGCTGCAGATCTCGCAATGTTACAAGATGTACGTGTTCTTGTTGACATTGAGGTGGTTGTAGACAGCGAACATGCCTATCGTTGTATCAACGATAGCAAACCCGATTACGTTCTGCTTCCCGTGACCCTCTCGGATACCAGTATCCTCAGAATATTTCATGAGTTACGCACAACTGGGCGTACGTGTGTTATTGTGATCACCGAGCAAACAATCACGGCCTTTAATGGACGAGGATATCGGTGGCGCAGGACGGCCAGCAAAACCTCAGATGGGCTTGACTCACTGCTTGCCTGGGGGAAATGGCCTGTTGCGGTGGTCTACAAACACTCGCTTCAGCCCATACGTTTCAGCGACCAGTCCGTACAAGCTGGTCTGTCAGGTAAGGTTGTGACGTTGCCGGTGGCTGTCCCCCAGGATGTAGCTGCGGATTAATACATTAGCATGGAAACTACCGACCACACCGTGTGGTCGGTAGTTTCGAGCCTGTCCTTACTATTGCGCCATGACTGGTTCCGCTTGGGCAGCTTTCTTCGCAGCGTGCTCTTGCTCTGCGAGGTACCAGGTGGCTTCCATCGCGGCACGGCATCCTTCACCAGCAGCGGTGATCGCCTGGCGATAGATATGGTCCACCACATCACCAGCAGCAAAGATGCCCGGGATGTTGGTGCGCTGTCGACCATCGGTCACAATGTAACCACCTTCGTCGAGCGTTAACAGATCGGTGAAAAGGCTTGTATTGGGCAGATGTCCAATATACGGGAAGACACCGTCCACCTCGATTTCACTCGTCTCATTAGTTTTGAGGTTACGCAGCCGTACCCCGATGACTTTGTCGTCACCGAGAATGGCATCAACGGTGCTGTCCCAAACAAACCGCACCTTCTCGTTGCCAAAGGCCCGCTCTTGCAGCACCGGGTCGGCACGCAGGCTATCGCGCCGGTGGACAATGATCAGTTCATCGACATAACGCGTAAGGAAGAGCCCCTCATCGAGGGCGCTGTTGCCACCGCCAACCACGACAACCTTCTTGCCCCGGAAGAAGAAGCCATCACACGTCGCACAATAGCTTACGCCGCGGTTGGCGAGTTCCTCTTCACCAGGAACGTGGAGTTTGCGTGGCGATGCGCCGGTCGAGATGATTAGGGTATCGGCGGTAAGCTGGTCGCCATCGTCGGTGTGCAAGACAAACGGACGCACCGAGTCATCAATCTTGGTGACCAGCGTGTCTTTGAACTGCGTGCCAAAACGGGCGGCCTGCTTCTCCATATTATCGGCCAGATCAAAGCCGCCAATGCCCTCGACAAACCCAGGATAATTCTCAACCTCCGAGGTGGTCGCAATCAACCCACCTGGCTGCAAACCACGCACAACCAGTGGCTCAAGATTTGCCCGTGCCGCATAAAGCGCTGCCGTAAGCCCGGCAGGGCCTGAACCGATGATGACAACTTTGCTATGCATATACATGACTCCTTTGTTAAATCTCTCTAAAGATACCCCCCACCCGTATACGATTATACCTCAGTATACCACATTGTGGCAAGTGATCGTTGTTGGCGGTTTTTCGCGGCTACGCCGCGAAAAACCGCCAACAACAGATAGTCTAACCCTGGCAACTCAGGGCTCCTGCAACAATCTTTACCCCTGGTACCACAGGGGCTTGCCCCGTGCCCATATAGAGCCAGGTCACCTGGTAGCCATGCGTGCGCAGGCGAAGGAGTGCGGCACGGGTGGCTTCACTGTTGACACAGCCAATCAGCAGCACGGTTGCCCCCGGTGGCAGTTCGGTCGTGCTGAGGTTGAGCAAGCGACCAATCGGCATCACCGAGTAGGTTGTCAGACGCGCCAGGGTCTCCATCATCAAGCCAAACTGGGCGGGGCTCCGTCCGGGGGGCAGGTGCGCCATATGTTCGTGTTCGGCGGGCATGCCATTGACATAGAGGCCAACGGGATCGCGGGCTTCTAGCCCGAGGCGCGCCACCGTCGCGGCCGCACTGATCATGCGCTCGACCTGTTCAGGATCAATACCTTCGTAGTAGAATTCAAAGGTGTCGAGATCGAGAAAGATGACCAGGGTTCGCGACGTTGCTGGTTCATACACGCGACTCTGGAGTTTCCCGGTACGGGCGGTTGCTGCCCAGTGGACATCTTTCAGCGGATCGGTCGGGCTATAGTCACGTACACCTATGGTGCGCAGCGGGTCACGCAACAGCGAGGGTGCGCGGAGATCGCCGAGCGGGTTGCGTGCGGGCAAGCCCAGTTCTTCGACAGGCAAGAAACGAGGATAGACGAGCAGCGGCGTAAAGACCTCAAGCGTTGCATCGCAATCATAGAGCCCAAAGGGGTCGCCGCTGCGCAGTTGCACCGGCCCGAGGCGATAGGCGCCTCGGGCACGCAGGCGGATACGGTAGCGCCAGACGATGCTTTCGTACCAGCGCAGGCTCGTGCGGCGCTGCAACAGATTGCTGCGCCCCAGGCGGCGTGGCTCTGTTCCACCTTCGATCTGCAGGTTACCCGGCAGTTCATCGTCCACCTGCAAGCTAGCGAGCGGCAAGAGTTTGCGATTCGTGACCTTGATCGTCAACGTAAGCTCATCGCCCGGAAAAACGCGGGTCTCGCTCAGATGGCGTTCATACACAACACGCACCAGCGCCCAGCGACTCCAGAGCCGGGCCAACCCGGCTGTCACGAGAAGCATGCCCGTCAAGAGGGCCAGACTCGTTTGCCCAAAGATGAGTGCGCCCAGCAAGACAAGGCCGAGCAGCGTCAACGTTGCCTGTTGAAACATCCCTTGCTCTTCGTTATTGCGGCGTCGCTTCGTCGGCTAACTTACGGCGTCCGAGTGGCAAGGTAAAGCTAAAGCGCGACCCTTTGCCAAGTTGGCTCTCGACCCAGATGCGTCCACCGTGGGCCTCGATAATAGCCCGGGTGAGAAAAAGCCCCAGCCCGGAGCCCTGGGTTTCACGACGGAGGCGCGTATCAATCCGGTAGAAACGGCGAAAGATCGCCTCTTGCTCTTCTGGGGCAATGCCGACGCCCTGGTCGCTCACATAGCAGATGGCGTGGTCGCCATCGGGCCATCCGCCAATGCGGATCATGCCCCCTTCGGGGCTATATTTGACTGCATTCGAGACCAAATTGGCGAGCACCTGACGGATGCGTTCATAATCCCCTTGGACAGGCGGCATATCCTCGGGAAACCGCAACTCGAACTCAAACTGTTCGCCGGCGGTGGGGGCAAAGCTACGCACCACATCGCTGGCAAGGATCGGCAACGGGAAATCCGCTATCTCAAGCCGTGTTCCATCGGCCATCAAACGCGAAACATCCAGGAGATCCTGGATCTGACGAGCAAGGCGGTCGGCCTCTTCCTCGATCACCGCAAGGCCATCGCGGTACTGTTGCGCACTGAAGGTAGCATCGTCGCGTCGTAGGGTTCCGGCATAGCCTTTAATAATGCTTACTGGGGTTTTCAACTCGTGTGAAATCACCGAAATGAAGGTACTCTGCAACTCTTCGTCTTGCTTCTGCGCGGTAATGTCACGGATATTGGCAATTGCCCCAAGAAACTGACCCTGACTACTGCGTTGCGGCGCATAGCGGCTCTGCACAAACAGCGACCGGCCATCACGGGTAAGCATCCGCCCTTCAACGACAGGATTTGCTGCAAAGGGCAGGCGTTGGAGCGGGCAATCGGTGAGACAGATATTGACACCTTGCCCATTTTCAATCGCGAGCACCTCGGCACAGGGGCGCCCGAGCGCCTCTTCGCGACTCCAGCCTGTCAAGGCTTCCATCGCTTTATTAAACGTCGTAATGCGCCAGCGGCTATCAATAATCATCACCCCATCAGCCGACTGCTCGATAATGGCATCGAGGCGTTGCTTCTCGCGCAGGACACTCTGATAGAGGCGCGCATTCGAGACGGCAATCGCCGCCTGGTCCGCAAAATCCTGCAGCACCTGCCGATCATCAGCCGAGAAAGCAACATTGAGCGCCGCCCGGAAGACATAGATTACCCCGACGGGCGTATCGCGGAGGGTCAGAGGCAACGCAATCATCTGGCGCAGGGTCAAACCGGTATCAGTCGCCACCTCGCGCAGCACCACGTCGCCACGGCGTCCAAGCTCAGACGGAGGCAACGTCAAGAGGCGGGCAAAAGCAGGCCATTCATTCCGTGGCAAGCCTGACGAGGCCCGGATGCGCAACTCATCACCTGTCTCTTCATCATAGAGAGCAATGAGGCCCGACGTTCCCGCCGTCATCTCGACGGCATAGCCAATCGTCAATGAGAGCACACTCAGCAGATCGAGCTGTGCTGTCATCGCCCGGCTAATCTGGAGCAGATATTCACGCTGGAGCAAACGATGATCGCTAGAATTGAGCATAATCCCTCCAGCCCCATTGCGTTGCTGGTCGCACAGGCCAGCGTAGCTGGCTTGTGCGACCAGCAACGCAAGATGGCACCCCACAGACATCCCCCGCCGGAGGCATCCTGCTACACAGGGGGCCAGGGCACGTTAGGGCCAGGGCCAGGGGCTGGAAAGACGCCAGTGGTGATCAAACGATCCAGGCGACGGTGCAGGGCGCGCATCTCACTCTTGTCGAGCAGGCTAGCAAGCACGTCAACCACATCATCCTGAGCCTCAAAGCGGCTACGCAGGCGACACAAGCCATCGAGTACATCAGGCGGCAAGGGTTCACCAACAAAATCCCAGATCACCGTGCGCAGTTTTGGCTCGACATGGAAACAGAGGCCATGGTCAATCGCCCAGAGCCGCCGATCCGAACCTTTGAGGCAGTGCCCACTCTTACGATCGGCATTATTCACCAGGCAATCGAAGGCACAGAGCCGACGGATTGTCGCGTCATAGCCACCCTCTTTAAGCATGGTGAAGAGATGCGCCTCTTCATCATTGGAGATAAAGAGTTGCAGCGTGCCCACGCCATACGGCCCATCACGCACCACGGTCGGGGGCACAAGCCCGAAGCCGAGGCCCTCAGAGACCACATAGGCAGCGGCCTCACGTTTATAGAGGGTCCCGCGTGGGAAATCCCAGAGCGGGCGCTCACCGCGTTTTGGTTTGTAGATCCCGAGTAACTCGAGACCATCGTATTGTATGGTTGCAAGCAGAGTATAGTTGCTACTATAAGGCATCGAAGCGGCAACCTCAAGCTGCCCTGAAGCAAGTGCCTCAAGCACGCGGGCAACACTAACTTCTTGTGGTTGCATCTCTTCGTCCATAGGGGGCTGCCTACTGTGTGGTCATGACGGGGCCGTGACCGTTACGTTGGGGGCAGAAATGCCCGACCGGATCGATTGGGCGCCCACAATTGCCACAAATAGGGCGTCCTGCGGCGACCACCTGGGCTGCGTGGATCGCAAGGGCGCGCATCTGGGGGCGCGATGCAGATAGCCGCGCTGTTGGGGACTCGCTCTCGTCATCGTCTTCAAGCCCTTGCGCTAGCAATATTACCAAATCCCGTTCAGCGTCATAGCCAAGGCCCATCTGCGCCACCCGGAATTCCGGTTCAAGCGGCTCTTCAAGGCTCATATCGGCCACAAAAAGATCATCCGAGGTCGTGAGGCGTGGATTTTTTTCGGCAAGCGTATCAAGCAAGCGCGAGATAGCCTCGGCCAGGGCACGCACCTGCTCCTTCTCGGCAGCCAGGGTGATCAAGCGTGCCCCACGACGGGCCTGCACATAAAAGACACGTTGTCCACGAGGGCCTACTGCCCCTGCGGTAATACGCTGTACGGCGTCCAGGTCATACGTAAATTCAGACATGCTCCTGCTCTACAGCTGGGGCTGAGTCACTGGCATCACCAGATGCCGATGGCTCAGGCGGCGGGACAGGTTTTGGTCGTAGATGTTCAAGTGAACCAGTATCATTGAGCGCAAGCAGGCGTGGCCCCATCGGCTCAAAGGCAATGGCGTTCAGAGAACAGGGATTGATGATCAGGCGCTGAAAGAGGTCAATATGTATACCAACGTAATAGGCAACTGCGAGCTTAATCAAATCAGCATGTGAACAAACGATAATCATCTCTTTGGGATGCTGCGCACGTAACCCATCAAGGGCCTGCACCATGCGCATCTGAGCCTCACCAATTGATTCACCATTGGGAAAGCGGGTACCACTAGGGTAGTACTGCACCCCCGGCCACAGCTCGTGTTTATACAATTCTTTCAGTTCGGCGCCTTGCCATTCACCATAGCGTACTTCGCCAATCCCTTCAACCAGGCGCAAGGGTAAGCCACGCGGCTGTGCCAGGGCGGTTGCGGTCTCAACGCAACGTTCAAGGGGACTGGTATAGCATGCGACAATGGGCAGATCGCCGAGTCGCTCACTCAGGGCAACGGCCTGGCGTTTTCCCTCTTCATTCAAATGCACCCCGGGCGTCCAGCCCGCCAGCCGACCATGCACCCAATCATTGGTGCCGTGCCGGATCAGCAGCATCAAGGTCACATCCTGCTCCTTGGTCTTGGTGATTCTTCATGTGTATGATACCACAAACCAGAGGGCAACGTCCTCTGGTTTTTTGAGGGGCTTGCGGCCCCCAAGCAAGTTGTGAGGGCGTCAGCCCTCCACGTCCTGCGCAAGGGTCGCAGGCCCATGCGCAGGACGTTTGCTGGCAACCCGAATGTCAACGTACAGTAGGTCGTTCGTCGAGGACAACGTCAAGCGTGATTTCGGCCCCATCACGCAAAACCGTGACCTTGACGGTCTCACCAGGCGTGTGGCGCAGCAGTAACTGGCGCAACGAGGTGTTGTAGTCGATGCGCACGCTGTCAATGGCGGTAATAATGTCGCCCTCACGGATGCCTGCACGGTCTGCGGCACTGCCAGGCTCGACTGCGGCCTGCCCACGAAGCCCGCTTTGGATGAAGGCACCATTTTGTACAGGCAATTCAAACTCTGCGGCTACGTTGCCATCAATGGGAAGATAACGTACGCCGAGAAACGGATAACGCACTTCGCCCGTCGCGATCAACTGATCCATAACACTACGAAAAATCGTACTTGGCACGGCAAATCCGAGGCCCTCGACCGGCGCACTTGACCCGAAATCAAAGTCACTGCGGACAACAAGGGTGTTAATGCCAACTACTTCGCCATTGAGGTTGATCAACGGCCCACCACTGTTTCCACTGTTGATGGCGGCATCCGTCTGAATCAGACCCTCCATCGAGCCAACCGAACGATTGAGCGCACTCACCACGCCAGACGTGACCGTGTTGCGGAAGTTGCCAAGGGGGCTGCCGATCGCCAGTACTTGCTCGCCGGGTTGCAAGGCTGCTGCGTCGCCAATGCTGGCTACCGCTGGCATATCGCCGTTAACCCGAATAACAGCAATATCGTTGAGCGCATCGGCCCCAATTAATTCAGCTTCGCGGCGACTGCTATCAGCAAAGACGACGGCAAGCTGTGTGGCCCCTTGAATAACGTGGTTGTTGGTGATGATGTAGCCATCCTCACTCACAATCACCCCGCTACCACTGCCCATACCAGTGGCACTACGGTTGAGCACCGTCACGACTGCAGGGCCTACTTGTTGCACCGCAGCGACCGCCGGACTGATCGTCGTGTTCGGTGCGCTGCGTTCGGTTCCGCCGGTCGGTTGGGTCGCGAGTTCTGTCGTTGCGAGTTCGGCGCGTACCGGCTGAGCCAGCACTGTGCTGGCGGTAGCCTGTTGTCGACTGACCATGAGGGCCGTAAAACCGCCAGCAACCGCACCACCACCAATGCCAATAAAGAGACCAAGCAAGAGCATCACCAGAAGTAGCAGCGGATTTGTCCTGTATGATTGTTCCATAAACCACCTACCTTAAGCTTTATTTCTGTTTTGATTGGTTTCAGTATGCACCAGTAGCCTGAGCAGCAATTTAAGTTTGCATAAGAACAGGATGAGAAAAAGGGTCTGGGTCGCAGCAAAAAAGCCAGCGGTAGCTGGCTTTTTTGCTGCGACCCACCAGATGAAAAGGCCACGTCTGGAGCCTATGGATAGATCCCCCGGGTTGCCACGGCATCGGCGACGCGGCGTACCGCAAGCGCACCGGCAGCCGTCCGCAGATGTACCTGATGCTGTTGGGCCATCTGTACAACCTCGTGGAACGAGCGCTGCATTACCCGTTCGAGTTGTGCATTCACTTCACGCTCAGACCAGAAGAATGACTGGAGCCCCTGCACCCATTCAAAATAGCTTACCGTCACCCCTCCAGCCCCGGCCAGAATATCAGGCACAACCATAACCCCCTGGTCGAAGAGGATCTCATCGGCTTCAGGGGTAGTCGGGCCATTGGCCGCCTCGGCAACAATGCGGGCGCGCACATGGGGTGCCCGGGCACCATCAATGCTCTGCGCCAGGGCCGCAGGAATGAGAATATCGCAATCAAGCTCGATCAGGGTCGCATTGCTGATCTGGTCGCCCTCGGGATAGTCGATGACACTACCGGTCGCTTCTTTGTGCAGGGCAACGGCAGCAGGATCAAGACCGCGTGGATGATAGACCCCTCCCTGGCTATCACTCACAGCGACGATAGTCGCACCAAGCGCATGCAGCATACGGGCGATACTTGCGCCGGCGTTGCCAAAACCCTGGATGGCGACCCTAGTTTTGGCAAGGTTCATCCCTGCGTGTGCGACCGCCTCAATCAAGATATAGACGAGACCGCGGGCGGTTGCTTCGTGACGACCCTCTGAGCCACCTATCGTGAGCGGCTTGCCCGTTACAATCGCGGGGACGGTATAGCCCTGATGCATCGAGATCGTATCCATAATCCAGGCCATAATCTGTGGATTTGTGTTGACATCAGGGGCGGGAATATCACGATCAGGGCCAATCACCAGACTGATCTCGCTGGCGTAGCGTCGGGTCAGGCGTTCGATTTCATGCTGCGAAAACTGCTTGGGATCAACGATCACGCCGCCTTTGGCCCCGCCATAGGGCAGATGCGTCACCGCACATTTCCACGACATCCACATTGCCAGCGCACGCACTTCATCGAGCGTAAGCGACGGATGATAGCGGATGCCGCCCTTGGTCGGCCCCCGCGACAAGTTGTGCTGGACACGATACCCTGTGAACATGCGGGTTGTGCCATCATCGAGTTTGACCGGAAAGTTGACGCTCAGTTCGCGCTGGGGGACGCGCAAAATACCGCGTAAGTTTGCGGGCAGGTCAAGCAGATCGGCCGCACGATCAAATTGACGCTGGGCAATCGTAAACAAATTCTCGGTCGTGTCTGGCAACGTTTCAAACACCATTGGTTGCATGCTCCTCGTCACTGAGTAGGTTCGACACCAGTTGGTGGCATCTTCTTTGATACCCCATGTCCTCATTGTACCACGCTGCTGCGGCGTAATCAGCGGGAGGCCTCCACAAAACGACGAACACGTTCCACATCAACAGGATTGGCGATTGCCCCATCGCCTTTGATGCTGCTGCCAACAATGACCCCATCCGCGATCTCCATAAAGGCACCAATATTATGTTCGTCAGTTCCTGAACCCAGCAAAATGGGCGTTGTCCCAGCATGTTGGCGTGCCTCACGGAGCTTGGCGAGATCAGGGGCATCACCCGTCATGCGCCCTGAGACAATCAGCGCATCGGCCCCAAAAAAGCGTGTCCATTCAATATGCGTTGCCAGATCAATCCCTGGAAAACGCACCGAATGTTTTTTATCCACATCGGCAAAGATCTTGATCGACTCGGCCTCGAGCTCGGTACGTCGGCGCAAGAGATCCGCCGCACACCCTTCGTCCCACGAACCAGCGTCCCAAACCCCTGCACCAGTAAACATACAGACACGGATGAAATCGGCTCCAGCAGCGATGGCAATCCCGAGCAACGCGACGCCACCGTTGTGAACGAGGTTAATGCCGAGGGGCAACTCGGGAACCGCTTCACGCACAGCACGCGCCACCACCGCATGGGCCGCAATGCTTTCGGGTTGCACATGGGGGCCAGCGCGAAAGGGAATATCCCACATGTTTTCCACAATCAACCCGTGACAGCCACCTTCGGCCAGGGCGTTGGCATCACGCACGGCCTGTTCAATAATCGTTGCCATGCCATAGCCGCGATACCCAGGCGCACCTGGCAAGGGCCAGCAGTGAACCATGCCAATGACCGGTCGCGGGGTCGTAAAAACCTCACCCAGATGGGCGATCCGCAGGGCGTCAAGGCGTTCTTTCCAGTGTGGAGGCATAGAGAAGGTTCCTTTGTCGTTAGATTCCAGAGGAGATCGGGGCCAGCAGATAGTGCAGACCATAGGTGAGCCGCATCGCTAATTCCGAGCGAGTTGGAATAGCATCAGCGGCCCCTGAACGGGTTGCCGTCAGCGCACCCATGGTGTTCGCCAGGGTTGCACACTCGCGCACCTCGGCTCTGCGTAGACAAGCCCAGGCATACGCAGCCGCAAAGGCATCACCGCACCCATTTGTATCAACAACCTTGATGACCGGGGGCAACACATCGAGCCGCACGCGCCCGTTGGCAATGCTGCATCCCTGGGCTCCACGCTTGATCACAACGTGCGCTACGCCGCATTGCAACAGGTGATCCAGGGCTTGCTGGAGGCTCATACCGGGCAACAACGCACGTAGTTCATCCTCGTTCATCGTCAACAACCAGAGATGGGGCAGCATGTCGAAGAGAATGTCACGGGCCAGCCGAATGGCGGGCAGGCAGAGATCGAGGGCCACGGGAAGAGCGCGCTCAAAGGCCAGTTGGGCCAACCGCAGGGCCGCATATTGCTGCGAACCTTCCAACAGGGCATGAGCACAAAGAAAGAGCAAGCCGCACGTATCAAGCAGATGTGTTGGCAAGGCCTCGCCTTGATAACGCAGATTAGCCCCGCGAAAACTAACAAAGGTGCGTTGCCCTCCCGGCGAGACAATCACCCCACAGAGGCCGGTGGCAACCTCGCTGTCGGTTTGCACCCAGCGCAGATCGAGGCCAGCTTTGCGCGCAGTCGCTTGCACGACTTCGGCCGCCGGATCATCGCCTATCCGCCCCAGTAAGGCGACCTGTGCCCCAAGACGGCTGAATGCAATCGCGCTATTCAAACCGGTTCCTCCACTGTGCCAGCGCAGACGTTCAGCCGAAATATCACCACCCTCATCAGGAAATGATGGCACAATAAAGCTAAGATCTGCGTTGATATCACCGAGCACAAGGACGGTAGTTCCTGCTTGATCGGGTATCATATACTTCTGCCATTCTTATGAGGTTTTACCTTGCTGCTGACGCTGACAGTAGTGTACAATTGACTCCTTAGATCGGCAACTTGCGAGGGTCTTGACCCAGGTTTTGAGCACAAGCGCCTTATGGAAGAAATTCTGATTATTGATGACAGCGAGCAGATTACTGACTTGCTGGCAAAATATGTCTTGCCCGAACTGGGTTTTCGCTCGATTGTGGCCCACACAGGTCGTCAAGGTCTCCAGCAGTTGCGTATGCGCTTGCCGGATCTGATCCTGCTCGATCTGCAATTGCCTGATATCAGCGGGCTCGATCTGTTACGTTTGATCGCGCAAGAAGGCTACGATGTGCCGGTCATCTTGATGACCGCACACGGCTCGGAGAACATTGCGGTCGAAGCCTTCCGCCTTGGGGCACGCAACTATCTGATCAAACCCTTTTCTGATACCGAAGCCCGGGTCGCTATTGATCAGGCCCTGCGTGAGCGTCGTCTCCGTCGTGATAAAGAACGCCTGACCGTTTCGCTGCAGCAACGGGTGCAGGAGTTGACCGTGCTCTATCGCATTGGCAAGTCGGTGACTGGGCTGATGGATCTTGAGCAATTGCTCGAACGGATTGTGGAAGCCGGCGTCTATATTACTCAGGCCGAAGAGGGTTTCCTGCTCCTGTATGATCCCGAACATCAAGAACTCTACCTGCGCGCCGCCAAGAACCTTGGTGATCAGCGGGCCCAACGCTTACGCATGCCTGTCGGTGACACCCTCGCTGGTCAGGTCGTCCGTACGGGTAAGCCGATCCGCCTTGATCAAGCCCGCGCAGGCTTTGCCCTCAAGGTCAAAACCGGGTTTCTTGTACGGGCTATTCTGCAAGTTCCGTTGATGGTGGGCGATCAGGTGATAGGGGTTCTTGCCGTTGATAACCGGCAGGCTGATCGGACGTTTTCTGAGAATGATCAGTATCTCCTGGCGACCCTCGCTGATTATGCGGCCATTGCCATTGAGAATGCCCGTCTCTATGAAGAGGTGAAACATTCGGAACAGCGCTATCGCGATCTCTTTGCCAATGCGTATGACATGATCTTTTTGCTTGATCGCGATGTATGCCTGACGAGTATCAATAAGGTCGGTGAAGAACTGATCGGTATGTCCTGCGAGGCTTTGCTCGGACGATCCTTGCAGTCACTTGCGACCCCAGAGTCGTGGCATGAGGCATGGCCTTCGCTCAACGCTCGGCTTGAGGGACAGCCCGGCCAACCCTTTGAACTTGAATTGGTCGCAAGCAATAATGAATCTATTTACCTGGAAGTTTCGACCCAGGTGATCATGAATGGGCACGGAATCAAGGGGTTGCATTGCATTGCCCGTAATCTCACCGAACGCCGTCATCTTGAACAACAGTTGATCCAGTCGGAAAAACTCTCGGCGATTGGCCAACTCGTGGCTGGCGTGGCTCACGAGTTGAATAATCCGCTCACCAGTGTCAGTGGGTATAGCCAGCTCTTGTTGCGCGATCCCGCGTTACCTCATCAGATACGCCAGGATCTTGAGCATATTCGCACGCAGGCTGAACGTGCGGCCAAAATTGTGCGCAATCTGTTGATTTTTGCGCGTGAACACAAACCCGAACGTTCAATGGTCGCCCTCAATGCCGTTGTGGAGAGTGCCCTCGCTTTGCAACAGTATCAACTCAAGGTTGATACCATTTCTGTGGCCCTTGAGCTTGATCCGAACCTCCCCGAGACTGTCGCCGATCCACACCAGTTGCAACAGGTGCTCCTCAATCTGATCACCAATGCCCGCCACGCGATGCTCGAAAAGGCCAGGCCGGGTACCATGACTTTGCGTACCAGGTTGAAAATGCGTAGCGATGGCGAAGCAGTGATCCAGCTTGAAGTTGAAGATACTGGCATTGGTATTTCCCAACCATACCTTCAAAAAGTCTTCAACCCTTTTTTTACGACAAAAGCGATTGGTCAGGGAACCGGGTTGGGCTTGTCGATCTGCTTTGGGATTATCCAGGAGCACCAAGGGCATATCTGGGCCGAAAGCCAGGAGGGTGTCGGGACGGTGGTAAAGCTTACCCTTCCCGTGCGCACGATGGAAGTAGAGCAACCCAATGCTCCCCCCGCTCCTCTTGCTAGCCCGACCGCATTGCTTAAGCCTTCACTCAAGATCCTGGTCGTTGATGATGAAGAGCCTGTGGTTGAGTTGTTGACGCGCATGCTCGAAGATCTGGGACATGCTGCCATTGCAGTCACCAGTGGTACTGCAGCCCTCGAAGTTTTCCAGCGGGAGACCTTTGATCTGATCCTCTCAGATGTGAAAATGCCGGTCATGAATGGCTTTGAGTTCCTTGATGCCTTACGTCAGATTGATCCACAGGTTGCTGAGCGGATAATTTTTGTGACCGGTGATACGGTGAGTCCGCTGACGTATGCCGAGTTCAAAGAGGGACTCTATCGGTTCCTCGCGAAACCGTTTACGATCGAACAACTTGAGCAGATTATAGCCTCGGCGCTGAACCTTCGCTCCCCCTTTTAATTCCCTTCGTAACGCTCAACCTTCCTCTTTTGTTGTCAATCTTTACACAATCCGCTAGCTTTTTATTCCTGTGCAACTGACAAAATTGTGGTATGGTACAAATACGCATGGTTTTGTCAAGCTGAAGCTCCTCTTGTGCTGTAGCTGTATCCGATCAGATTGTTGCTCACACAGGGAAGGTGTTGTGGATAAGTTTACTGCACAGGCAGTTGCGACGATTGTCGATGATAACATCTCGGGCGCGGTTGAGATTGCTGACAAGAGCGCCGAGGTGCTCTATCGTTGGGTGCGCAGCGATCAGTCAACGACGATCACCGCCCTGGAACAGAACGTCCTTGATGTTGGAGGCACCTTAATCAAAGCCCATCCAACCATGGCGCCTCTCGTGAATCTTATTAATGCTCTTCTGTGGGCTGTGACGTCAGCCGATGAGCTGGGACAGGCTCGTGCCAGGGCAGTTGAAACTGTCCATGAATTTAAGCGTCGTTTGCATGTCCACGAGGCAGCCATTGCCGAGACTGCCTTGCGCTTGATTCCCGAAGAGGGTCAGATTGTGACGACTGGACGCAGTACAACGGTTTGTGCCGCTCTGCGCCATGCCCAGCGCGCCGGTCGCCGTATCAAGGTTGTGTGTGCTGAGGGCCGTCCGGCATGCGAGGGTCGTAGCCTCGCGACCGAACTGGCAGCAATTGGCTTGCATGTGACGCTTGTTATTGATGCGTTGGCAGTCATGTTTGCCGCCCAGGCGCAACTCGTGCTGGTAGGGGCCGACTTCCTTGATGCCCAGGGCCTTGTGAATAAGGTTGGTACCTATGCGATGACCCTGGCCGCAGGGGCGAGTGGCGTGCCGGTCTATGCGCTCTGTGGCAGCGAAAAATTCCTGCCTCCGGGCTACCATCCGCCACCTCAGGCTCGCTGGCCTGGCGAGCAAGTGTGGGATAATCCCGCACCCGGGGTCAAGGTTGAAAACCTCTATTTTGACCGCACCCCGCTTAATGCACTGGCAGGCATTGTGACCGAACAGGGTATTCAACCTTCGGTTGGCATTGAGGCATGGTTGGCCGCAACACGTTTGCATCCTGCGCTGAGCGATATACCAGGAAGATACTGGTCATAAGATTTAGTGGTATTATGACCCAGGTATGTGGGGCTGTAGCTCAGGGGATAGAGCACCCGCCTTCTAAGCGGATGGCCGTGCGTTCGAATCGCACCAGCCCTGCCACACTTGCTCAGATGTTGATGCGCCAGTTGGCGATCAAGGCGATGCCAAAGGCTGTCAGACAGGTCGCCACCACCCCTATCCAGCCGAAGGCTTGCCAGGCCAACCCCGGCACAACTGCCCCCAGGGTGCCCCCAATATAGTAGAAGACGAGGTAGAGCGCCCCGGCCCCGCCTTTCGCTTGTTTGGCCAGGGTGTTGACCAGTGCAGGTGCGATCGCTTGCGCAGTAAACATGCCGGTACACAAAATAAAGAGGCTGATGGCAATCAACGGTAAGACCGGGATCAGCGTAAGGCTGAGTCCGAGCATCGCAATGAGCAGGCCCAGCGTAATCAGGGTGCGACGCGAAATACGGTTCGAGAGGCTCCCAGCGATGGGTGACACTAGGACACCAGCCAGATAGCTGACATAGGCAAAGGCGACCATGGTCGGTGACAGCAGGAATGGTTCGCCGGTTAGATAAAAGGGGAGAAATGTAAAAGTGCCAATAAATCCGAAAAAGAGTGTGCCGCCGATCATAAAGGCACTGAAGAGTTGTGGGTCATGGATATGGGCAAACATCGCTCGGTAGGCCTGGCCCCATCCTCCCGACTCTCTCACGCGATCCTCGGGTAACAAAAACGCAAGCAGCAGGGCACTGACCATCGTGAGCAGCGCAAAGATGACGAAAACCTCGCGCCACCCGGCCAGATCGGTAATGATGCCACTTGCGACACGCCCCACTAACCCGCCGGCAACATTCGCTGCGACCCACCCGCCGACAACTTTGCCCAGAGCGGCTGGCCCGACGAGATCCCCCAGGTAAGCTACGGCTATCGCCGTTAAGCCGGGAATGCAGAGTCCTTGCAGCGCGCGAAAGAAGAGCATCTGCTCGAAACTGGTCGCAAAGGCCCCGAGCATCGTTGGCAGACTCAACAGGGCACATGCTGCTACCATCACCGATTTGCGCCCGATCATATCGCTCAACGGTCCGTACGCGGTGGAACCAAGCGCAATCATGATGACAACCGCCGAAATCGTGAGCCCGGCGGTCGAAGGTGTGACCTGAAATTCTTCGGCAAGCAACGGTAGGATCGGTTGGGTCAGGTACATGTCTGAAAAGACGACTGTTGCGGCAACATAGAGCGCAAACATCGCCCAACGCAGATCCACCTGGGTTGATGAGGTAGCGAGATTAGGGATGGGTTTTGGCATGAGGTTTGCTTTGCATCTTTATGCTTGCTCGAGCATAAATGTGATGTGTCCAATGATTGCGCCATTGATTTGAAGCTCGATCTGATGTGCTCCTGGATAATAGCGCCGTACCGTAACTGGCGCAAAAGAGTGCCTACGGGTCAGGGTGAGGGTCGCCCCTGGTTCAACGAGGCGTGTGGCCCATTTGAAGACTTTGCGCCGTCGTTCGCCACGTGCGCCAACCAGATGCAGGATATAATCAATGACCAGTTGCTGTGGACGGATGCTGCTGCTTTCGATCTGCACGGCAAGATGCACTATGCCTCCAATTGGCACGGTCGTCGGCGTTACGCTCAACGCGAGCAGGCTCACTTCGGGTGAGGCTGCCCCAAGGATGTGCAGGGCGTCCGGATGACCTTGCTTGACGAGGGTGCGCAGCGCGTGGCGGATCAACGCGAGGCGTTGTGTATCGGCACCTTCGCGCCAGCGGCTCAGCGTTGCCACAACGAGTTCGGGGTGATCTTTGGCAAGATCATTGAGATTATTGGCGACCGAACGGCGTACGTAGGCTGAAGGATCGTCTTTGAGGTGTTCGAGCAAGCCGAGGACAGGTGTTGGATCGACGATAAACTGATCGAGACGAGTGGCCCATGGTAGACGAGGGCGGGTTCCTTCGCTGACGAGACGACGGACATGGAAACTCTCGTCGGTGACCCACTGATGCAGCTTTGCGAGCACCGCATCAGGATAACGCACCAGAAAAGGCCGAATGGCAAATTCAGCGGTGTGACGCTGCGTAAGCGCATGCATCGCAGCGAGCGACGCCTCAAGATGATCAAGGCCATGCAGTTCAACAAAGGCCGCCACTGGCATCAAATACCAGCCATCATTGAACATACCCTGATCTTCGCGATGGGGTGGCCCGAGCATTGCCAACAGGATTGATAACGCAAGCGGATAGTCGGCAGGAAGATGATCCCGCAGAGCCTGGGCAAAAACCGTTACGCGGGCCTTTAATTCAAGTGGCGCAAGCTGTGGTACGACCTGTGCGGTGAAGGCTTCAGCCGGAAACGAGGGCGCAACAACGCTCAGGCGTGTCGCCAGATCGTGGGCCAGCCGTGCATCAAAATAGTCCTTGAAGCGCTGTCGCTCGGTCATCATAGATCGTTCCTTCCGTATGGATCTATTATAATGAACCTACACGGGTCATACGCACCTTCCTCACTTTTGCGGTATGATATGTGCTGGCGGCGTGGTTCGCTCACAGAAAGGAAGCACATATGCAACTCTTGTTGCGCTGGCTCATCACGGCAGCATCGCTGGTAGTCGCGGCCTGGACGGTGCCCGGGATCAATATTACCGACCAGAATGGCTGGTTTGCCGTGCTGGTCATGGCTGCGGTTTTTGGCCTGGTCAATGCCTTTATTCGACCATTGCTGACGCTCCTCTCGTGTCCACTTGTGATGTTGACGTTGGGGCTCTTTACGCTGGTGATCAATGCGATCTGTTTTAGCTTCTCGGCGTGGATCGCCTCAAGTTTTTTTGGGGCCGGTTTCACCGTTGATGGCTTCTTCGCGGCGTTGTTAGGGTCGATTGTGGTGAGCATTGTCTCGTTCCTTCTTTCTATCTTTCTCCCCGACTCCAATGAGCAAAAGAGGCGTTAGACCAGGCTGGGCCGAGCTGTTTCAGACCTATGCAGCCACGTCGTTGAATGATGCGACGCGGCTGCTTGATCGCCATTTTCCCGAGATCTTCTGGATGGGTGACCAATCGCGCCTGCAAATAGCGCTCAGTTATGATGATGGGCCGCATCCTGATGATACGCCGGCGTTGCTCGAGGTGCTGCACCGCCATCGTGTCGTTGCAACCTTTTCATGGCTTGGTGAACGGGTCAAGGCGCATCCCGAGTTGGTTCAGGCCGCCGCCGCTGCCGGTCATCAGTTGATGGTTCACGGCTACCGCCATCGGTCGTTTCTGCTCGAAAATCAGATGGCCCTGCACGGGATGCTTGATGAGACCCGCGATCTGCTGGCGAAGTATAGCGGACGCGATCCTGCGATGATTACGAGTGTGCGTCCTCCCTTTGGACACTTCAGTGCCTCGCTGATCCAGGCTTTTCACGCGTGGGGTTATCAGCCGGTGCTCGGCAGCATTATGCCTGTCCACTGGATGCAACCGGCGGCACTGAGCATCCGTCAAGTAGTTGCGCAGGCCGACGCTGGCGCATTGATCGTCTTGCACGAAGCCCTCGCCGGGCCCTCTGTTGCGACGCTGACTGATGCCATCCTCAGTGCGCTGACCCTCCGCGGGCTTGAATTCGTGACGATTGACACGCTGCGCCAGAACCGACAGCGCTGACAACTTGCCCAGGATGTCTGCTCATGCTATGATCACGAGGATAGACTCAGCACATAGAATGGCACCATGACCAACGACATCCAGATTAGCGAGCGTGAGCGCGAAATTTTGCGTCTTGTCGCAACCGGGGCGACCAATCAGCAGATCGCCCTGCAGCTGAATATTAGCATCAATACGGTCAAAGTCCATCTGCGCAATATTTTTGGCAAGATCGGGGTCGTCTCGCGTACCGAGGCAACTGTCTATGCGATTCGCAATGGGCTTGTTTCGGCGACGCATCTTGATGCCCCGGAGTTACTGCTTGAGCTTGGTGTGCCTCAGCCACAAACGTTGGCCGAGCCAGTCACGACGGTTACGCCTGTTGAGGTTGACCCTGCCCGCCTAGTTGATGACTCTCGTCTTGAGTCAGAGCCAGATCTTGCCCCTGCCGCCCCGGTTCTTGCTGCGACCAGGCCGCAAGTTACGCCTATTGATGAACCGATCGCGACGAATGGCGTTGTGTCTGGCCCACGTACGAGCCCTCGCCCAACGAATCAGGGGTTGCTGGTAGGCACCTTTGTGCTTGTGGTTGTGCTCGGCCTGGTGGGTTTTGTGCTCTGGTCGGGGCGCGATACAGCAGAACCGTCGGCGCCTGTGGTTGCCACTGATATTCCTGGCTCAGCGGGAACAATGCAGCAGGGTTCACACGAGCGCTGGATTACGCATACGCCGTTGCCACGCCCACGCCATGATCTGGCGCTGGCCGCCTATGATGTGGATGGCCGCATCTATGCCATCGGTGGGATGCAGGACGATCAGCCGCTCGCTTTGCTTGACCGGTACGATCCTCAGACGGGTCTCTGGGTTTCGCTGGTCGATAAGCCAACTGCAGTAAGCGAAATAGACGCTATCGTACTGCGGGGTAAAATTTATGTCCCCGGTGGTGAAACCGTTGGGGGAACAGTCAGCAATGTGCTTGAAGCCTACAACCCGCGAGAGCAGCAATGGGAAGTGTTGAGTTCCCTGCCTGAGCCACGGAGTCGCTATGCGCTGACGGTATGGGAAGGTCGGATCTACGTGATTGGCGGATGGAACGGGCAGCAGCTCGTTGAAGATGTGTTCATCTATGATCCTGAGCAGGATAGCTGGTCACGGGGTGTCTCGTTGCCTTCAGGTCGCCAGTATGCTAATGCGACAACTCTGGCCGGTCAGATCTATCTGGTAGGTGGCGAAGGCGCGAGCGGCCCTTTGCGTGACACGCTTCGCCTTGATCCGGGGGCCGACAATGGCGGTCGGTGGGAAGGCAATGCGCCGATGCCCATTGCCATTGCCAAGCCCGGACTTGCCGCGGTGATCAACTCACTGCTCGTCTTTGACCACGATGCGCTGGCAACCTGGCAGTATAATCCAGTTGCTGATGCCTGGTCACCATATACGATGCCCGAGATTGCGTTCCAGGCGAGTGATCTGGTGCTCTTCAATACCAGCCTCTTTTTTGTCGCCGGTGCCGATGCGTCGCCACCGGGCGCCGTCGGCGAATACCGGGTGATCTTTACGATCTTTGTCCCGAGCCGCGCCACCGAGCCGCTTGTGCCATAAGCAGAGGCCTTGGATTAGGCTAAGCATCGTAGGCTGTCAACGACGTTTCCTTCTATGCCTCTGGTACCGCTATCCGTCGCACGCTTGGCGTCCAGATGCGTTCTCAAAACCCTTTGTGCCTTTGCGCCTTTGCGTCAAATCATCAGCCTACTCATGCGTCACCCCAAGCACTGGCCCCCGCAATGGGCGTAGCCGATAGCCATCGAGCGTCCCTCGCCACAACCAGAGGGCTGGCTGCCAGTCGCCACGAAGCAGATCGCCCCCGGCTTTCACAGCGGTGCTCAGCAAGAGATAGCTCAAGGTCAACGTCGCTGAGTGCCCATGGGGATAGTGACGGTAAAAGCGCCCACGTCCCCAGGCAAAGGCATACCGACTAGCAGGTTTGACCTTGTTGGCACTGAGCGAGACGCGATGCCACATCCGTGCGGCGGGGATGCACCAGATCTCGTACCTGGCTTTGCGCGCCCGTTGACAGAAATCGGCGTCCTCGAAGTACATGACGTAGGTAGGATCGAGCAAGCCCACGTGCTCAAAGACCTCGCGGCGCACAAGCATGGCGCACCCAGTCACATAATCGGCAGGAAAGGGTTGCCCGCCGGTACGACGGATCTTGCGTAGGCCCAGGTTGACGGGCACGGGAAAGTGGGGATGCTGGCGTGCGCCGATCTGCCAGAGGCGTTCGGGCGCATCATAGTAGTAGATCGCCGGCCCGAGAATGCCGGCTTGTGGCCGTTGTTGCGCTGCCCCCAGCAACGTCGCGAGCATGGTAGATTCCACAACCGTATCATTATTGAGCAAGAGGATCGAACCCGCCCCGGCGCGCAACGCTACCTCAATGCCGGCGTTCATCCCCCCGGCAAACCCACGGTTTTCTGGCAACGCCACCAGTTCTACCTGATCGGGAAAGTGATGCCGGATCTGGTGCAGGGAATCATCAGTTGAGCCATTGTCTACCACCAGAAGGCGTACCTCGGGCAGCGCAGCGGCTTGGAGTGACTGCAGGCAGGCGATGGTATCCGCAGGTAAATTCCAGTTGAGCACAACCACATAGAGCGGAAGAAGTTGGTCAGGGACGGCGGGTGAGGCCACGAGCGTTGCCTTTACCCTGCAACTGAGCTATAATGGCCGTCGCAGGAGGATGTATGCGAGTACTGTTCGTATGTGGACGTGAGCCAGAATATGTCCGTAATCAGATTATTTTGAAAGCACTTCAGCAGCATGCTGAGGTGATTGCAATTACTGATAGTGGCAAGAATTATATCATACGTCACGTACGGCTTTTTTTTAAGGTATTAATGCATCGTAAACCTCACGATATTGTTTTTGTGGGGTTTTATGGTTACCTCCTTGTCCTTCTAATGCGTTTATGTACGCGGAAGCCTGTTGTTTTTGATGCGTATCTCTCGACGTTTAATACGCTTTGCCTTGATCGTCGTGTGATTAAGCCTGATTCGTTCGCCGGACGCATGATCTTTTTGATGGATCGTCTGGTTTGTCGGATGGCCGATGTTGTTGTCCTCGATACCCAGGCCCACTGTGACTATTTTACCCGGTTGTACCATTTACCCCCCGAATTATTCCGGGTTCTCTACCTTGGGTATGACGAAGAGATCTTCTTTCCCCGCCCTGCGCCAGCCGAGCATCCGTTCAAAGTCTTTTATTATGGCTCGTTTCTGCCGTTGCAGGGCATTGAATATATTGTTCAGGCCGCAAAATTACTCGAAAACGAGCGTGAGATTGTCTTTCAAATCGCGGGTGAAGGGCTTCGCTTTGGGGAGATCCGCGCTCTGGCTGAGTCACTTGGATGCACCAATATCGGCTTTATGGGCTGGGTTCCCTACCACAAACTGCCCGAGGCTATCGCCGAGGCGTCAGTTTGCCTGGGGGGGCATTTTTCTGATAATAGCAAAGCCCAGAATGTGATTGCCACCAAGACCTATCAGTTTTTAGGGATGGCCCGACCGACGATTGTTGGCAATAATGCCGCCAATGCCGAGATCTTTGTTCATGGCGAGCATGTGTATATGTGCGAGCTTGCGAATCCGCAGTCGTTAGTTGATGCGATTTTGACCCTGCGCAGTGATCGCGAGCTACGCGAGAAGATTGCCTGGGGGGGCTATTCCCACCTGATCGAGCGCTATAGCATTGCCCGCATTGGCGCTGTGCTGAATGATATTTTGATGGAAGTCCATGCGCCTCTGCCTGATTAGCCTTGATGTTGCTCCAGTACGGTCGTCGGGCCTCGCAGTGTATGCTGAACGGCTAGCTGAACGGCTAGTTGCTGGTGGACACGAGGTGACGATGGTGGCCGCACGGCGCCCTGGGACGCTGCTGCGGACGGTGACGGCGGGCATGGTGGTCGAGCGGGTTGCCATTGGTCGATCCGACTGGATTGGCTATGGTTGGCACGCTGCCCGGCATGTTGCACTGCAGCACGCCCGGCAACCGTTTGATCTCGTTCATTTTCTCGATGTGCATTTTGCCTGGGCCTACCGCGGGCCTTTTGTGGCGAGTCTGCTGCAATCGTTTCACCAGCGGCTTACCGCCGATAATGGTCAGCCCTATGCTTCGTCGGCGGCGAATCGGGCTTTTCGCCGGGTGTACTATACAACGGCGATGCATCTGCTCGAACGGCCAACCCTCTACCGCGCCCAGGCCTTGGTCTCGCTGAGCGAGGCGACACGACAGGAATTTGTGACCCACTATGGCCTATCCGAACGGGCGATTGCGCTTACCCCTGAGAGTGTCGATACCGACTATTTTGCGCCTCAACCAGCCGCCCGTGTTGAGCCGTTGCGTCAGCAACTCGGGCTCCAAGGGTGTCGGGTCTTGCTCTATGTGGGCTTTTCCAACCCACGCAAAGGGCTAGAGTATCTCGTCGCGGGACTGGATGCCCTGCCCGATGATGTGCGCCTGGTCATTGTTGGGCAGTGGGACGCAGCCTATCGACAGAAGGTCATTGAAGCTGCTGGAGGAGCCTGGAAGCGGGTGCTTGAAGTTGGGAGTGTGCCCGATGCCGTGATGCCGGTCTACTATGCGCTGGCGGATCTGGTTGTTTTGCCTTCACTACTCGAAGGCTTCGGGTTGCCCGCCCTCGAAGCGCTGGCCTGTGGGACGCCGCTTGTTGCCACCCGTGCTGGCTCGCTCCCCGAAGTGATTGGACCATGTGGCCTGCTGGTGCCACCGCGGGATACGCCTGCCCTCGTCGAAGCCATCAGCAGCCTCCTGGCTGATCCGACAAGACGGGCCGCGCTGTCCGTGGCTGCTCGTGCCCGCGCACTCAGCCATTTTTCAGCCGAGCGCGCATATGAGTCGATCATGAACGTGTATAATGCAACCGGTTCGATGAAGCGTTCGTCCAGGATCACAACAGGTTAGGAGATGCCCGGCAACGATGGAAAAGACTGCATGCTTGCTCTGTGGCGCAACTGAGACACGTCACCGCTATACACTGCCCGATTCGTTGCTGGGGTTGCCCGGAAGCTTTACCCTGGTCGAATGTGTCGCATGTGGCCTGCTCTATCAAAATCCGCGGCCTGCTCCCAACGAGATCGGCTCCTATTATCCTCCCGACTATGATCCTTTTGTGCCCCCACCCTGGGCCAACCCCAGCCTGCTGCAAGGCATGCTGCACCTCTATGGCTTGAAAAAACGGTGGCATCTGGTCGAACGTCACGCCCCATTGCGCGCTGGCAAACGCAGGCTCCTTGATGTAGGCTGTGCTACCGGCGTCTTTCTTGGTACGGGTAGCGCTGCCTGGCAGACGGTTGGGGTTGAATTGAGTGCCGACGCGGCGCGGCAGGCTCGTGAACTCTTTGGACTCACCGTTCATCAGGGTACGCTCGAAGAAGTTGCCTTGGCCGATACGCCCTTTGATGTGATCACGATGTGGGATGTGCTCGAGCATCTATATCAGCCGCAGGTAACCCTGCAACGGGTGCGCGAACTCCTGGCCCCTGATGGCATCTTTGTGGCCCGTGTACCTAACCTTTCGGCCTGGGATGCTCGTTTATGTGGCCGCTACTGGGCCGGGCTCGATCAGCCGCGCCATATGTTCATCCCTGATGAACGTAGGTTGACGCAGATGCTCAATCAGGCTGGCTTTCAGGTGCGCGAGATGATTTGCCTTGGGAGCACCTACCAGGTTATGATGCTCAGTTGGCGCTTCTGGTTGCGTCAACATGTACGCAACGAGATCCTGCAACCACTTGCCCAGCGTGCCCTAGAAAATCTTATCGTGCGCACGGCGCTCTTGCCCCCACTCTGGGTGATTGACCGTAAACTCCACAAAGGCGCGGTGATCACGGTCGTCGCCCAACCGGTATAAATGATGCTAACAAGCTTGTGGCAACGTGGGCGTACCATTTGGGATAAGCCCCAGTCACGCCGAATCATCGTAGGAGGGATGCTCGCTGCGGCCCTGGCGGTCATCTTGATCACGATTGTGCGTGACTGGCGCTCCCTCGTAACCTATGACTGGCAATTTGATGCGGTCTTTTTGGGTTTGAGCAGTGTGGCCTACACAGGTTCGTTGGCGGTGGCGGTCATTGCCTGGGGCTTTATCATGTCGGCGCTCAATGTGCGCGTTGGGTGGCGTGACCATGGGCGTTTTTTTCTCTACTCGTGGATGGCCCGCCGCTTACCTACGCCTGCCCCGTTTGTCGCGAGTCGTGTGCTGCTCTATGAACAGGTTGGGGTTGCGCGGCGGATGACGCTGCTCGGGATGCTCTGGGAACAGATTCTTTTGATTGCCTCGGGTGGTCTGCTTGTCGTGATGCTCTTTCCTTTGACGCCATTGCTGAATGGCAACATCCCCTTGCTGCCAGTGGCGCTGGTGGCGCTGGTGAGCCTTGTGGTGGCGGTGCGTCCGATGCTGCTGGTGCGCCTGTTGAACCTGATTCTCAAGCGCTGGAAGCGTGAACCGCTGACCCAGTTGCTTGGTTTACCGGCCACGCTGCTGGTCGTGGGCTTGCATATGCTGGTCTGGTTGAGCGGGGGCTTGATTCTCTTCTTCCTGGTGCGTTCGATCTATCTGATCGAGTGGTCAATGTTACCAGTTCTGGTTCAGATCTGGGTTGCCAGCGGGTTGGTTGGTGCGCTCTCTTTTCTCATCCCGATCGGGTTTAGTTTTCGTGATCTCAGCATGGTCGTCTTGTTGACCCTGATTGTGCCGCTCTCTGTCGCCTTGATCATCGCCTTGCTGATGCGCGTATGGATTACGCTGAATGAATTGTTCTGGGCGCTGGTCTTTTCGCGATGGTAGAGCCTGAGCGTGAGGTGTGTATGTCGTGGTATCCCATTGAAATCCGTCACACGCCGACGGAAGTAGCCGAACAAGCGGCGTATGATACGCTCTATCGTGACCGTGGTCTGCATCAACGCGACTCGCTCTATCTCTGGTTTCTTGATCTGGTGCGGCGAGCGTCGCCGCCGCCGGGGCGGTTGCTGGATGTCTCGTGTGGTGAAGGCGATTTTCTGCGCTTTGCCCAGCGTGCTGGCTATCAGGGGATGGGCATTGACTTTTCGGTGGCGGCTCTGCATCAACTCGACCAGCGCGGAGGGGCGGCGATTCCGTTGGCCGCCTCGAATGCCCAGCGGCTGCCATTTGCCGATCATACGTTTGATCTGGTCACCAACATTGGCAGCCTCGAGCACTATTTTGCCCCCGAGCAAGGAGTGCGTGAAATGGCGCGGGTGCTGCGCCCCGGCGGCACTGCCGTGGTCTTGTTGCCCAACGCCTTTGGCTTGTTTGGCAACATCTGGCATGTCTTGCGGCACGGCGAGGTCTTTGATGATGGACAACCGCTGCAGCGGTATGCTTCTCGCGGCTCATGGCAACGCTTGCTGGCCGATCATGGTCTGCGCACGCAACGCGTTGTGGTACTCGAACGCCCGCTGCCCCGTACGCGCACTGATTGGCAATGGATGCTGCGGCGACCGCATACCTTTGTCCGCAGTCTCATCGGCCCAATAGTACCAGTCAATCTTGGCGATCTGCTGGTCTTTGTTTGTACACCATCATAATGGTTTTCCAGAAATAATCCGTTACCCTAGACCTCACAGGTCTGACAGACCTATGAGGTCTGGTCGATCGAGGGGCAGAAGTTTGGCTTTAGCAAGCGCTAAAAACCACTAATACTTTCGGGTTACTCCTCTTTTTGTTGGGTATTAGTGATGAATCCACAGCATTGGAACCAGATGGATTAGGGTTGACTCTTCTAAAGAGGTATCGCCAGGTGGTTGGTACCTATGCTACAGTGAACGTCATAAGGTTTCGCATCAGGTTCTTGATGTGTAGGTAACGAAAGGACACGTACGGTATGCTGCGCAAAGTGACAGCAATTGCTCTCGTGACAGGGCTAATCATGGCCCTGGCGCTGGTGCTTGCACCAGTTCGGTCGGTAAGTGCTCAGCAGGGCATTCAGTGGAGTACTGGTTTTCAGGTGCAGAACCTGGGTACCGCTCAGGCAACCGTTGATATTCGCCTGATCAACCCTGATGGCACGTCGGCTGCCAACATTCTTGGTGAGTCGATTGCGGCGGGTTCGAGCAAGACCTATTTCCCGATCCCAAGCGTTGAGACTGGTTTCAGCGGCTCGGCCGTTATCGAGGCTGATCAGCCTGTGGCGGCGATCCTGAACATCCTGGGCAACAACGGCGTCGCTGGTCAGCCGTTCTACAGTGAGGCTGCAACTGGCCTGACTCAGGGCGCGACCACGGTCAACCTGCCGCTGATCCAGCGTGGCAACTCGGGCTTCGATACCTGGTTTGCAGTGCAGAACGCGGGTACCGCAGCTGCGCCGGTGACGGTGGTCTTCACCCCCGGCCCCGGTGCTAATGATGGCACTGCTGACACGGTCACCTCGGCTGCCATTGCCCCTGGCGCGTCGCTGGTCTTTGATCAGTCCACGCGCACCGAGCTTGGTACCCGGTTTGTTGGTTCGGCCCAGATCACCAGTGCCCAGCCCGTTGCTGTGGTGGTCAATCAGGTTGGTAAGGCTGGCTTCCAGACGCAGTTGACCTACAGCGGTTTCGCCGCTGGCTCGACTGAGGTTGTGCTGCCCCTGGTGCAGCAGGCCAACGCTGGTTTCTTCAGTGGTATCTCGATCCAGAATATTGGCACCGCTGCGGCTGATGTGACGGTCGCTTATGGGGCCAACACCGTTGCTGATGGGGTGAGCCTGACGAATGAGACCTTCAACCTTGGCGCTGGTGCGAGCCAGGCGATCATCGTCAACGGCGCTGACCGCTACATCGGTTCGGCGATTGTGACTTCGGCCCAGCCCATTGTGGTTGTCGTCAACCAGCTTTCGACCCAGTTCGGTACCTCCTATGAGGGTATTTCGTCAGCCGGTGCGACCACCCGCGTGAGCTTGCCGCTCTTGATGGCAAACAATGGTGGCTTCTTCACCGCTGTGCAGTGCCGCAATGCCGGTACCGTTAGCACAACGGCGACCATGACCTTCACGCCCAACGCGGTTCCTGGTAGCACGACGACCCCTGAGCCTGAAACAGCAGAGCTTGCCGCTGGTCAGTCGGTGACCTGGTTCCAGAATGCCAAGATCCCCACCGAGCGCTACATTGGTGGTGCAACGGTGACGACTAGCCCGGCCAGCAATGTGGTTTGTATCGTCAACCAGCTTGCTCCTGCGAATGCCGGTGATGCCTTCCTGACCTACAACGGCATCAACTTCTAAGACGGGATACGTCCACGATCCGGTCGATGGCTCTATCAGGGGTGTGGAGAAACCGCAAGGCGGACTCTCCACACCCCTTTGCATGAGGTATACAATTTATGCAACGTACGTCTTTCTGGCTGCCCCTGGCCCTCTGGCTGGTTCTGTTGACCATGCTCGTAGGCTGCGGCGGCCCGGCAACCGAAACCCAGACTCCTCTCCCTGAACCGACTCAGGTGGCTACCCCTGAGCCTTCTGAGGATCCTTATCCATACCCCTATCCGATCGTGCCTTCTATGCCAACGGTCGATCCTGCCTATCCTGGCCCTGGCTATACGCCACCACCAGGACGGCAGCCTGAACCGCTTCCTGTTCCATCAGAAGGGACGGGCGTTGTCCACGGGGTACTCTATAGCATCCAGACTGATGAAATCGTTTATGATGCCATTGTGCTCTACCTTTCGCCAGTGATTGCGACGGACGCGACGACGATGGATGCAGTTAGCCATGATCCCGAGAATGATCCCTGGGTCACACCGGACGGTGAGGGTGGGTTTGCCTTTGGTGATGTGCCTCCTGGTCGCTATGCCATTGTTGTGCAGGGTCCGTTGAATCAGTACCTTGTTCGTCAGGGTGACGATTCGTCGCAGGATCTCATCTTTGAAGTGGAAGCCGGGCAGACTCTGGATCTGGGTAAGGTATATACTGGTTATCCCTAAGCGATTGTTGCGTTGATCCAGTAAGGGTATGTGGCTATTTCGTAAAAGTATCGACTTGAATCAGGCGGTGGCGCGCCCTGTCCAGGCAACCGATCTAACCGCTGCAACGCGGCTGTTGCGTGAGGCTGGGCGGCGCTACTATGCGATGACTGGTGCTGACCTCGAGCATTTGATGGCCCAGCAATGGGGTGCAGTTCTTGAGGTTGGCACCACGATGGTTGCTATCGCGCTGGCCAATCAGCCTGCCGAGGGCATCTGCTGGATCTATGCAGTTGCCCTTGGTGATGGGCTCGATCTGCGTTCTGCTCTGGCTACGCTCTTGCCGGTGTTTGACGCGACGCTCCGTCGGCAGGGCGTTTATACGATCTTCTATGCCGGTGATGAGCAGGCCGATCCCTGGCTGGTGCCCGCGTTGCAGGCCCAACAGTTTGAGCCAGAAACTGAAGTTGTTGTGTATGAAAAACGACAACTACACATTCCTCATCAGGGTAATCTTGCGATCACGGTGCGTCCAGCCCTGCCTCTCGATCTGCCTGCTGTGCTTGCGGTCGATCGGGCGTGTTTTGAACCGCAGTGGACCAAAGATGCCACGATCATGCGCACTGCCCTTGAGCAAGGCCCCTATGTTGTGGTTGCTGAGCATGGAGAGGCGATTGTTGGCTATGCGTATGCAACCACCCATTTTGGCGGACGCCTCGTTCATCTCGTGCGTATTGCCGTTGACCCCGCGTGGCGTGGCAAAGCGATTGGTGTTCGCTTACTCGCCGATGTTGTTGACTTTACCATCGCGCAACGGGCGCATGTCTTGACACTCAACACCCAGGCATATAACATGCAAGCACAGCGCCTCTACCAGTGGTTTGGCTTTGTCACAACTGGTGAGCGTCAGTTGATCTTGCGTCGAAACCTACATCCTTAAACTGGGGAAAGTGTGCCACCACGATTAGATCCACGTGATTGGGATCGCCTGTTTAGCCCGCATGTCCATCGGCGCGGTGGTCTCCTGCGGGCCCTGGCGAATCTGTTGATGGCCGGGGTTGTTATCGCCCTGCTTTTTGGTGGTGCGTTCCTTGGGTTGCGCCTCCGTGATGCCCAAATCGAGGCCAGGATTGCCACGGTCACTGCTGTGGTGGCGACGAATGAAGCGCTCAGTCTGCTCAGGTCAACTCAGGAAGCCCGTGACGCGACGGCGACGGTTGAAGCTTTGACGGTGCCTTCGCCAGGACCCATACCTCCCGAAAGCCTGGGCCGTGGTACGGTGATCGCTGGCGGTAATCTGCGTTCGGAACCGCTTGTTTTGCCTGAAACGGTGCTTGGTCAGATCTGTATTGGTGACGAAGTCGTCTTTCTGCAAGAGCAGAACCTCGCTGATGGCGTTCGCTGGTATCAGATCCGCGTACTCAGCACGGCAGCAGATTGTACGCCTGAGCGTGTCCCCGTAGAAACCGTTGGCTGGGCCAGCAGTCTCTTGCTTTCACCACCAGCACCCTGAAGCGCGTTCAGTCATCTGCTTGCACCGCAAAGATCCAGACCTGATCTTCGTGGTAGAGCGGCGTAAAATGAGGGCTGTCACCGAGCACCTCAGGATCGAGCACCTGGGTTGGATCAGGATTGCCTACCAGACCCTGGCGTTGCCCGATGTACACGTATGCAATCTCGCGTTCACGCAACAAGTTCAACGTTTCAGGGTGATCAAGGCCCCGATCGTCGATCGTGGCATACAACTCGTTGACCCACTGTGCATAATCTGGACGTGGACCCTGTTCAGCTACATAGATCATCGGAGGGAGGGTTGTCTGCCGATGAGCGAGCAAGGGGATCCACCAGCCGGCATCGCCGCCGAGCAGGCTTGCCTCGTTGTGAAAATACCCATTGACGAGAAAACGAGCCTCCTGGGGCGTATGTGTTTCGATCCAGGCCATTGCGGTGCGATCTTCCGGCATAACCAGGGCGAAATTGATGGTATCGAGATCGTGGGCGCGCAGGCTTATGCCCCACAGACTCAAGCCGCCCAGGATCAGTGATATGCCAGCCAGCACGACGGGCGCACGAATGCGGTGCAACAACCATCCTCCCGCAGCCCCGAGAAGCAACGCCGCAGGGATATAGGCGGCAATAAAGAGCGCAAAATTGGTAATTGTCCCGGCCCCTGGCAGACCAAGGTGCTGCGGGTTGACGACCAGCAACGCACCGAGCCACCAGATGGCAACGACCAGAACTGCACGTTCACGTCGCCAGAGTGCCCAGAAGAGTGCGATCAGCATGCCATACCAGAGCAGCGCCGGTAGATAGCTGAAGGGGTGGCCGATCGCATTGTTAATCGTCTCGGCACGGATCGCATTCGTTCCACCTGAAGCGGAGGCGGCGACAATCGCCGAGAGCAGGGGAAATAAGAGGCTTTCGAGCATCCGCATGAGCCAGGGGGCCACAAGCACGCCAACGCCTGTTCCGACCAGCAACAACCGGATGCCAAAGGTGCGCCAACCAGATAACTTGCCACTGACAAGCAGATAGGCAGGGACAAAACAGACGGCAAAAATGATGACGCGATAATGGGTAAGGAAGAGCCCTGCCATCGAGAGGATCGTGAGGCCGAGCAGCGCCTTTGAATGCTCACGCGAGGCAAGGTAACACCACAAGCAAGCGATTGCGACCGGCAAAATGATCTGACCTGCCAGCTGGGTATAGCGCCCCCAGTTGACATAGAACATCGGCATCGGTGCGAGCAACCCTGCCACGAGCAGGGCCACCACCCCCGCCCAGCGGCTTCGTCCCAGGTGCAGCGCCAGCGGGTAGAGGGTAAAAACAGCGGCAGCATTGGCGAGTTGACCACCGATCAGCACCGCCTCAGGTGCTTCCAGCCCGGTTAGCCAGATCATCGCCGCAATCTGACTATGAAAGCCGAAGTGGTAGGTCATTGTCTCCAGGTTCGCATAGGGTTGCCAGGAACTGAAGAGGCCCCCTTGTTCGACCATCACTTGGGTGATCATCGTGTGGTGGAGTGAATCGCCCCAGAGAGGGACACTGAGATCGGTAATCGTATGCAAACGCACACCCAGCAAGGCAAAACCAACAAAGAGCACCATCACCAAGGGCCAGACATTGCCCCCTGGCTCGCGGATGCGCCATGCTTCACGCTCGATCGGTGGGTTTCGGCGCACAAAAGTCCAGCCTAACAGGGGCAGGCTAAGGAGTGGTACGCTCCATGCCAGCAACATGCCGGGTTTCATGCCGAGCAGATCACCCCAGAGCAAGAGTACCGGATAGAGCGACAGACCGATTCCGAGCGCAAGGGCGGCCTGTTCGAGGATGGTCAGCGCAGCAGCGCCACGCCAAAGCCGCAGCAGCGCCAAGCCTGGGAGCACAAAGAGCAGAGCCGCGCTGGCAAGCATCAGCAACCAGTTATGCGCTTGCGAGATCAGTTCCATACAACCATTAGCCAGCACTCCTCAGACACAAATCGTCTTGGCTTGCTCTATCATGTTTGCAGCGTAAAGATCCAGACCTGATCCTGCTGGTAGAGCAGTTTGAAATGAGGACTGGCCTGCAGAACGGCAGGATCGAGCACTCGAGTTGGATCAGGATTGCCAATCATTCCCTGTTGCTGCCCCAGGTAGATGTAGGCAATCTCACGTTCACGGAGCATGGCGAGGGTTGTGGGATGCTCGATACCCAGGCGCTCGATTGTAGCATAGAGTTCGTTGACCCACGCGACATAATCGGGACGAGGCCCTTGCTCGGCGATATAGAGGATTGGTGGCAGTGTTGTTGGGCGCTGGGCTAGCAACGGCAACCACCACCCTGCATCGCCTCCTACTACCGAGGCAGGATGAGAAAAAAAACCATTGACCAGGAAATGGGCGTCTTCAGGGATATGCAGTTCAATCCAGTCCATCGCCACGAGATCCTCGGGCTGAACCAGGGCATGCGTTGCTAGATCAAGATCTTGCAAACGCATTGTGCCGCCCCAGAGGCCGAGGGCAAGTGTCACCACCGTTATTCCAGCCAGGGCTGCGGGGGCACGGAGACGGTGCAGCAGCCAGCCTACCGGGGCAGCAAGGAAAAGAGCCGCAGGAATATAGGCGGCAATGAAGAGCGCAAAATTCGTAATTGTCCCGGCCCCTGGTAGACCAAGGCGTTGCGGGTTGACGACTAGCAACGCACAGAGCCACCAGATGGCCACGACGAGCAAGGCTTGCTCACGGCGCCAGACAGCCCAGACAAGGCTGATGAGCATGGCATACCAGACAAGCGCGGGGAGAAAGAAGAGGGGATCGGCAATTGCATTGATCGCCTCGGCCTGGGTTGCCAGGCCACTCCCAGGTCTTGAAGCAGCAAAAATGGCACCCATCAAATCAACCAGGCCTCCCTCAAAGATCCGCACAACCCAGGGTAGGATCAGCAGTGCGACGGCGAGAACGAGCAGCACAAGTTTGGTTATTAACGCACGCCAGGCACCTTGCCCCCCCATGACCACGAGATAGGCAGGGAGAAAACAGGCCGCAAAGATCGCTACCCGATAATGGGTTAGCACGAGACCGGCCA
Source organism: Candidatus Chloroploca mongolica (assembly GCF_004762035.2). Lineage (GTDB taxonomy): Bacteria > Chloroflexota > Chloroflexia > Chloroflexales > Chloroflexaceae > Chloroploca > Chloroploca mongolica. Next base: position 23,622 of record NZ_SIJK02000028.1, on the reverse strand, counting down.
TAGTGCAGGCCGTGAGCACAAATAGAGCCCGTGCAGGCTGGGGTGCAGCGAGGTAGTACCAGAGCAAAGCAATCGCCACCGGGAGGATGGCCTGACCGTCAAGTTGAGGATAGCGCCCCCAGTTGACATAGAGCATCGGCATAGAGAGAAGCAGCCCTGCGATAAGCCAGGCCGCCACACCCGCCCATTGGTTATGTCCGAGGCGCAACGCAAGTGGATAGAGGGTCAAAACAGCGGCTGCATTGGCAAGTTGCCCACCAACGAGTACAGCCTGGGGCGCATCCATCCCGGTTAGCCAGATCAGGGCAGCGACATGGCTATGGAACCCAAAGTGGTAGGTAAAGGTTTCCATCGCCGCATAGGGTTGCCATGAATCAAAGAGGCCCCCATTCTGTATGAGCAACTGGGCAATCATCGTATGATGCACCGAATCGCCCCAGAGTGGGATGCGAAGCTCGGCAATGATGAGCAAGCGCACGATGAAGAGCGTTAGGCCGACACCCGCGAGGGCGACAAGCGGCCAGAGGTGGTCTCTCTGGGTACATTGTCTCCACGCCTGCCAGGGCGAATGCCCAGATCGGCGGAAGACATGCCAACCCATCACAAGCAGACCCAGCCCGGCTGGACCCCAGGCATAGAAGGCACCAGCCGAAAGACCGAGGCTCCTTGTCCAGAGCAAGAGCAGGGGATAGAGGGTTAGCCCGATACCGCTTGCCAGGGCAGCCTGTTCGATCCATGTAAGTCTGGCAGATTCACCCCAGCAACGGAGCAGCACCCATCCGGGAACAACAAAAAGCAGCACGGGTGCGACAAGTGCCACAAACCAGAGACCAGGTTGCCAACCTGTTTGCATCATAGGCTCTTATACTACCACATGCCTCTCATGAAGCGTGCGCGTAGTGAGCAAAACGACAGGGCTGTTGCAAACTTGTTGGGGTTGCGCCCAAAAACTCTCGTGGCGCGGCGCAGCCGCGCCACACCCTACCGCCGGAGGCGGACGTTGCAGCAGCCCTGAGCAAAACGACCAGCGAAGCTGGTCGTTTTGCTCACTCCACGCACAGATTGTCAGGGTAGTAGCCCTAAAGGACATCGGGCGCGGGCGAAATCTCGATCCAGGCACGGTTCATCCCGCTGAGGGTACCAAAGAAATCGAAGATCGCCTTGAACAGACCATACTTGCGGTCGAGCGCATCTTTCGCTACCTGAAACTCGTGCTCTTCGAGGATGCGGGCCTGGGCCTCAACCGTAGGGCCAAGCGGCTTGCCAGCGCGATCTGAGGGGCCAATCTGAACCCGGCCATTATTACGAATGCGCTTGACCTTGCCTGAATCCATTGTGGTCATCACATAAATCTTGCCCTGACGCTCGGCAAACCAGATCGGCGTCTTGATAGCCTCACCATTCTTGCGAAAGGTGAAGAGATTGGCGTACTGCTGCTTATAGAGAATGCTGAAGGGTTTTCCCGGAATAGTCTGTTCCATACCATACCTCATTTGTCTTTATTTTTCGTGCCCACTGTCTAGATTATACCACATATTCTGTGCAAAACAATAACAAAACATTGACAAAAGTTGCTTACCAGATCTCCGCATCAAGCCTGGCCCATTCAGCGAGGGTCAGGGTTTCGGCGCGGCGTTGGGGGTCAATGCCAGCGGCAGCGAGGGCGACGAGCGCTGTGGCGCGGGGCACATCGAAGCCCATTGCCGCGAGGCCGCTGGGCAGGGCATTGCCAAGTTGTTTACGGCCGTGCAGAAAACCGGCCTTGATCACCCGAAAGAGACGGTCAACATCATCAACGGCAACGGCAAGTTGCTGGCGGCGACGCAGTCGCAGCACGGCAGAGTCGACGGCAGGGGCTGGCAAAAAACTGCTCGCAGGCACGCGGGCGATGATGGTAGGTTCGGCATAGAGTTGTACCGAGTGTGCGAGGATGCTCAATGCACCAGGGCTAGCGGTAATGCGCTGGGCCACTTCCCACTGTACAAGGACGACCGAGAGCGTTGGAGAAGGATCGGCTTCAAGAAAATGGCGTAGCACCGCCGAGGTAATGGCATAGGGAAGATTCGCCACCAATTTATAGCCTGACGTGTGCGTGTCGGGTGGCAACAGATCGCCTGGACGAACCTGTAACACATCAGCCTGCACAATAGTGAGAGGTTGACCGGCAAACTCTTCGGTGAGCCGAGCAGCGAGGCGACGATCCAGTTCGATCGCTATGGTATGGGCGGCCTGTCGCGTCAATTCCCAGGTGAGCACCCCCAGACCAGGGCCAACCTCGACCACAAGATCGGTGGGCGACAACTCGGCTGCCGTGACAATCGCGGCCAGAGCGTCGGCATCAAGTAAAAAATTCTGGCCCATACCGCGACTAGGACGGAGATCAAGGGTGCGTAGGGCTGCACGAATACGCTGGGGATGCAAATATGGATTGGACATCAGGTTCCTTGCATGTTGCTACTTCGCTAGATGCTGCTTGTTAGCATACCATCCTATTGCAACCCTAATGTAGAACAATCCTAGACGATGTGTGCCTATAGGAGTGCCGGCTTTAGCCGGCTAAAGCCGGCACTCCTGTATACAACCCGAGCCGGCACTCCTGTATACAACCCGAGTAGGACTTGCTGTATCCGTAAAGTCGTTTGGCAGAAACTTAATTGCTACGCTTCCTTCGCCTCTTTGCGGTAGGCTGATGTGCTATAATTCCGATAAGGCAGGAGAAAACAGATAGCGTGTCTCCACATGAAAAACCATAATGCTATCTGTTAAACATAGCTATGTTTGACCAGGAGTTATGGCGAGCGCGTATTGCTGAACAGATGCATAGCTTTACGCGTAACCCGCAACAAGAAATTCAGATCTCCGGAACAAGCTCAGTCCTTGGCTATCTTGCTGTAAGAACGCTTGAACCATTCCTCCAGGCTTTTCAGCGTGAGCCAGTTGCTGCCGTGCTCACCCTGGCAGAGATGGTGCAGGGGCCTGGTGCCGATATCATTGTACGGCGGGCGGGGCGTATTCGCTTTCAACTGTCGACCCTGATCGAGCGGGAACTGCGTTCGCAGGCGGAGTTACGTTCAGCAGTTGAGCAGCTGATTGTTGGGTTGAATGTGATCCATCTGGCGCGGCAACGGTTAAATAGCAGCCGTGATGAATGGTTGCGTGTGACCTTGCTGACCGAACTGGATGGATATCCGCCGACAGAACTAGAACAGTTACGGCGTCTCCTCCATGATCCAGGTTGGCAATCACGGTATGAAACGATTCGCAGCCTGCGACAGCGCGAAGGCATGTATACGGCTGCCGATCTAGTTTTATTGCATGACGGCCTGAATGATAGTGCCGCGCATGTGCGGGCTGCTTCGGCACGGATGCTGGGGTTGTTTGCCAGCACGCCGCCGGCGCTACTGGTCAAAGCCCTGACGCGTGTGGCGCTCTACGATTGCGATCTCGAAACTCGTTACGCCGCAGCGCGTACGCTGGGCTTGCTGGGTGATCGGATTGCTTCACCCCAATTGATCGATCATCTCAGCCTCTGTCTGAGTGATGCCGATCCCTTTGTGCGCTCAGCCGCAGCACTGGCCCTGGGCCAACTAGGCGAGCTTGCGGGAACGCGTGAGATGGTGGAAAAGCTCACCGCTTTGATTAGCGATCGCGACCCTTATGCGCGTGAAGCAGCGGCGCGAGCCATTGGGAGGCTTGGCGTGGCCGCTGCGACGACCCCCGTGATCAATGCCTTGCTGCGAGCCATGGAAGACGAAGATGCCAATGTACACGATGCGGCGATCGATGCCGTGACTCGCCTGCGCAAAGTCAAGGCAACGCTGCCCTTGACGATGTCGGGGGCAAATGAGTCAATGCCAGTATAAGCTTCATGGCAACTGGGGTTCTAGCTTTCGCTGCTGTTGCCGGCGTTGCCTGGTGCGAAAAACGTCAGCGTCACAGGCTTTTTTCAGGCCAGGCAATGCTTCCTGATGGCTCAAGGGCAGAGACCTGAAGATGAGACTGTAGTGTGTTATAATTCCTCTGTGCGTAGCACGCAGGTCGTTGAGGCTGTTGTCGTGAGGTGTAGGAATGAATATTGACCACCGCCGCTTTAATCGGGTTGATTTACTTGAGATTGCCGGTCGGGTTGATGCGGCGACGGCAGTGCAGTTGAAACAGCACATTGATGCACTCTTTGACGAGGGTCGCTACCGGATTGTGCTCGACTGTTCCAAATTAGAATATATTAGCAGCCCTGGTCTGCGCGTCTTGATTGAAGCACGGAAACGTGCCCGTGAATGGAAAATCACTGATCTTGAGGGGGGCGATATTCGGATTGCCGGGTTGCCTCCACGCATCAAAGAAGTATTTGATCTCACCGGGTTTACCTCGCTCTTCGAACTCTACAACGATACGATTGAGGCGGTCGGCTCATTTTAGCCGGATACTCGCCTTCAGCCTATGGAAAGCATTACCCTTACCGCCGATCTTGATGCCCTGGCCCGGATCAGTGCGTTTGTAACTGAGGCCGCTGAACTCGCTGGCCTCGATGAGCGGGCGACCTGGCAGGTGCAACTTGCGGTTGATGAAGCAGCAACCAATGTGATCCAGCACGCGTATGATCGCGATGAGCCGGGTGATCTGACGTTGACCTGGCAGTGCGAGCATAATCAGTTTGTGCTGGAGTTACGTGATTATGGTCGCCAGTTCGATCCGCAAAACGTGCCGCCTCCTGATATCTCCTCACCCCTTGAGGAACGCCAGGTCGGTGGGCTCGGTCTCTATTTGATCACCCGCCTGATGGACGAGGTGCGTTTCGATTTTAATCCCCAGGGCGGCAATGTGCTGACCATGATCAAATATATTACGCCTGGCTCGCGGGATGATGTGATCGTGATCCCTGTCATAGGGCGCGTTGATGCCGTCACTGCACCGCAACTGACGCGTGATGTCCACGAACGTATTGCCCTGGGGGCACGCTTTGTCCTGCTTGAGTTCAATGGGGTCAATTTTCTTTCGAGTAGTGGCCTGCGTGCCCTGTTGCTGATCCGCAAAGAGTTGATGACGCTCGGCGGTGAGTTGCGCCTCGCTTCGTTGCAGCCTCAGGTGTTTGAGGTCTTTACCCTCACCGGGTTTGTCCAGGTGTTTTCGATCCATCCGACCCTCGAAGAGGCACAGCATGCTTTTGGGCAGGGGCGTATGCACTCGTAGGTGCATCAGTGTAACGATTGTTGCCGTGGTGAGGTGGCTTCGATCCCGGGGAACCTCCGCCACTGGTACACTTTGAACGCCTGTTGTTATGCGCCATGGTGAAACACGAACGACTGTTGATGCTCTATGCATTGTTCGTCGGTCTCCCTGGCTGGCTTTGGTTGCTCTTTGCACCGTGGTTTGTGCCTTCACTGCCGGCGCTCCTGCTTTTTGCCGCCCTCGCCCTTGCGATTGATGCGCTCAGTTTTCGTACGTCGTTCGCCGAGGTCTATGGTCTTGCGGGCGTGGTTTTGCTCACCGCTGCGCTAAGTCTTGGCCCGGGTGCGGCGGCATTGATCGCCGCGCTTGAGGGCGCTGTCTCTGGGTTGTTGTTGACGCTGATCTATAATCGCCCACGTACGCTCTATTACCTCGTTGCCCGCCCCTTCCTCCGTGGAGGGATGCGTGCCGCTGGTTTGCTGCTCGGGGCAATGCTCGCAACCGCAGCGACTGGACGTTTACAGTATGATCCGGCCACCCTTGATCCGGTTGCACTCTTGATCTGGAGTACGCTCAGTCTCTTTGGGATCATCCAATTGACCCGTGTTGGACGTGAGTGGCTTCAGGGTGGTCTGTCGGCCGTCTTCGCATGGTGGCAGCGCACATGGTACCTTGCGGTGGGGGCCGAACTTTTGCCTCTGCCGCTGGCGTTGCTTGGGGCGGCGATCTATCGCGAGCTCGGGATTGCCTATTTTCTCCTGGCGGGCCTGGCGATGGTTGCCGCTGCCGCAGCAGTGCGCCGGGCTTCGCTGAACCTTGCCAGCCAGCGTCGCTCAGTCCGTGAATTGGCGATGCTCAATGAGGTGAGTCGGGCCATCATCCGGAGTGAACTCGACGTCGAGACGCTGTGTGAACTTGTCTATCGCGAGGCGGGCAAAGTTGTTGATACCTCGTCGTTTCATATCGGGCTCTTCGAGGGTTCGCGGTATACATTAATGGTGCGCGTTCAGGATAATGTGCGTTTGCCCCGGCTCACGGTTGATCTTGCCGATGGTGATGGCTTGATTGGCTGGATGCATCAGACCGGCAAGGCGCTGCTGGTCGAAGATTTTCTTGAGGAGATGAAACATCTGCCGGCCCGTCCACGCTACCAGAGCGAACGCCCGCCTCGTTCGGGGATCTATGTGCCTTTGCTCATCGGCGAAGAGGTGATTGGCTCGCTGTCGGTGCAGAGTTATCAGCCGGGCGCGTTTGCGGCCAATGATCTGCGCCTGCTCTCGTTGATTGCCGATCAGGCTGCGGTTGCTATCACCCGCGCACGTGCTTTTAGCGAGGCGCGCCGCCGTGCCGTTCAACTCCAGGCAATTCAGCAGGTCAGCGAACGCATCACGGCTATCCTCGATCTTGAGCAACTCTTGCCGGCGATTGTTCGCTTGATCCACGAACATTTTGCGTACCATCCAGTGCATATTTTTACCCTGAAACCTGGCGATCAACGGATCTACTTCCGCGCCTCGACCGCGACGGACGAACAACTCGAAGCGGTGCGCACACGGGCATTGATGATTGGGCAAGGCTTGATTGGGGCCGCTGCACGCAGCAAAGAGGTCGTCTTGATTGGCGATGTCCAGCGTGATCCGCGCTATATTGCCGGCAATAGTAATACCCGTTCTGAACTGGTGGTGCCTCTACGGATCGGCGCAGAGGTGGTTGGCATTCTTGATGTGCAGAGTGCCGAAGTCAATGATTTTGATGCCGATGATCTCTTTGTGATGCGTACGCTGGCCGATCAGATTGCGATTGCGATTGACAGTGCCAATATCTATCGGGCACAACAAGAAGAGGCCTGGACGCTCAATGCACTGCTGCAAGTGGCCGAAAATATTGGCCGGGCCAACTGTGTCGAAGACCTGCTGGCGACAGCAGTACGTCTGCCGCCGATCTTGATCGGCGCGGCACGGTGCTATCTTTTGCTCTGGGAGCAAGAGGCTTTTGTGGTACGCTCAAGCTATGGGGTGACCGGCAAGCTACGCGATGCGCTGAACGGGGTGCCGATGACGCTGACCGAGGCCCCGCTGCTGGCCCGCGTCTATAGCCTGCAGACGAGTCAACCGATGCCATTGATCAGGATCATCGGCGCAGAGGAGCGCGTGCGTGCCTGGCCTGTCCTGGCGAGCATCAATGCAGGGCAAAGCCTCGTTGCGCTTCCTTTGACAGGGCGAAGTGGTCATCTCGGCGCACTGGTGCTTGATTTTGATGAAGTGATCGCCGAGTTTGACACCCGTCAGATCAACCTTTGCATTGGTGCCGCACGTCAGGTGGCGGCAGCACTAGAGAGCCTGCAACTTGCGCAGGAAGCGGAAGTGGCGACGAAGCTTGAGCAAGAGATCAAGGTGGCCCGTGAATTGCAGACAGCTCTGTTGCCATCAAAATCCCCGCAACTCGAGGGTTGGCAGATTGCTTCGGCGTGGCGTTCGGCACGGATGGTTGGGGGGGATTTTTTTGACTTCTGGCGCTTACCGGCTCGTCCGCAGTTGTCTGAAGGCGATGAGCGAACGATGCCCCTCGGTTTTGTGATCGCTGATGTAAGCGACAAAGGGGTGCCGGCCGCCCTCTTTATGGCCCTTTCGCGTTCGCTGGTTCGTGCGGCGGCCCTCGATGGATCATCGCCATCAGTGGCGTTGGAACGGGCGAACCGATGGATCAATCGCGACTCGGAATCGGGTATGTTTGTTACGCTTTTTTATGGTATTCTCCAGCCAGACACGGGCCAGGTGCGGTACAGTGTGGCCGGGCACAATCCACCAATGCATTATCATGCCAGCGATGGCACGATTACCGAACTACGGACACCGGGGATTGCGTTGGGTGTCCTGGAAGAGATTCAACTCAACGAAGCCGAAATATGCCTGCAACCTGGAGACATTCTGCTCTGTTATACGGATGGGGCAACTGAAACCATTGATGAATTACAGAGCGAATTTGGTACTGATCGACTACGTGACCTGATCAGGCTGCATCACCTTGAACATGCCGAGGTACTCGTTGAGGCAATCTTGCAGGCAGTGGCGACCTATGGGCGTGGGCAGCCACCGTATGATGATATTACGTTGCTGGTGTTGAAGCGTGATCGGGTGTGATGGGCCTGCGGCTCCCACCTTTTTCTAGCCGTTCAGCATGCTTTGGTAGACGTCAACATGCCGCTGGGCGATGGCGGCCTGGGTGTAATGGGCGAGCACACGCTGGCGACCGCGTTCGGCGAAGTGGGTGCGGAGGGCCGGGTTGGCGGCGAGGCGTGCGAGCATCGCGCGCAGGGCCGGAACCTCGCCTTCGGGGAAGATGAGCCCGGCGTCGCCAATGACGTACGGTATTTCACCTGAACTTGACCCCACCACAGGAATCCCGCAACTCATGGCCTCAATAAGAATGCGGCCAAACTGTTCTTTCCACGAGGGTGTCGTGTGTGAAGGCAAGACGAGGGTGTCGAGGCTCTGCAGGGCTGTGGGGACATCGGTGCTTTTGATGGCTGGTTTGAGTACAACGCGTTTGCCGAGGCCGAGTTGCGCGATGCGTTGCTCGATTGCGGTGCGCTGGCTCCCATCGCCAATCAAGTGCAAGCAGACGTGGGGGGGTAATCCGGCGAGGGCTTCGACAAGATCGAGAATGCCCTTTTCGGGTACGAGGCGACCGAGATAGCCAAGAATGAAATGCGGGCGCTGGTCGCTCTGTTGCAAAGGCGGGATTTCCGCAAACGAGGCATCCCGGGGGGAAAAGATGGCCGGATCAACGCCAAACTGGGGCACAATCGTCAGAGGGCCACGGTAGCCATGACGCCGAATGATGCCAGCGGCCTCTTGATTGCAGGCGAGCGCGTGGCTGGCATGGCGCAGATTGTAGCGTTCAAAGAGATTAAAAGGCGGGGGATAATAGCGGTCAATATTGGCGTAGTTGTAAAAGCAGCAGCGTGCGCCAAGGGTCACCCCGAGGCGCATTGCTTGAAACGTTGCCAGATTGAACGATTCTTCGTCAATATGCAGCACCTCGGGACGAAGGCGGCGCAATGCGCGGGCAAGTGTCGGGTAGAAGTGCAGATGATGCTGCCCATTGAGCGCCAGAGGTAAACCGGTGAGCGTATACCCCTCGGTAAACTGGCGCTCGAGCCGTTGCACTCCCACCCGAGGTTCTCGCCAACTCCACGGCACCAGCGCGGTCAGCGTCACACCGAGGCGGGCGATCTCCTCGAGCTTGCGTTGATAAGCGCCAACCACAAGCGCTTTGGAGAGGATGACAACGCGCATGGTTAGCCATGCTTCTGCGCAAAGAGGCTCATAAACTGAGCCAGATCGGCGCATGCCTCGTGTTCGAGGGCGTTATAGATCGACGCACGGACCCCACCAACCGAACGATGCCCGGCCAACCCAACCATGCCCTGACCCTGAGCTTCGGCAAGGAACGGCTTTTCAAGCGCCTCATCAGCCAGGCGGAAGGTGACATTCATCTGCGAGCGCGCACTGGTCTCGGCGTGGCCCCGATAGAAACCATTGCTCTGATCAATGGCTGCATAGATCAGCCCCGCCTTGGCGGCATTGCGTTCCGCGATTGCGGCGAGCCCCCCGAGTGACTCGATCCAGCCGAGCACCAGGTCGAGCATGTAGACGGCAAAGACAGGTGGTGTATTATAGAGGGAATTGTTCTTGGCGTGGGTTTTGTAGCTAAAGATCGTCGGCACTTCAGCCCGCGCCTGATCGAGGAAATGCTGCTGGATCAAGACCACCGTCACACCAGCAGGGCCGATATTCTTTTGGGCACCGGCATAGATCAAGCTAAACTTCGTGGCATCGAAAGGCCGTGACAGAATGTCGCTACTCATATCGGCGACCAGGGGTATCTCACCAGACTCGGGAAACGCAGCCCACTGCACACCCTGGATGGTCTCGTTGCTGGTAAGATGGAGGTAGGTGGGATGCTCACTGAGGTGGAGTTCAGCCGCCGAGGGAACCTTGCGATAGCCGCCCTCGGCCATAGTTGCGGCGACATGGACTTCACCGATGCGCCGGGCCTCTTCGAGGGCTTTCTCACCCCAACTGCCTGTGATGGCATAATCAGCCAGGGTACCGGGCCGCAGAAAATTGAGCGCAAGCAGCGCAAATTGGGTACTTGCCCCACCTTGCATCAAGAGAACACGGTAGTCATCGCCAAGCCCTAGCAGCGCTTTGAAGCGTGTTTCGGCACTTTTGTTGATCGCTTCGTACTCTTTGGAGCGATGGCTCATCTCAACGATCGACATACCACGTCCCTGATAGTCCAACAACTCACTCTGGGCGCGTTCGAGCACCACGCGGGGGAGGACAGCAGGGCCAGCGTTGAAATTAGAAACAGGCATAAGATGGCTCCTCACACAATGCTTCAGCAGGGCTATTATACATCAACCAGCCAAAACAAAAGGTCAGGTAGCTTTATGCTACCTGACCTTTCACAATGGAGCGGGAGACGGGATTCGAACCCGCGACCTACACCTTGGCAAGGTGTCGCTCTACCAACTGAGCCACTCCCGCACACTCGTCATTGCTCAGGAAAGTATAGCATGGCTTGAAGGATTTTGCAAATGCGATCATGATCGTAACGGTTCACATTTGAGGTAACAGGCAAGCCTAGGAGCGAGGGCGTTCCGCCCTCGCTCCTAGGCGAAGTGTGAACATTATATATGAAACGAGCAGCGTATGTCAGCAGAAGAGCGAACGGTGTCAGGGTTGCAGCAACGGATCGGGCGACGGTTGAGTGTTGAGCCATACTATATGCTCGTCGAACAGAGCCCTGAGCGCGTGGAACTTGCCTCGCGTTCGGACGCGAATCGGTCGGTTGGAATGCGCGTGGTGGCCGGCGGCGCAGCGATGATTGTGGTAGCATTGATTATTGCTGTGAGCGGGTTGTGGAGTGCCGGGGCGGGGTCGGGGTTTGCGGTTGCGGCGCTCGCTTCGGTGATCGGAGGTTTGCTTGGCGGCCTTGGCTTTCAGCGGATGCTCGGCGGATATGCCATCCTAACGACGTATAATACGCTGGTAGCTGACGCCGAGGCGCAAACGCTGGTCTTGCGTCAGGCCAGTCGTGTTGGGGCCGCACGGACCCAGTTGCTTCGGTTTCATCAGATTACGAGCCTGCGCCTCAATCGTCGCCCATTGGCCGTGGGTTGGCCAATCCGTCGTCTTCAGCCGATTGTGGCCCTTGAACTGCTGGTTGGTGACCATGTCTGGGTGATTGAGACGGCGGCTGATGCTGGTGATCTGGTTGCGCTCGCTCAGGCGCTGGCGACGGTGCTTGAGAAGGAGTTTGTGCGGGAGTGAGGTAGTTTTTTTGACGCAAAGGCGCAAAGGCGCAAGGTTTGAGCAGAGGTCTGCTTATCCTTGGCGGCTTGGGGTGAGCTTCTTTGCAAGGTATTGGGTTTAACGCAGCGGCGTAGAGGGGGCAGGGGTGGGCGAGGCAATGGTGCTGGGGATTGACCAGGGGGGCAGTGGGAGTCGTGCCGTGCTGCTCGATCACGATGGGGTTGTGCGCGGCTATGGCTATCGCCCGGTCGCCCGCATCTATCCGCAACCAGGGTGGGTTGAGCAGCGTCCTGCGGTGGTGGCACGGAGTGTTGCCGACGCAATTCGTGATGCGCTGGCCCGCGCTCGGTGTTCGCCTGCCGATTTGGTTGCCTGTGGTTTGACGTCGCAGCGTGATACGACCTTTGCCTGGGATCGCCGGAATGGACGCCCGATTGGCAATGCGATCACCTGGCAAGATTTGCGTACGGTGCCGCTGGTCGAAGAGGTTGATCAGTGGCAAGATGCCAGTGAACGTCGCCAACGTCTCGGGCAATTTCCCGGTTCATATGCGGCGGCGATGCATATGGCCTGGCGCATGCGTCACGATCCTCCTTTTCGTCGTGCTGCCGAGCGGCAATGGTTGCGGGTCTCGCTCGCCGCTGGCTGGCTCATCCAGGCCCTGGGTCGACCATTTGAGCATGCCCTCGACTATTCGCTGTTACAGGCGATGACGGTTTTTGATCCACGTCGGCGCCAATTGTGGGACGAGTGGATTGCATATCTCGACCTTCCGCGGGCGGCGCTTCCTGTTGCCCGGCCAACGCTCTATCCGTTTGGTGAATTGCACATTGCAGGCCACGCGATCCCTGTGACGGCGATGCTGACTGATCAGCAGGCCGGGCTCTTTGGGTATGATTGTCGTCAGCCGGGCGAGGCTGTGGTGACCCACGGCACGGCTTCGTTTGTCAATGTTGTTGCTGGTGCGCTTGCCCCCCCCCAGGGGATCTGCAAAACCTATCTGGCCTGGGAGCTTGACGGTGTTCCGACCTACACGCTTGAGGCGGATATGACGGTGACCGGGGCGGCGATCCGCTGGTTGAGCCAGATGCGCTTTATTCGCCATGCCCACGAACTCGATCAGCTTGCCGGGTCGGCTGCCGATAGTGATGGCGTTGTGTTCGTTCCGGCCTTTACTGGCCTTGGTGTGCCTTGGGAGGATCGTCAGGTGCGTGGTACGCTGATGGGGATGACGTTGGGGACAACACCAGGCCATCTGGCACGTGCCCTGTTTGAAGCGATAGGGTGCCAACTCCACGCGATTATTGCGACGATGGAACAGGAAGCGAATCTGACGATTCAGGTGCTACGGGTCGGGGGAGGGCTGGCGAATAGTGATCGTGCCTGTCAGATCCAGGCGGATCTTGCCGGGCTCAAGCTTGTGCGGGCGCGCAATACCGAGACGGGGGTGCGTGCTGCGGCCCTGCTTGGCGGGCTTGGCGCTGGTTTCTGGGCCACCCCCGACGCCTTGCCGCCGTTGCCGCTGGATGATGCGCAGGTTTTTGAACCGACGATGTTGGCTTCGGCGCGAGAGAATCTGCTGCAGCGTTGGTATGCGGCGTTGCAACGCTTGCGGGAGGGATAATGCGTGTTGGGGTTGAACGCAGAGACGCAGAGGCGCTGAGGGTGAGGAGGAGAAGCTTATGCATAGTACGCAACAGCGTGCTACCAATATTTTTGTCGTTTTGAACCCGGTTGCTGGTACGTCTGATCCCGAGATGGTACGGGCGGCGCTTGAGCAACGCCTAGGCAGTGCTGGACGGCAACTCGCGATCTATACGACGACGGGTGCCGATGGCGAGGATATTTCGGGGCGGGTACGCGAGGCGGTGGCAGGTGGATGCGACCTGGTCGTTGCCGCTGGCGGTGATGGAACCGTTGCGGCGGTTGCCGGTGCTCTTGCTGGAAGCAATGTTCCACTTGGCATTGTGCCAGTTGGGACAGCAAATGTGCTGGTGCAGGTGCTTGCGCTTCCGTTGGAACTAGAGCCAGCGATTGATCTGCTGGCCGAGGATCTGCGCATTGTCGCGCTTGATGGTATGCGCCTCGGCGATCAGTTGGGACTCTTGCATATCAGTGTCGGACTGACGTCATTGATGCAACGGGATACCAGCCGCGAGGCGAAACGTCGTTTTGGCCGTCTTGCCTATTTCTATGTGGCGGCGCGCTGGGCGTTCGGCATGCAACCGCAACGCTTTATGCTGGTTATTGACGGGGTGCGCTATCGCGTGAGTGCCTCACAGGTGCTTGTCGCGAATGGTGGCGATATGGGTCAGCCGCCCTTTAGTTGGGGTACCGAGATTGTGCCTGATGATGGCGTCATTGATGTGTGCATTATCACTGCCCGGACACTGCGCGACTATCTGAAGGTCGGATGGGCGACGTTGACTGGTAGGCAGCATTCGATCCAGCAGATGCGCTATTTCAAGGCTCGTCAGAGCGTCGCGATCAATATGAAGTCAAAGCGCCAACGCATGCCAGTACAGCTTGATGGTGAACTGGCTGGCACAACGCCAATCAAGATCACCGTCGAGCCGCGAGCGGTGCGTTGTGTGGTTGGATCTGGCTTTGTTGCGCATGACGTGGCACCGCAACCCACGCTCACGACGCCCCTGACGCCTGAGGGCGCTTTGCTTGATGAACCTGTTGATGCGGAGGTGGCTGCGCGGATGGCTCCGCTTATTGATGCGTTGCGCGAGCAACTCGCACAGATTGTTGGGCCGGAACAGGCCCGCCAGGTTGTTGATACGTTGATCCGTTTGGCAGCCGATCGCACGGCTCCTTCGGTTGGGCAAACGGTGGATGCTGTGGAAGCGCCGCAACTTGCGGCGCAGATCGCCGGAAGCCACGATGCCGATGCCATCGCCGACGCGCTGCTGGCCGTGGCCGCGCAGATCGAGGCCCGTGAGGGAATGTCGCGTGAAGCCCTTGAGCAGGCGGCGCGGCGTGCAACCAATCCCCAGGTAACTGAACGTGACCCGAAACTGGCGAGTTCATTGTCACTTTTGCGCGCCGAACTGATCGAGCAGATGGGGCCGTATCACGCTCTTGATAGCCGCCTCTTTGTCATGGTCAACCAGATGCCGCATCCGCCCCTGCTCAATCGATTCATGTATGGGTTAACGCAGGTGATGAATGGGGGATGGGGCTGGATTTTGATCCTGCTTGGCGCAACGGCAATTGATCGCGAGCGGGGCCTTCAGGCGTTGCGCCAGGTTGCCCCGCCTATGTGGTTGTCCACGATGACGATTGAGTATCCGGTCAAGAGCTATTTTCGCCGCCAACGCCCTTTTCTTGATGTGGTGCAGGCCGTGGTGATTGGGCGCAAGCCCGGCTCGTACTCATTCCCTTCGGGCCACTCGGCTGCTGCTTTTGCGGGTGCCTGGCTGATGAGTCGCCACTATCCTGAACTGCGCCCCGCATGGTATCTGCTGGCCGCGACGGTCAGTTTCTCGCGGGTCTATCTGGGTGTCCATTACCCTGGTGATGTGATTATTGGTGCGGCGGCAGGCACGGCGCTGGCCGAGGCGACGCGGCGTTTGATCGACTATTCGTAAATGATGCGTCACAGCAAGAGTTCAAGCAGAGTTTCAGCGATGTAGGTTGGCTGGGCCGGGGCGGTGGCAAGATCGGCCCGGTTGCTGTCACCTGTCAAGACAAGCAGGGTTGCCATGCCGGCGGCGGCACCCATTGCAATGTCGGTCATTAGGCGGTCGCCAACCATCAGGCACCGCTCGGGTGGAACCTGGATCAACTCGCCGATGGTGCGCGCCATAATTGGTGATGGCTTGCCGACATTGAGCTCGCATTGGGTGGCGGTGCAGGCTTCGATAGCCGCAATGATTGCTGCGGCGTCGGGCTCGCCTCCCCCAGGCACGGGGCAAAACCGGTCGGGGTTGGTGGCAATCAGGCGGGCACCGGCGCGGATTGCATCAAAGGCAACCTGGAGTTTATGGTAGGTGAAGGTGCGATCAAATGAAGCGACGACAAAGTCAATTGACTCGGCCTGTTCACTGAGTTGGAAACCCGCCGCTTCGAGTTCACCAATCAGCGGTGCCTCGCCACATACAAAGAGCGTTGCCCCTGGTGCGTTGGCAAGCAGCCACTGTACGAGCACATACGATGAATTGACAACCTCATTGAGCGCGACCTCGATCCCCAGACTGTGTAATTTCAGGCTATACTGTTCACGGGTTCGCGTTGGATTGTTGGAGAGAAAGGCGATCCGTCGCCCCTCATGGCGGAGCGTCGTCAACAACTCGGTGGCCCCGGGCAAGATCTGGTCCCCGAGATAAATGGTACCGTCAAGATCGAAAATGTACCCGTCAAAGCGTGGAATAGACATAGCTTTCTTTCTACCCTGGCAAGGAGTCATTGATGGCATTGCAGCGCAATCGGCTTGGCGTCATCACCAGTGGCTCGCTGAGTGAAGGGCTGACTGCCCGCCTCGAGGCGAGTGAGAGTGTTGAAGATATGCGTGTTGGCAAGTTTGTGGTCGTTCAGGGTGAAAAACACGAATTCTTCTCGATGATCACCGATGTGACGCTTGAAGCAACCAGTCAGAAGATTTTAACCGATCCGCCCGATGGTGACAGCTTTTTGCAGGCGGTACTCGCGGGGACTTCAACATTTGGTACCCTTGACTTGATGCCGCGCCTGATGTTGCCGCATGACCTGAGCGCACAGTTGCTGCCGGTGAAGACGATCCCGCGCCACTTTTCACCGGTCTTTGAGGCGCAGGAAGGCGATTTCACGCGGGTCTTTGGGCAAGAAGATACGAGCCATTTTGAGATCGGGCGACCGCTCGATATGAATGTGCCGGTCTGCCTCGATCTCAACCGGTTGGTCGAGCGCTCGAATGGCATTTTTGGCAAGAGCGGCACCGGCAAAAGTTTTTTGACCCGGCTTTTGTTGTGTGGGGTGATCCACGCGAATATCGCGAGCAATTTGATCTTCGATATGCACAACGAATATGGCTGGGAGACACGCGCTGAAAATAATACCTTTGTCAAGGGTCTCAAGCAACTCTTTGGCAGCGATGTGCTGGTCTACACGCTTGATCGGCGGACGCGCCAGCGTAATCAGATCGATGGCGAGGTCGTCATCGGTCTCGACCAGATCGAAATTGAAGATGTGATCCTGTTGACCGAAGAACTCAACCTGAGTAGCACGGCGACCGAGTCGGCGTACTTGCTGTATGACCGTTTCAAGCAAGATTGGTTGCGTTGCTTGCTCGAAATGGATAGCGACGCGATCACCGAGTTTGCCGAGCAGAGTGGCGCGCACCCGAGTTCGATCAGTGCGCTGAAACGCAAACTAGCCCAGATCCCTCGCCTTGGTTTTGTTGAAGAGAAGGCCAATTTTTCCTCGGTTGACCGTATGATCGAACACCTTGCGGCAGGCCGCAATGTCGTGCTTGCGTTTGGTCCGCACGGGGGGAGCCTGGCCTATATGCTGGTGGCGAACCTGATTACGCGGCGGATTCACCGCCGCTGGATCGAGCAGACCGAGCGGTTTCTCGAGTCAAAAAATGAGCGTGATCGCCCGCAACCCTTGATGATCACGATCGAAGAGGCACACAAATTCTTGAGCCCGCAGACGGCCCGCCAGACGATTTTTGGCACGATTGCGCGTGAGTTGCGCAAATACAGTGTTACCCTGCTCGTTGTCGATCAGCGGCCTTCGTCGATTGACAACGAAGTGATGAGTCAGCTTGGCACCCGCATTACGGCGCTGCTCAACGATGACCGCGACATTGACGCGGTTTTTACCGGGGTCAGTGGGGCCACGGGCCTCAAGGCGGTGCTGGCGACGCTTGATAGCAAGCAACAGGCGCTCGTGCTCGGCCATGCTGTGCCGATGCCGGTTGTCATCAAGACACGTGGTTATGACGAGTTGCTTTATGCAGCGGTGCAACGGCGTGGCATGGTGCGTCCTGGCGTGATGCCCACGGCGCAGGAAGAAGTTGACGAGCTTTTTCCCGATTGAGGGTAGAGGTCACCCATATACGGCATCATCGATCTCGACCCATTGTGCCTCAGGCACATCTAGCAAGCCCCACCGCAAACGCCCCTGCGGTGTTGCTACCAGGTACTGATTATCAATCCAGGCGACAAAACACATCGGGCCGCGTGGTGACGGTACCTCATCAAGGATGATCCGCCCATCAACAAGAAAACGACTCGTGCGTTCACCCCATTCGATGGTATAGGTATGCCAGGCGGTCATTGGCACCCCCACAAGCCGCTCACTTGCCCCGATCGACCGCTGCAAGGGGGGCCACCATCCCCGATAGAGCAAAGGTATTCGCATCAGTGGCGCAGCGAGCAAGGCCACCGGAAAGAGGGCTAGCCCCTGTGGACGACCGGCATCAATGGCTGCCGCCTTCCAGCCGTGCCCCGGCACGCCAGACGCCAGCGCAATGTCGCTTGGTGGCGAGCCATAAAAAAACCAGAGCGCCCGCGGCATCGTCGGCCATCCCGCCAGGAAGTAGTTCCAGAACCCAAAGCCAGCCGTGCCGCGCAGCACCCCCGCCTCGTGCGAAAAATGTGCCCGCAGGCTCAGCCGCATCGGTGGGCGCCGGATCAACGGTTCACGTTGACCGCGTTGATAGTCGTCAATCTGGGCATCGCTATATGCCTGGGTCGTTGCACCCTCAATCACCAACCGCAACGGTCGCGCACCCTCAAGCCGCCCCGTGCCAACCAGATGACGCCGCAAGTGGGGGAGATCTTCTTGTTTCAAGGATGACTCCTGTACCTGCACGGAGCGATGCCAGCTTTGCTGGCATCGCTCCGTGCAGAGAAAGCGAAGGTTTAGGCCCAATACTTAAGGTCTACGCCTTCACAATGCCCAATGTAGCGTCTCCATCGCCAAATTCGGCCTGCTCGGTGTGGGCACCCTCGGGGGCGTCGCCCACCGTGAGACTCGTTGCCAGGGTTTCGCCGCGTACATAGTCGCCCCACTGCGCCAGGGTTTCCTGCAGCAGTGCAGCTTCGTTTGCACTGGTCACATAGAGCGCAATGCGATCGGCGATCGCCAGGCCAGCCTGTTTGCGGGCATCCTGGACGCTGCGCACGAGATCGCGTGCCGCTCCCTCCAGGCGCAGTTCGGGCGTGACAGTGGTGTTCAGGGCCACGAGCATCCCGTCGCTTTCGGCGACAGCGTAGCCTTCGGGGGCGCTACTCTCGACCAGAATCTCTTCAGCCTGGAGTTCGAGGGCTTGCCCGTTGATCGTCAGCCGTACGGGTTCACCAGCTTCACATGCGTGCGCCGCTGCGCGTGCGGCATCGCCGGTCAGGTCTTTAAGCGCAGCGGTCAATGCCGGTACGAGCTTACCGTACTTCTTGCCAAGCAGCCGCAAATTGGGCTTGAAGCGATACTCGACAATCGTTGAGGCAGCTTCGAGATAGCGCACCTGCTTGACATTCAACTCGTCGCGCAGATCCGCTTCAAACCGGCGTACGCCCATCATCTCGGCGGGTGTCGCCGCACGCAGCCAGAGCTCGGCCAGCGGCTGGCGCACCTTGAGGTTGGCTGTCTTGCGGGCAGCACGCCCCAACGAGACTGCGTTGAGCAACGCTTCCGTATCGGCAACCAGCGTCTCGTCAGTAAGCGCCGGATCGTAGCTCGGCCACCGCGCCAGGTGAACACTCTCGGCGACACCTTCAAGCGGCGTGCCACTTGTAGCCTGACCCGTCAAATTGCGGTAGATCTGCTCACTGATAAACGGGATAAAGGGCGCCGTCAGTTTGGTCAAGGTCAGCAAACACGTATAGAGCGTATTGTAGGCTGCCTGCTTGTCGACATCGGTTTCACTCTTCCAGAAACGCCGCCGATTGCGCCGCACATACCAGTTCGAGAGCTCGTCAACAAACCGCTCGATCCGCCGCGCCGCCGGGTAGACCTCGTAGTCCTCGAAGTCAGCAGTGACATCACGTACCAGCCCGTTGAGCGCCGCCAGCGCCCAGCGGTCAATCGGCTGCAACGCCTCATCAGGTACAGCCTCACCCGGCTGCCACTGGTCGAGGGTCGCATAGGTAACAAAGAAGCTATAGGTATTCCAGAGCGTCAGCAAGAATTTGCGCAGGCTCTCGCTGACCAGGCCCATGCTAAAGCGCCGCGGGTTCCCTGGAGGCGCCGCGGCAAAGAGATACCAGCGCAAAGCGTCGACGCCATACGCCTCGATCACCTCGGATGGCTTGATGATGTTGCCCTTGCTCTTGCTCATCTTCAGGCCGTGCTCGTCGAGGATATGACCAAGGCAGATCACATTCTGGAAGGCCGGACGATTGAAGAGCAGCGTGCTTTCGGCATGCAACGTATAGAACCATCCGCGGGTCTGGTCCACCGCCTCACAGATATAATCGGCTGGATGCGCGCTCTCAAAGAGTTGTTGGTTTTCAAAGGGATAGTGCCACTGCGCCACCGGCATGGCCCCGCTATCGAACCAGCAGTCGGCAACATCAGGAATGCGTCGCATCGTGCCGTGCTGCGGATCTTCCCAGGTCACCTCGTCAACATAGGGGCGGTGCAGATCGAGATCGCGCAGCGAGCGTCCCACCTTCTGCTCCAACTCTTCCAGACTGCCGATGCACGCCATATGTGAGCCATCAGCGTTGGTCCAGATCGGCAAGGGCGTACCCCAATAGCGCTCGCGACTGATCGCCCAGTCAATATTATTTTCGAGCCAGTTGCCAAAGCGCCCATCACGGATATGCTCGGGCACCCAGTGGATCTGTTGATTATTGTCAACCAGATCATCCTTGTACGCCGTCGTGCGGATGTACCACGAAGGTTTGGCATAGTAGAGCAACGGCGTA
Organism: Candidatus Chloroploca mongolica; assembly: GCF_004762035.2. Classification (GTDB taxonomy): domain Bacteria; phylum Chloroflexota; class Chloroflexia; order Chloroflexales; family Chloroflexaceae; genus Chloroploca; species Chloroploca mongolica. Next base: position 3,269 of record NZ_SIJK02000028.1, on the reverse strand, counting down.
TCGTCGCGCCAACAGAAGGGATAGCTGTGACGCACGCGCCCACTCTTGAACATCAGACCACGCTGTTTGAGATTGCGCGTGATGTCAGTGTCAGCCGTTTTGAAGAACTTGCCACCAAAACCCAGTTCCTCATATTCGGGCAGCACCTTGCCGTCGAGTCCCACCGAAAAGAGTGTCGGCAAGCCATACTTGCGCCCGATCTCCAGGTCACCATAGGCTGGTGCGATATGCACCACCCCGGTACCATCATCAAGGCTGACAAACTCATCGGCAATCACCCGATACGCTTGCGCCCAATCAACCGTATCGCCCTTGCCCGGCACTCCCTGGAAGAGTGGCTCGTAACGCAGGCCGACCAGGTCGCTGCCCTGGATCTGGCGTTGCACCTGCGCACCTTCGCCGAGCACCCGCTCGACCAGGCTCGCCGCAACCAGCAACGGCTGTCCATCCACCTCGGCCAGCGCATACATAGCCTCGGGATTGACCGCCAACGCCGCGTTGGCCGGCAACGTCCAGGGCGTCGTCGTCCACGCCACCATAAAGGCACCCTCCAACCCCGAAGCCAGCGCCTCTGCCGGAGCGCCCTCAACTGAGGCACCACTCAGCCGGAACTTCACCCAGACACTCGGATCATCAACGTCCTCCTTGAAGCCGAGGCTCACCTCGTGATCGCTGAGCGTCGTTCCGCAGCGCGGGCAATGCATCGTCACCTTATAGTCACGGAAAAGCAACCCACGATCCCAGAACTGGCGCAAGATCCACCAGAGCGACTCGATATACTTGTTATCGTAGGTATAATAGCCATCCTCATCAACCCAGTAGGCAATGCGCTGGGTAAACGTCTTCCACTCCTGGATATACTCCCAGACACTCTCACGGCAGAGCTTATTAAATTCTGCGATGCCAAAGCGTTCGATATCAGCTTTGCCGGTAAACCCGAGTTTGCGTTCAACCTCGATCTCAACTGGCAACCCGTGGGTATCCCAGCCCTCACGACGCCCGATGATCTGATAGCCCTGCATCGCCCGATAGCGCAGGATAATATCCTTAAAGGTTCGGCTGATGACATGGTGGAGACCGGGGCGACCGTTTGCCGTCGGTGGCCCCTCATAAAAGACAAACGGCTTTTCACCCGAAGCAAGCGAGCGTTCCACAATCTGTCGCTCAGTCCACCACTCCAGCACCTCTTCTTCGAGCTGTGGGAAGGAGACATTCGTCGTGACTGGTGTAAACATGCATCCTCCAGAAACGTACCTGGCCAAACGGCGAGACAACAAAAAACCCCGCCCCCAAGAACAAGGGGACGAGGCAAAAAGCCCCGCGGTACCACCCCGCTTCAGAAGGTTGAAGGAACGGAGAGCAGCAGTGAGCAAAGCACTCACCCACCATCCCGACGCCTTCACATTCTGCGCTCGGCGAGCGTCTAACAACGCTCTGTCCCGCTAACGAGGGACAAGATCGGGCGGGGCTACTGCGGGCATCGACGTGACACCACGGTTCACCTGCCAGCTCAGGGGTGATCTTCAGATGATGCTCAACTGCCCGGCTCACACCAGCCCGGGCTCGCTGAAGGCGAGATTGATCATCGTACTCGTCCCCGTCACAGCCATTTGCGTTGTAGTATAACAACAGGGTCGCACAGCGTCAAGTGGGGGACGGCATCGACTCCATCGTCAATCCACCCGTCGCTTCAAGCCAGTCGGCGATCCGTTCCGCCGCTGCTGGCACATCGTTATCAGAAATATCTACCGTCAAGGTTGGCAGCGTCGTTGCGGCAACCAGTTGCTGCATCAACTTCTGTTCAGCCACAAAGGCTTGCAAATCATCATACTGGGCCGGATTGCCCGACACCTTCAGCCGCTCGAGCCGTGCCGCCGCAAATGACTCGGGTGTGCGCGTGCAGAAGACCAGACGGAACCCGAGTGGACGCATCCGGTCTTCCAACCACCTGAAATCATAGTGTTTATCATAGCGTTGCAATTGGTACATTTGCGTAGACAGATGAAAGCGATCAATAATCCACGAATAGTAACGCTGCAACTCAAAGAGGCGCACCCAGGTCTGGTAGGTCTCGATTGCCAGGGCTTCTTCTTGCGGCTCAAAATTGATCAAGCCGCGACCCCACGGGAAATTGGTAAAAGCGCACCACTCAGCCGAAATGACGGGTGAATGATAACGATATTTGCGTGGGCCAACAATGCGCGGATGCTCATTCAACGCAAAAGCGAGCTCAGTCTTGAAAGTCAGGCGTGTTCCTTCGAGAATGATTTTGGAACAGAGTTTCGCCATAGGTACGCACCTCTATTATGTGTCTTTCTCTGTTGTAAAAACCTATTTGGAGAACATTATATATGATGATTATGATCGGCTCTTGCAACTCTGTGACGCACTGGCATTGCCCGAAGGTTTCTGTTTGCTGGAAAAGCGCTTCGTTGATGTCGCGTTACGTCACGGCGTGCATGAAACACTCCCGGATAGATGGCGTGCAACGATGCAGCTCCAAGCCCACTTTGAGGCGCTGCTCGGTGGTTCGCTCTACACCTATTTACCCGGCGTCGTGCGCACAACATTTGGCGTAGAAGGGCTGCCGTAGCATAGACGCTTGAGGGCGAGCGGTTTTTCTCTTGTGCCAATCATCTTTTTGTAGGCACTCATGCACCCTTAAATGCGGATTCGAGGGTTTCAATGTCGATCTTGCTCATCTGCAACATTGCCTGCATTGCTCGATTGGCTGCTTGTCTGTCTGGGGAGCCCAAGAGCTTTGACAAGATCTGCGGAACAATTTGCCAAGATACGCCAAAGCGGTCTTTCAGCCAGGCACATTGACCTTCTTCGCCGCCGTCGGCTGTAAGTGCGCTCCAGAGATAATCAGTCTCTTGTTGATCTTTGGTGGTTACTGAGATAGAAGCAGCCTCGGTAGGTTTGAACTGCGGCCCACCGTTCAACGCTTGAAATGGCACTCCGTCAAGCGTGAACGTCACCATGACGGGCGAAACGCTCAAGATCGCTGAATTTGGCAGAAGCGACGTATAGAACCTTGCCGCTTCTTCAGCGTTGCTGTCGTACCAAAGGCACACTGCTACTGATGATGACGGGGTCATTTACTTTGATCTCCTACGGTTATGTTGCCGCTATAGCTTTGGTTATGATAATCAAATGTAGCATATTTGTTCTTTAAATGCAAGCCCCAAAAGGCAACTACGTAGGGCGATTACATCATACGAAACCGGATAAAAAATACGCTCTCTGTGGCAGCATGTGCATGCAAC
>NZ_SIJK02000027.1:3763-78811 GCF_004762035.2 Candidatus Chloroploca mongolica | reverse complement strand
GGCCCTGTAGGGGCACCCCTGGCGGGTGCCCCTACAGGGCCGGGTGCCGGTGTAGGGGCACCCCTGGCGGGTGCCCTGGCGGGGTGTATACACGGAAGATGCAATCGCCCTGGTCACGCAGGTGGCTTTTGCTCTCCAGAAGCCGAGCCGTTGACGGCCACGGCAGACGATGCAATTGCCCTAGCTCTCAGGAGAAGGATGAACTCTTCCTGCAATAGATCGAGTAAGATAAGGGTTGCGTGACGGCTGTTGTGCGTCCCTGGAATACCTGCGATTTCGCCAGAGAGAGAGCCACGTATGTCGACCGACGAACCGCTTCGCTTCAATGCAGCGAGCCTGCTTGAACGACTGTCTCAATGGAAGCACATCGAATCGCTTGCCTTTTTGCGTCAGGCGCTTGCCGCATTTAAAGCCGAACTAGCCCTGGCAGTATCTTCCTGGCCTACCGATGCGAACGATGGAGCGAGCATTGAGCTTGGCCGGCGATACCTCGAGCGCGAGCTTGACCAGATTGCCGCCGCATTGACGATCGAGCGGGCGAGGTACTATCTTGAGCGCCTGATCCGTGCTATTTCGGAAGTGCGAACTGGAGCGATCAACGACATTAACCTCAATCGTTGGAAAGAATACGAAGACCTCTTGACTGACAGCCTGTGGCTGATCGATCGGCGTGACGACTCGGGTGTTCACACAGCAGGCTACTGGGGCAACTTCATTCCGCAGATTCCCAACCAGATGATGCGCCGCTACACCAAAAAAGGTGACTGGGTGCTCGATACCTTTGCTGGCTCGGGCACCACCCTGATTGAAGGGCAGCGTCTTGGGCGCAACACCCTGGGGATTGAATTGCAAGCGCGCATGGTTGCGTATGCCAAGGGCTTGATCGAGGTCGAGCCGAATCCGCACCAGGTTGTGCGTGATGTCGTGCAAGGCAATAGTGCGACCCTTGACTATCACGAACTTTTGGCGCGGTACGGCCAGCGGAGCGTCCAGTTGGTGATCATGCATCCGCCTTATTTTGACATTATTCCCTTCAGCGACGATCCTGACGATCTTTCCAATGCGGCATCAGTTGATCATTTTCTGACCTTGATGGGCACCATTGCCGAGCGAGCGGGCGAAGTGCTTGACCGAGGGCGTTACCTTGTGGTGGTGATTGGCGACAAATACACGCGTGGCGAATGGATTCCGCTGGGCTTTCAGGTAATGAACGCCATTCTCGACAAAGGATTTGCCTTAAAGAGCATCATCGTCAAGAATTTCGAAACAACCACAGCGAAACGCGAACAGAAAGAACTATGGCGTTACCGGGCGCTGGTGGGTGGTTTCTATATCTTCAAACATGAATATATCTTGCTCTTCAAAAAACGCTGAAGAGGAGATTGCCTCACGCAACGCGGCGTCTCTGGGTTAACCCAGATCAACCGTGGCGCTATGTGCCACCGACAGCCAGTGTTCAGCTTCTGAATCAAGACAAGTTCCCCGGATGGCTGATGCGCATCTTCACAGATTGAAATGGTATAATCTAGCTGGAACCTTGCCAGACAGCAACCTTCTCACGCTTCCTATAATCCTGTTCCTCCACCTCTACCTCCACACTATACGCAGGGCAATAGAGCCAGGTGTTGGAGGTGCGTTGTATCGATGCGACCCTGGACTAGCTTTGTTGAGGCCAGTTGGAAGCAAACCGGCCTCTTGCATATATTGGCAGTTTATGGATATTCAGCGTTGGCGTGCCCATCCACTTGTTCGTTCAGCCTTAGCTGAACTGGCTGATTACCGCCCCATCCTCGCAACCGCCCTGGCGGTTCAGCAGGTGCCTGCTCCCACCTTTGACGAAGGTGAGCGGACGGCGCTTGTGCTCGAGCGCTTTCGTGCGCTGGGCCTGCAGGATGTTACCTGCGATGAACTCAACAACGTCTATGGTCGGCGACCGGGGCCAGCCGGTTCACCGGCCCTGATCGTTTCGGCCCATATTGATACCGTCTTTCCGCGCGAGACCGACCTCACGGTGCGGTATGAAGGTGACCGGGTGTATGGGCCGGGGCTTGGTGACAACAGCACTGGGGTAGCAGCCTTGATTCATCTGGCGCAGACGTTGCAGCGTCACAACTTGCCACATCAACGTGATATCTGGTTTGTGGCGAATGTAGGCGAAGAGGGCCTTGGCGATCTTTGTGGGATCAAAGCGGCCCTTGCCCGGCTCCGCACAAGAGCCGGCCAGGTGATTGTGCTGGAGGGATGCGATTTTGGGACGTTGCACCATCAGGCCATCGGCGTGCGGCGTTACCGGATCGAGGCGATTTCGCCGGGTGGTCATTCATGGGCTAATTTTGGCGTCCCGAGTGCCATTCATGCCCTGGTGCGTCTGGCTGCCCAGATTGCGGTGCTTCCGGTGCCGCGCACACCGCGCACGACCTTTAATATCGGTGTCATCGAAGGTGGTACGTCGGTCAATACGATCGCCGAACATGCAAGCATGTTGCTGGATATGCGTTCGGTTGATGCCAGGGCGTTGCAACAGTTGATTGCCCAGGTTGATCGTCTCGTTGCGACGGCGGCCGCTGAGACCGAGACCATTCAATTCAAGACGACAGTCGTTGGCGATCGTCCTTCGGGCTCGATTCAACGCGAGCATCCGCTGGTGCAGATGGCTGTCTCGGCGTACCACGCGGTTGGGGCAACGGTAAGCTATCAGCATAGCAGCACCGATGCCAATATTCCGTTGAGCCAGGGTATTCCTGCGATCTGCATTGGTTTGACCGAGGGTGGCAATGCACATCGCCAGGATGAGTATATCGTGCCCACCAAACTTGGACGTGGCCTCCAGGCGTTATTGTTGATGACGCTTGCCGCAAGCTCGTAGATGTTTCACGTGAAACACAATTACACCTCACTCCGCGCAAGTGTTATGGCAACGCGTAAGCCTGCAACCTGCAACGCAGCAGGTTGCTCACTGGTGTCACCAGTTGTCCAGTCTGGATGTGGCGTTAGCGATGGGAGCAAGCACGGCCATGTCAGGTCAGGCAACAACTGAATTTCTGCTAGAGGATCTGCTTCAGCTTGTAGCAACCGCATGTGAAGCACCGATGGTTATCATTGCGGTGATGGGTGGTGATCGCGAGTTTTTTAAATATCGGCGTGGGGTGCAAACCCGCTGGTTGCCTCGCGTCCATGCGTTTAGCTTGGAGATCATGTACCAGTACGGGGTGTTCCAGGTCGTTGATCTGACAGCGGACGCCCGTTTTCTTGCGCATCCGCTGGTTGTGGGTGCGCCATATGCCCGTTTTCTCGCGGGCGTTCCGCTTTTCAATCTCCAAGGAACTCCTAGCGGTTCGCTCATCATCCTTGATCAGCTTGCACGCACCCTGACCGCGCCGCAAGAGCAGATGCTTTGTAGTGCTAGTCGCCAGATCAGTAACTTGCTTGAGCAAGAACACAAAGCCCTTGCTCGTACCATTCCGCGCCGGACGCAGCGTGACTTGCCGCAGAGCCGGCGTCAGGCGGCAATTGCGCAGTTGAACTGGCGTGCCTTGAGCAGCGAGTCCTTGGCCGATCTCTTTACCTGGACGGTGCGTCATGTGGCCCGTGCGCTTGATGTGACCTGGTGTCGCATTGTTGAGGTGTTGCCTGCCACTGATTACGTCAAAGTACATGCATATCTGACTGATCCAAAAACGATCCAGCAGCGAACCTATGTCTCCTTAGAAGAAGACCCCCTGCTGGCCTATACCATGCATCAATTGACGCCGACAGTCGTCAATGATCTGTCGACAGAGGATCGTTTCGATGGAGGTGTCCTTGTTCGCTTGCACCATATGCGTAGCGGTATCTGCCTTCCAATCGCTTATAAAGGTCGTACGTTTGGTGCGATCGCCTTGTTGAGCAAACATCGACATACCTTTTCGCGGGCTGATCTTACCTTTATCCAGACAGTTGCCGATGCGCTGTCGATGGTAATTGAACGGACATGGCGTGATCGTACGTATGAGGTGGTGACGACGCTTTCGCGGACAATGCGGCGCGCCACGTCGCGGCAGCATATGCTGAAACTCTGCCTTGATTATATGTATGTGCAGTTGAATAGTGTTGGCATTGCCTTATTGCTGCGCCATGAACAGGGGCTTTTTATTGTCGCAGCACGGGGCATCTGGGCGTCAACCCAGGGCGCGGTGCTTACCGATCCGTCGGCGTCTTCATTGCAGATCTTGCGTCAGGGTCATGTCGTGCAGCGCAATGCGCCGTTGTCGCAACCCGATTTTGTCGCCGTGAACACCCCTCCTGTCGCAGGTTTGCTTGGCCTCCCGTTGCATATCCACGAGATGGCGCTTGGGGTGTTGTGGGTTGGCAGTACGGAACCAATCACCGTGTACGAGACGCGGCTGATCGAGCGCATTGCCGATATCTTGACTAATGCGATCTATCGGGTCGATATGCACGACCATACGGTGCAACTCTACCATGAACATGCCCAGCTTTCGGCAGAAGTCTTGCAGGCAAAACGTCATCTCGCCAATATTGTCGAGTCGGCGAGCGATCTGGTGATTGCAACTGATGGCGATGGTGAAATTGTGACCTGGAATCGCGCGGCTGAGCAAATCAGTGGCTATGCACGCGAAGCTGTGATCGGCCGCAATCTTGCCGAACTCTGTTCTGTTGACCAGCAACCTCAAATGCGCGAATTGCTTGAAATGTCTGGGATTGGTCAAGCTGTCTGTACTTGTGAAATAGATCTTCTCGATCATCGCGATCAGCCCATCCCCATTGCGTGGCGCTTTTCACCCATCGAGCTTGAACCCGGTGTCGGGGCGGGTGTTGTTGCCGTTGGCCGCGATCTTACCGAGCATCGCAAGTTGCAAGCGCAGGTGTTTCAATCGGCCAAGATGGCGTCACTCGGTGTGATGGCGAGTGGGATTGGGCATGAATTGCGCAATCCCCTTGGCATTATCTCGGCAAATGCCCAACTTGCCCAGGATCATCTTGGCAATCCTTCCCTGCTTCAGCAATGCCTCCAGCAGATCCATCACGCGACGAGGCGTGCCGCCATTATTATTGATAGCCTGTTGACCTTTGCGCGGCCCAAAGCAGTTGAGGCTGAAGTCGCCGATGTAAAAAGGGTGCTTGAGTCAACCTTGTTGATCATGGAGTATCAGTTGCGGATGCGAGGGATTGATTTCCGATATGCTATCCCACCCGATCTGCCGCCGGTTATTGGCAATGGTGCTCTTTTGCAACAGGTCGTGACCAACTTGATCCTCAATGCGTGCCAGGCAATGCCTGGGGGGGGGCTCTTGCAGATCGAGGCAACGTCTGAAGTCGATTGGGTCAGATTTATCGTGCGTGATACCGGGGTGGGGATCGTCCCTGAACATCTCTCGCGCATTTTTGATCCCTTCTTTACCCACTGGACGACAGGCCAGGGCACGGGCCTTGGTCTGGCGGTGAGCTATAGCATTATCCAGCAATGTGGTGGTGTGATTGAGGTGCAGAGTACACCCGGAATGGGGACAACCTTTCTTGTCCGGTTACCCGTAGCTGAAGCAACCCTCCATCAGAACTGATAGCGCAACAGGAAGCAGGTTATGACGGCGAGTCGAATTCTTATTATTGATGACGAGCCTGATCTTGTCTGGGCTCTGAAACATACCCTTATGGATGAAGGCTATGATGTGATGACAGCCTTCAATGGGGTGGATGGCCTTGCACTCGCGCAGTGTCATCAACCTGATTTGATTGTACTTGATATCGTAATGCCCCAGATGGATGGGGTTCAGGTGTGCCTTGCCTTGCGCCGTCAGATCGATCTTGCGGCGGTACCAATCCTCTTTCTCTCGCAGCGCAGTACCATCGAGGATCGTATCAGCGGATTGGATGGTGGTGCGGATGATTATCTGGTCAAGCCCTTTGATTTTGGTGAATTGAAGGCCCGCATCCGTGCTCTACTCCGCCGTACTAGTCAGCATCAGCTCGCTCATGAACCAGAGCCGAGCGTGCTCATCTATGAGGATTTGCATCTTGATGTGCATACCCGTATTGCCAACATTGGCTCGCGGGCGGTTATTCTGACGCCGTCTGAATTTGACCTGCTGCACTATTTTTTGACCCATCAGCGTGAAGTCTGTTCGAGTACGCGGTTGTTGCAAGAGGTCTTTGGGTATCCGGTTGATCTGGCCGACCGGGGTCTGGTGCGCTGGCACATCATGAACCTTCGCCACAAGATCGAGCTTGATCCCAACAACCCGCAGTACATCCGCACGGTACCGCGTCATGGCTACATCCTGGGTGGCATGGTCGAGACCAGCAGTGACGCTGATACATTGCTGATACCCTAACGCATACCTAACACACAAGCTCTCTCGTCCGTAGTATGCTGAGTGTGTGGAATGTTTAAACGCGAAAGGGGGTGAATGTAAACATGGCAATCGAGAAGATGAACGCATCTAGTAGCCTGGCCGAGGTCATTGACCGTATCCTTGATAAGGGCATCGTCGTTGACGCATGGGTTCGCGTGTCGCTTGTTGGCATTGAGTTGTTGGCAATTGAGGCTCGTGTGGTTGTCGCCGGTGTGGATACCTATCTGAAGTATGCCGAGGCCGTGGGCCTGACCGCCGCCGCCACTGCTTAGGACTTTTTCGAACTTTCTTCTTTCGTCTCTATCACTTGATATTAGGAGTACTACCATGGCAATCGAGAAGATGAACGCATCCAGCAGCCTCGCCGAAGTTATTGATCGTATCCTCGATAAGGGCATCGTCGTTGACGCATGGGTTCGCGTATCGCTCGTTGGCATTGAGCTGCTTGCGATTGAGGCTCGTGTGGTCGTCGCTGGTGTGGACACCTATCTGAAATATGCTGAGGCCGTGGGCCTGACCGCCGCTGCTACTGCCTAACGGCTTGTTCTGTGTCGGGTAGCGTGTGGCTGTTAGATAAATAGTGGGGAGCATGGTCATCCATATGTGGCACGCCGCGCTCCCCGTTATGCTGACTACCATACTTTTGCTGGCTCGATAAGCAATCGGAGGTTCCAATGTCACTATCCGAAGATATGAGCCGTCTCACCGCTGAAATGCGGGCGGCGTACGACAGTCGGGTAGCGGCGGTCGGTGCCCTGCAGAAAGAGACCGAGGCTCAACTTGCTGCGACGCGTCAAGCCCATCTGGAGATGGCAACCGCGCAGCGGCAAGAGTTAGAGGCATACAATGCAACACTTGAAAAAGATGTTGCCGAGATGCTTGGTGGGTTTGATGCCGCGCATAAGGCGATGAGTGCAGAACAGCAGCAGAAACTTGATGAGTTTACTGGTAATCTGCGCAAAGATGTTGCTGACTTTTTGAAAACCTGTGATAACGAGCGACAGTCAATGTCGCAGGATCAGCGTCAGCGGCTCGATGCTTTCATGGCCGATCTGCGTGAACGGACTCAAACGTTCATTGCTGACGCAAACGCGGCGAGGATGGAAGTGCGTGCTGATCACCTTGCTTCCCAGGAAGCCTGGAAGCAGTTTAATCAGGATATGCAGAAACGCCGAGGGTAACTTCGGCGGTTAACTTCCCTTCGCTACTAGTTATGTTCGGTCAATACACCATAGCAGCCGAAACGTTGTTCGCCTTTAGCCTTGACTTGAGAGCATAGTCTCTGGCGGGTCATCTTCGATCATTTGATCGACGTCGCGCTGTCGAACAAGGTGTATCTCTGGTCGTACCAGGCGCGGTCAGGCGCCACGCCGGTAACGGGGGGTCGCTGGTTGACACCAGTGGCCCCTCGGATCGCCACTCTTGTTCGCTTGGCTGCTTTATCTCGCTTGGGACATTTGGTTGGGCATGTGAAGAGATGCGTTGAAGGGTCGGTTCGCGGCACTTTTTTTTGGGAGGTTCATCTGCTAGATGGTCTGCACTGCGAACTAGCATAGAGAGTGACCTATGTATTTTGGACAGCGACGTATTCGTTCGGCCGGTCGGACAAGCGGGAGTGTGGAGGTGACGTTGCCACCGCAGCTGCAGGCGTTGCAAGAGATCGAGTGCCGCCTGATGCTCCGCGATGGGGCGACACCAGAAATTATCATCCAGCCCGACCTTTCGGTTGCGTATAACCTGTTGCAGAAACTCTGGTCGCTGGTTGGTGCAGCCCTGGCCGACATTGATGAGATTGGTGACTTTGATGCGTCCGAGTTTACGCTGGCGTTGATGCCCCCGTCGCATTGGCAGCGCCGTCCCCCGCTGGCTTATGTTGATGCGCTGGTGGTGTTGCGCCAGGGTGCTTCTGGGGGCGGAACCGAGGCGTTGGCCCGCCTGGTGGCCTGTATGTCAATTGTGGCGGCCTATCGCCTCGGTTTGTCCGAGCCACTGGCGCTCGCGTTTGGCGATGTGGTGGCCTATCTCGTGCTTGGTTTGGCGACCCAGTCGGGCCTGGAGTATGAACGGGGCCTGGCGCAACAACTCTATGGCTCACGGGATGTTGTGGGGAAGGTGTCGCTTGATCCGGGGGCCTGGACGCGCTCGGCCCCGGGCTTGCGCCGTGTCTGGGAACAGTTTGAAGGCTGGCATGCCGATCCATCGAGTTATACCTCGGCGCGGCAGCGCTGGTATCTTGCGCTTAATCTTGAACTCGGAAGTGCCCACGCTGCCGTGGGGTCGCCGACAATGCGGTAAGTTGGGCACCCACATGGTGCTGCACTTGACCCTGATCAGGTAAGGAGAAACAGGAGCAATGTCCACTGCTACGAATACTGGTAACCGAACTAAGGCGTTTATTTCACTGCAATCCAGTGTTGATTTTGTGGTGACGGGTACGACCTCGCAGGTGATGGATCGGGCGTCGGCGTATCTGACCGCTGGCTTTCCCGTCCATTTGCGTGGCCCGGCCGGTACCGGTAAAACGACGCTGGCGTTGCATATTGCGGCGCAGTTTCAGCGCCCGGTGATGTTGATTGTTGGTGATGAGCAGTTCACGTCTTCTGATCTTGTTGGTGAGCAGAATGGCTATCGCTACCGCCGTGTGGTGGATCGCTATATCCATTCTGTTGTGAAGTATGAAGAAGATGCCGTGCAGCAGTGGGTTGATAATCGACTCACGACAGCCTGCCGTGAGGGCTTCACGCTTGTCTATGATGAGTTTACCCGCTCGCGCCCCGAGGCCAATAATGTATTGCTTGCGGTGCTCGAAGAACGCCTGCTTGTTTTGCCGACGTCAACCGGACGCAATTCGTATCTCAAGGTGCATCCCGAGTTTCGGGCGATCTTTACGAGTAACCCCCAGGAGTATGCCGGGGTTCACGAGTTGCCCGATGCGCTCAGTGACCGTTTGATCACGATTGATCTCGATTATTATGATCGCGAGACCGAGGTCACGATTACGCAGTCTAATTCGGGCTTGCCCCTCGATGAGGCCGCTCGTGTGGTTGATCTTGTGCGCGAATTCCGTTCTTCTGGTGAATATGACCAGGCTCCTACCCTTCGGGCGTGCATTATGATTGCCCGGGTGACTGCGTTGCAGGGTCTGTTGCCTTCCTCTGGCGATCCACGGTTTGCCCAGATTTGTCTTGATATCCTTGAGTCCAAGATGGATTTTAGTATCAAGAACCGTGCCCGCCGGATGAATCAGCGCAAGATGTTGCTCCAGTTGATCGAACATCATGCGACTCGTGCGATGCCTGAACAGACAGGACTTTAGAGCGAAAGGGCGCTGGCTATGAAGACCCGGAAGATCCGTGGTATGCGTGATGTGATGACGTCGCGTGGGTCGGGCGGGCGTTCGGTTCCACCGACGCGTGAAAAGATCCTGGCGGAACAGGCGCGCCTCGAACATAAGCGGGCGATGCTTGAGCGTGAGTTGGCCATGTGGTCGGAAAATCAGCGCCAGACGGCTGAACGCTTGCAAGAGGTGCTGGATCGGCTTGAAGTGCTGATGGAGGCGACCGCCCCAGTTCCAGCCCCCGAAGCTGAGGCCAAAGCGTTGCGGCCAAATCGGAACCGTGTCGCTCGGGATGATGAGTCTGATGATGACTCTTTGACTGAATGGCATGCGATTGTGCTTGAATATTAATATAAGGAGAAATGCTGTGAGTGAGAAGAAACAACCTCAGATTAATCTTGATCTGGGTCTCGGTGGACTCTTTAAGGGTCTTGGTGATCTCCTTGATGCGGTCTCGGATCTGGCTTCCAACGATAAGCTCGAGATCAATCAGAGTGGTGAGTTTGAAGTGAAGGGGCTCGGCGAAAAGGGCCGTGGTGTCTATGGCGTGAGTATTCGCACGGCGAGCGATGGTTCGCCGCGGGTGCAGCGCTTTGGCAATATCCGCAAGACCGAGGCTGGCCCCGAGGTGGCGGATGTTCGTGAGCCGCTGGTGGATGTCTTTGATGAGAGCGAAGAGATTGTGATTGTCGCCGAGTTACCAGGCGTCAGTGAAGCCCAGGTTCAGGTTGAACTCAAGGACGATATTGTAAGTATCGAGACCAATGGCGAGCGCCATTATGCCAAAGAGATCCTCCTCTCGGCGGCGGTTGACCCTGCGTCGCTCAAGCAGAGCTACAATAATGGTATTCTCGAACTGCGGTTGATGAAAGCGGCGTAACGATGGCTCGTGGCGTCAAACACGTTCAATTGCACTGGATCGGGTCAACCGAGTTACGCGTCGTCTCGGATATTGACGAAGGGGTTAGCCCGATTGTCCAGGCCGAAGAGATGGTCATCCGGCGCTATATGCAGCACGTGACGTGGCCTCATCGGCAGGTGCATTTGTTTGTGTTGCAGGATCTCAGTCCGTTGACGCGGCAACTCGATCTCACTTTGGCGTCGGTGCCTGGTGGCACGACAATGATTGCAAGTCGGCCAGTGATCAATCTCTATGATCTGGCGCATCCAGAGCGTTGTCACGTGTTTGTTAACCAGCAGGCGATGGAACTGGCCGGCTACTGGGATGATTTGCTTGCGGTGCAGGGGTTGCTCGCCCACGAGCATGCTCATCCACTCGCCGAAAATATGACAACGCATGCATCGCGGTCGCTGCGTACCAGGCTGGCATTCAAACCAACTGGTTCTGGTGATGGCCTGCCACAGGCGAGTCGCCTCGAGACGCTCTTGAGCGAACTCCTCGAACGTCTGGTGATCAGTGCGCCCCGTGAGATCTTTACCAATCAGTTGACGATTGAAGCCAGCTTTGACCAGGCGCTCTTGCACCTCAATCGCCGTAATGTCGCGAATGCTGGCCGTAGCCTGGCTGGACGGATGCAGTTACGCAACTTGCTCGAGCAGGATGTTGCCAGTGGCAATCGTAGTGAGCGGGTAGTTGGTCAGATTTTGCTCGGGGGTGATCTTGAGAGCCACCTTGTGCTGGCGATGGAAATAGCACCCTTTGTGCGCGCCGGTCATGACCATGCCGCCCGTGAATTGTTACGTGTGCTCGAACGTGAAATCTTCCCACAGCTTGAACCGCAGGTAGTACCAGCATTTGCCGCGATCAATCGTCTCTATATCGATCTAGCTTCTGATCTCTCGGTCGAAGCGCTCGTCGCGTGGGGGCAGCAGGTGGCTGCCCACCTTGCTACCGCGCTAGCTGAATATGAGCTGCTGGTCGAAGCGACGGTTGAAGCTCGATATGAAACTGGTGCGTAAAGGTTGATCATCTTAATCTGCGGAGGAGAAAGTCTCATGCCCGCTCCAAACATCGAAATTGGCGAATACCTCTACTGCATCATTCGCAGTTCGACTCCGCTGACCTTTCAATCACGTAGCATCGGGGGCCAGGATGTCCAGGTGCATGCGCTTGTGTATAAAGATCTCGCTGCCGTGGTGAGTAGTTCGCCGGTTGTTGAGTACGATAGTACGCGCCGCAATATGCTTGCGCATACGACGGTGCTGGAAGAGGTGATGAATACACACACCATTCTTCCGGTACGGTTTGGCATTGTTGCGCCGGATGCCGAGGCGGTTGTTGAGCAGATGCTCAAGCGTCGTTACGACGAGCTTGATCAACTGATGCACAAAATGGATGGGTGTGTTGAACTGGGCCTGAAAGCCTTCTGGTATGAAGAAGTCGTCTATCGTGAGATTGTGGAGGCTAGTCCTGCTATTCGCCAGTTGCGCGATAGCCTGGTGGGCAAGTCACCTGAAGAGACCTACTACCAGCGTATTAAACTCGGCGAACTGGTCGAGTCGGCGATGAAACGCAAACGCGAAGAAGACGCGCACTATATTCTGCAGAGGATTGAGTCGCTCGTGCTGGAAACCCGGAACAACATGGTCATCACCGAGCGGATGGTGCTCAATTCGGCATTCCTGGTCAGAAAAGAGCATGAGACCGAGGTTGATCGGGTCGTCCAGGAGTTGGATCAAGAGATGGGCAAGCGCATGATGTTCAAATACGTGGGTAGTGCGCCGCCCTATAACTTTGTCAATATTGTTGTCCGCTGGGATAGTTAGGATCAAATCTCCCGCCAGAGCGGGGTTGGAACCAGAGAGGAGCTACGCGTGGGTATCTTGACTGACCTGCTGCTGTTGCCGGTGACAGCCCCCATCAAAGGCACCATCTGGATCGCCGAGAAACTGCTCGAGCAGGCTGAAGGCGAGATCTACGACGAAGGCAAGGTTCGTGGTCAGTTGATGGAGATGGAATTGAAACTCGACCTTGGTGAAATTACCGAGGATGAATATATGGAGGCCGAGGAGTATTTGCTCGAGCGGATCAAAGAGATCCGTGAGTACAATGCCTCTAAGGCGCAGCAGTGATTGATCGTTCTGAGTTCTATTGTTCTGAGTGAAGCAAGGAGGCCTTCCATGCCAATGAGCGTAGGTGAGATTGCAATGCGGGCCAGGGATCAGTTGGTTGGTCTGACGGGTTTGCCGGCAGGGACGGTTTCGAGCCTGGCACATAGAGAAGATGGCTGGCACATCATCGTTGATATGATTGAGCTCAAACGCATTCCCGAGTCGAGCGACATTCTCGCGACCTACGAGGTGGTGCTCGATGAGAAGGGCAATCTGATGAGCTATGAGCGTACCCAGCGCTATTATCGTGGGCAAGTCGAGGGTAAAGTACAATAAACGTGCGCTGCAATGAGCCTGTTGGTGTTAGTTGTTCGATGACGGGCTTCGTTGCAGCGTGCTACTCAGTCAGGTGCCCTGAAGCAGAGCCAGGCTTTGTTTCAGGTTGCCTGCGAGAGGATAGGAAGTTATGGCCTCTAATCAGTTGCAGCACTCGGTGCAGTCAACCAATCTGGCCGATATACTTGAGCGTGTGCTTGATCGGGGCATCGTTATCGCCGGTGATATTACGATTTCACTGGTTGGCGTCGAGTTGCTGTCGATTAAGATTCGCTTGCTTGTTGCTTCAGTTGATAAAGCAATGGAAATGGGTATCAACTGGTGGGAAAATGATCCTTATTTGACCACCAAAGCACGTGAGCTTACAGATGAAAATAAAGCTCTTCAAGAGCGTATTGAACGTCTTGAGGCGCAGGTATCGGTCAGGCAATAGCCTGGTTTAGGAACGGTGACGATCATGCCTGAAGAAGCAATGGTTCAACTCCGCGTTGCCGAAGCCCTTACCAAAGATGTGGGTCGGGGGCTTGTGCGTCTCGACCCGCAGGATCTCGATCGTGTGGGCTTAGGTATTGGCGATGTTGTAAAGATCGAAGGCAAACGGGCTACGGTGGCTCGTGCGATGCCTGCATATACCGAACAACGTGGGATGGGGCTTGTTCAACTCGATGGAATTCTTCGACTCAATGCCGGGGTGGGTATTGATGAGCGTGTGAGCGTGAGTCGCGTGACCGCCCAGCCTGCCCGGATGATTGTGCTGGCCTCGGCTGAGAATGAGCGCCAGGTTACGTCGGCGCAGGCCCGTTATCTGGCGAAACAACTTGATGGGATTCCGGTGGTACCTGGCGATCGCGTGCGGATCAATCTGTTTGGGACGCGCTCGCAAACCTTTACTGTTGAAGAGACGACGCCAAACGGGCCGGTGGTGATAAGCCCTACAACCCAGGTGCGTATTTCCAAGGCCAGCGAGGGCCGTGAACGCGGTGCTCTGACGTATGAGGATATTGGTGGCTTGCGCCGTGAGATCCGCCGCATCCGTGAAATGATTGAGTTGCCACTACGTTACCCCGAGATCTTCGAGCGCCTTGGCATTGATGCGCCCAAGGGGGTCTTGCTCTATGGTCCTCCAGGAAGCGGCAAGACGCTGATTGCCCGTGCGGTCGCGAATGAGACGAGTGCCCATTTTGTGACGATCAATGGCCCCGAGATTATTGATAAACTCTACGGTGCTTCAGAAGCTAATCTGCGTGGTATTTTCGATGATGCGCGTAAGCACACTCCTTCAATTATTTTTATTGATGAAATTGATGCGATTGCTCCGAAACGGGAAGACTTGAGTGGCGATCGCCAGGTTGAGCGCCGGGTGGTTGCGCAGTTGCTGGCGTTGATGGACGGCCTCGAGTCGCGGGGCAATGTAATTGTCATTGCTGCGACCAATTTGCCGAATAGTATCGATCCCGCGTTGCGTCGCCCCGGACGGTTTGACCGCGAGATTTCGATCAATGTGCCTGATAAGGATGGCCGCCTCGAAATTCTCGAGATCCATACCCGCGGGATGCCTCTGACGAATGATATCAACATGACTCAGATTGCCTCGATTACCCACGGCTATGTCGGGGCCGATCTGCAGGCATTGTGTCGCGAGGCGGCGATGAGTGCGCTGCGGCGGCTCTTGCCCGATATTGACTTTAGCCAGGCCCAGATTCCCTATGATAAACTGATGGCCCTTGAGGTGACTCGCGATGATTTCGATTCGGCGATGGCCGAGATTGAACCATCGGCGATCCGCGAGGTCTTCACCGAGATCCCCGATGTCAATTGGGAGGATGTCGGTGGCCTGGAAGACGTACGCAGGCTGCTGGTCGAGGCGGTCGAATGGCCGTTGCGCCATAGTCGCGCCTTTGATCAGCTTGGTGTGCGTGCCCCCAAAGGAATCCTCTTGCACGGTCCTCCTGGGACGGGCAAGACGTTGCTCGCCAAAGCCCTGGCAAGCCAGAGCGAGGCCAATTTCATTTCGGTCAAAGGGCCTGAGTTGCTCAATCGCTGGGTCGGTGAGTCAGAGCGTGGGGTGCGCGAAATCTTTCGCAAGGCACGTCAGGCCGCCCCGTGCATTATCTTTTTTGATGAGATTGATGCCATTGCCCCGCCTCGCGGTGGGGGCAATAATGATGTGACCGAGCGCGTGGTTAGTCAGTTGCTGACGGAACTCGATGGGATCGAGTCGCTCAAGGGGGTAGTGGTGCTGGCTGCGACCAACCGAATTGATCGGGTTGATGCGGCCCTGCAACGCCCCGGACGCTTTGATTTCCTGGTTGAAATGCCTCGGCCCGATCTTGCCGCCCGTCAGGCTATTATCGCTGTGCTGACCCGTCGGATGCCGCTGGGTAATGATGTTGATCTCGACGCGATGGCGCGGGACTATGAAGGTGCCGTCGGCGCGGATCTCGAGGGTCTGTGTCATCGGGCGGCTTTGTTGGCAATCCGCGAGTATCTTGATCAACGCGCCGGATCTGCCGAGCGAATGGAAAGGGAAGAGTTGTATGACTTCGCTGAACTCTGCGTCAATCAACGCCACTTCGACGCGGCACGACGCGACCTCGCAGTACCTGTACGCCATCATTCCAGTTGAAGAGGCGCTGATCTTTGAGGTTGAAGGCGTCGAGCCTGGGAGTGATGTTTATACAGTTCAAGACGGCGGGTTGGCCGTGGTGACGAGCCAGGTGCCCCGTAGCGATTTTGGTGGCCTCGACCGCGCCGAGGCCATGCGCTACCTTACTGCGCACCAGCGCGTGGTTGATGCGGTTCTTCGTGAGTATCCTTTGCTCCCCGTTAAGTTTGGGACGACCCTCCCCAACGAGCGCCGCCTGGTACAATTGCTGCGTCAGAGCAAGGAGTTTTTGTGCGAACACCTGGCGCAGCTCGAGCATAAAGAGCAACTCGAGGTGGTGGTGCTCTGGGATCTCAACAAGATGCTGGCTGAACTTGCTGCTTCGCCAGAGGTTGTGGCGGTGAAAGAGCAGGTGGCTCAGTTGCCCGCTGAACAGAGCGAGTCGGGGCGGATTCTTCTTGGTCAACTCGTGCATGGCTTGTTGCAACAGCGGCGGGCGGGACTCAGTGCCCATGTGCTGGAACATCTGCGGGTGGCTGCCGAAGATGTGGTGGTCAATCCATTGATGGATGAGACCATGGTGGCGAACCTGGCGTTGCTTGTTGATACGCGCAAGCGGATGATCTTCGATCAGCACCTTGATCAACTTGATCAACAATTTGGTGGTCAGTTGCATATTCGCTGCATCGACTCACTCGCCCCTTATAGCTTTGCGACGGTTGAGGTGGCGATGCTTGATTTCGCTGAGGTTGCGGCGGCACGCCAGGTACTCGAACTGGATGAGGAGGTCTCGGCGGCGACGATTAAACAGAGTTTTCGTCGGTTGGCCGCCCGCACCCATCCCGATTACAACCAGGACGACCCCGCTGCGACCAGCCAGATGGATGCGCTGACGAATGCGTATCGCTTCTTGACCGAGGTGGCAACGTCTCAGGCTGGCAGTGATCCGCAGGCACTCTGTCGGCTCAGCCGTGAGGATGTCGAGGCAACGCTGATGGTGCGGGTGGTGCGTCAGGAGGCGGTAGAATGATGGTTTTGCCCCCCTTTGATCCAGCTATTTTTGCCGACAATCTGCTGGCGTACTATGCCTATGCGGTCGTGCGGCCCCATGCGAACTTGTCGGATGAGCCCTTGCTCATTGAGGGCATCGAGCCGGCCTATCAAGTGCAGTCGTTTGTCCATGCCGATCTGCAGGTCATGGTGAGCGCGGTGCCGTTGACCGAGTATGAGGTTGATCGCTTGCGTGAACGTGTCCAGGATATCGAATGGCTCGAAGCACGGGCGGTTGCGCATCAGCGGGTACTCGTTCAATTGATGCAGTACTATACGGTTGTGCCGTTGAAGTTTTGCACGATCTATGTTGGTGAAGAGCGTCTGCGCCAGGCCATCACCGAGTATGGTGATACGTTCCGTGCGGCGCTTGACCGCATTGAAGGCTGCCTCGAATGGGGCGTGAAGCTCTTCTATGATCGTGCTGCCCTGACGACCTGGGCTCAACAAGAGGTGCCCAAGCTACGCGATCTTGCCAATACGTTCAACGCAGCTTCTGAAGGTGTCCGGTATATGTTGAGCAAGCGCCTGCAACGGGCTACGCATGAAGTGGTTGATGATCTGATGTACAATGATGCTCAGGCGATCCATCAGACGCTTGTGGCGCTGGTACGGGCGAGCGACCGCCATAAACCACCGGCAACCCAGAGCAATACTGCCAATGAGCCGATGGTCTTGAATGGGGCCTATCTTGTGGCCGAAGCAGAGTATGCAGCTTTTACGGCGGCGGTCGAGCAGGTGTGTACAACGTATGGGCCGCGTGGTTTGCGGCTTGAGTTGACCGGTCCGTGGCCGGCATACAGTTTTGTCGAACCCACCGAGGATGTGCAGGAGGTTGTTGATGGGTGATGATTTCGAAGGACGCGAAATTGCCATCATTGATCTCCTTGATCGTGCCCTCGATAAGGGTGTTTTCTTGTGGGGTGAGCTCACGCTGTCGATCGCCGATGTTGATCTGGTCTATGTCGGGCTTAAAGCGCTGATTTGTTCGGTTGATACTGCCGATAAGATGCGCAATGCGGCCTGGTATCAACTGGTTGAGCGTCAGCGTGAGCTTGAAGTGTAGGCTTGCGAGAAGGTGCTGCGCGTGGATCGGTATTATCTTTATGCGATTGCAGGCTTGCCTGAGATGGCCTTGCCTGACATCCTCGGTCTTGCGCAAGGCCCACTTGAGACCGTGCGTGAGGGCGAGTTGCTCGCCATTGTGAGTCCGATCGATCGTGCCGAGTTGCCAGTGACCCGCGAAGATGTGCTGAGGCACGAGACAGTGATCGAGGCATTGATGGCAAAGCGGACGGTCTTGCCGGTACGCTTTGGCACCATCGGTTCGGCCACGCGCATTCGTGATCGTCTCGCGGCGGGCGCACAGATCTATCAGGATGATCTCGTACGGCTGGCGGGTAAAGTGGAACTGGCGCTGCGGGTGATGTACCGTGAGGCACCGCCCGAACCTGAAGCGCCCCGGGCCACGCCAGCAGCGAGCGATGGACGTTCCTATATGCTCGAGCGCCTCCGTGAGACGAAGCGTGAGGAGCACGAGCGGGCCGAGTTGACGAAGATGGTGACAGACGTAACGGCTGACCTTGCTGCCCTGGCCGTTCAGGTTGAACAGAAATTCCTGGTCTCGCCGCGTACCCTGTTAAAAGCCGCCTATCTGCTTGACCGTGAAGGTATGGACGAGGCACGACGTTGTCTTGCCACGATGCGCGAAGCACATCCTGAGCTTGCTTTTCTGGCAACAGGCCCGTGGCCGGTGTATAGTTTTGTGCGACAACTCTCTGACTGAGGAGGCCACAGGCCCCAAGAATCTCGTGTTTGCCAGTATACGCACGGTTTCTTCGGGTGGCACACGTAAGCAAGGAACATCATGAGTTTACACGAATATACAGATACAAATAATGCAACTGCACGTTGCGACCTGGAAATCCAGGAGATTGATGATCTCAACAAGGTACTCTGCGCCCCTGAAGATCGTACCGGACTTGTGGCTGAACTTGGTGCAACACGCCATGCGCATTCAGGCCGGATAACCTTAGATCCCGACAAAGTTGAGAGCGGCCTGGCCCAACTGGTCTTGACGGTCGTTGAGTTACTGCGTCAATTGATGGAACGCCAGGCCTTGCATCGCATCGAGGATGGCTCGCTTGACGACGAAGCGATTGAACGGCTTGGCCTGACCTTTATGCGTCTCGACGAGCGCATGAAAGAGTTGAAAGAGGTCTTTGGTTTGACGGATGAGGATTTGAATATTGATCTTGGGCCGCTTGGGAAATTGCTGTGAGTATATGGTGGGAACCACAGAACCCCACTAATCCATGCTTGTGCGGGCGAAAACGACTAGCGCAGTTGGTCGTTTTCGCCCGCACAAGCATGGATTTTTAGGGCAATAGCCCTCATCACCAGGTGATGGCAAGTTGCGCATTACTAGCGTCGAGGGGGACGGCGATGTAGCGGTCGTGGGCGACGCCTTCGATGGTGGTGGGTACGCTGTCGCCGTTGAGCGTGACCTGCAGGGTCGCGGCGTCAAGTTCGGGCGGGAGGAGAATGCGTGCATAGATGCGTTCGCTTCCTCCGGTGATGTCGAGGTGGATAGCCCGGTCTTCACGTTGCCAGCGATAGGCGAGGTACGTGTCTGATGCGGCGTAGGCGGCAACGGCGCGTACCTCGGTCAATGAAGGGTCACTGGCCCAGCGCGGCGAGAGGATCACGTCGCGGTAGCGCTCGGCCTGGTCGTCAAAGCCGGCCAGACCTTCAAAGAGTGCGCCGATCATCGCCCCGGCACCCCAGCCGTCGTTGGCAATCGTGTCGGGCCCTTGAATCCCTGGGCGCCCGTCGGGATAGTACCAGAGGTAGGTTGAGCCGGTGAGTTCGGTGAGGTCGGCGTAGCGACGGAGAATGTCGAGCCCGTAGGCGGCAAAGCCGTGGCGAAAAGCTCCCCGGGCGAGTTCACCGCCAACGAGGGGTTTGATGCCGCCGTTGGTGTATTCGCCGGGATTTTCGCCTTTGCCGCCCGCCATGCCAAAGCTGCCCGCCGGGAAGGGTGGGTCAATCGAGTACCATTCGGCAAAGGCCCGGGCAAAGTCGCGTCGGTTGAAATATTCTTCGATGATGCGTTGCCCTTGATAGCCATCGACGCCGAGCCGATTGAGTGCATAGGCATTCGAGAGGCTCAACTGGGTGGCAGGGTCAACGCCAGCCGGTGCAAAGGTTGGATCTTCAGGCATAAAGTGGGTGAAAAAGCGCCCGTTCCAACTCAGATCGTTCAGGCGATCCATCAAACCTTTGCTTGCGCTGCGCCATACCGGGGCCATTTGCGGGTCGCCAACGTGTTCTTCGATGCGGGCCATCACGAGCATAGCGTGGGCGACGCCGGTATTGTCGCCGTGGAACGTGCCCCAGATAGTATCCGGTTCGATCCAGTGACGGGGGGCGGGCTTGCCATCAGGACTGATCGTTGTTGGTCCATAGGCAAAGTCCCACATATCAATCGTGTAAGGCCGGCGCACGAGTTGGCGCTGGGCGTCCCAGCGCAGCGGATCGCTGGTGATGTAGTTCAGCGCACGCCGCATTGACTCAACATGCCCACGGAGCCACTCATTGTCTCCAGTCATTTGCCAAGCTTCGTAGACGCCCTGAACATAGAGAAATTCGAGGTCGCTTTCAACCTCTTTACGGTGGGCTTTGACCATGCGTTCGGGATAGTCGAGCACATCGGGCAGACTACCGTCGGGCAACTGGGCGTCGCGGAAGGCATCGAGCACGCTGGTGACATCGGTCTCGAAATAGCGGAAGCCGCGCCCCTGATAGACGTGATCGCGCAGCCAGATGAGCGGATTGTCGGGCGAACGATAACCGCGAATGACTCGCCCATTGAGCTCGTAGTTCACAACGGCGCGTTCCATAAAACCACGGAGCCGCGGATAGAGCGCATCAAGCTCGGGATCGCCCGTTTCCAATGCGGTCGTAGGATGGAGCGTGAAGAGGGCGCTGCGCGCCCCGGCCACCTGCCCATCAATCAATACGACGGCCCACTGTGAACCAGGGACACCACGCGGGTCGATCGTGACGTGGGCATAGCCCTCGGCGAGTTCCAGGCTCACCTGACCGGCAGGCTGCACCGCCGCATCAAAGAGGTGCAACGTGGCAGGCCCGTTATAGCCAGGTGCCCGAACCGTCACCTTGAGAGGGGCAAGCGGCCCCGCGAGACTCTCGGCGCCCTCGCCGAGCAACACCGAGGCACGCTGGACTGCCGCCGGGGCGTCGCGCAGCAGGGTGGGGTAGCCGGTGCTCCATCCTTCTTCCAGCGCCTCGACCACCGCACGACGGGGATCAACGGCGGTGATACGGTGCTTGCCAAAGAGTTGCACCTGATATTCGTCAATCCAGAGCGGAGGGGTCTGAGGGGGGCCAAGCGTTTCACCGCCGGCCCGGCGCCAGGCACTCAAAAACGGCTCATCGAGATCGTAGGGTGCTGGCAACCCTGGTGTAAGGGCACAACCAGTCAGGGCCAGGATCACCCAGGCAACAAAAATAACGCGTACAAACATAGCTCCGACAGTTGTCGTCCTCCGATCATATTGGGTACAGCATCTGCTATACTAACAGTATGAAAGATTCAGCCACCTTGCAACAGGCTCAAATCTTCAAAACGCTGGCACATCCAGTGCGTCTGGCGATCCTCACGCTTTTGCGCGACGGCGAAGCGTGTGTTTGCCATCTGGAAGCCAAACTTGGTCAGCGTCAGGCCTACGTCTCGCAGCAACTAGCCGTCTTGCGCAAAGCTGGCTTGATCGAAGATCGTCGCGATGGTCTTAATATTTTCTATCGCTTGACCCGACCCGAGGTTTTGCACCTGCTTGAGACGGCGCGGCAGATGACTGGTAGTGACGAGCCAGTCTACCCTGATGCGGTGCAATGTCCATGTCCACATTGTACATCGTCATTGCCATCTGTGATTGAGCTTGTTGAGGTGTGATGTGAAGCAGACGTGATGAGAGCCAGCGTCGCTGGCTCTCATCACGTCTGCTTCATTGATCAGTTTCCTGACTCTATCTGAGGAAGTTGTATGCATTCGTTTCCTTCCGATGCGGTTCACCGGATGATCACAGTTGAGGCGACGCGGCTAAGCTACCTTGATTGGGGCGGTGCCGGGCCACCAGCAGTGTTGTTGCACGGCATTACGAGTAGTGCGGCGACCCTCTGGCAGGTTGCCGGTGCATTGCGTGCGGCTGGTTTGCACCCGATCTCGTTTGATATGCCCGGCCACGGTCTCAGCGAGGTGAGTCCTGAGCATAACATTGATACGATTGCGCGGCTGATTGGCGAGGCAATGCAGCAACTTGGGCTCAGCGAGGTGACGCTGTTCGGGCATTCGTGGGGTGGGGCGACCGCGCTGGCGCTTGCCAGCCACTCGGTCTATGGCAGGTTACTGAAGCGGCTTGTCCTGGTTGATCCATTGTTGGGTCTTGATCCAGGGTGGGCCAGCGAGCGCAAGTCGACCTATGGGGCGGGTGTTGGTGATCCGGTCGAGCAGGGGCTTGTCACCGTGCGGGCCAATAATCCAACCTGGCGTGATGAGGATGTTTATTGGAAAGCAATTGCCCTTGAGCAGTGCCGTGTTGCGCAGGTCGAGGGTCTTTTTTGCCCACCGGCGGCATGGGATTTGCTTGATCGGTTTGCGCAGGTTCATGTACCGCTGCTGATGCTGGTCGCTGATCCTACATTGACCGTTGTTTCGCCCGAACAACGCGCCATGGCACAACAGCGCCTTGAGGGTCGTCAGGCGCAGATCGAGGAGGTACCAGGCACGAGCCACAATATGCTGCGTGGACATGATTATGCTGTCACCATGCCCATTTTGTTACGCTGGTTGAGAACTTGAAAACACGTGGGAAAAGTGGTGTATACTATTGCCGTAACTTTTGAAGGTGTTTTATTAACAAAAGCGTGTCCGATCCTTCAATCCGTATGGCTATACCTGTACGTATCCCGTGGGCACGTCCAGCCTTTGGCGAGGCCGAAATTGCTTCGGCGGTAGCTGCACTCCATTCCAACTGGCTCACAATGGGGCCACGGGTTGCTGCATTTGAGCAGCAACTTGCTGCGCTGGCTGGCCGCCGTTATGCTGTTGCGGTGTCGTCGGGTACGGCTGCCCTCGATCTTGCCCTGGCCGCCCTCGGAATTGGCCCTGGTGATGAGGTGATTGTGCCGGCGATGGCCTATATCGCCGCGCCCAATGCGGTCAGCTATCAGGGGGCGCGACTGGTGCTCGCCGATGTTGATCCGAAGACCTGGACGCTTGATCCTGCTGATGTTGTGCGACGCATTACCCCGGCGACGCGGGCCATGCTGTCGCTTGATTATGGTGGTGCGCCGGCTCATCATGAAGCCCTTACCACACTGGCCGAGGCGCATGGTCTTGCGCTCGTCGTTGATGCAGCCGAGTCGCTTGGGGCGTGTTTCAAGCAGCGTCAGACGGTTGCGTACGGCCAGGTGGCGATCACCAGCTTTCATATGGTCAAGATTCTGACCTCAATTGAAGGTGGCATGATCTTTACGGATGATCAAGCACTGGCCGAGCGTGTCCGGCTGCTGCGCAATCAGGGCGAAGATCCGCAGCAGAAGTATTGCCATCTTGCGATTGGCAACAATTACCGTCTGAGTGATCTGCACGCTGCGATTGGTTTGGCGCAAATTCCGCAACTCGAGGCGCGCCTGACTGAACGGGCGCGTCTGGCGGCCCGCTATCAGGCGCACCTGGCGCATCTGCCGATTCAGTTGCCCTGCCTCTTGCCCGGCGCAACCTCGACCTGGTTTCTCTATTCGGTGCTGGTGCCAAACCGTGATGACGTCCAGGCGGCCCTAGCGTCCTGCGGGATCGAGACGCGGGTGAGTTGGCCGCTGCCGGTGCATCGGCAGCCATGCTATCAGGCGCTTGTCTCGTGCTCGCGTTTTCCTGTTGCCGAACATATGGCCGCCCATGTCTTGAGTCTACCGCTCTATGTGGGGATGCGCGATGATGAGCAGGATGAGGTGTGTGCTGCGTTGGAGGATGCGCTGCGCACGGTGCTTTAGCTTGCGCGGTAGACGGACTCGGTCTGGGCGGCCATGGCTTGGTAGCTGAAGCTGGCAAGCACACGGGCGCGGGCCTGGGTGCCGAGGTGCTGGCGCAATGCTGGGTCATCGAGTAGCCGCCGAAGGGCGACGGCGAGGGCGTCGGGGTTGCGCGCTGGCACAACAAGTCCGTAGGCCCCAACCTCTTCAAGGCCCGAGGAGGCGTCGGTGACGATGGCTGGTGTGCCACACGCCTGAGCCTCGATAGGGGTGAGCCCGAAGCCTTCGAGCAGCGACGGCGAGACATAGACATCGGCGAGCGAGTAGTAGGCGGCGCGTTCGTCGTCGGCAATCGATCCAATTTCAATGACCCGCTCGTAGGCGTCGCCAAGTGCGCTCATCACTCTGGCGCGATAGCCTGCTTCCCATTGGCCGACGATCAGCCAGACGACATCGGGTGGAAGTTGGCGTAACGCAACCGCCAGATGTTCGAGACCTTTGCGGGCCGTCGCAAAGCCGACAAAAAGAATGATGCGTTTGCCGTTCAAGCCAAGGCGCTCGCGGAGTGCATTGGTTGGGATGGGACGCAGCGCTTCCAGGTTTGTACCCTGTACAACGTGTCTGATCCGGGTTGGCGCAACACCATAGTGTTCGATGAATTCCTGGGCAGTCGAGGTACATGCGGCGAGCAGGCACCGAGCTCGCCGCAGGCTGATTGGTTCCATCACGCGCCGGGCCACGGCATAGTAGGTGCGCCTGATCAGATAGTTGCGTCGGCTGCTGGCGTACGGATGTCCGCCATCTGCGTGCAGCCGCTGGCGAAATGATTGCCAGAGCGAGGCAACATATGGCCCGTTGTAGGCATAAGCAAAGTGAACATCGAGAAAATGGACGATGTCAAATTCTTTGGTACGTCGTAGTTGTGTGACTACTCTGGCTGATCGGAGGCTATACCCGATCCAGTCAGTGACGCCGAGCGCAACCCGGTAGACGGTGACACCGTTGATTGTTGCTACACGGGGCGTGCCGCTTCGGTGGGCTGCGATCACACTGACCGTGTGGCCCCGTTCGTTCAGGCCTCGCGCAAGATCCTCGGCATAGATCGTCAGGCCCGAACTGCGGTGGGGCCAATAGTCAAGGCTCACAAGACAGATCCGCATCGCTTGCTTTACCCTTTCTGGCGTGTGTGCAGGAAGCGTCGCCACCACGGGATTGCTTGCTGGTAGATGGTGCGCCCGAGCCGGGCGAGTGGTGTGTGGGCGCGATAGATCCGGGTGTACGGGTGACGCTGTCCACCGAAGCTCAGCTTGAAGCGTGTAATGCCAGGCACGACTGCACCGCCCATATCGTAACGCTGATAGCCCTGCGCAAGCGCCCATGTGATCACGTGCCAATGGAGCAAATTGTTGGGGCGCAGGGGCTGGCCCTGGTCAAACGAAGCCCCACTCAGATACCAGATGGTGCGCTGGTCAGTGACAAAAATGCCTCCGGCGATGGGGTGCCCCTGGTGATAGGCGAGCAGCACATTCAGGTTGCCACGAGGATGCAAGGCTTGCCAGAGCGCTACGTAAAAGTTCAGGTCAAGATGGGGCGGCCTTCCCGCATGGCGATAGACCTCTTGACACATCTGGTTGTAGGGTTGCAGGAAGGCGTTGCTCTCGGCTTCAACAATCTCGATGCCGTTTGCTTCGGCTTTGCGGACAGCTCGTCGGCACGCGGGCGACAGACTCTGCCAGACCTCAGCGCGGCTGCGGCCAGCCAGGGGTACAACAATCGTTTCACAAACTTCGCTCTGGTAACCGAGGTGCTTGAGCGCAGCGGTCGCTTCGATCATCTGGGGAAAGGCCAACTCGCTGTGGGCAATGCGCTGTTGGCGGAACCATGGCTCCAGTGCCGCGACGATGGTTGCTGCTTGCCCTGGCCTGCCCAGTGGCCCGAGAAACGGGGTACTGGCAATCGTCTGCATGAGCGGGGACCCAGCCAGCACAAATGGCCC
This sequence comes from Candidatus Chloroploca mongolica, assembly GCF_004762035.2. Classification (GTDB taxonomy): domain Bacteria; phylum Chloroflexota; class Chloroflexia; order Chloroflexales; family Chloroflexaceae; genus Chloroploca; species Chloroploca mongolica. The sequence continues at coordinate 53,069 of NZ_SIJK02000027.1, read as the reverse complement.
GAGGCGGCGTCGCTGAATTGGGATCACGCCAACCAGTTCGCCGCTCGCCCAGATGCCGAGGGGATGCCAGGTATGCCCGTAGACTCTGGCAAGCAGGTCAAGCCACGCACTGGTATGAAAGAGCAGTGCGTCCGGATGCTCCGCGACGAACTGGTCCCAGGTTGCGCGAGCAACTGGTCGGATCGTGAGCGCCGACTCATGCTTTGCGGGCGATCGCAGTGACAAAGCTATTTCCTCCCAGGGCTGTTTGCAGGGCAAAGAAGGGCAAACTCGCCAGGCGAACCGGCCACGAACGCAGCAGCGCATGGCTGGCCTCGCATACGTGAGCAGGGAAGCCGCGCGCTGCACAAAGATTGCGCCAACTCCAGAGAAAGGGATAGAAATCGTGAAACCAGCAACCCATCTCGATGACCGTAAAGCCGCTTTGCGCGAGCATCATCCGCAGGGTGTGGGGTGTAAAGACGACCGTGATACGTGGTGCATCGTAACCTACCCAGCAGCCACCAAAGAGCCTGCGCCCGAGACTGTTGTCGTTGACTGTCCGCACAATCAAAATGCCACCGGGACGCAACAGGCGGGCACAGGCGGCTAGGCCGGCAGCGGGATCGGCAAGATGTTCGAGCACCGTCCAGAGCGTGATCGCATCAAAGGTAGCTGGAGCAAAGCCAGCCTCAAGCAGATCGCCAAGCACGATGTTCAGCCCATAGGTAGCGCGGGCGGCGTAGGCCATCGTTGTCACCCGCTCGAGCCCATAGCCCTGCCAGGCTGGTTGTTGGCGCATCCAGTGGAGGAAATCGCCGCCCCCGCAACCGACATCAAGCAGGCACCCCCCGGTACTATGGCGTGTCAGGATGCGCCAACGCTTGCGCAGGCCGTACGCCATAGACTGGCGTTGATCCGGTGCGGGTTCAGTGGCAAGTCGATGGTACCCGCGGTAGCTCGTGGTGTAATGGGCGTCACGCTCTGCCCAGGTTGGGCGCGGATTGAGATAAACCAGACCACACTGCTTGCAGCGCACATAGGTGTACTCTTCTGCCGAAGGAACCATATAGTCGTGGGTGGTCTTCCACCGGTTGGCCTGACGTGCGCCACACAGCCAGCAGGCGACCATCTCAGCCATGGGCTTCAACCTCTTCGGTCTCCAGCCATGCAACATGGCGGCGGGCATAGAGCCTTGTATTGCGCCAGAGCCGTAACGCCAGCAAGCCATCGAGCAAGCGCCCTGCCAACCGATCCAGTGGTTCGAGACTCATGAGACGGAAGACCTCATAGGTGGCGAGTATGCGCAAGAAGATACGTGGCAGATTGAGGCTATGGCAAAAGAGGGCAAAGTTATAGTAGGTTGACGCGATGATCTGGAAATTGTAGGCATAACTACGCTGGTCATCAGGGGTGATGTAACCGTCGGCGATCGCCCGGTGATAGAGGTCGGTGCCTGGATAAAAGGTCAGCGCGTAGAGGGAAAGGCGGTAAGGAGGGGGAAGTTGGTGGATGAGTTGCAGCGTTACCCAACGATCTTCCAGTGTTTCATAGGGATTATCGGTGATCACATCATAGGTTGGTCGCGGCGCCCAGGCTGCAAACTGGTGGATCACCCTGGCTGCTTGCAACACCCGTTCGTTAGTTGCCTTGCGCTCGTAGAGCTTCTGGATGCGTCGTGAGCCGCTCTGGATGCCCATGATGACATAACGCAACCCTGCGTCGGCGAGGTACTGCAACTTGACCGGATCGGCGGTTTGCGCTGTCGTATAGGCACGAAAAGGCAACCCGACCTCTTCGCGATAGAGGCGGCTGAATTCGGCGATATAGTCGGTTGCGTTGGCAAGAAAAGTATCATCGCGCAGAATGATTGCCTCGATCTGAGGGAGGCGCTCGCGTATCGCCTGGATCTCGGCGATCACGCTGGCGGGACTCCGCCGTCGCAGATGGCTCCAATGGTCATAGATGTCCATCAGGGCATTATTGGCACAATAGGTACAATGATACGGGCACCCACGCATCGTCAACACGCCATAAACGGGGCCTGAAGCCCAACTTCCCAGGTCAGTCATATAGTAGTGCATCAGTCGTTCTGTTGCACGGGTCAACTTCGCCTCGTGCAGCAGATAATGGTCTTCAAAGGCATAATCGGGGAAGGGCAGCGCATCAAGATCGGTGAGCAGTGGATTCAGCGGATTGAGGACGAGATGACCATCCTGGTCGAGGTACCCCAGGTTGTTAATCGAGGCATACGAGCGTCCTGTGGCGAGGGCCTGCATGAGTTCAACCATCGCCTGTTCACCTTCGCCTACACAGACCAGATCGGCGCACTGGAGGCACTCATCGGGGCGTACCGTTGGATGAATACCGCCCCAGATCACCGGGATAGACAGGTTCGCTTTGATGGCCTCGGTCAAACAGCGTGCCATATGAAAACTCGGCGTCATCACACTCATGGCAATGAGATCCGCACTGGCGCAAATGGTCGTCATCTGCTGCACCAACTCGGGTTCCACATTGCGCACGTGGAAATGGTCGCCCGCCATGGCCTCTTCGAGATTGGGGAGAAAGATCATGCTGGTCGTCGCCCCTGCCGCTTTGAGACATGACGATAGGACACGCAACCCGGTTGCCTCAATGCCACTGTAGGGGCTGATCAAAACGATGTGCATAGAAGGATTATCCTTCGCGATGTTTTATGTCCGATTTTTACCCTCTTTGAGGATGTGCCAATCTTTACCTATAGTAACGAATAAAACTTGTTAATATAGTAAAGAAAGCGCAACTTCGAATGAGTTGTATTGCATTTTGCTATGGCGGGGTTGGATACCTGACCAGCTTTTGCAGATCGTCGCTATCTGGGATAAGATCGTGCTATCGCAACCCTAACGGGTTTGTCCAAGCGTCTGGGTGCTTGCTCGCGGTGTAGCCGTGAGCAAGCACCCAGGTCTTCACAAATGATCGCGGGCTGCTATCGCGACGAAGACGAGATTATAGAGGGGCAAGAAGATGACAGAGCGAGTCGGCTTTATCGGGTTGGGCATTATGGGGCGCGGGATGGCCGCTAATCTGCTGAAGGCAGGTTTTGATCTCACGGTCTGGAATCGGACGAGCGGGCGTGCGGAAGCGTTGGTGGCCCAGGGCGCGAACCTGGTGGCGAGCCCGGCGGAACTGGCGGCCCAGTGCCAGGTGATTATTTCGTGTGTCAGTGATACGCCCGATGTACACGCCCTCTTGCTTGGCGATGTGTTGACGTCGGCGCAACCTGGGAGCCTAGTGATTGATATGAGCACGATCAGCCCGCAGGGTGCGCGGGTCTGTGCCGAGGCGCTTGCGGCGCGGGGCATTGCGTTCCTCGATGCACCGGTCAGCGGGGGCAGCGAGGGCGCCGCAAAGGGCACGCTGAGCATCATGGTTGGCGGTGCCGCCGAGGATGTTGAACGCGCCCGCCCCTATTTTGAGGCGATGGGCAAGACGATCACCCATGTTGGGCGCGTCGGTGATGGTCAGACGGTCAAGCTCGTCAATCAGATTCTGGTGGTTGGCACGATGCTCGCCGTGAGTGAGGCCCTTGTCTTTGCGCAGGCGAGTGGGGTCGATCTCGAGCGCACGCTTGCTGCCGTGTCGGGTGGGGCGGCAGGGAGTTGGATGCTCACGAATCGCGGACCGCAGTGCGTCAACCGTGACTGGCGTCCTGGGTTCACGATTGATTTGCAGCAAAAAGATCTGCGCCTCGTACTCCAGGCGGCTGATCAAATCGGGGTGCCGATGCTTGGCACGGGCATGATCTTTCAACTCTACCGCACCTTGCAAGCCGACGGTCTGGGTGAAGAGGGCAATCATGCGCTGATCAAGGCGATTGAGCGTCTTGCCGGCGTCGAAGTTGGTGGTTCGTAGGGGCAATACTTGTCAAAGAAGGTGGTTTTTTTGACGCAAAGGCGCAGAGGCGCAAAGTCAAGGTTTTAGGGTGAGGTTCGCAGTAGTTTGTAACGTACGTTTTCTACTCTGCTGTCGAAGCGAGTGCGGGCTTCAGCCGGCTAAAGCCCGCACTCCAGAATATCAGGAAATGTACGTTACAGACTACTCAGGCATGCCGACGGCAGAGATGCTTCGTTGCGCTCAGGATGACGATGTGGCATCTTCATGGTAGGCGCCACCATCAACGTAGGGTGGCAACCCTACCGTGTCTTTATGCGACATAGATCGGGTTGGCAAAGAGCCAGCTTTTACTACCGATGTAGGCTTCGAGGCGATAGACGCCGGGGGATGTGATCGTGTGGCGCAGTTGGCGGACCCCCTGGGCGATCATGTGTCCGTTGCCGATGAGGCGGAGGTCGGCATTGCGCTGCACGTCCACCTCGATGTGCAGCGGCCCCTGAGCGAGCGAGGCGGTGTCTCCGCTGCGATACGAGTGACCATTGCGCCGGGCCACAAAATGCAAGGCGGGCAGATCGGCTTCACGCCGATTGATGAAATAACTCTGGCCCTGGCGCAGGGCGGCATAGACCTGTTGGGTCGCCTCGGTGGCATCGTTGCTCAACGGCGCGGTGAGTTGCAGATAGTTGGTCAGGGTCTGAAAGAGCCACCGATAGGGGAAGATTTCGATCTCGTACCAGCCGATCTTACGGCGAAAGGCGTGGGCATCAACCCCACCCACGCCAAACGTACGCCGTCCGGTCATATTGAGCCGATCCCACCAGGCGAGCGTGGCGGGCGACGGCCCAGTGAGCCCGAGTCCGGGCACGCAAAAATGGAGGAACTGGTTGCGAGGGGTAAGGTGTTCCCCCCAATCGCTCATCAGATTCCACAATTCGAGCCCGACCGTCTGGCTGACACGCTCGCGTGGGCCATCAATTCTCCAATCGTCCCAGCGATAACAATCCTTGAACCGATTGACGACCTGTTCGTCGGGATGCGCAATAATGCCAAACCCACCGCTCGCATAGGTCTGGTCAATGAACTCTTGGGGCGGCAATTGATGGCTGATGACCTGGTCAACCCCCAGGGCGAGAAAATGATTGCGGTCAGGCGTAATCTCGTGGTCAACAATTACCAGCACGCCATCGTGCCAACCGGCATACGAGCGCCCGGCAAGCGTATCGTGGTCGGTGACAATGATCCAGCGCAGACCGGCATCCCATGCCGCGGCGACGATCTCAGGGAGGGTACCGGTGCCGTCGGAGTGGATTGAATGAATATGGAGCGCACCAGGATAACTAAAGATCATAGTGGTGACGGCACATCCAAGGCCTCGGCGAGGCGAGCCAGCATATCGCGTTCGGCCTGATTCACGCGTTCACCGCCGATGCCAAAAAAGCCACCTTCGACGGCCGCGTGGGCGACATTGACCCCGATCTCAAGCAACCAGGCTCGCAACTCGGCTGACATGTCGGCGGGGGCCTTTTGTTCAAGCAACTCGCGGGCGATGCGGCAGGCTTCCACGGCACGATCCACATCCTGGCCTAGTTCAAGAATATTCATCTGTTGGAGTGCCGGATCATCAAGCCCGCCGCCAAACGCCTCAAAACGCTCTTTGAGGCTCAAGAGTACAGCAACAATCAACGGATTATCGCGCTTCGTTTCGGCGGCTTGCTCAAAACTCTTCACCGCCGCGGCGACCTCTTTCATGATGCCCACCGGCCCACCGAGACTCGAGCCAATAATTGCTGAAATCACCGCCACCGGTGCCGCGAGAACGGTTGCCCATTCCTCATCCGTATATTCGGCTCGTTCCGTCATTACTTCGTCTCCTTTTTGGCATCGTTACCCAAGAATATCATCAACGTGGATGCTCAGCATCGCAAGATGCGGACTCGTCAACGTCTGGCCGTGGATCCATGTCTGTTTGGTTCGATACGATCCATTGGCAGGATCGATATACTGTTCAATCTGCTGATGAGAGAGATCAACAAGCCACACTTCACGGATGCCTGACTCGGCATACCGTGGAAGTTTTTGTTCGCGATCATAGTCAAGCGAGGTATCTGACACTTCGATCAGCAGTTCAATCTCAGCGGGTTGTGGATGTGATGATCCATAATAATCAGCACGATATTGTAGAAGCGCAAGATCTGGTTGTGGTTCACTCAAATCTGATAATTGAATGGGATCTTGAACACTTAGCAGAAACTGATGGCCTACAGCCTGACTCAAGATCGCATTCAGACGGCGAACAATCGCAGCGTGCAGGGGCCCGATCGGACTCATAAGCACGACCTCTCCGTCAAGTAATTCAACGCGATCATCTTCGGCAAAAATACCCGCATTGCGCATCCGATGGTACTCTTGGACGGTAAATTGACGGCGAGCGACAACCATAGCGTGCTCCTTTGGCTTGCGTTTCGTTGCCAGGGTAGGCTCCTAGCCGAGGTTCATCGCCTCGAGGTGTTCGTGCAGCCACTCGGCGAGGCGTTGCCCCTGGCTCAGGACTTCACAATGATAATCAGGATCAGCATCGTGAGTCGTCAGGACACGGCGCAGATTGCCTTGAAGCCAGATCACCTCAATCATAAGTGGCAACGCCTTGCGCTCATAGGATGAGAGGGGCGCGATCTGGTCATAGCCATTGAGCAACTGGGCTGCGCGCTGCGCATCAAGGGGGCCAGCATAGACACCCCAGGGATACCAATCTTTTGGAGGCATCCCGACGGCAAAATCAACGAGGGCATCGGCGAGATCAACGAGGCGGGCATCAACTGTCACCTGATCGAAATCAATCAGGGCGGCGACGGTATCACCACGAAAAATCAGGTTATCGCGATGAACATCACCGTGGATCAGCACGTGCGGCAGGGCCTCATAGCTTTGCTCGCTGAGTGAGCGTTTGAGATCGGCGGCCCGTCGATCATACCAATTGAGTTGGACGGTCAAATCGCCCATCATATCGCGCTGCATAATGCGCTCGATCAGCCCTGACAGCGATGACGTGCTATAGCGTGGCCCTTGTGATAGGGGCGGATCAGGGAAGCCATCAACAGCATTGTGATAGTGGGCCAGGATCGACCCGGTGCCAGCGAGGTGGGCCAGGCGGTCGCGGTTAAACTCGTCACCTTCGATAAAGGTCTGGACTTCAAAGAAGCGCCCGTCAAAATCAATGGCCTGGTCGCCATTCCGTGCCGGAATAAGTCGTGGGGCAGGAAAGCCGCGCGCACGCAGCCAGGCCATCAAGCGATGGCGCAGATCAACAGCGCTCAACCCTTGTTTGCGCTGATTACGGCGCACCACATAGCGTCCCATGCTCGTCTCGACGAACGCCGTCTCATTGACCGCCCCGTGGCTCGCCGGGCGGACGCTACGAACCTCCCCGAGGTCATAGTGTTGCAAAGCACGCTCGACATCAAATTGTGTGAGCATCACGTACGTCCTGTCATGCACTGACCGGCAGAGCCAGGGCAAAAGTACTTCCATGGCCTTCGCTGCTATGGAGCCAGATCTGGCCTCCGTGGGCTTCAACGGCCAATTTACAGAAGGTCAGCCCGAGGCCCGATCCGCGCATGCGTTGCCCGTGGTGGGCCTGACCAAATTTATCAAAGATACGGGCGTGGTACTGGGCGGCAATCCCTGGACCCTGATCGCGTACCCAGAAGATCAGGTGTTCACCCGGCCCCGGATCGGGCATACGAAGATCGAGCGGCAGTATTCCCTGATCTTCGCGGCTTGCCATTGACATAACGCCAGCCCCAAGGACAACTTCGCCCCCTGACGGTGAGAATTTGATCGCATTATCAAGCAGATTCTGCAAGACACGGACAAGCTTCTCGCGGTCGGCCTCGATCAAGGGCAGGCCAGCGCCGAGGTGCTGTTTCAACTGGATACGCTGGCTTTGGGCCGAGACCCGCAGGCGATCGAGGGCCTGGTCAATGACAGCATAGGGCGAGAGGGGCTCACGATTCAGATTCATGTGCCCCTGTTCCATCCGCGAAATATCAAGCAGCGTATTGATCATCGCCAGCATCGTCTGGCTACCCTCGTGCGCAATCGACAGCAACTCTTGTTGCTGCTCGGTCGTTGGCCCACCGAGGCCACGTTGCACCATGAGGATACCATTGATGATCGCTGTCAAGGGAGCGCGCAAATCATGGACAAGCATCCCGGCATAATCTTCGCGCAACTGATCGAGGGCGTGTTCTTGCGATATATCTTGGAAGAGGGCCAGTTGTCCAATCTCGGTACCGTTCATTTCTCGTACTGGCAACATATAGTGGCGGAGGAAGCGCCCCTGCAGGGCGGGCAGTTCAAATTCGAGCACTTCAGAGGTGGCCTCGTGGGGCAGCCGTGACGAGAGACTGACACTGACGGCGCGGCTGCGCAGATCGTTGAGCACCTGATCGAGCGGATGATTGATCAACTCGTTGCGGTGTCGATCGAGCAGTTGTGCCGCCCTGGGATTGGCCGTCATAATGATCCCACGCATATCCACCATCAAAATACCATCGTTCGTCGAATTCAGGATCGCCTCGAAGCGATCACGCACCGTCGTCACTGTTTGAAAGAGACGCGCATTTTCCAGCGCAATCCCAATCGTCGCCGCCATGCGCGTCAGGCGGGTCGCTTCTTCCTCGGTAAAAGGGCCTTCAAGCTTATTCAACAACTCGATGACCCCGATAGTTCGCCCCTTGACCACCATTGGCACACAGAGAATCGTCTGGACGGTATACCCGAGGGCATCACTCACCTCACGGAAAAAGCGCGGATCAGCCTGTGCGTCGTTGACCACGGCATAATGTTGGCTCGCGGCGACGCTCCAGACAATGCCTTGACCATAGGGTACCCGCACGCCAAAGAGTTTTTCTTCACCGGCTTCCAGGGTCATCACAAACACGAGGTCATTGCGCTCTTCATCAAGCATCAAGAGCGAGCCAGCATCAACACAGAAATAGGTATTGATCTTCTCCATCACCAGATGGTAGATCTCGCGGGAATTGAGCGAAGAGGTGACGGTATTGGCAATCTCATTGAGGGTCGCGAGTTCTGCGGTACGACGGATGGCTTCTTCGGCGATCCGGAACGACGTAATTGCAGCGGCAAATTGCCCTGCCATCAGGCGTGCCTGGGCAACTTCGTGTTCATCAAACTGACGCGGCACCGTATGATTACCAAAGACAAGCACGCCAATGACCCGATCCTGAGCTACCAGGGGCAAAAAGAGGAGCGAACGGATCTGTTCGGCGTTGAGCAATGGCAGAATTTGGCGTGTTGCGGCGGCAGCATCAGCCGCCCCCAGCGCGAGTGCCACATCGCCAACCTGCATAGCCTCGCGATTGGCAACGACCCGCCAGAGAAACGTCGTCTCGGTGATGAGAAATGCAGGAGGCAGACTGGTGCGCAGCGGGATCGTAATGACCAGGCTCGCCGTCGTGCCAGCCTCATCGAGCAAGATGACACCACCATCACTCACCTCAAGCAAGCGGGTGAACTCATTGAGGCCGAGCATCAGCAATTCATCAAGCGTCGTTGCTGTCTCAATGGCTGCTGTAAGCTGTAGCAGCGCTGTTGTGCGCAGATCGCCATCACCTGGTCTGGCGCTGCCCGTCTCGCTCATAGACGTGACTCCTCAGCGCACATCGACCATATTTGCCAGGACTTCGGCAAGATGGCGTGCACGGATCGAACTTCCAGCACGGGAAAGACCGCCGGCAATCTGGGTCATACACGAAGCATCGCCAGTGACCACTAGGTCGGCCTCACTTGCTGCGATCGCCGCGAGTTTCCGCTCGAGCATAGCCTCAGAGATGGCTGCCTGTTTGATCGCAAAGAGCCCTCCAAAGCCGCAGCATTCCTGGCAACCAGCGAGTGGCATCAGTTCAGCATCGCGAACCCCGCTCAGCAAGGCTTCAGCTTGCGCCTTGACCCCGATAAAACGCAGACCGTGGCAGGCATGATGGTAGGCGATGCGCCCCGCAAAGTGTGCGCCTACGTCGGTAATGCCGAGAACATCAACGAGGTATTCAGTTAGTTCGTAGGTACGACCAGCTAGTTCGCGGGCTGGCTCAGCATAGGGGCTATGGTCAAACAACTCGGGGTAGAGGTGCCGGATCATGGCGGTACAGGAACCTGACGGTAAGACAACGTCGCCCTGACCCCGTAATACTTCGATGGTACGTCCGGCAATTGCATAGGCTTCATCGCGAAACCCTGCATTGAAGGCCATCTGACCGCAACAGGTGAGCCGGGGTGGGACATGAACTTCAACCCCCTGTTGCTCTAAGAGCGCTACTGTTGCTTGACCAATTGAAGGATAGACTTGGTCAACAATGCAGGTTACAAAGAGTGTTGCCCGCCGGTTGTTGTTTGCGCTTGTCACGTCTGGTCTCCTTAACCGCACTGTAAAGGGGATCGCCCCCGCCATTATACCATTTCACGGATACTTGCCATGAGGCGCAAAAGCCGGTACGTGTTTCTTCTTCTTCTGGGAGCGAGGGCATCCCGCTCGCGCTCCCAGGCTTGCCTGTTACCCCAAGTGCGAATGGTTACGGAAGCCGCGGTGCCCATGATGACCGCTTGGATAGATTGCATAGCTTTGCCCCGCAAAACCATTGACAAGGTGTGCAAAAGGTTGTATACTCTAGTTGTGCAAAGGGTGGACAAAGATTTTACGCTAGTTGTGCAAGAGCACAGACATACGACAGACGCGCACGAGAAGAGAGGACACAGATAATGATCAAGGTACATCGCCGCGCCCACATTGAGAATGCGACTCCCGAGGCGATTTTTGCAGCCCTCTCTGACCCCAACAGCATCACGATGATTCTTCCCCGGGTGCAAAAAGTTGAATTGCTCAGCCGTGATGAAGTTGCACGCAAAGCTCGTCTGGTCACTTATATGAGCCTCGGTGGCATCTTTGGAACCATCCGCTGTGAAGGCGATCTGACGTGGACTGATAACCAGGAGATTGTCTTCAATGTGCGCACGCCCGTCCCCGTTGAAACACGGTGGGAGCTTGTGCCGGCAATCAATGGTACTGAAATCAAGACAACGATGGGTTTGAACCTTGCTCCGATGCTTGGCCCAATGGCAGCCTTTGTGCCAACCCAGCAGGTTGCCGATATGCTGATCGCCGAGCTTGATGCCGCTCTGAAATCGATTAAAAAGCAAATGAATGAGACCGAACTCAAAGTTCAGGCTGTTGCAGCCTGATTGCTGAGGTCTGGTATAATCGCGGGGTGTCACTCAGGTGACACCCCGTTTTGTGTGCCGCGCACAAAGCAGGTCTGATGTGTCGCTTGGTTTGAACCCTCTTGTGCGGCTGGATTGAGCAGTGCAGACGTTATGGACATAGCACAGTTGGGCCTTGGTCTGGTTCTCAGTGTCGGGATTGGCGGGCTCGCCTACTGGCGTCGCTCTCTTACGCAGAGTGGCTGGCTTGGCGCGATTATTGTTGGTACGCTGACGTTTGGCTTTGGTGGCTGGTCGTGGGGCTTAACCCTGATTGCCTTTTTTGTGACCAGTACGATCCTGTCGCACTATAAAGAGTCACTCAAAGAGCGCAAGGCAGCCGAGAAGTTTGCCAAAGGAGGGCGCCGTGATCTCTGGCAAACCTTTGCAAACGGTGGGCTTGGTGCGCTGTGTGCTGCAGCCTATGCTTTGACTGGGCAGCCAGTGACACTGCTTGCTGCGTTTGCTGGTTTTATGGCAACGGTTACAGCTGATACTTGGGCGACCGAGCTTGGTGTGCTCAGCCCGCACAAGCCTCGCCTGATTACCAATGGTCGCCCGGTTGACCCTGGCACCTCAGGTGGCGTTACCGTCTTTGGCACCAGTGCATCAGCGATCGGCGCTTTGCTCATCGGGACGATCTTCTTTGTCCTCCTGGTGATCGAGGGTGCACCCGCTGCTTCAACCTGGTGGGTGATCCCCGCTTCGCTAATTGGTGGCGTGGGCGGTGCGCTCATTGATAGCCTGATGGGCGCAACGGTGCAGGCGATCTATGCCTACCCCGATGGCCGTGAAACCGAGCGCCGCGTGGCCCGCGATGGCCGTCCTACCACGTTCCTCCGCGGCTGGCAATGGCTCAATAACGATATGGTGAACCTGATCTCTTCGGTTGCCGGTGCCCTGCTGGCGATCCTCACTGGTCTTGCCCTTGGTGCCTGGTAGATGTTATGCCATACGAGGCGGACAGCTTTGCTGTCCGCCTCGTATGGCATGATGGCCTGTTATTGGGCAAGCAAGGGGAGATAGACGCTACGAAACGAGGCGGACAGCTTTGCTGTCCGCCTCGTATGGCATGATGGCCTGTTATTGGGCAAGCAAGGGGAGATAGACGCTACGAATGGTTGCGCCGATGCGCACAAGTTTGTCTTGCTCGAGGAAGATGATGCGGTTGGTGCGCAGCGGATCTTCCAGCGCCGGCGGCACGTTCGCGGTCGTGATCGGTACGGCTGTGCCCGCAGCCTCGCCTGGCTCGCGCGGGATGGCAGGAATGACTTGACTCGGTGGGAGCGCCGCCCCCGTCGTCAGGTGGGCATAGATCAGATCCAGCGCTTCAAGGGCGTAGTGGTGGATTGGGATGTACCGCGTATTGAACCCAGCAAACCCGTTGAAGGCATCAAAGTGCTGCGCGTTCAATATTTCGTAGTAGTGCAGCTTGCTCGCCTCGCCTTCCACCAGTTGATTGAGCCCAAAGTAGGCTCGTCCGGCATAATTGACCGGAATCACCGAGTCGGCCCGCCCGTGGACAATCACCGTTGGTTTGCCCTGAAGATTGCCGTTCGCACGTACTGCGGCGGCTCCGTCACGAACCTGTTGACTCTGGGCGAGCTCGTCACCGGTCAAGGCTTCGCCTGCTTCGTCGACACCCGTTGCCAACCGACGCAGACAGAGCGCCCCAGCGAGGTTCTGGTCGGTTTCGCCACCTGGCCCGAGCGAGACGCGGCTAACCAGTGGCCCGCCCAACGAACGATCATTGATGATCGCAATCGCGCTGGTCGGTGGAATGCCATTGCCGGTGCTGAAAATATTCGCCAGCAGCGTTGCATCGGGTGCCGTCGGCGCAAAGGTTGGATCGGCGGCGGCGTAGCTGAACCCACAGATGTTGTCGCTTACACTAAACCTGCCGTAACTGTAGGTGTAGAGCAACGCAATGCTCTCGAAGACGGTGAAGGCATGGTGGGAAGGAAGGAGCACCAGTTGCTCTTCGACCATGCCATAGGCACGAATGCGGGTCAGCGCATCGGCGGCCTGCTCTTCGACCGTTGCCCCGTTCACGAGGCCACGGGTCGCCAGACTGGCACAGCGCGCATCACCAAGAGCCGGAGTGACAATATTAAAGGGCGCTGTCGCCAGTGATGCGTCACGCACGGCACACGGGGCATAGATGGTCAAGAAGGTGTAGTAGTCGAGCAAGCCTCGGCTGTGATTTGGCAGTGCCCAGAGCTCGTCGCCCGCTTCGATGCGTAAGTCGCGCCGTTGCGTTGGGTTGACATTCGGCTCAGAGACGGCAACACCATCAATCCAACCCTGGGTGTCGAGTTCAGCGGCGCGCAACGAGGCCCCGCCGCCATTCGAGACACCGGACGCAATGACAAGCGTATTGTCGGGTACGAGGGCTCGCCGATTGGTGCCACCGTCATCGGTGCCGTAATTCTCGGGCAGATTGAGGATGTGGAAGGCGAACTCGATCGATTGCAGGACGTGCAAACCCCAGTCCGCTTCGGGATTTTGCTGCGAGTGGGCATGCTTGACGGCGATCCGGTTGGGGTTGGCTGTGGCCCAGTCCTGGTCGAACGTGGCAACAAAATTGGCATTCAGCCCCGCATCGGCCACGGTGCTCCGCTCGCCCGTGAGCAGATTGACGGTGCCAGCGGTCAGATCGTGGTAGCCCATGCCGGTGCCTTTATCGGTATAGGCGACGGCACATCCGCGCTTCAAGGCCCATTCGCCGACCCCGCCAATGGCCCCGTAGACACCACGCGAACCCGACGAAGGTGCTGTGACGAGGCAGGCATTCTGGGGATCAAAGGTTGTTGGGATCTGCACCATCATCGTGACATTCTGGGCACCGGTGCCATCATCGGCATAGGCCAGATACTCTTTACCGGCAATTTTGCCACTCTCGGTGGCCCCGGGGCCAACGGCAGGTCCATAGAGGGTGCCATAGCCCGAGCCGGGGGTGACATCAACAATCGCCCGGTAGTTGGTGTAGATTGCCAACCGGCGCAACTCGGCAGTGGTCGGATTGAGCGGATCAGCCGCAACTGGTGCCGCACCCTGTAACCCGGTTTGTCCAAGCCCGGCCGTCAGCAGATCGTCGGTGTCACCGTCATACGTGGCTCGGATGATCTCGCCACGCACAAAGGCGGGCAACACATTCTCGGAACCAACCTGGGATGGACTGATGGCACGTACCGGGGCGGCAACCCCGAACCCCACGAGGGCAACAACAAGTACGAGCAGACCCGACAGAGCGAACAGACCACGGCGTCGCGTTGAGCAATGAGTGCTCGGAGGGTGTGTCTTCATCGACCTCTCTCTTCCATGACTCTGATCCAATACATGGCTTGGTACGCCAGAGAAATTCTATGCCATGGAGGGGATTTTTGCCAATCGGAAAAGGTGACGCGTACGCGTCACCTTTTCCGATTGGCAAGAGAAGTTCTGCTCAGGCGCTGCCAATAAAACGCAGGGCAGTGAGGGCGAGGGTGCGGGTGCATCTGAGGAGGTCATCGGGCGTGACATATTCATCGGGGCGGTGGGCGATGCGTACGTCGCCGGGGCCAAAGAGCACCGTCGGGATGCCGGCAGTATTGGCGAGCAGCCGCATGTCGGCCCCGTAGGTCATTCCTTCGAAGCGCAGCGGGTTGCCGGTGGCATCGGTGTAACTGGCGGCGACGGTCTGCACCAACGGGTGATCCTGCGGCGTTGCGGCGGGGTCAAAGGTGCCGCCCCACCATTCGAGCAGCGGCGGATGTTCGCGTAACCACGGATCTGCGGCGACCGCTGTGCCAATCGCCGCTTCAAGTTCGTGTCGGGCGACCAGCGGATCTTCGCCGATCGCAATGCCATAACGCCCCTCGGCAACCAGACTCTCGGCTTCCGAAGAGGCCCAGGTGCCTGCGTGGACGGTACCGATGCAGATTGGGTACGGGGTGTTGTAACGGGCATAAAGGGGATGGCGGAAGCGCTGGTTGCGTTCGCGTTCGAGGTGCAGGATCGCCTGGTGCAGCGGAAAAAACTTCTCGATCGCGCTGACCCCTTCTTCACGGACACAGCCGTGGGCTGCCTGCCCATAGACGGTCAACCGGAAATTGTGCGCACCGGCTTGTAGTGGCGCAATCTTTAATTCGGTCGGCTCTATCACGATCGCTCCATCCGCTTGAGGGCCGTGGAGGATGGCGCCCAGGGTTCCCAGTCCTCCATCCTCTTCGCCGATGACGCTCTGGATCACCAGGCGACCATGCAAGGCAACGCCTGCATCGCGAAGCGCCTTGGCGGCAAAGATGGCACAGCAGAGCCCGCCCTTCATATCGGTGGTGCCCCGCCCATAGATCCGCCCGTTGGTGAGCGTGGTTTGCCAGGGTGGATACGTCCAGTTTGCCAGGTCGCCTGCGGGCACGACATCAACATGCCCATTGAAGATCAGATCGCGCCCTGCGCCTGGACTCCCAAGGCTGCCAACAACCCCGAGCCCTCGTTCGCGAGGCAACTCCCAGCTACACGCCGGATGGGCATAGAGCGTCGGCAGATCGAGGTTCCACTGTTCGACCTCGAGTCCGCAACGTTTCATCAACGCGGCGACCGCCTCTTGCGCCGCATATTCCTCTGGTGTCCCCCCCAGGCTTGGGATCGCCACCAGTTCGCTCAGGGCCGCAAGCAAGCCTTGTTGATCAATCGCTTCGACGATCGCTCGTTCATCTGCGTTCATTCTTACACTTTCTTTTCTTGAAGGCTCGTTGAACCAGGCGGCACCCGCCAGGGGTGCCCTTGCCCGGCGGGTGCCCTTGCCCGGCGGGTGCCCTTGCCCGGCGGGTGGCCTTGCCCGGCGGGTGTCCTTGCCCCTACCGGCCCGGCGGCACCCGCCAGGGTAGGGGCACCCCTGGCGGGTGCCCTTGCCCGGCGGGTGCCCTTGCCCGGCGGGTGCCCTTGCCCCTACCGGCCCGGCGGCACCCGCCAGGGGTGCCCCTACTCCAAGGGCACACCACGTGGTGGCGAACGATGCTGACATCCTTTTCAGACAGCCTCTTACGGATTGGCCCGTACCCGAAATTCAATTCTGAAAGTCAGATCAGTTTCGCGTCCGACTGCGACCATGATATAGGTTCCCTCGGGGGCGTCATCGGGCGCACGCCATTCCCAGCTTGCGCTGTTATCGCCGATCGCCTTGACGTCGCGGGTGCCGTGCAGAACGACGCCATCGGGGCGTTCAACCCAGGTGTCGAGGCGTTCGTGGACATTGAAGCCGACTGCTTTGAACTGGAACGTCGTTCCTGGCGGGCCAATGTCGGGGGTTACGGTTGCAAAGGGCACATACGGGGCTTCGATCGTAAAGGGGATCTGCACTTCACGCCGACTCGTCATGCCGCGGGCCGTCATGATCCAGGTGCCCGTCGTGACGAGCCGAGGCGTCTGCCAGGTCCAGGTCACCTGGCCGTTGTGGTCGGCGCGCAGCTTTTCGAGCACTGGTACCGAACTGCCGGTGGGATCAGTGGGCCAGTAGGCGATCTGTTCGTTGGGGTTGAACCCACGTGCCGTAAAGGTGAAGGTGTCGAAGGGTTTGCCACTGGCCGGAGTGACACTGCCGTCACCGTCAGGGCGCGGTGCTGGTTCAGGATTTGCGCCGGTGATCGTCAGGTCAAGCACAACCTCGATGCGGCTATCGGCGCCACGGGTAATCGCCTGCCAGCGCCCAGCTTGCGCATTCGCAGGCGCCGTCCATGTCCACTGCACCGTGCCATCACGTGCCACGATCATATACGGCGTGCCGTCAACCCGCGCCCCCGAGGGCGTATTGAGCCAACTGCCAGCCACTTCGCCTGGCGTCAGGCCGCCCACCGTCACCTCAAAGCGCGTCCCTGGTGCCCCGACCACTGGTTGCACCTGGCGCACCGGCGCTGGTGGGGCCTGGCCGGTCACGGTAAAGGGAACCTCAAGCACGGTTCCACCGCGTTCAGCGCGGGCCAGCGAACGCCATGCCCCAGGGAGCGTGCCTTCGGGAGCGGTCCATGTCCAGGCAAGGCGGCCCTCGCGATCAACTTCGACGCGCAGTGACTCGCTATCAGGGCCAATATTGCGGTCGCGGCCATCGGGGCCACGTACCCAGGGCGCAAAACGATCCCCGGGGGTCAGGCCCGTCACCGCAAAGCGGAACGTTGTCCCTGGGGCACCTGCCTCGGGCGCAACAGAAGCAACCTGAGTTGGCGCTTCTGGTGCAACCACAATGAAATCGGTGGGCACCTGGCGATTCGAACGAATTCCACGCGCCACAGCGGTCCAACGCCCGCCAGGCGCATCGGTGGGAACATCCCACGACCAGAGCACAGCCCCGTCATCATCGGCAAAAACTGCCGGGAACCGTGGGCGGCTTCTTCCATCAGGGCCAGTCACCCAGAAATCAACCCGCTCACCCGGATTAAAGCCATCGGCATAAAAATGAATGCGCTCACCAGGCGCTACCGTCGGCACATTTGCCTGCACCTGCAACGGCAACACCAGCGCCAGCATCAGCGTCAACAACAACAGCAACGCACTGCCTGTGCGTATGCGTGAAACAAGAGGCACCATCATATCTTGCAATCCTTATATTATGAAACGACTGTTTTGCAAGCAACATTACCATGATACACCGTTTTGCAAGCCATACGAAGCGGCATGTTATACTAGCCCCAATACCTCGCCACAGCAACAGCGGGCGAGATGCCCGCTAGGGCGATTGCATTTTACGAAACCGGATACAAACATACGCGCTATGTGGCAGCATGTGCATGCAACTAGCGGCGCACACGGCGGCCCACGGCCCGGTGTACGGGCACCCGCAAGGGGTGCCCCTACAGGGCCGGGCCCGGTGTACGGGCACCCCTTGCGGGTGCCCTGGTGGGGGTGCATACACGGAAGATGCAATCGCCCTGGGACGCCCGCGTATCCAGGCTCGCACAGCCATCCGTCGCACGCTTGGCGTCCAGATGTGGTCTTAACGCCCTTTGCGCCTTTGCGCCTTTGCGTCAAATATCTAAGGTGGGAGCCATTATGCTGTTACGAGTTGCTGATGAAGTGAGTGAGGCGCTCGAAGAGGGTCGGGCAATCGTGGCGCTCGAGAGTACGCTGATCAGTCATGGGTTGCCGTATCCACAGAATCTTGAGGTGGCGCAGGCGCTCGAGGCTGAGGTACGGGCAACTGGTGCAGTCCCTGCGACGATCGGGGTGGTTCGCGGCGTGCCGACGGTCGGGCTCATTCTTGACGAACTGGAGCGTTTTGCGACCGGCGGCGAGCAAATCCGCAAGTTGACGCGACGCGATCTGGCGTTGGCAGCGGTGCAACGCGCCGATGGGGCCACGACCGTCGCTGCAACAATGGCGCTCGCTGCGGCGGCTGGCATTGCTATCTTTGCGACCGGCGGCATCGGTGGGGTTCACCGTCAGGCGAGTCTGTCGTGGGATGTGTCGGCTGATTTGACTGAACTGGCCCGTACGCCGGTGCTCGTTGTGTGCGCCGGGGCCAAAGCGATCCTTGATCTGCCGGCAACCCTTGAATATCTTGAAACTCTGGGTGTGCCGGTGGTTGGCTTGGCAACCAATGAATTTCCGGCCTTCTACAGTATCAGCAGTGGTCTGCGCCTGAATGCTTGCGCCAATGATGCCGCCGAGGTTGCCGCACTCTGGCATACCCAGCGCACCATGGCGACGATGGCTGCCCCAGGCGGGATGCTGCTCTGCGTGCCGCCACCTGAAGCAACCGCGTTGCCGCGCCAGATGGTTGAAGCGGCGGTGGCGCGCGCCCTCGCTGCCGCTGAAGCCGCCGCTGTCCGTGGCCCCGAGGTCACCCCGTTTTTGCTGCGCGCGATGGCCGTTGAGACCGAGGGCGAAAGCATTGCGACGAATGTGGCGCTGCTTACCCAGAATGCCCGCGTCGCCGGGCTCGTTGCAATGGCGTATGCCGACCTTCCTCCTCTTTTCGCAAGATAATTCCACCAGAAATGGTGAAACCCCCTTGACAAGTTATGGTATCGCAACTATACTCAACATCGTAGATAGTTGCTTTGAACCCCAAATCAATTCACCCACACGCGGTTGCCCCCGCACTGTTACGTGCAACGAAAAATGACTTCTGGCCCCTGGAATAGTTCGATGTGGCGCTATTACCGGAGACTGGTTCGATCTGTTGGGCCTGAAGCTTGGATAGGCAGATGTCGCTTTTCTGTCATGCATGGCACCTCTGCCATACTCTGAGAACCTAGCTAGGAGCGCGGATCAATGCTCAAGCGAACAACCCCGATCTGGGAGTTAGCCGAACCGCAGACGTTGGAGCAGGAGCATGAGACCGAGGTGCTGAACGATATTGATGAGCAATCTCCTGCGGTGAATGGCGGGCGTGTTGGCGAGCCTTCGCTCGATGCCGTGCAGCATTATCTCCAGGAGATTGGCCGTGTGTCCCTGTTGACAGCACGTGAAGAGGTTGAACTTGCTGAACGGATTGAGCGTGGCAATGCAGCCGAGGCTCATCTGGAGGCTGGCGATGAGCCTGATTTCCAGTTTCGTTGCCTCCTCGAACGTGATGTTCAGTGTGGCAATGATGCCCGGCGTCATTTGATCCAGGCGAATCTGCGCCTCGTGGTGAGCATTGCCAAGAAGTATGTGGGACGCGGTCTTTCGTTGCTCGATCTGATCCAGGAGGGCAATATCGGGTTGATGCGGGCCGTGGAGAAGTTTGATTACCGCAAGGGCAATCGCTTCAGCACCTATGCGACCTGGTGGATCCGCCAGGCCGTGACCCGGGCAATTGCTGAACAGGGTCGTACGATCCGTTTGCCGGTGCATATGAGTGAGTCGGTTGGTCAGGTGAAACGTACGACCGAGCGCCTGGCGCAATCGCTTGAACGTCAGCCAACTGCCGAAGAGATCGCGCTGGCCCTTGGGCAGCCGATTGAGCGTATCCAGCGTGTGCTTGAGGCCGCCCGCCGCCCGGTTTCGCTTGAAACGCCGGTTGGTGATGAGGGCGATCATACGCTCGGCGATTTTTTGACTGATGATGATGTGCCCTCGCCAACCGATTTTGCTTCGTCGCAACTCCTGCGCCGCGATCTTTCGGCGGCCCTCAACCATCTTAATGACCGCGAACGCCGCATTATTGATCTCCGTTACGGCCTGCTCGATGGCCGCCGCCGCACCCTCGAAGAGGTTGGGCGCGCCCTGGGCATGACCCGTGAACGCGCACGTCAGATTGAGGCCGAGGCGCTCCGCCGCCTCCGTAGCCCCGATGTTGGGCAGCATTTGCGTGATTATCTCGAGTAGAGGGCGATAGTCGTAGGGGCGAAGCACCCGCCCCTGCCGCATGCCGAAGGTACACCATGCTCGCGGGCGGGTGCTTCGCCCCTTACCTCTGCCGCATGCCGAAGGTACACCGTGCTCGCGGGCGGGTGCTTCGCCCCTACCGGGCGACGGGGCGCACCCGAACCCTCAGCCGGAGGCTTGCTTCCTTGCACGACGATCAGATTGCAGCCATGGCCCCTGATGCGGCGTCGTTGACGGCGGCCAGGAAACTGGCGTTGCCAAAGCTCTGGCCAAACCTTGGCACGCATAGCCGCGCCCTGTGGGGCGAGTGTCAGGGCAGTGGGGCCAATCCGTATCGCGTCCAGGTTGACCTTGAGACCCTGGCCTTTCGTTGCTCGTGCCCGAGCCGCAAGCTCCCCTGTAAACATACGCTTGCGCTGATGTTGCTGCTGGCAAACCAGGCTGATCAGGTGCCAGTGGCCGAGTTGCCCGACTGGGTGGCTGAGTGGCTCGCACAGCGTGCCCGTACCGCCGAGCGTCGCCAGGTATCCGCCGAGGCTGCGCCTATCGCCGCATCTGCCGCGCCTGAACCGCCACCTTCGCGTACGCCGACAGCGCGTGAACAGCGTGTGGCAGCGGGTATGCTCGAGCTTGACCGTTGGCTTGAAGATCGCGTCAGAACGGGCCTCGCTGGGTTGCAAGAAGGGGCTTTGGGCCTCTTTGCACCATTTGCGAGCCGGATGGTTGATGCGCAGGCCCCCGGCGTGGCCCGTCGCCTGCGTGAGGCGGCCCTGTTGCCAGGATCTGGCGTCGGCTGGGAAGGCCGTCTGCTTGATCAGTTGAGTCTTTTGCACTTGCTTGCGCGTGCCTATGCGCACCTGGATGATCTGCCCCCCGATCTCCAGGCCGATGTGCGAACAACCATTGGCTTTACGCAGAGCCAGGAGGAGCTCCTGGCAGGTCAGGGTATCTTCGATCAGTGGCTGGTGCTTGGGCGGCGCATTGAAGATGAAGAGCGCCTGCGTGTGCAACGTACCTGGCTCTGGGGAATGACAGAACAGCGTCCGGCGCTGGTGCTCAGTTTTAGTGTGGCCGAGAAACCTTTTGACCAGAGCCTGGTACCGGGGAGTTTTTTTGCCGGCGAGCTTGTCTTTTATCCGGGTTCGGTGCCGCAACGTGCGCTCGTACGAACTCGCGAGGAATTGGTGCCTGAACCCGGCCCGTTGCCAGGCTGGTCAATCAATGCTGCCATTGGGATCTATGCGGCGGCGCTGGCACAGCAGCCTTGGCTTGAACGCCATCTGTTGATCATTGGCCCCTGTCGTCTTGCCTGCGCAGAAGACCGCTGGTATCTGTGTGACGCTGATGACCAGACGCTGCCCCTGTCGCGTACTTCTACGCAGATCTGGCAATTGCTGGCCTTGACAGGCGGCCATCCTTTCACCATCGTGGGCGAATGGGATGGGGGGATGTTGCTGCCGTTGAGTGTGCAATGCGAGGGGGGATTTTTTTGCCTGTAAGGAGTGTGGGCGCTGCGCTCCACACTCCTTACACGCGAGGGGGCATTGGGGGTGGTGGGTATGATGAGTGATCCGCAGCATTATTGGCATGATCTGGCGACGGTGGCGCTGCTGGGGACGGCACGCCGTCCACAGTTGCCGCAACCTCCTGCTGGTGCGCTGGCCGATCTGGTCGCCGAATTGCCCGGTGAGGACGACCCGGCGGCGCGGCTCCTTGATGCCGCTGCGGCAGCGACGCTCTATGTGCGCGCTGGTGTGTTGCCGCCGGTGCTTGCGCTTGATCCCGTTGCGCCTGCACCCGACGAGACCCAATCAATCTGTACGCCCGAGGCGGCAGATCTGTTGGCGCAGGTGTTTGAGGGTCAGCCCGAGGCCCTGTTGCGCGAGTGGTTGACCAGGGCCGTTGCGCACGGGGTGCGGGTTCCTCTGCAATTTCTGCCTGCATTGCTTGAACGCGCTCGAACCTCGCCCGATCTGCAACCTCTGGTGCTGAAGGTGGTTGGTGAACGGGGCCGCTGGCTCGCAACCTTTCATCCCGGATGGGTCTTTGCGTCGGTCAGTGAGACAGCGGTGGCCGCGCAGGATGCGGCAGCGCTCCAGGCTGCGTGGGACGTGGGTACTCGTGGCGAGCGGCTGGCGCTGCTGAAGGCTGTGCGTCCCGAACGCCCCGCTCTCGCCCGCTCGCTCATCGAGACGACCTGGTCGCAAGAGAAGGCCGATGATCGCCAGGCGTTGCTTGAGGCGCTGCGGGTCGGTTTGTGCAGCGCCGATGAGCCGTTGCTCGAAACGGCGCTTGACGACCGAAGCAAAGGTGTTCGCCAGACAGCCGCCGCGTTGCTGGCGACCCTGCCAACCTCGCGCCTGGCCCAGCGTATGACCGAGCGAGCCCTGGCGCTGGTGCGGTATAGCGGCGGCTTGCTCGCTAAGTTGAGCATTGAATTGCCTACGGTGTGTGACGAGGCGATGCAGCGTGATGGCATTAGCCTCGCACCTCCGCTTGGGCTTGGCGAGCGTACCTGGTGGCTGATCGCCATCGTCGCCCGAACGCCACCATCGGCCTGGTGCGACGCCTGGTCGCGTTCGGCCTCTACCCTGCTCGAAACACGGATGCCCAAAGAATGGCGTGAGCCGATGCTCAAAGCCTGGATTACGGCAACGCTCGCTTTTCGCGATCAGGCATGGGCGCAGGCGCTGGTTGCCTATGGTCTGAAAAACCCTGATGCCGTCGATGTCTTCCCTCTTTTGGCCCTGATTCCGCCGGTCGAGCGCGAAATCCTCGTCCTCACGTTGCTCAAGGCCGATCAGAAAGCCCCGCAGCATGGCCTGACCCGCCAGTTGCTTGAAGCCAGCATCACGCCCTGGAGCCCGCAACTCGCCAGGGCTATGCTTGCGCAAGTCGCCCGTGAACTGGCTCATATACAACCAGCCAACGCCCAAGCCTTCTATGAATTGCGGCTAACGCTTGATCTGCTCGTCGAGGCAGTCCCCCCTGAAATAGCTGATGAAGTAGACGATATAATTCCCCTTGCGCTTGTTGGACATAACTACTGGCGACAGATCATGGTGCTTTTTGGCGAACGGTTACGCCTCCGTTATCGCATCGCCGAAGTCTTCCAGGCCCCTGAACATGCACTTTAGGGCTGCGCACCCATGGACATGTTGTGCGGTGTTGGCGGCTTTGCCGCCAACACCGCACAACAGAACAGGGTTTAGGGGCGTAGCCCCCAAGAATCTCCCTCGTGCGTCAGCACAACAAGGAAACACACATATGACCTCACTCCTTCGTGAACATGCCGAGCAGCAGTACGCAGATGAGTTGCACGCGCTGGCCGCCCATGATCAGCGCCAGCGCCCGCCACGCTGGCGCTTGTCACCCTGGGCCGTGGCGACCTACTTGCTTGGTGGGCAGTTGCCCGACGGGACGACGATTACGCCAAAGTATATCGGGGCACGTCGGCTGATCGAAACAGCCATTGCTACCCTTGCCACCGACCGGGGCCTGTTGCTGATCGGGTTGCCCGGAACCGCCAAGAGTTGGGTTTCAGAGCATTTGGCGGCGGCGATTAGCGGCGATTCGACCATGCTTGTCCAGGGCACCGCTGGCACCAGCGAGGAGTCGATTCGCTATGGCTGGAACTATGCCCGCTTGCTCGCCGATGGCCCAAGTGCCGCTGCAATCGTCGCTAGCCCGTTGATGCGGGCGATGCAAGAAGGCAAAATTGCCCGTGTCGAAGAGTTGACGCGCATTCCTGCCGAGGTGCAGGATTCGTTGATTACGATCCTCTCCGAAAAAACCTTGCCCATTCCTGAACTCGGTAGCGAAGTGCAGGCCGTCAAGGGCTTCAATCTGATCGCGACCGCTAACGATCGCGACCGTGGCGTCAACGAGCTTTCGAGTGCGCTCAAGCGCCGCTTCAATACGGTCGTGCTGCCGCTCCCTGATAGCCTCGAACAAGAGGTTGAGATTGTGCAGCAACGCGTGACGAGTCTCGGGCGTGCCCTGGAGTTGCCAGGCGAACCGCCAGCCCTCGAAGAGATCCGCCGGATTGTGACGATCTTCCGTGAATTACGCGCCGGGATGACCGCCGATGGCCGGACAAGTCTCAAATCACCGAGCGGCACGCTCAGCACCGCCGAGGCGATTTCGGTGGTCAATAGCGGCATGGCGCTCGCGGCCCATTTTGGTGATGGTGCCTTGCGAGCGGGCGATGTGGCTGCCGTGCTGGTTGGCGCCGTGATCAAAGATCCGGTTCAAGACCGCGTTGCCTGGCTTGAATACCTCGAAACCGTCGTCAAAGAACGCGAAGGTTGGAAAGATCTCTACCGCGCCTGCCGTGAACTTGCCTGAGGCACTATGGCACCCGCAACCCACCACATCTTTGGTATTCGCCACCACGGGCCTGGTTCGGCGCGCAGTCTGCGCCGGGCCTTGACGGAACTTGCCCCCGATCTTGTTCTGGTCGAAGGGCCGCCCGAGGCCGACCCGATCTTGCCCCTGCTCGCCCATCCCGAGCTCAAACCGCCCATCGCTCTGCTCATCTATGCCACCGAGCGCCCCGATCAGGCCGTCTTTTATCCGTTTGCCCGCTTTTCGCCCGAGTTTCAGGCGATTACGTACGCCCTGCACCAGCAGATTCCTGTGCGCTGTATGGATCTGCCGCAGTTCCATCAGCTCGCACTGGAAAAAACCGGGGAGGCTCACAGGGAGGCTGGTGTTTCACCGATCTTGCACCCTGCCGACGATCCTCTCGGTGCCCTGGCGCTCGCGGCAGGCTATAGCGATGGCGAACGCTGGTGGGAGGAGTTGGTCGAGCAGCGCCGCGATGATGCGGCGATCTTCAGCGCGGTCCTTGAGGCGATGAGCGCGCTGCGCGAGGATCAACCGACGCCAACCGATCCGCACGAGGCCTATCGCGAAGCCTGGATGCGCCGTACGCTCCGCCAGGCACGCCGCGAGGGCTTTCAGCGGATCGCGGTGGTCTGTGGGGCATGGCACGCACCAGCCCTGGTCTCACTTGACGCTGCCCGTACTGATGACCAACTGCTCAAAGGGCTGCCAAAAATCAAAACGGCGGCGACGCTCGCCCCGTGGACCTACGGACGACTCACGGTTGCCAGTGGGTATGGCGCCGGCATTGCCTCGCCAGGGTGGTACGATCATCTCTGGGCAATGAGTGCGAGCACGCACGATGCAACGGCGGTCACGATCCAATGGATGACCAGCGTTGCCCGGTTGTTGCGGCAGCACGATCTCGACGCCTCATCGGCGCATATCATCGAAGCAGTGCGCCTCGCCGAAGCGCTAGCGGCGCTGCGCGAACACCCTGTGCCAGGGTTGAGTGAGCTTGAAGAAGCAGCGCGGGCGGTCTTCTGCACCGGCAACGACGCGCCGATGCACCTCATTCACCAGCAACTGATTGTTGGCGAACGCATCGGCAGCATCCCCGACGAAACCCCGCTCGTCCCCTTGCAGCAAGATCTCCGCCAGCAACAGCGGCGGCTCCGCATGAAGCCAACCGCCGAGCGACGCCTGGTCGAACTGGATCTGCGCAAAGCTAACCACCGCGAACAGAGCGCCCTGGTGCGCCAGTTGAATCTGCTCGGCCTGGCCTGGGGTGAACCGGGCGACGTGACGGGCACCGGAACCTTCCGTGAGACCTGGTGGCTGCAATGGCAACCCGCTTTTGACGTCGCCCTGATCGAAGCCGCCATCTGGGGCACAACGGTACGCGGGGCAGCCACGGCACGCACGCTCGACCGCGCCAGCAAGAGTGATGTGCTGAGCACTCTTATTTCGATTGTCAATAAAGCCTTATTTGCCGATCTTCCTGACGCAATACCGCCGCTGATGGATATGCTCCAGCGGCGGGCCACGCATACAAACGATGCCGGAGCGTTGATGGATGCGCTGACGAGCGAAGATGGGCAGACACGCAGCAGCCTCGTCAACAGCCTGCGGTACGGCAGCGTGCGCGAGCTTGACACGAGTCTCATTGCCATCGTTGTTGACGGCATGGTCACGCGGATCTGCATCGGCTTAATCAATGTCTGCACCAATGTCAACGACGAAGCCGCGGTAACGATGAGTCGGCGCATTGCGGCGACCAACGCGGCCATTGGTCTGCTTGGGCAGCCTGCGCAACGCGAGCAATGGCTTACGGCTCTGGCCCAACTCGTGCAAGCACCGCATATTCATGGCCTGATCGCCGGCCAGGCGTGCCGTCTGTTGCTCGACGCTGAACGCCTGAGCAACGACGCAGCAGCGCGCCTCTTGAGCCAGGCCCTTTCATCGGCCCAGCCACCCACGGCGGCGGCTGCCTGGATCGAGGGCTTGCTTCAGGGTAGTGGCATGTTCATCGTGCATGACGAACAACTCTGGCGTCTCGTCGATACCTGGCTTGGCACGCTCAACGACGAAACCTTCCAGACCATCGTCCCGCTCTTACGGCGCACCTTTGCTACCTTCACACCGCACGAACGGCACCTCCTTGGCGAACGTGTCAAACAGGCACCTGGCGCACGCCCACGTGAAGAGCATCTGCGCTTTGATGTCGCTCGCGCCGAAGCAGCGTTAGCACGGATTCAACTGATCGTAACGAGGAGGTAGGAAGATTGAGGTCGCAATGAGACCTGCCAGGAGTGCGCTGGCGCATGTCTCGGTTCCACCAAAGATCGCTGCAAGCGCACTCCTGGCAGGTTTGGGGAGAAAAAATGCCTATAACAGAAACTGAACGCCAACGACGCTGGCGCTTGATCCTCGGTGAGAGTGCCAATGAGAGCCTTGGCTATACCTTGCAGGGCAACGACCTGGCGATGGATCGTGCCATGGAGACCTTGTACGACCGTGAGCGCAGCGCGAGTCTGAGTGGTTCGTCGCCATCGGTGGCGCGCTGGCTCGGTGATATTCGCACCTATTTCCCCTCGCCGGTTGTCCAGGTGATGCAACGCGACGCTATCGAGCGGCTCAATTTGCAACGAATGCTGCTCGAACCTGAACTGCTCAATAGTGTCACCCCCGACGTGCATCTGGTGAGTACGCTGATCAGTCTGCGCAGCGTCATGCCGAACCGAGTCATTGACACAGCACGACAGGTGGTGCGCAAGGTTGTTGAAGAACTCTCGCGCAAGCTCGAAGCCCCGACGCGCCAGGCGATCGTCGGCAGCCTCAGTCGCGCAACGCGGAATTTCCGCCCGCGCCACAACGAAATTGACTGGGGGCGCACGATTCGCCGCAATCTGCGCCACTATCAGCCGGCCTATCGCACGATCATCCCCGAACGATTGATTGGCTACGGTCGCAAGCGTGGCTCACTCCGCGACATCATCCTTTGTGTTGACCAGAGCGGCTCGATGGGGCCATCAGTTGTCTACAGCAGCGTCTTTGGGGCTGTGCTCGCCTCGCTGCCCGCTGTGTCAACGCGTATGGTTGTCTTTGACACCGCCGTGGTTGACCTCACCACCGACCTCAACGACCCTGTAGAATTGCTCTTTGGTGTGCAACTCGGGGGCGGCACCGACATCAACCAGGCGCTCGCCTATTGTCAGAGCCTGGTACGTCGCCCGCAAGAGACGATCATTGTGCTGATCAGTGACCTCTACGAAGGTGGCAACGTGAACGAAATGCTGCAGCGTGCTGCGAACCTGACAACCTCGGGTGTTCAACTGATCGCCCTGCTTGCGCTCAGCGACCAGGGCGCACCAGCGTACGATCAGCGTAACGCCTCGGCTCTGGCTACCCTTGGAGTCCCAACCTTTGCCTGTACGCCCGACCTTTTCCCTGATCTCATGGCCGTTGCCATTAACCGCCGCGACCTTGGACAATGGGCGGCGGCGCAAGGCTTCGTTGCGGCGCGGGGTGAGATATAGTGGCGCGGGCTTCCAGCCTGCGTGCGGGCTTCCAGCCCGCGCTACTTTCCTGCGTGCGGGCTGGAAGCCCGCGCTACTTTCCTGCGTGCGGGCTGGAAGCCCGCGCTACCATGCGGCGCACACCCAGGCTCGGAAAAGACCGGAAAACTGCGTTCAAAGAATAACGGAGTAGTCTGTCAACGCCAAAAGCTTGTTTTGTTCACCGCAGAGTGACGCAGAGGGGCGCAGATGCTGGATGTCTTTGTACCGGTACATGTGCTGGCTGTGTTATACTAACCTTTGTATTTACGGAAAAGGTAATGCAGATCGAATCGACTTTGATTATCTTTTCGCTCAAGGTTCTGTATAAATAATGACCGAAACCCTCTTTCTTACTCCGGCTTCGTCGGGCTGCCTTAGCCTGTTTATGTTAGCGATCCTGGCCTCGGCGTATCTGATCTTTCGTCTGTTCCGTACCCAACTCCGTGCGCTGAATAGTCAGTTGCTCTATGTCACTGGGTTTAGTCTTAGCACCGCCCTTTTTGCTGGCCTGGCTTTCGTTGAGGTTTCTTTCCTGGCCTCGCCACGCTTCATTGCCGTCGCGCTGCAACCGGTGGCGGTGGCCCTTCTCGTTGCCCTCTGGATCCAGTTTGTGACCATGGCGGATGATGATCGATCACCCCCGTTGCAGCGTGAACGCTCAATCGTAGCTGTGGCGAGTCTTGCCTATCTGGGGTTGGAAGGTGCTCTGGCGCTGCAAGCGTTGTGGCGCACAGCATCCGCAGGTGTTCTGCGCCCGGGGTGGCTTGAGCTTATCCCGCTTGTCGGTCTGCTCTGGGTGTTGTTGCGGCTGATGCATCATATGCGGCAGGGCCAGGTCTATGCGCCTGCCCAGCGACTCCAGGTGCTCGTGCTGGCTCTTCTTGCCCTGGTCGTTGGGTTGCGCCTGGCCTTTGCGTGGGATCTGCTTGCCTTGCCTGTCTACCATGTCCTGGTCACGTATGCCTTGATGCTCAGCCTGCTCTTTGCTGTGATCGCCAGCCTCACCTTGTTCCGCGAACCAACCTCACTCACGGTAACGCTGTCAGCGAGTTTGCTCGTGATCATCATGTTAATTCTAGCGCTTTTTGCATGGTTTATTTCGCCAAATTACGTTGAACAGTATGGGCAAGACCAGGAAGATGTGCATATTCGTTTCTTGCTCCATAATCAACTCTGGTCACTAACCATTGCCACGGTGCTGGTCAACCTTGGTCTGATCGTGGCTTTGCCGTTGCTCTTTGCTATGATCATCATTCGTTCACTGAGGGCATTGCTGGCAGGTATGCAACAGTGGAACTTGGGTCAAATGAATACCGAAATTACAGTGCATTTGAATAATGAAATCGGATCTTTAGCGAGCGAGATCAATCGGCTTGATCACGAAAGGAACTATCTGATCAAGCAGATGGAAGAGCGCATCAATGTTGGCACGATTGCCCTGGTGCATGCCAGTGAAAAGTATCGTGATCTCTTTGAATTTGAGTCCGACGCTAATTTTGTGGTGCGCAGTTCTGACGGCAAGATCCTTGAGGCCAATGGTGCGGCGGCGGTACTCTACGGTTTTTCACAAGATGAACTGAAACAGATGCGCAACGTCGATCTCTCGGCTGAGCCTGAAGCAACGCACGAACGGTCAACCGATGTGCAGCCCAGCAAAGAGATTGTGCGCATCCCTCTGCGCTGGCATCGCCGCCGCGATGGCACGGTCTTCCCCGTTGAACTCACCGCCCGTTTCATTGAATGGGACGGCGAGAATGTCCATATTGTCTCGATCCGCGATATCACCGAGCGGCAGAAGATTCAGGCTGAACTGGAACGCCTCGCGACAACCGACGCCCTCACAGGGGTCTATGACCGGCGCTATTTTTTTGAGCATGGGAGCAGGCTTTTTCTGCGGGCCAAAGCTGGTGATCCCGGCGGGGCGATTTTTATGCTTGACCTCGATCACTTCAAGCTTGTCAATGACACCTATGGGCACTCGGTTGGCGATCTCGTCATCTGTGAATTTGCCCGTCGCATTCGTGCCAATCTTCGTCCTGGTGACATCCTGGCCCGCTATGGCGGCGAGGAATTTATTGTGCTCATGATGATTCCTGATCAAAAAAATATCCCTCAACTTGCCGAACGGCTCTTACAGACGGTCAGTTCCTCGCCCTTTGAGTTTGAAGACGCTGTCATATCTGTGACAACCAGTCTTGGCATTGCGCCTTTTCATCCTGCGCTCGTCTCATTTGACCAGCAGGTTGACCTCGCCGATGACGCCCTCTATCAGGCCAAAGAGGCGGGTCGCAATTGCTGGCGGATGGCTGCGTTTCCAGATGCTTGAGCGTTATCTCTCCCCTACCTGCGGTATAATGCAAGCCACAGAGAGATTGTGCCGATAGGCGAGACGTCGTATGCAGATGAATGCTGTTGAGTTTCTTGAAACCTTGCTGCGGATTCCGTCGCTCTCGGGGCAAGAGGGTGAAGCCGCCGCGTTCTTGACGGCCCGGATGCGTGAGTTTGGCTGGTATGCGTTTGTTGATGCCGCCGGCAATGCCGTTGGTCAACTCGGGACAACCGGCCCGCTCGTGGTGTTGCTTGGGCATATTGATACGGTGCCCGGGATGATCCCTGTGCGCATTCAGGATGGCTGCCTCTATGGGCGCGGTGCCGTTGATGCGAAAGGCCCTTTTGCAACCTTTGTCCAGGCTGCACGCCACCTCGAGTTGACCGGACGCTTGCGTTGTCGCCTGGTCTTGATCGGCGCGACTGAAGAAGAGTCCGCCAGTTCTCGTGGGGCTCATTATGCCCGCGAACAGTATGCTCCCACGAGTTGCATTATCGGCGAGCCGAGTGGCTGGGATCGGGTGACCCTTGGCTATAAGGGGCGCTTGCTTGTTCACTATCACCTCGAACAAGATGCGGCCCATAGCGCCGGCGAGCAACCTGCGGCCCCCCAGGTGATGGTTGCTTTCTGGCGTGAACTGGAAGCCTACTGCGCTACGGTTAATGTCGGGCGCGATCGCCTCTTTGAGCAGTTACTTCCTTCGTTGCGCCACGTCGCCAGTGGCGGTGATGGCATGAGTGATTGGTGTGAGGCGACGATCGGGTTGCGCTTGCCTGAAGGGGTTGACCCTGATGCACTTGCCAGCCATGTCGCGTCGCTCGCTGGCTCGGCTCGCCTGCGTTTTGAAGGTGGATGCCCCGCTTTTCGTAGCCCGCGGACGACCCCGCTCGCCGGGGCGTTTGTGCGGGCGATCCGTCAGCATGGCGGTCAGCCCGGTTTCTTGCACAAGACCGGTACCGCCGATATGAATGTTGTTGGTCCAGCCTGGCGTTGTCCAATTGTGGCGTATGGTCCTGGCGACTCACGCCTTGACCATACCCCCGATGAACATCTTGACCTGGAAGAATATCAGCGCGCGATTCTTGTGCTCGCCGATGTGCTGGCTCAACAGGTCTAGGCTGGGTATGAAGTGTGACCGGAGGAAGATTATTGCGAACGAGCATCTGGTTTGTGCGTCACAGTCAGACGCAATTCAATCTCGAGCGCCGTTATCAGAGCTGGAGCAATAGCCCGCTCACTGCCTATGGGCACCGCCAGAGTCGTGCTGTTGCCTTGCGCCTGCGCCGCATTCCGTTTGATGTCGCCCTGGTGAGCCCTGCCGAACGGACGCAGCGGACTGCCCAGGCGATCCTCGCCGGGCGGCGTGGTGTGACGGTGCGCCTCGATCAAAATTGGGCCGAGTTGCACCATGGTCGCTGGGAAGGCTTGACCTATCGCGAGGTGCTGCAACAGTTTCCCGACGAAGCTCGCGCTCGCTGGAGCGCCGGAATCAATGGTCGCGCTGAAGGCGGCGAGAGTCTCGCTGAGGTCTATGCACGCGTCGCTGCCGCGTGGCGTGCGCTGCTCCACGATCATCCCGGTGGACGGATTCTTGTCGTGACCCATGCGACGCCGATTCAACTTGTGCTCTGTGAATGCTTTGGCCTTGCCCCCGGAAGTCATTGGCACTGGCGGATTGATACGGGCAGCCTGACGAGTCTTGATGCCTATGCTGCCGGGGTCATTGTGCGTATGGTGAATCATGTGCCGCCTCTTCCCCCGGTCGAGGCCTGAGCCTTACCCGCTGGCCCCCCGTATCTCTGCGGTGTGGTGCCTGTAGCAGCGAGTTGCCGATCTAATGCTAGTTGAACCAAAGACCATCCTGGCGCTTGAAACATCGTGTGATGAGACTGCGGCTTCCGTTGTTCAGGGCGGGCGCCGCATGCTCTCGAATGTGGTTGCCTCGCAAATGGCGATGCATCAGCGTTTCGGTGGCGTTGTGCCCGAGGTTGCCTCGCGTCAACATATCCTGAGCTTGATGCCTGTGGTCGAACGGGCCCTCGAGGTTGTCCCCGGTGGCTGGGAAGGCATCGATGCCGTTGCTGCGACCTATGGCCCCGGGCTCAGTGGGGCGCTGCTGACCGGGCTCAATGCGGCCAAGGCGATGGCCTGGCACCGCGGCCTGCCGTTTGTCGGCGTCAATCATCTCGAAGCCCATATCTATGCGAATTGGTTGCTTGAAGATCCACGCACCGACGTGCCCGCACCTGAATTTCCGCTCGTCGCCCTGGTCGTCAGTGGTGGGCATACGTTGCTCGCTTTGTTGCGTGATCACGGCGATTATGAACTTCTGGGGCAGACCCGTGACGATGCCGCCGGTGAGGCGTTTGATAAAGTGGCCCGGATGCTCGACCTGGGCTACCCTGGTGGTCCGGCCATTCAGCATGCCGCCCAGGGCGGAACCTCGGCGCTGACGCTGCCGCGTGCCTGGTTGCGCGATAGTTTTGACTTCTCCTTTAGCGGCTTGAAAACAGCCGTGCTTCATCGTGTGCAGGAACGGCGCGAGCGCGACGCCCAGTTGCCTCGCCCATCATCCGAAAAGTCGGCCTCTTCACCTGACCAGCAGTCGCCCTCTACACCAACCAGTCGTCCACAACCGCAGATCTTGCGCGGTAAGCGCTCGCTGGAACGGCCACGCGAGCCTGCCGAGAGTTCGACCGCAGCTACGCCCTCACCAAAGACGTCACTTGACCCCCGTTTTGTCGGCCAGATGGCCTACGCCTTCCAGGAGTCGGTCGTTGATGTGCTTACGACCAAGACCGTTGAAGCGGCCACCCGGTATAACGCCACGGCCATTCTGGTCGCTGGAGGCGTTGCTGCCAATGTGCGCCTGCGCGAAGAGTTGTCCCGGCGCGCCAGTGTGCCGGTCTTTGTCCCCTCAGTCGCCCTGTGTACCGACAATGCTGCCATGGTCGCCGCTGCTGCCTTTTACCGTTTTCACGCCGGCATCCAGAGTGGCTGGGATCTCGATGTTGTGCCCTCGCTTCGCCTTGGCCAGTAGAGCGTAAAACAAGGCTTTCGACGATAGAAAAGAGGAAAGAGGCCGAGCGCATCAGGAAGCGATGCACGCCTCTGAACTGTAAAGCAGCCTGAGACCTTGCCCAAGAAAGGAAGACGTAGCATGCCTCCGACGTGGAACTTGCCCGAGTATCTTGAACGTAAACGTGATCTGGTCGAAGCCTATCGCGAACAACTGCGCAGTCCCGACGCGGCCCCGGCCCCCCTGCGGGCCACAGTCAAGGTCGCCGCAGGCACGGGTGCCCGCCCGATCCAGATGCGCGAACACATCGTCATGACCGACGCCGGTGCGATACTTGGTGGCCACGGGCTTGGGCCAACCGCCCCCGAATTGCTCCTCGGCGCACTCGCAAGTTGCCTGGCCCATTCGGCCCTGGTGATCGCTGCTGACCGTGGGCTGCATCTCGAACAGCTTGAGATCGAGGTCACCGGCCAACTCGACTACCGGGGTACGCTTGCAGTGACCGACAATGTCCCGGTGGCCCCGACTGATCTGGCTTATCTGCTACGGGTCACCGGCTCACTCTCCCCCGAAGAGGTGGCGATGCTCGAACGTGATATTGCCGAGCTCTGCCCGATCTTGCGTGCGCTGACCAACCCGACCTCGGTGACTGGTCGTACCGAAGTTGTTGCACCATAATCAGGCAAGCTGGATTTGCCTTCGCCCTGCTTCTTTGGCTCGATATAACGCGTCATCGGCACGGCTCATTAACGACTCAACGGTCTCTTCAGGCGCAATCACACCCGCAATGCCGCCACTGAGCGTGATCCATATCTGGGCGCTGCCTGACGTGATCGGGTTTGTGTCCAGTTCCTGCACAATGCGTTGGAGCACCTGATAAGCCTGTTCGCCTGTGGTCGTTGGAAAGAGCAACGCGAATTCGTCGCCCCCGAGACGTGCAAAGAGATCCATTGTCCGCGCATTCTTCTGCACCGTCTGTGTAAAAGCGATCAGGGCCTGGTCGCCTACGGCATGCCCGTACTGATCATTGATCTGCTTGAAATGATCCAGATCCATCAAGGCCAGGGCGAGCGCGTTGCCCTGGCTCTGGGCATGTCCGATTTCATACCTGGCGACACCGAGAAAGTGGCGACGATTGGCAATGCCTGTCAAGCCATCGGTTCTTGCTTGGTGCGCGAGCAGTTCCTCGGTTTTTTTGCGCTGAGCAATTTCTCGTTCCAGTTCGATATTCCGTAACTGATAAATCTCAGCCTCGCGGCGTGCCATCTCGGTGCGATGGTAGATCTCCAGGCTCTGGACACGGCTACTATTCGTATCATTGAAAAGCGTTTCGCGGATGCGGTGAAACGCTTTATAGTGCTGCAACGCCTGGGCAAGTTCGCCCCGTTCTTCATACACCTGCGATAACGTCTCGTGACAGCGTGCCCCATACAGATAGCTGCCAGACTGTTCTGCGAAGGCCAACCCTTGCTGCAACAGGATGATCGCTTGATCAAATTCCTGATGTTCAACGCAAATCTGGCTGCGCGTATGCAGCGCCACCAGTGATAACTGCGCAATATCGTGGTTCTGCCCGATCTCCATCGCTTGTTCGAGGCATGCAATCGCAGCTGCTCGTTGTTGGAGCCCACAGTAAGCCTGACCAAGGGCGAGCAAGGTGTATCCGTTGATGATAGCAATGTCAATGTTGAGGTGTGCGCTTGCCTCTGCATATGCGAGCGCTTTTTCATATTCGCTTTGCGTCACATACGCCAGCGCGATATTGGTCAGCACTTTCGCTTCGGTCAGTTCATCACCGTGTGCCCGACACAGGCTCAGGGTCTGGTGGTACGCTGCATACCCCGCTTCATAGTTGCCTGAACGTTTATAAGCAAGCCCGAGATTATTCCAAAGATCCGCTGTGAGCCGATGATCCTCAGCGGAACATGCTAGTTCGAGGCCCCGCTGACCTATTTCCACGGCTTCAGCAAAATTATCGAGACTCCAATGGGCCCAGCAGAGGGTGTAGCAGGCACGTGCCTGCCCTGCGATGTCTCCTAGCTCTTCAAAGATCGCTAGGGCTTCGAGGGCTTGAGTGAGGGCAAGCACATAATCGGTGAAGTTGTATTCGCAGAGCGAGATCAGCCCGTCGGCAAGGCCTTTCGTATACTCTTCAGCCCGCGCCAGATCATACGCCTCCTGCGCAATCCGTGCGCCACGCTTGGTATCGACAATGCGTAGCACCCAGGCCAGTTTGTTGAGCAGGTCAATCCGTTCGCAACGGTCGCGTACTGCCGCTAATCGTTCTTCCAGTTGCTGGATATGCTTGATCATGTGCGTTTTTAGGTGAGACGAAAATTTGTGCGCCTCGCGGCCTCACGTCATCCGACGCCGATACAACTCTTTGCGTGCCACATAGTGCTCAGCAGGTGTACGGATGCGCGCCGCCTGTTCGTGGCTGAGGGGGCGGATGCGCCCTGGAATACCGAGCACCAGCGAGCCGGGCGGAACCTCCATGCCCTCAGTCACAAGTGCCCGTGCCCCGATCATCGAGCCGCGCCCGATGCGCGCCCCATTCAACACCACGGCCCCGATGCCAATCAAGACTTCGTCCTCGATCTCTGCGCCATGAACAATCGCGCCATGCCCGAGGGTGACCCAATTACCAATGATGGCTGGAAAGCCCGGGTCGCCGTGAATGATACAGCCATCCTGGACATTCGAGTAAGCCCCGATGGTGATCGGCACCGTATCTGCGCGAAGCACACTCATCGGCCAGACACTACTCTCAGCACCAATGGTGATGGTTCCGGCAAGGAAGGTGTTGGGAAAGATAAAAGCGGTTGGGTGAATGTCAAACTCGTCGCGTAAGACTGGTTGTTGATCGTTCATATCTGCCTTTGCATAGATATAGATAGGTTCGATTGTACAATACTCTTGCCGTGTGCTTCAACCCCCCAAATCTATGGTATCCTGGCAACTATACGGCAGGTTCAGGCGAGCGACGAACGCCTGGCGATCAAGGTGGAGTCACATATGGATACCGCGACAACGCAGCAGGTCTGGATCTATATCGGCGAGGGCGATAGTCGGCATGGGCAGTCACTGACGCAGTGGGTTCTTGATGCCCTCCGTGCGGCGGGATGCCCGGGGGCAACGGTGCTTCGTGGCATTGGTGGATACGGGGTCAATGGCATGATGCGCAGCGATCTTATTGTGGATGCGCCCGGCCAACTTCCTGTGATTATTACTTTTATTGATCGAACCGATCGCGTTGAGTTGGTGCTGCCAACCCTCCGCGAACTGGTGACTGAAGGGATGATCGCGGTTAGCCCGATCCAGGTGATCCAGCATAGCTATCGCGAGGGTGGTCCCTTTCCGCGTCACCTCACCGTTGCTGATGTGATGAGTCGTGATGTTGCCCGGGTTGGCCCCGATGCGCCGGTCAGTGAGATCGTGAGCCTCTTGATTGATCGCGCCTTGCGCGCCTTGCCGGTTGTCGACGATGATCAGCGTGTGATCGGGATCATTACCGATGGCGATCTGCTGACCCGCGGTGGTACGACGCTGCCCTTGCGTCTCCAGAAGCTCTTTCCCCTTGATGAACGTGCCGCTCAGGTTGCTGCTCTTGCTCAACAGCCCCAACGCGCCGCCGATGTGATGACGCTCGACCCGGTCATTCTCACCATGACGACCTCGCTCGCGCATGCCGCTGAGGTGATGGCGAAACATAATATGAAGCGCATTCCGGTGGTAAATGCGGCGGGCAAACTTGTTGGCATGGTCAGTCGTTATGATCTGCTCAAGACGGTCACCGAAGGACTCCGTCAGCGCCCCGAACAGCAGTTGCGCCGCTCTAATGGCGAGCTTTCAACCGTAGGGAGCCTTTCAATTGCCCCGATTCCTGTGGTGCGCGAGATAACCTCACTTGCCGAAACGCTTGACCAGTTGCTCGCTACGCGCAAGCGCCGTATTGTGGTCGTAAACTATAACAAACAGGTTATTGGCATCATCACCGATGGGGATGTTCTGCGTCGCGCAACGCGACCTGTCCCGGGTAGTGCGCTGCAACGCCTGGCGACGCTGTTGAGTGGCGGCAATCGCCCCGAAGGGCTTGAACTCGATCTCAAAGGCCGAACGGCCGCCGATGTGATGACGAGTCCGGTGATTACCGTGACCACCGATACGCTAACCACCGAGGCCATCCAGTTGATGATTAGCTACAAGATCAAGCGTCTACCAGTGATTGACCAGCAAGGCCACGTCGTTGGCATCATCGGGCGCGCCGATGTGCTGCGGGCGCTTGAGCAAGGCCAGCACGAAGCCGAGTAGTGATGCGCGCATGAAACCCTTTTTTAACTGGCCTCGTTCGGCAGGAATGCTCTTGCCGTCCACTGAACTTGCCATTGCGCTCGGTGCGGTGCTTGGGGCCAGCACCCGTTTTACGCTTACCAGTCTGCTTGCGCCCTTGCATCCTGCCGGGTTGCCTCTCGGAACCCTGCTCGTCAACGTGATCGGCTGTTTCTTCATCGGTGCGGCCCAGACGCTTTTTCTCGAATTGATCAGCGTGCGCCGCCAGATCCAAGTGTTGGTGACCGTCGGGTTTCTTGGTGGTCTGACCACCTTCTCTTCGGTCAGCGTCGAGTTGGTACGGCTGATCCAGGCGGGGGCGCTGCCCACTGCCGCAGCCTATCAATTTGGCTCGCTTGTCGGGGGTGTCGTGGCCGCGTTGGTGGGGATCGTCCTCGCCCGTCTCCTCCATCGCCTCGTGAGTGCGCGGGGGCGGCCATGAGCTACCTGTTGCTTGGCCTGGGGGCGATTGTTGGTGCATTGAGCCGCTACCATCTGGTACGTGCGATGCAAGCCCGCTATGGTAGTACTTTTCCTGTGGGCACCTTTGTTGTCAACCTTAGCGGGAGCCTGTTGCTCGGTATCCTTGCCGGGCTCATTGCCACCCATCCCGACTGGCCGATCCGTTCTCTTCAAGCTCTTGCTGGCGTCGGCTTCTGTGCCACCTATACCACCTTTTCGTCTTTTATCTTCGAGACGGTTCAACTCTGGCGCCAGGGCAACCAGCGCAGCGCTATCTTCAACCTCTGCGGCCAACCCATCCTCGGGTTCGGTTTTGCCTGGCTTGGCATCTTTTTGGGGAGTGTGTGAGGCTTACGACGATCCCCCGCGCCGCAAGGCCTGCTCAACCATGCGCAACGCATGACTCACCGCCTGTCCATGACGATCCACTGACACCTGGAGTTGCCGTAAGTGCAGCGCGAGTTCACTGAGGCTGATTTCCTCTCCAGCATGGGCGTGATCGGTTGCGCGTGCTAACGCATCAATGGGTTGGTTGGTTTTCAGACGCTCAACCAGAGCCTGCATCAGGGGGCCTGGGGTCGTCTCGAACTCTTCCGCAAGCATCGTGGCGCAACGCTCGTACTGTCGCAACGCGCCGCTTCGATCACCGGCACGCCAGTACAGGCGCATCATTCGCCGATAGCACTGCTCATTCACGTTGTCGTACTGCTGAAAAGCTGCGCCATAGGCCAGCCCCCGCTCGTATTCACCGTGGTATTCACAGTAAGCCATCAGTTTATCGAGCAGCGCTAGATACATCTGTTGCAACCGCTCACGCTCGACCAAACACCAATCCTGGTAACAGCCGTCAAAGAGATCCCCCCGATAGAGATCCACGGCCTGCGCGGCAGCGCTTGCATGCGCATGACTCAACTGCTCCCCAGGCTGCCCCTTCGTCTGCTCAAAGACTGTCTCGATCTCAGCAACATCCAGCCACAGCGGAAGATGCGGTTTGATCTGAATCCAGTCAGCCTCGATCGCCAAAAGCTCGGCAGCGATGGGCTCGGCTGGCAGATGTTGCAATTGCCAGAGCGTGCGTCGCAGATTCGCCCGCGATTGCGCGGTGCTCGTGTTGCTCCAGAGGATACTCGCTAACCCTTCGCGTGCATGGGGCCGTCGGCGATGGATCAGCAGGTAACAGAGCAATTCCTGTACCTTGCGCACATCCAGGCCCGTTACTTCAATATTGTCGTAACGCACATGCAAACGGCCAAAGAGCTGCACAGCAATGTTGCTCATGCCACCTCCTCACTGAGGCTAGAAGCTGGAAATGCCTTTTGCCGCATCAGGAAGCGAAGTGGATGTCACCCTTCGTAGGAGCCAGAAGCAGATTGAGGGGGTGCGACGCGATCAGTATAGCAGTTGATACAAAAGAAAGTCAATGACAAACTGGTTAAACTCTCGATGCCCTTACAGTTTGCCTACCCCTGCCAGCATTGCTGGCAGGGGTAGGCAAACATAACTCTAGCCCTGGCGCTCATCGTACTGCTTCCGATAGTATTCTAGGTATTCCCCTGATTTGATTGGTCGCCACCAGGCTTCGTTGTCAACATACCAGCGTACGGTCAATTCAAGGGCCTGATCAAACGTATGGCGCGATTGCCAGCCCAGGGCACGCAGTTTGCTGCAATCGAGCGCGTAACGCCGATCATGGCCTGCCCGGTCGGTTACGTAGGTAATGAGGCTATGTGGTTTGCCCAGCAGATCGAGGATCTTGTGGGCCATCGCGATGTTCGCCGTCTCGACTTCGGTGCCAACATTGTAAAATTCGCCCAGTTCACCTTTGTGCAGCACCAGATCAATGCCTTCGCAATGATCAAACACATATTGATAGTCGCGTACCTGCAGGCCGTCGCCATAAATCGGCACCGGGAGGTTGTCAAGCGCATTGGTCGTAAAGAGTGGCACTGCCTTCTCGGGGTAGTGGAACGGGCCAATGTTGTTCGAGCCTCGGGTCGTCGTGACCGGCAAGCCGTACGTTACAAAATACGCATACACCAGATGCTCGGCCCCGGCCTTGCTCGCCGAATAGGGACTCCGTGGTTCGAGCGGATCACCCTCTTTCGACCGTTGTGGTACCGGGATGGCCCCGTAGACTTCGTCGGTACTGATTTGGTGAAACCGCTCAAGTTGCTGCTCACGCGCTACTTCCAGGAGTACCCACGTCCCATTCACATTTGTGGCAATGACGGCATCCGGGGTCATGATCGAGCGATCAACATGGGTCTCAGCCGCAAAATTGATGATCGTGTCGATTGCATACTGCTGCACCACCTGACGCACCGCTGCCATATCGCAAATATCGCCCTGAACAAAAGCGTACCGTGGGCCGAACGCTTCGGCGCGTGCCAGGTTTTCCAGCCGTCCGGCATACGTAAGTTTATCAAAAACAATGATCCGATAGTCACTATACTTTTCTAGCATATAGTGAACAAAATTCGACCCGATAAAGCCTGCCCCTCCGGTCACAAGTAAGTTATGCATAAGCCCTTCTTTAGAAAGAGTGAACCCTACCCTTGCTCCAGACGCTCATTCTTTGCACGGGAAGTTGCGGCGAGCGCTTCTTTGTAGGTACTCATCCGTGTCATCAAAACTGGATCGCTTGTTGCAAGTATTTGTACGGCCAGCAAGCCTGCATTCTGTCCGCCACCAATGGCGACCGTCGCTACCGGTACACCGGCTGGCATTTGCACAATCGAGAGCAGCGAGTCGAGCCCGCTGAGTGCTTTCGTTTGCACCGGTACACCAATCACAGGTAGGGCCGTGCAGGCTGCAAGCATGCCTGGTAGATGAGCTGCCCCGCCTGCACCCGCAATAATTACCCGCAAGCCTCGCTCGTGGGCGGTCACGCCATACTCAATCATGTCCCGCGGTGTTCGGTGGGCCGAAAGGATGCGCACTTCGGTGGCTATTCCAAATTCGGCACAGATGTCAATGGCGGCCTGCATCGTTGGCAGGTCGCTATCGCTTCCCATTACAATGCCAACCAGGTTTGTCATTAGATTGCCACCAGATCTGCGGCCTGTCGTGCACGGGCTTCGGCTTCAGCCATCGTTGCTCCATATGCCGTGACGTGGCCCATCTTTCGCCCGATCCGTGCTTCACGTTTGCCATACAGGTGTACATGCGCCCCCGGGATCGCCAGCGCCGCTTCCAGTGCTTCAGGTTCAACGGTCCCATTACGTTGCCCAAGCAGGTTGATCATCACTGCCGCTGGCTCACGGAGACGCACATCGCCCAGCGGCCACCCAAGGACCGCACGTACATGATTCTCAAACTGTGAACAAACACATGCCTCGATCGTATAATGCCCCGAATTGTGTGGTCGTGGTGCCATTTCATTGTATTGCATCTGACCATCAGGCAACGCAAAGAGTTCGATACCAAAAATGCCTATTCCATCAACTGCACGTACCGCATTCACGGCCAGTTCCGTCGCTCTATTCGCTTCGGCTAGACTAAGCGGTGCAGGCACGCGCACCACATGGCAGATATGATCACGTTGCACCGTCTCGACAACCGGGTACGCCTTTGTTTCACCCGTACGCCCACGCACAACCATGACGGCAAGTTCCCGCACAAATGGTACCCACGCTTCAACGAGCAAGGCGCTCCCTCCCTTGCTCAGACGTTCCCACGCTGGCCCGATATCTTCGGCGTTGCGCAGGGTTGCGTTGCCATAACCATCATAGCCATTCCGCCGCGCCTTCAAGACCATTGGCCAGCCCAGGATTTTGCCAGCTTGCAACACCTCGTCAGGCCATGTGACTCCCTGAAAAGCAGGCACACTCAGCCCCGCTGCCGCGATCCGCTCTTTCTGCGTCAGCTTGTCTTGCACCACGGCAACAGTCGCTGCGGTGGGAAAAACCGGGACGCCCCGGTCTTCCAGCGTGGCAAGAATCCTCGCGTCAACAAATTCGTTTTCTAGCGTTACTAGATCGCACTGCTCGGCAAAGTGGGCCAGTACCTCGGGATCATCCCACGCTCCCACAACCTCACGCCGTGTAAGGCGCCCGGCCGGGCTGTCTGCGAATCGCTCAAAAATGACCGTCTCGAGCCCCAGCGTAATCGCTGCTTGTGTCAGCATGCGGGCGAGTTGCCCGCCCCCAAAAATTCCAATGCGCATCATGCCGGCCATGATACCGGTACATGTCTCTCGGTGCAAGTTCAGCCCCGAAGCTAATGGTTTGCAAGAATGAAATCAGGGAGTGCCGACTTCAGTCGGCTGAGCAAGAAGCCGACTAGTGAGCGCACGCTGCGCGGCATCATGTATGGGCCAGGCGGCACCAGTGCAACCTACCGCCTCCGCGAAAACATGCAGGATAATC
Source organism: Candidatus Chloroploca mongolica (assembly GCF_004762035.2). Taxonomy (GTDB): domain Bacteria; phylum Chloroflexota; class Chloroflexia; order Chloroflexales; family Chloroflexaceae; genus Chloroploca; species Chloroploca mongolica. Next base: position 10,256 of record NZ_SIJK02000027.1, on the reverse strand, counting down.
ACGCCTCAAGCTAACTCACCTTCAAACTTACAACACGCGTGCTCTTCACCGGTGCAATGGGATCGCGTGCCACGAATACGCCCCTTACCCTCCTTCCTGTTGCTACTTCCAATCTCGCCGAACTCTCCAACCGCGTCTACCTTCCCTTTGTTATCCGCCGGTAAACCCTCTGATATCAACACCATCTCAGCTTTCACAGCGCAGGACGTGAGGTTTGCCAGCAATTGCTGGTAAACCTCACGTCCTGCTGTGTGAAATGTAACTCCTGGTAATTTCTGGTAACTTCTGATAACTCCTTGTAACTCCTGGCGCTACACTATTCCTGTAGAGACAAAATAGCGCACTGCGTCAAACAAGGTCGCTTTTACTATGCAAGTATAACGTGCCAGTCGCCTGTTACTGCGACGAACACGAGGAGGTACATCGCCATGCTTACCGCCAGTCAGCGCGAGCGTATTCTTAGCCACCTGCGGCGAGGCTGGAAGCTACCCGATAGCCTGGTTCTTGAGCTCTGGGAAGCCTATGAAACCCTCGAGAGCCAGACACCTACTACCGATCGCATGTCATTAGACGAGCGTGACGAGCAGGAACTCGCCTATGCACCTCACCGCAGCGCACATAACGGTCAACGTCGCTCCTTGTAGACTACCCCAAGACACAGATTGATTGCAACGTAGGCAACAACAGCCAGCTTAGCTGGCTGTTGTTGCCTACGTTGCAATCAGTTGTATAATAACAATCTTGTGATCAATGTCTACGCATACCAGGATCTCTATGGCAGTCTCCACCAGGGTTGAACAACCCGTTACTCGCCTTGGTCTCCCCATCACCGATCTCACCATGCTGCTGGTGGTCTTGATCTGGGGCATTAACTTTACCGTTGTGAAAATTGTCTTGCAAGAGATCCCTCCGCTCCCTTTTGCGGCCCTGCGCTTTTCTGGTGCCGCCATCCTGCTCTGGCTCATTCTGCGCTTCCGCGAAGGCCCCCAGTCTCTCCCCAGAGGGCTGCTCTGGAAACTTACCTGGGTCGGTATTGCCGGCAATACGATCTATCAGGTCGCGTTCACCTATGGCCTCAAGTTGACGACTGCCGCGAATGCGTCGCTGATTATTGCGACGACCCCCGCCCTCGTCGCTGGTTTTGGTGCGCTGCTTGGCATCGAGCGCGTGCGCCGTATCGGGGTCATTGGGATCTTGCTGGCGATCAGTGGTGTCGCTCTTATCCTTGTTGCGCAAGGCCTCCAATTTCGTAGCGAGAGCATCGTTGGCGATCTGCTCTTGATTGGCTGTGCGATCGCCTGGACGATCTATACCCTCGGGGTACGTACCCTTGGTGGAAGCCTGTCGCCCCTGGCAATTACAACCTGGACAATGGTTGCCGGTCTGCCCGGTTTGGTCCTGGCCGCCCTTCCTGATATGCTACGCACCAATTGGTCAACTGTTAGTCTCAATGTCTGGGCTGGCCTCGCCTATTCAATGGTGCTCGGTATCGTGGTCGCCTATGTGCTCTGGAATAATAGTGTCCGCGTTGCAGGCAGTAATCGAACCGCCATCTATGGCTGCGCCATCCCTCTCGTCGCAACCCTCGTCGCTTGGCCTGTCCTCGGCGAAACCCCAACCTATCTCCAGGGCTTTGGTGCTATCTTGATTGTGGCGGGTGTGCTGCTCAGTCGCCGCTGAGGTGCCGCTGGCGCTCGCTTGCTCGCTAGGAAGAAATTATGCTCGATCTCTGCCTCGATGCTAGTTGGTCACTTCAATTGACCAGTGACCATCGTACGGCCCGTCTCGCGGCAACAGAATTGCAGACCTTCCTTGTGCAGCTTGGTGCCCCCGCGTTGCCGGTCACATCTGCCCCCCATGGCTCGCGTATTTTGCTCGATCATGGCCCCTCGGGCGATGCTTTTGTCCGTACCACCGATGCCCACGGCCTTCGCCTGCGTGGCGATGGTCCTCGCGGCTTGCTCTACGCGGTCTACGATCTCCTCGAGGCCCTCGGTTGTCGCTGGCTGACGCCTGATCCGGACGGTACCCACGTTCCCGCTCACTCTACCGTTTGCCTCCCCGGTCTCGCTGTTGCTGATCGCCCCGCTTTTGCCCACCGGAGCCTGATCATTGGGCACGATCTCTTCCTGGCTCAGGCCGAAGCATGGATCATCTGGGCTGTCCGGAATCGCCTCAACACGCTCTTTATCCATACTACGATCCACGAACCGGCTTTTGGAGCCTGCCGCCTTGCGACCTGGCGTGCCTGCCGTCGCCAACTGTTGCCGTTGATCCATGATCGTGCGCTGCGCCTCGAAATTGGCGGCCATCACTTGCGCGATCTTTTGCCCCGCCGTTTCTTTCGCAAGGCCCCCGAGCTCTTTCGCTACGATGGCACCCGTCGTACCCCCGACTACAATTTCTGCGTCTCTAGCCCCCAGGCGCTTGCCTATGTGCAACAGTCCGCCGCGGCTTTCGCCCGCGCGTATCCCGAAGCCGAGATCTACCATCTCTGGCCTGATGATCTGCGTGACGGGGGGTGGTGCCACTGTCCGGCCTGTGCCCGGCTCACGCCCTCTGATCAGGCCCTGATCGCGACGAATGCTGTGGCCGAAGCAGTTCGTACGCACCAACCCCAGGCCATGGTTAGCTATCTGGCTTATCACGATACCGAGGCTCCCCCGACATCTGCCTCGCCCCATCCCGCCATCCAGTTGCTCACCGCGCCGCGCTTGCGTAGCTATGCCGCTGCTATTGATGCCCCGGTCAACCAGATTGTCACCGCACACCTGACTGGCAATCGTCCGCTCTTTGCGCACCAGGCTGTCTTTGAATATTATCTCGATGGTCTTCTTTTTAAAGCAAGCCCGCCCCCGCTTACCAGGATCATTGCCGCTGACCTGCAAGCCTACCGTGCCAACGGGGTGAGTTCGGTGCATGCCCTGCTCACTGGTGATCGTCCCTTTGCCTGGACGCCTCTCAACGCCTACCTCTTTGCCCGGCTCGCCTGGGCCCCCGATAGCGATCCCCTCGCCCTCCGTGAAACCTACGCCCTAGCGCGTACCACGTCGCCCGCGTTGGCGACCCATCTTGTTGAGGCCTATGACGCTCTCGAAGCTGCCTGGCAACCAGTGCTTGCCCGCGACCCCGCAAGCGACCATGCGATGCGCCTGAACCTCATCCCATCGCGTGATCCCGTCAATGCACCGCCGATGGATGTCCTTGATATGCTCACCGAGCCGCAGCGCACCGCCGAGCAACGCCTTGAAGCAATGCTTGCCATCGCAAGCCAGCTGCAACAAGGCCAGCAAGCCTGGGCCAGCCTCGCATCAGTGTCTGACCCTGATCTCGCTGCCGAAGCCGCCGAATGGCAACTGGCGGCCGAGTTACTCCAGTTTTTTCGTCTCCGTCACCAACTCTATGTGCTCGCGGCCCGCAAAGCTGCCCCTGCGACCCTCTACGAAACGGTGCATGAAGCCCAGGCAAGCCTCGATCGCCTGTATGCCTGGGCTCAGCAACACGTGCCCCCGGCAGCACAACCAGGGCATCGCTTGCTCCGCACTATCTTTCAACTGCACCTCGACCATATCGCCGATCTGCACTTGCTCAAGCCCTGGCACCGCCTCGGGCTACGCGCTCGCCGTGCCAGCGACCTTGCCCTCATGCTCTCCCGTGTCATCCGGCCCTAACATGGTCTTGCCGCAATGCCTCTGCACCCGCCCACCAAACGGCGGCCCACCGCTGTCATACCCACGCACGCGGGCACCTAGGGCACCCGGGGATGTCCAGGCCGTTCCGTGGAGGATCCCGCCATCTGTCAACGAGTGTCACCAGATGGCGGGGCGCACCGCTGTCATGCCCACGCACGCGGGCACCCACGGCCCCTCTCAGGTAGAGCGTTTTTGCGACACCGCTTGCTGATGCGATACAGCGGCGCCAGCAAGCGCGTTCGGTGGGTCAAGACGTTTGTCCAGGCTGCGCGGCGCACCGCGACCGCTATCGCCCTCCCCTGCCCTGGTGCTGCGGCGCCCCACGCTGGCGTCATGCTCCACGCTGGCGTCATGCCCCACGCTGGCGTCATGCCCCACGCTGGCGTCATGCCCCTCGTAAGGCCGAAGCACCGCCCCTACGGACGTGCATGCACGGCCATGGGGCGGTGTTTCGGCCCTCCGGTCGTCGTGACGGATACGCACGCATCCAAGGATGGCGTCACCTCCATCAAAGGGGGCCCCCAAACGGCGGCCCCCCGCTGTCATGCCCGCGCATGCGGGCACCCAGGAATCCCAGGGGTCGCAGGGATCCTCCGCTACCCGCAGGAGGCCGTCCACCTGGCAGGTTTGACGGAGCGCTCCCGTTCTCCGCAAGGCGCATGGGTTGGCACGTACCCACGCAGCGGTGAACCGCACGGGAACGCCCGTGCCTGAACAGGTGCAACCCTTTGAGCGCATGTTGCCATTGCGAAACCCTTTGAAGCCTCTGGTTCCCTAGCATTGTGTCTTAGCTTGTGCCAAATGCTAGCGCAGTTGGCGTTTAGTACAATCTAAGACCATGTTACCGTGGCCCATATCGGATTGTCACCCCGAGCGCAGCGCAGGATCGTGGCGCAGGAAAGGGGTATCTTCAATCGTCATTGATATAAGGCATAGATGATCACTGGATACACCTATGAATACGCTTGATTATGCAATTCTGCTTGGAAGTGGTGTTTTTGTTCTGCTTGGAATCTATTGGGGCTTGATCAGGCAGGTTCTCTCGCTTGTCGGTCTCGTCGTTGGCATTGCGATGGCCGGGCGCTACGGCCCCGAGGTTGCCGATTGGCTCACCTCATTTATCGCCGATCCGCTCGTTGCAGGTGTGCTCGGCTTTGTTGGTGTTCTGCTCCTCGTGAGTAGCCTGGCAAGTCTACTTGCCTCGGTTCTCCGCATGTTTGTTGGCCTGCTCTTTCTTGGCTGGCTTGATCACTTGCTTGGTGGCGTTCTCGGCCTCATCCAGGCGATCCTAGCTGCTGCCATCATCATTGTCGCGATGGTTGCCTTCCCCCTGCCGACCTGGTCAAACGCCATCGAGGGTTCGCTTCTGGCTGAAAATCTCTTACGTATCGGCGGTATTTTTCAAGTCTTCTTGCCCTTTGTCCTACCATCACTTGCTTAAAAACCCGCTGCTTCGTTCGTCGAAAAAACGATACCTACAACGCCTGGTAGAGTCGTTCGTAGCGCGGTAACACCGCCTCGTACGCAAAATGGGTGTGCGCAAAAGCACGCGCACCCTCGCCGAGCCTGTTCCGTGCAACGGGGTCAAGCAAAAGTTCGGCCATACGCTGGGCAAAGAGACGTGGTGTCGCGGCGATTGCCCCCGTGATGCCGTGATGAATGATATCTTGCGTACCACCAGTTGGCATCGCCAGAATCGGCGTGCCCATCCCCGAGGCTTCCAACAAGACCCGACTGAGCGGTTCGCCCCAGGTCGACGGAAAGAGCAACAGCGTACTCTGTTTCATCAGACGCAACACTTCATCATGGCTGGCCCAGTTGAGCATCTGCATCTGGAGGCCCAGTGTACCTAGTTCAGTCGTCAGACGGTCACGCAGTGCCCCATCACCTGCGATAACGAGCGTGAAAGGTGGTACGTTGGGCATGCCAGGTGCGCGCAGTTCACGAAAGATCGCCGGAAGCAACCCTGCCCCTTTGTTGGCTTCGAGCTTACCCACAAAGAGCAGCAGTCCACCTTCCCACCTCGTTTCTGGCGGGGCAGCTGCAATCGTTTCATTTGCCGCCATATCAAGCATATTGGGCAAGACATGCAAGCGTTCAGGTTGTACTATCCCGGCCAGGCGTTCGGCAATATAGGTACTCACCGCGATAACGGCATCGGCACGGGCGAGATACTGTGCCCGTCGTCGCTGATGCGCCAGCATATAGGGAAGCCCCGCCAGGGCCAGAATCCCACGCAATGGCCCAAGGCGTGCGGGCAGCTCGGTGGCCAGCCCAGGCCAGCCGGGGCGACCATAGGGGACCTGATCACCGTGGAGACCAGTGGCAAAATAGTGCCAGGGCCAGTGGTCGCGCACCGTGACCACGACTGGAACCCCCAATTGTTTGCCCGCCAGCACGGCACCGGGAGCAGTCTGCACATGCTGGGCATGCAACACCTGTGGTAGCGGCCCACGGCGTGCCTCGGCGACAATAGCTTTAGCCAGCACGGGCCAGAAGCGCTCGTGCCGGAAATAGTTCTGAACAACAGGAAGCGAAGGGGCAGTATACCCGATGCGCACGGCAGGCACCCCAAGTGCATCAGCGTGAACCACACCTCGCCGACCACGCACAGGCACCAGTGCTGTCACCTGATGACCCCTGGCTAGCAACGCACGCGCCAGGGCGTGGCTACTCCAGGCAGCTCCCCCACGGCCATCGGGCGGAAACACATCTGTTGGCAGCAGAATACGCATCAGTAGAACCACGGCGGTGCCGTGGCGACGCCTCCTCCGTCGGCGGTGCCGTGGCGACGCCTCCTC
>NZ_SIJK02000027.1:0-3663 GCF_004762035.2 Candidatus Chloroploca mongolica | reverse complement strand
CGGCGGTGCCGTGGCGACGCCTCCTCCGTCGGCGGTGCCGTGGCGACGCCTCCTCAGCCGGCGGTGCCGTGGCCGCGCCTCCTCAGCCGGCACCTGCCGTAGGGCCACGGCACCTGCCGTGGCCCTACGGCACCAAACCTACTTGATCGCCGCAGTTGCGCCAACCTCGGTAAGCTTCGCCTTGGCGGCATCGGCCTCTTCCTTCGAGACGGCCTCTTTGACCGCCTTGGGCGCAGCCTCGACCAGATCCTTGGCCTCCTTGAGACCGAGGCTGGTCAACTCACGCACCACCTTGATCACCTGGATCTTATTGGCGCCAACTTCCTGCAGGATCACATCGAACTCAGTCTGCTCTTCCACCGGAGCGGCGGCGACGGCATCACCGCCAGCAGCAGCAACCATCGGCATTGCGCCCATCATCATCGGCGCAGCAGCCGTCACGCCCCACTTGTCTTCCATCGTCTTCTTGAGCTCAACCAGCTCAAGCACATTCAGCGTTTCGATCGACTCGACAATCGCGGCAATCTTCTCACTCGACATGATGTATCTACTCCTTTATCCATTACAAAGTTGCGCTAGCAATGTCTGCCAGCAAAACACGAGTTACGTTCATTCACCTGCTGGTTGCAGCTGATCAATGCGGGCCTGCACGACATACGCGATATTGGAAATAGCTGCATTCAGCACCCCAACCACACCAGAGACTGGTGCCGCGACGCCACCGACAATACCTGCGAGCGCTTGCTCACGCGAAGGCAATTTCGTCACCGCATCAAGCCCATCGGCCTGAATCGGACTGAAGCCCAGCAGACCACCCTTTACCTTCAGCGGGCGTGCAGTCACCTTGCTGGCATCAAGCAGCACTTTGGCAACTTTCGCCACATCGTCATAGGCAAACACAACTGCGGTTGGCCCCTCAAGGTTTGGCTCAAGACCTTCCTTGCCGGTATTGCGTGCAGCCAGGCGGAGCAGTGTATTCTTGGCGACGACCAGCTCGGCACCGTTTTCGCGGAGTTTCGCACGCAGCGTTGACAAATCAGCGACATTGAACCCGCGGTAATCGGCCACAACCGCCAGTTGCGAACGCTCCATCTTCTCGCTTAATTCAGCCACAAGATCAAACTTGCGTTGCGTTGGCACAGTATTCACCCCCTCTCATACGCAGAACAAACAAAAAGGCCGCCAATGTCCTAGACATGGCGACCAGAGGCAGAGCACACCGTGCCCATATGAACGACAGCTTCGGGCTGCCCAGATCATGCCTCAGATCTACCTCGGTCGGCGGCCCGCAGGCCATTAAGGACAAATGCCACCAGACTGTCTAGGGTAGGTATATAAACAATGAGTCGTTAATTGAGCGCTGCACTCTGCGCCAGCAATGGATTGACCGGAACACCGGGGCCCATCGTGCTCGTCAGGGTCACCGTGCGTACAAAGGTTCCTTTGGCTCCGGAAGGTTTTGCCCCTTTTACCGCATCCATCAGCGCCACAAAGTTTTCGTGCAACTGTTCAGGCGTAAAGCTAAGCTTGCCAATTGCCACGTGCAAAATACCGGTCTTATCGTTGCGGAACTCGACGCGGCCACCCCGCACCTCGCGGATCGTCTTGGGCAGATCCTCGGCAGGCACGATCGTGCCACTCTTGGGGTTGGGCATCAAACCACGTGGGCCAAGCTTCCGACCGATGCGACCAACCTTGCCCATCATATCTGGGGTTGCGATGGCAACATCGAAATCAAAGAAGTTCTCTTTGTCAATGCGTGCAATCAATTCATCATTGCCCGCGAAATTGGCTCCTGCATCAAGCGCCCCTTGTACGGCATCATTCTGGCAGAAGACCAGCACACGCACCATCTTGCCAGTCCCGTGTGGCAGCGCAACGGTGGTGCGAATATTCTGATCGGCATGGCGAGGGTCAATCCCAAGACGAAGATGCACTTCAACTGTGGGATCGAACTTGACGTAGCTTGTCTCTTTGACGAGCGCGAAGGCCTCTTCAAGCGTATAGAGGCGATCTGGTTCGACCCGCGCAGCTACATCACGATACTTTTTACCTTGTTTTGCCATTTTAATCACTCCTGGTGGTACAGACGGGCTTTGCAAGCCCTCCCACGTTACAGCCGGGTGCGCGTTGCACCTAGTCAACAATCTTAATACCCATACTGCGTGCCGTACCAGCAATAATCTTCTCGGCACCTTCCACATCCAGCGCATTCATATCCGCCAACTTCTGCTCTGCAATCTGGCGGAGTTGAACCCGTGAAATCTGGCCTACACTGGTACGATTCGGGGTTCCCGAACCCTTCTGCGCACCTGCGGCTTTGCGCAACAGGTCAGCTGCAGGTGGGGTCAGCAACTTGGCGGTAAAGGAGCGATCACTAAAGATGGAGACTTCAACCGGAACGATACTACCGGCCTGTGCAGCCGATTTCTCGTTGTACTCCTTCACAAACCCCATAATATTGATGCCATATTGGCCCAACGCAGGGCCAACAGGCGGGGCCGGTGTTGCTTTCCCAGCGGGAAGTTGCAATTTGACGACACCAACCAGTTTCTTTGCCACAGTAGCTCTCCTCTGTGTGGAGGCGGATCGCCTCCTCCCTCATCGTCCCAACTCACGTGCGGGCGACGAGGTGTACAGTATCTAATGAAGCCCGTCGAGCGGCCTTCACAACGACAAATTGTTCAATCAACCAGGCGCGTAACCTGGAGAAAGTCAAGTTCAACCGGAGCTTCACGTCCAAAGAACGAGACCAGAACTCGCACACGTCCGCGCTCGTGATCAATGGCGTCAACTACACCCTCGAAATCGGTGAAGGGGCCATCAATAATTTTGACAGCCTGACCCTTCTGATAGCTAACGCGAACCTTGGGTGCTTCACCCTCCATCTGCTTGAGGATCGTTTTGACTTCATCATCCTCAAGCGGAGTTGGTTTATTGCCGTGACCGACAAAACTGGTCACACCAGGTGTATTGCGCACAACATACCACGAGTCATCAGTCAAATGCATTTGCACGAGCACATACCCGGGATAGATCTTTTTATTGACCGTCCGGCGTTGCCCATTCTTGATCTCAATCTCTTCTTCAGTTGGCACGATCACACGAAAAATCTGGTGATCCATCTCCATCGAATCGATGCGATGTTCCAGATTCTGTTTGACCTTATTCTCATACCCCGAGTACGTATGAATCACGTACCAGCGCCGATCTTCGGCCTCTTTTTCGGTTGTTTTTGGTGGAGTTTCCTCAGACACACCGGACTCCCACAATGGTTAGCTCTTCTAAAACTTACGAAACCAGACTTACCAGGGTGGTGTAGAGGAACAAGAAGATCGAGTCGCCAACAGCCAGGATTGCTCCAATAATCGTTGAAATCGTCAACACCACGATTGTCAACCGAATCGTCTCTTCACGTGTCGGCCACACAACCTTGCGCAACTCACTGCGTGTTTCACGCAGCCTGCGCACAATGACGTTTTCCTGCTGTTCCTTTGAATCTTTAACCACTGACATGTCGTTTCCTATTGCAGATTGAAGATTGCAGCCGGGTGTCAAACGCATGCTTATCGAGCTACGCACACCAGGCTGCAACCTGCAATAGATTCTTACGCTATGATCTTGGTGACAACACCCGAGCCGACGGTGCGTCCACCCTCACGG
>NZ_SIJK02000026.1 GCF_004762035.2 Candidatus Chloroploca mongolica | reverse complement strand
AACGAACGTCATGACGCTCCCTCGGCCCGTGAATAAAAAAACCTACCCCCAAAAGCACGGCGGTGGGGGCACGGGCAAGCCGTGCCCGTACGGGGGCACGGCGGCGGTGGGGGCACGGCGGCGCCGTGCCCGTACGGGGGTGCCGGGCGCAGGCGACAATCACACATGTGCAATTTGCAATCGCCCCAGCGAGCTTCAAGGCACCGGAGTTTCAGTTAACGTCGCCCGCGCTGCTTCAAAGAGGCTGACGAGACCGCGTGCTGTTTCGGCGGCGCGAAACTGTGGATTCCAGGCTTCGCCGGAAAGGACATCGCTGATGACAAAGCCAGCGGCGATCTCGACCTGGCGGAGATTGGCAACGGCAAAGAGGGCTGCTGTCTCCATTTCGACGGTTAACACACCCTCTTGTTGATAGTGGGCAATCTCGGCGCGGGTTTCGCGGAAGGGCGCATCGGTTGTCCAGGTTGAACCGCGGGGTGGCGTGAGGCCATGTTGGTGCAGGGCCGCAGCGAAGTCTTCGGTCAACTGGTGCGTAGGGAGGGCTGGGGCGTGGGGATCGGCCAGATAGTGATGTGAGACACCCTCGTCGCGAATGGCCGAAGTGCAGATCGTCAGGTCGCCCACGGTCAGATTGGGGGTAAGACCACCGGCGGTACCAATATTGATAAAGCGACGAACCCCCATCGCCACGAGCAGTTCCATTGTCATCGCCGCAGCGGGTGCGCCAATGCCAAATTCAGCCGCGAGCACGACTGAACCCCCAGTCGAAGGGAGCGGATAGAGCATCCCGGTCACACAAGGAATGCGTGAGGGTTGTTCGGTATCCACGACGTGGCGTAAGAGGGTGCGCTGGTAACAAAAGATGGCTGCGGCAGGCTGCAAAGAGCCAGGGGCAAGCCCGACGTTGCGGAAGTAGTCGAGGTGATCCTCGGGGTTGAAATGGGCTGGTGAGCCGTGTTTCGCGGGGTGCCGCGGAATGGGCATAGTGTGTCTCCTTTTTGCAACCTAATCCTTCTAGTATAGCCTTTGTTGCGAAGAGAGGCAATGAGGCTTGACAGCTTGACGCTTGCCCGCTATGATGGTGTCTATTGGACACTAATAGCGAGGGGGCATCATGCGACCAGAGGATCGGCGTACGGCTGAAGGCATTCTCTTTACGGATCAGTATCAACTTAGTATGGCCCAGCTCTATTTTCGCCAGGGCTTGCATGAGCAGACCGCGCAATTCGATCATTTTTTTCGGCGGTATCCTGATTATGGTCTGCATACCGCCGGTTATTGCATCAGTGCCGGGCTCGCCTGGCTGGTTGATTGGATGCAAGAGGTGACCTTTCGCGAGGAAGATCTCGCCTATTTGCGTGCGCAGCGCAACGCGACGGGCGGCCAGCTCTTTGGTGACGATTTTCTGGCCTACCTGAAGGGCTGTGGTGGTTTTGACAGTCTTAGCCTCTGGGCGATTCCCGAGGGGCGGGTGGTGCATCCTGGGGTGCCGTTGAGCATTGTGCGAGGGCCGCTCGCCATGGCGCAGATCCTCGAAACGGCGTTGCTGAATCAGCTCAACTACCAAACCTTGATTGCGACCAAGGCGGCGCGCATCCGTGAAGTGAGCCGGGCGAGCATGGTGCTCGAGTTCGGGTTGCGGCGGGGCCAAGAGCGCGGCGCAAATGCGGGGACACGGGCGGCCCTGATTGGCGGGGCCGACTTTACCTCGAATGTTGGGCTTTCGAGTACACTCGGCGTGCCGCCCAAAGGCACCCATGCCCACTCGCTCGTGCAGGTCTTTCTGGCCCTTGGGTCGAGTGAACTGGACGCCTTTCGTGCCTATGCCGAGGTCTATCCTGATGATTGCCTCTTGCTGGTTGATACGCTCAATACGCTTGAGAGTGGCGTGCCGAATGCGATCCGTGTCTTTGAGGAACTGCGGGCGAAGGGGCATCGTCCGGTGGGTATTCGCCTCGACTCGGGCGACCTGGCCTATCTCGCGATCCAGTCGGCTCTCTTGCTTGACCGGGCGGGCTTCCCCGAGACGGCGATTGTGCTTTCGAGCGATCTTGATGAACTGGTGATCTGGCAGATTCAGACGCAGATTGTCGAGGAGGCGCGGCGCTATGCGGCTGATGCCGACGCGATTCTGCGTCGCCTGGTGTATGGGGTTGGAACCCGGTTGGTGACATCGCATGGTGAAGGTGCGCTGGGAGGCGTTTACAAACTGGTAGCGATGCAGCAGGGTGGAACGTGGCGACCGGCGATCAAGTTGGCCGACACGCCTTCCAAAATGACCAATCCGGGGCTCAAACAGGCCTGGCGGCTCTATGATGATCGAGGGCAGGCCACCGCCGACCTCTTGACGCTCGAGGAAGAAGATCCGACGAAGGCCGGGCAACTTGTCTTGCGGCATCCGAACGATCATACGCAGCAACGCATTCTGGAACGGGCGGCATTGCGGGCCATTGAGCCGCTGCTGGTCAAGGTGCTGGATCAAGGACGGCTTGTTGCGCCGTTGCCGACGCTTGAGGCGATCAGGGCGCAGCGCGATCACGACATTGCCGGCCTTGATGTGGGGGTACGGCGCATTATGAATCCGCACATTTACCACGTCTCGTTATCGCAGCCCCTGTGGGATCTCAAGCAGGAGTTGCTTGCGCAGTTGAGGCAGAGTCTATGAAGAAGCCAGTTGTTTTTTTGACCCGCCGTTTGCCGGCGGCAGCCATGGAGATGCTCGCGGCGGCGTGTACCATTACCCTCTGGGATGACGAGGTGCGCCCGTGCCCTCGTGAGGCCTTGTTGAACGGCGTTGCCGAGGCCGAGGGGCTCTTGTCGCTGCTCACGGATCGTGTTGACGACGAATTGCTGGCTGCGGGGCCTCATCTGCGGATGGTTGCCAACATGGCGGTTGGCTATGACAATCTTGATCTTGCGGCATGCCGGAGGCGGGGGGTTCAGGTCAGCAATACGCCAGGCGTAGTAACGGAAACAACGGCGGATCTGGCGTGGGCGCTGATGCTTGCCGCCGCACGGCGCCTTGTCGAAGGGCAGAAGCTGATCGAAGCGGGCGGATGGGGCCCGTGGTACCCAATGCAGATGGTTGGCGTAGACATCTATGGTTCGCGGCTTGGCGTGGTAGGTGCCGGACGTATCGGCCAGGCCGTGCTGCGGCGGGCGCAAGGGTTTGGCATGGCGCTGGGCTACCATAACCGCACTCCCAACTCTGCTGTCGAAGCTACTACCGGGGCGACCTACCTTGCCCTTGATGAACTGCTGAGCAGCAGTGACGTTGTGGTGGTAACGGTACCTTTGAGTGACGAAACCAGGGGCATGTTCGGGGCACGCGAATTTGCCTTGATGAAGCCGACGGCGATCTTTGTCAATGTCGCGCGCGGGCCAATTGTGCGCGAGGCCGAACTGGTGGCCGCCCTGCAAGCCGGACGGCCCCAGGCTGCTGGCATTGATGTCTTTGAGCGTGAACCAATTGGCCCTGATCACCCTCTGTTGCGCCTGCCCAACTGTGTTGCCGTGCCGCACATCGGGAGTGCGACCGTCGCGACGCGCACCCGGATGGCGACGCTCGCCGCCGAGAATCTGGTAGCGGTACTGACGGGCAAGGCGGCACCGTCGTTGCTGAACCTCTGAGGGAGAGAGGGGCCGCAAAGGGGGCATCTGTCATCCCGCGTGCGTGGGAATGACATGGTGGGCGTAGAGTGGCGTGGTGTGCGGCGGCGGCCATGGGGCGTGCGGCGGGGCGCGGGGTGCGGCGACGGCCATGGGGTGTGCGGCGGGGCGCGGGGTGCGGCGACGGCCATGGGGTGTGCGGCGGGATCGTAGGGCCGAAGCACGCGCATGCCCAGGCGTGGGGTGAAGGTGCGGCGTGTGGGGCGCGTGCTTCGGCCTTACGGCCATGGGGCGTGCGGCGGGTCTCTGCGGGAAACCTGCCAGGTGCGCGCCGTAGTGATCCTGGGGATACCGGGGCCATGTCACGGCGCACGCCTGACAGGTCTGACGGGGATCGCCCGTCAACCGCATTACGGCCCATGCATGGGCAACCTGGTCAGGAAGGTTGCCCATGAGAGCGTCTGAACAAGGCGGGGCTCGCCGGGTGCGTAGATGAGGCGTGGGGCAACACAGAAGCAGGTATAGAGCGGATCAGTGTTGGGTGCCTCTGGGCGCTCTGCTATCATCAAGGCGGTATCGCGCAACGTGGCCTGATCAACAAACCAGTGTGTACGTGAGAAGTATGGCTTTAAGAACGTCATAACCCTTCTCCTTCTTTCCCCAGTTGACCACTCCCGGTTGAAATGAGTGCCCAGACTGTGCTAGAGTGTGTTGGGTTGACATGCTCAGGATACCATGATCAAGAGGAAAATGCTACTATCACTTAGGCGGTTCCGGCTGTTGATGTTGCTTCTGGTGTTGATGCTCTTTTTGAGCAGTTGCACCCCCTTTGTGGCTGCCCAGCGACGCGATTCGGCACAAACTTCTGCCCTGTTGGCGCCAGCGGCACTGGCTGTGGCGCAACCTTCGCCTGTTGTGGCCGAGTACGAGCAAGCATCCGCTGACCGGCAAGCTAAATCAACGCCGACGCCAACTCCTGACCTGTTTGCAGACGATCCCTTTGTTGCGGCCCAGGTCGCGGCGATGTTGCCTGCGTATGTGACCGATCTCAAACAGGCTGCGGCCTGGGAGCGTTACACCATTGTGGCGGCGCTGAACCCTGGCGAGCAGCGCGTGCGTGGAACGGTGCAGATCCTCGTCACGAATCGTACCGCAACACCGCATCCACGGATTGTGTTTCATCTCTATCCAAACCATCCTGATTTTGGCGGGCGGCTTGATGTCACGTCGGCGACGATCAATGGTGTGCCGGTGGCGTCGGGGACGGCCTATGATGACAGTCTTTTCTGGCTAGAACTGGCCCGACCGTTGCTGCCGGGGGCGACGGTTGAGGTGGAAATGAGCTTTGTGGCGCGGACGCCGCGCAATGCGAGTGCGCGAACCTTTGGGGCCTTCAATCAGGAAGCTGGCCTCTGGTCGATGGCGAATTTTTACCCGATCCTGGCACGTCAAAAGACTGAGGGTGGTTGGGACGAGCGCCCCATCGAGAGTCGGGGCGATTTTGTGGTGAGCAGTACCGCTCTGTATGATGTCACCATTGATGTACCGGTCGACTGGACCCTAGTGACGACAGGGGTCGCGGTGGCGCGTGAAGCCGTCACTCCAGGCGTGCGGCGCGAGCGTTTTGTGAGTGGCCCGCAGCGCGAATTTTATCTGGGGGCAACCCGTGGGTTGGCGCAGGTCAGTGGCGAAGTCGCTGGGACACGCATTATCAGCCACTATCAACCGGCCCATGCTCGGGCGGGCCAGCGGGCGTTGCAGGTGACTGAGCAGGCGCTGCGGGTCTTCAATGCACGGTATGGGCAATATCCGCTCGCTGAACTTGAAGTGATTGAAGGCGCGATGACCACTTTCCTCGGGATGGAGTACCCAGGGGTTGTCTTGATTGACCAGCAGCTCTATGCCCGCAATGCGCGGGGGCTCGAAACGACGGTGGCGCATGAAATTGCCCATCAGTGGTGGTACAGTCTGGTTGGCAACGATGCGCAGGGCGAAGCCTGGCTGGATGAAGGCATGGCAAGCTACGCGCAGATCCTGTACTATGAGGGCATCGGTGCGTTTGATGTTGCCTTGAGTGAACTCGAAGGGTTTCGTGATATGTACCGTCAGGTACGCGAGCGAGGGCGCGATGTCCCGCTGGCAACCCCACCCTCGGAACTCAGGGGCATCTATGTGCCGATTGTCTATGGCAAAGGGGCGCTCTTCTTTCACGCCTTGCGTGCGGAGATCGGTGAAGCGGCGTTTACCCGGTTTCTCCAGAACTACTATACTTTTGGGCGCTACCGCGATCTCGTTGGTGACGACTTGTTGCAGGTGGCCGAAGAAGCCTGTGGCTGTGATCTGGATCGGTTGTATCGTGATTGGGTTTTGACGGCAGCGCCTGTTCTTTAGTGGGCCTGCGATGCCCAAATCTGACCTTTCGGTAGGGCTGTGGGTGCCGCAGGCACCCACAGCCCTACCGAGAGCAAATACTATCAGGGCGATTGCATTATACGAAATCGGATACAACGGGGCACCCGCAAGGGGTGCCCGTACACCGGATTCGGCCCCCGCCCCGGTACGGGCACCCCTTGCGGGTGCCCTTGCGGGTGCCTTGGCGGGGTGCATACACGGAAGATGCAATCGCCCTGCAAATACTATCCCCAGGGCTAGGGTTGGTCGGTGGTGTGGATGGTATGTTCTGATTGGGATTCTGTCTAGTTATGGAGTTTGCAATGATGCGAATGAAAACACTTGGCTTTGCCCTCTTGCTTGCCTTTGCCATGATCGCGACGCTGTTTGGTCCAGGTCATCCTGTGGCCCATGCCCAGACTGAGGGGCGCTGTTTTGCCGAGACGGGCTATTGTATCAGTGGCACGATTCGTGAATACTGGGAACAGAATGGTGGTCTGGCGGTCTTTGGGTTGCCGCTTGGCCCCCAGCAGGCGATGATGGGCGAAGATGGGGTCGTGCGTCAGGCGCAGTGGTTTGAGCGTCACCGCCTTGAAATTCACCCGGAGAATGCGGCCCCGTACAATGTGCTGCTTGGGCGCATCGGGGTGGATACGCTTGGCCGCCAGGGCCGCGATTGGCAAAGCTTCGCGCGTCCTGATAGCGAAGCCGAAGCCGATGCTGAGCGTTGCGCGCTCTTCCGTGAGACAGGCTTCATTGTCTGTGACGAATTTCTGACCGCGTTTCGGAGCTATGGCCTGAACTTTGCCGGGCGACCTGGCATCACGTTTGAAGAGAGCCTCGCCCTCTTTGGCTATCCCATTTCGCAGCCGATGACCGAGGTCATTGAGGGCAAAGCGTATACGGTGCAGTGGTTTGAGCGGGCGCGCTTCGAGTTGCACCCCGAAAATCGGCCACCGTTCAATGTGCTGTTTGGGCGCCTTGGTGCCGAGACGATTGAGGCTCCGGCAATGGCTCTCCAGCGTGGGCCGTGGCAACTGGTGGCCTTTGGCAATGTCAATGCGCCGCAGGCGGCGTACGCTGGTCAGGCTTCCACGCTTGCCTTTGATGGGGAACGTGCGAGCGGCTCGACCGGATGCAATACCTTTGGCGGAGCGTATACGGTCAATAACAATCAACTGAGCTTTGGCCCGCTGATTTCGACCTTGATTGCCTGTGCCGAGCCGACGTTGGATGCGCAGGAGCAAGCGATCTTTGCGGGACTGCAAGAAGTGCGTTCGTTCACATTGGCGGGCAACGATCTGCGGATTAGCTATGATGACGGGCGGCAGGCCCTGGTCTATCGGAATATCGGTGCGGCGGCGCTCGAAGCCGGCGCATGGCAACTGGTTGCGTTTGGCGATACCAATGCGCCTCGCCTTGCCGCTGAAGAGCCTGCGACGATCATGTTTGATGGAATGCGCGTGATGGGCCGCACGGGTTGTAACAACTTCAATGGTGGGTACAGCCTGAACGGGACGACCGTGACCTTCCAGCCGTTGGCAACGACGCTGGCATTGTGTACGAGCGATACGCTGGCAGCGCAAGAGCAGGCGGTGCTGGCGGCGTTGCAGGGTGCGCGGCCATTTACCATTGTCAACAACGAGTTGCGCATTGCCTATGATCAGGGTCGCCAGACGCTGGTCTATCGCCCGAGTGCGAGTCGGCAGAGTGTGGTGAGTGGCACCGTGACGTACCTGCCACGGATTGCCCTGCTGCCCAACGCGATTGTTCAGGTACAACTGGTGGATATCTCGCGGGCCGATGCTCCGGCGGTGGTCTTGGCGAGCGACACCTATGTGTCGGGTGGGCAGCAGGTACCTCTGCCCTTTGTGTTGCCCTTCAACCCGGCGCAGATCAACCCGGCCTACACCTATGCGGTGCAGGCGCGGATCACGATTGATGGTCAACTGCGCTTTATTTCGACGACCCAGAACCTGGTGATTACCCGGGGCAACCCGACGACCATTGAGGTTCTGGTGAGTCCGGTGTAAGATGGCTCAAGGGCGTACGCCCTTCGGCTGAGGTTTGGGGGTCCAACCCCAGGATTGCACGCGCACAAAAGCCAGCTATGCTGGCTTTTGTGCGCGTGCAGAAGCGATGAGGAGGGCGAGAGACGCTTACGTTCACGCACGAGGCCAGCAGTCCGTGGCCTTGTGCATGAACCCAAGACCAAGGAGGAAGGTATGCGTGATGCACGTGGATCAGCAACACCTTCGGCGCAGACGATTCTGGCCGAGGTTGGGGGTGCGATCCTGGGTGGAATACTTGGCGCGGTCGTAATTGGCGGGGCGATTTATCTGGTCGCGGGCTTGCTGTTTGCGCAGCAACTCGGCATGGGTTTGTTGACCGTAGGCGTGTTGGGGGCCTCGTTTGGGTTTGGCGTTGGGGCCGGATTGGGCACGGCGCTTGTTGGGCGGGCGTTTCAACAGGGGGGCAACCTCTGGCTGGCCCCGGTTGCGGGTGGCCTCTCGGCGGCAGTTGCCCTCTTTGGGATGCGTTTGCTCAACCTCGGTGGCTTGGGCGAACTGTTGATCGTTGGCCTGCTGCTGCCGCTGGTGGTCGTCGTGGTGGTCTATAACCTGCAAATCAGGCGCTGAGCTGCTGCTGAGCCAAACCTGTGCAAAACCCGCGTAATATACGCGGGTTTTGCTTTTTTTGGCCCCAGGGTATTGACAAAGCCTGTGCATCGCGGTATACTCTTCCTAACCGGTCGGTAAGATTTGAAAATTTTATGGCTTTATATGTTTACTGACCGGTCAGGAAGGTTCCGATCCATGCAAGACTTCGAGCCAGTGAGTAGCCCGACTGCGGTCAAGATTGTTGATGCTGCGAGCAACCTCTTCTTGCAGCGTGGCTACAAGGCTGTTTCGATCAATGACATTATCAGAGAGGCTGATGTTACCAAGCCGACGCTCTACTACTACTTTGCGGACAAAGAGGCACTGTTTGTGCAGATGGGGTTGCGGGTACTGGCCGAGATGGGTGAACGGTTGTGCTATGCGGCAAGAACGCCAGGCGGTCTGGATGCACGTCTGGTTGCGGTGGCGGCTGTCTTGATGGCCAACCGCGATACCGATATGCGCCTGATGCGCCACGAAATGGCGGCGCACCTGGGGCCGGGGCACCGGGCGATCCTTGGCCGGGCCTTTTACGCGCAACTCTTTACCCCGATTGTAGGGGTGATGGAGACTGGCTTGGCCGATGGTGAACTGGCGCGCTATAGCGCGTTGACGCTGGCCAAGATGTTTATGGGCATGGCCGAGGCGTTTCAAGAATTTGCCCCACGTACGCTTGAGGGTTGGGAACATCAGCCGGAAACACTTTTTGGAACATCGGATCTTAATCCACATACTCTCGTTGATCTTTTTTTACATGGTGTTGGCATAACGAAGGAATAATACATGACCACGCTTCCTCAATCGCGTTCAACTAATCGCCGCCGTCTTTCAATCGCGGCTATTATTGCTGGTATTCTTGTTGTGGCTGTGCTTGCCACCCTGGGTTTTCGTAGCTTTGCGGGTGGTCAAGCTGATCCGCTGGCAACAACGACGCTTGCGCCGGTGACGCGCAGTGATCTGCGCCTTGGCGTGAGTGCGACGGGCTCGGTCGAGCCGCGGGTGCAGGCCAATCTCGCGTTTGGTCTGGCGAGCGGGCGGGTGGTCGAGGTACTGGTGTCAACCGGTGAACGGGTGGCCGCTGGCGATATGCTGGTGCGACTTGATGATCGTCAGTTGACGGCGGCGCGTGATGCAAGTGCTGCGGCCCTGGCCCGTGCCGAGGCCGATCTGATTGCGGTGAAAGAGGGCGCGACCGAGGCGCAGATTGCCGAAGCATCGGCCCAGATCCAGGCGGCCCAGGGCAATCTGGTGCAGACCCAGGGGAGTGTCACGGGTGCCGATATCAATGCGGCACGTGCGGCAGTTGAAGAGGCCCGCGCACGGCTCGCGGTGATCGAGGCTGGCCCGCGTAACGATGCTCGTACCCGTGCAGCCTCGACGCTTGCCGAAACTCAGGCCGACCTTGAGCGTCAGCGCAGCACCCTTGCAGCTGCCAAAGAGCAGGCCAGCAAGAATGTGGAGACGCGGGCGAATGCGGTGCGCAATGCGCAGAGCGCCTACAGCACTGCCTACTGGGATCTCGAGCACGTCAAGACCTACGAGACTGATCCGCGTACCCTCCGCTCCTTGACTAATGCGCAGACCCAGGATTATGTGGTTGCGCTTGAACGGGCGACACTCGCCCTTGCCGACGCCGAGGCTGGGCTGCGTCAGGCCGATGTTGAATATCAGAATGCTATCCAGAACGAGATCAGTGGGCTTGCCAGTGCCGAAGCGCGGGTGCAGGCCGCCCAGACTGACCTTGACACCCTGTTGACCGGTGCCGAGGCTGATGTGCGGGCTTCGGCGCGCGCCCAGCTTGCCCGGGCCGAGGCTGAACTGGCCCGTTTGACGGGGGCGCAGCGCAGTGGTGCCATTGCCGCCCAGTCGGCAAACGTCGAAGCTGCCCGTGCGCGCCTTGAGCAACTGACCGCTGATCCGCAGGCGAGCAACCTCGCACGGGCCGAGGCGGGTGTTGCGCAGGCGCGGGCTCAGCTTGACCAGGCCCAGATCCAGCTTGACGATACAATCTTGCGGGCACCGTTTGATGGCGTTGTCGCAGCGCTCAATGTTGCCCCAGGCGAAACTGTCGGCAACACGATCCCGCTGGTCTTGATTGATGTCAGCCGCTTCCTGGTCAAAGTGACCGTTGACGAAGTTGATATTGCCCGTGTCCAGCTTGGGCAGAACGTGCAGGTCTTGCTTGACGCCCTGGGTGAGACCCTGCCGGGCACGGTGGTGAGCCTTGAGTCGCTCCCCCAGAGTGGTAGCAGTGTCACGGCCTATCAGGTGACGGTCGAAATTGATCCTGACGACAGTGCGCTCAAGCCTGGGATGACGGCGAGTGCGACGATTGTTGCGGACGAGCGGAGCGACGTGCTGACGGTACCAACGAGTGCGGTGCGCAGCGAAGGCGGTCAGCAGCTTGTGGGCGTGGTGGTGACCGATGCCAATGGCGAGCGCACAATTGAAGAGCGCACCGTCGAGGTGGGACTGCGCACAAGTGACCGGGTCGAGATTGTTAGTGGCCTGGTAGAGGGTGATGAGGTTGCCTTGCCGTAAGGTCGCGAACCTTCCCGGAAGATACACAAATCTAGAAAGCATCAGGTCAAATGACTACCGATTATATAACACGACCAATTGTGCAGATCGAGCAGATGATCAAAGACTTTCCGACGGGCGATGGCATGTTCCGTGCCCTTGATGATGTCTCGGTCACGATCAACCAGGGCGAGATGGTGGCAATCATGGGACCGTCGGGGAGTGGCAAGAGTACGCTGATGACCTTGATTGGGCTGCTTGACACCCCAACTGCGGGGAGCTACATCCTCGATGATCAGGACGTAAGCAACCTGAGTCGGTTGGAGCAGGCGCGGGTGCGCAATCGGAAACTCGGGTTTGTCTTTCAGAACTTTAACCTGTTGCCGCGGTTGAGTGCGTTGCAAAACGTCGAATTGCCGATGGTCTATGGGCGCGTTGATGGCCGTGAGCGGCGGCGCAAAGCGCAGGCTGCGCTTGAGGCAGTCGGACTGGGGCATAAGATTGATAATTTGCCCGGCACGCTCTCGGGTGGGCAAAAGCAACGGGTTGCCATTGCACGGGCACTTGTCCACAACCCGGCGATCATTCTGGCTGACGAGCCAACAGGTGCGCTTGATACCCGCACCGGGGCCGAGATTATGGCGCTGTTTCGCGAACTCAACCGTGACGAAGGGCGCACGATTGTGATTGTGACCCACGATCCTGAAATTGGGCGTCATATGGATCGCGTCATCGGCCTACGTGATGGCCGCCTCGCCGAAAATATTCTGACCGAGTACTATGGCGTCGAGGTCTTCGAGCAGGTGGAGCGTGAGCATCACCTTGAGCCAGTGCCGGTGCCGGTCAAGCGCGAAGCGTAACAAAAAGCGCTACCCCTACCAGGTAGACTGGTAGGGGTAGGCCACAGAAGAGGAAAAGAAGATCTATGCTCAAAGAGCAAATTGGTATGGCCTTTGATAGTTTACGGGCCAATAAATTTCGTTCCTTGCTGACGATGCTCGGTATTATTATTGGTGCTGGGACGCTGGTTGCCGTTTTATCACTTGGCAACGCCTTGCAGAGCAGCGTCTTCGAGCAATTCATTGATCTTGGCACCCGGCGGGTTGCCGTGCTGCCGGGCGATCCCAATGCGAAGGGGGCGCGCAACGTTCCCGGCTATGGCTTGCTCTCGATCCAGGATTATCAGGTACTCGAAGAGATGGCAGCGCAGCGACCTGACCTCTTCCGCCTGGTCGTTCCCGAGGTCGCTGTCAGCACGAATGTCCGCGCTGGAACAACGGCGGTCCAGGCACTGCTTGTTGGCACCACGGAAGACTATAAAGCGGTCCAGACGGTGCCGATGCTCGCCGGGCGTTTTTTGACGGCGGAAGACGAGGCGGCGGGCGCGCGGGTGGGCGTGGTTGGTTACTCGGTTGCCCGTGATCTCTTTGGGGCCGACGACGAAGCGTTGAAGGCTGCGCTTGGGCGTAGTGTTGAGATTAACGGCCAGCCGATTACGGTGATTGGCATTGTTGATAGCAATGGTGGCCCTTTTTCGACCGATAGCCGAGTCTTTGCGCCGGTCAGCACGGTACGCCTGCGCTTGATTGGCAACCTTGACCTGCCCGGTCGGGGCCTGGAGATGAGCAGCATCCTGATTGGCATCACGAGCGAGCAGATTGTTGATGAGGCCGAGACGTTGATTGTGAGTGCCCTGCGGACATCACGTGAGGTGCCACCTGAAGCGATTGACGATTTTAGCCTCAACCTGCCGACGCAGGCGCTTGGGGTGCTGGCGGGCATCAATGGCGCGATCACTGGTTTCATCGCCCTGGTTGCCGGGATCAGCCTGGTGGTGGGTGGCATTGGCATTATGAATATTATGCTGGTTGCCGTCACCGAACGTACCCGTGAGATCGGGGTACGCAAAGCGCTGGGGGCTTCGGATGGCGATGTGCTCGGGCAATTTGTGTTGGAAGCGCTGGCGCTGAGCCTGGTAGGGAGCTTGATTGGCATTGCTGGCGCCATTAGCATTGTGCTCTTGATTGGGGTGGCGACCGGCATTGCCGCAGCGATCTCGTGGACAGCCGTGGTCATCGCGCTCGTCTTCGCAGTTTTTGTCGGCCTCGGTTTTGGCTTGTATCCGGCACGCCGCGCCGCGATGCTTCAGCCGATTGAGGCGCTGCGCTACGAATAAGGGTCTTTTTGCCCAGCACAAAAGCCCGCATTGCGGGCTTTTGTGCTGGGCGGAACATCCGGCACCGTCGATGCAAGCGCCCTAGATGACAATTCCTTCATGGTGGTCTCACGAGGGAATTTTATGCTATACTGCGTTTTATCACTTGCAACTCCTGGCTGTCCCCAATATATAGCGCATTCCCTTGCCGGGGAGTGTAGATACTCAATGGTGATCGAATCTACGCAGGAGGTCTGAGTACGATGACGGTCATGCTCAATCTTGAGTTGTTTGGGCACACTCGCATCACGTACGGCGGCAAGCGGATCACAGGTTTTGTTTCAAATAAAGCCGAAGCATTGCTCTGTTATCTGGCAATTACAGGCGAGACACACTCGCGTGACGATCTGGCAGCACTACTCTGGAGTGAGATGCCAGAAGCCGAGGCCAAGGCAAATTTGCGGGTCGTGCTGTGCAATTTGCGCCAACTCTTTCCTGATCATATGCAAATCAATCGCAAGACGGTTGCATTGCTGGCTGACGAGACTTGCTGGATTGACGCGTCGCTCTTTCAACGCTCGGTGCAACGGTACGATGTGACCCGCAGCGACGCGATGAGTGTGTTGCGCGATGCGGTCGCACTCTATCACGGCGATCTGTTGCACGGGCTGCAACCGCGGAGTGCGTTGCTCTTCGAGGAGTGGCTGCTGCTGCAGCGTGAGCATATGCGTCAGTTGATGATGCAGAGTTGTTATGCGTTGGCGCAATATCATATGCAGTGCGCCGAATATACCGAGGCGTTGCACTATACGATGCGCTTGCTAAAGCTCGAGCCCTGGCATGAAGAGGCGCACCGGTATGCGATGCTGCTCTTGGCGTTGAGCGGGCAGCGTAGTGCGGCGCTTGCGCAGTATAAAACGTGTGAGCAGATTCTTGGTCGCGAACTCGGCATTGAGCCGGAAGAAGAGACAAAAAGCCTCTACCACCGTATTCTTGCAGGGGAGGTTGCGCCTGCAACAACACGCAAGCCACTCACCCTGACCGAAAGCGCCCCTCGTTTGCTGCCGCTCCCCTTTGTCGGGCGCGGCGCTGATTTTCTCTGGCTCAGAGAGCAATACGACATGGTGCAGCGTGGGTGCGGTCGTTTTACCCTGATCCACGGGGTGGCCGGGATTGGCAAGACCTGTCTGGTCGAGCAGTTCTTGCATTTTATCGCGGGTACCGGGTCGCTGGTGCTGCGGGCACGCTGTGAGCGTTTTCATCAGGCGGTACCTTTTCAGCCTGTGGTTGATGTGCTGCGGGTCGGCTTCCAGACTAACCCGGAATTGTTCCAGCGCCTACCTGAGCATTGGCAGTTGGCTTTGCGTCAGTTGTTGCCCGAGCTGCGTGCGTTGACGCCGGGTTTGCCTGACGCCTACGCGATGGTGCCGGTCTTTGAGCGGCAGGCCCTCTTTGAAGCTGTATCGGTCTGCCTTGCTGAGCTCGAACGCCACTATGGTGAGGTTGTGCTCTGGTTTGACGATCTGCACTACGCCGATGGCGAAACGATTGATCTCCTCAACTACCTGACCCGTCATTGTCAGCAGGTGCGCATCTGGTACCTTGGGGCATACCGTTCCGAGTTGCTCGATGTGGCGCATCCACTGCAGCACCTTGCCTCGCGTCTGCGGCGTAGTGATGGCCTGGCGGTGCGCGAACTCGGACGCCTGCACGAGGGGGCGATCAAGAAGATGGTGGAGAGCCTACCCGGGCTTGATGCGACGGCGATAACGATGCTGACGGCGACGCTGGCTGAGGTGTCGGGGGGCAATCCATTTCTGCTCTCGCAGGTCGTTACGCAGCTTGTTGAGCACAAGATTCTCGTACGCTATAATGAGAGTTGGACTCTCCATCCGCAGCAGCTTGCCCATGCGCAGGAGTATATTTCACCTGAGCTTCAGGCATTGTTGATGGAGCAGGTCGGTCGTTTGCCCAGTGAGGCGCAGATGTTGCTCCAGCTTGCAGCGGTCACTGGTCAATCGTTTAGTTTGAGTTTGATGGCAAAAGCGCTTGGAAGCGATCATCAAGCGATTATGCGCATGATGCAACCGCTGCTTGCCTTTGATCTTGTGCGGGAAGTACCGACGGCGGCGTTGATGCAGGAGGGGCTGGCGCAAGGTGAGGTGGAGTGGATGGAATATGTGGGCAATGTGCGCTACACGTTTGCCTCGCCGCTGATCTGGCGCGCTATTGTACAGAGTTTGCCGCCCGGCGATCGTCGCCGCCTCGCCGAACAGGTTGCTCAGGCCCATCGCATTGCCCCTCGCTTCATACGAACACCGATCCTTACCCATCAGCATCAGATCCTCAAAACAGCCAACCACAATCGCCGAACGATTATGGCGTTACCGAAAGATCTGAAGGTATTTGGGGAATAGGGCGATAATGTGTTAAGGGCAAGAAAAAAGCCAGCTCTGCTGGCTTTTTTCTTGCCCTTCCACGGTTTTGGTCTAGGCGGCGTCGGTGTAGCCCTGCGAGATTTCGACGATGTTGCCTTCGGGGTCGGCGACCCAGACGGTGCGCCAGCCGGGGATGAAGTCGTCGAAGCTGAAGGGGCCAAGCGTAACCCTGGCTTCGTCGCCCATTGCGGCGAGCGTGGCATCGACATCGTCTACTTTGAAGGCGATATGGCGCCAGCCTGGGTACCCCGGGCCATCGTTGCCGGCTTTTTCTACCGGCGGCGCCTCTTTCGTCTCGAACAGTTCCAGATAGGCCTCGCCTGCGCGAAGAAAGACGATCTTGCTTTCGCCTAGGTCGATGACCCGTGCCCGCTGGAAGCCGAAATGCTTGACATAAAATGACTCGACGGCTTCGGCATTATTGCAGGTGAGGGCAATGTGATGAAATTGCATCGAACCTCCTTGGTGTTAACGGGCGGCGAGTTGATCAATGATCGAGCGTGCCAGCAGGTGGCAATGCCCGCCCGTGCGGGCCGTCGTCAGGTCGCCGTCAATGACGAGATCCTGATTGGTGTAGAGGGCACCCATATTTTTGGCGTCGCTGATCAGGTTGTTATGCACGGTGACTGGGCGCCCGCGCACCAGTTCTGGGGCCGGGGCAACGAGCCACATCCCATGGCAGATGATGCCCTTGATGATGCCCGGCTCGGCAAAGGCGCGTTTGAGAAATTCCGTGGCGGGCGGGATCTTCGCGGGATCCTCGGTGTAACGCAGGCGATCCGAGACAATGCCCGATGGCACAATGATTGCCGCGTAACTGCGCAACTCCTCATCGCTCATGCCCTCAAACGTCTCGTGGGCGGTCAACGGCGCACGATACTCGTGCCCGAGGAAGGTCAATGAAGATTGCCCCCACAGTCGGGTGAGGAAATGCAACTCCATCCCTTCTTCAACAAAACGATGCTTATAATAGAAGATCTCGTCTTCATAGAAATCGCTTTCGATCAAGACGCCGACCTTCTGACCCTGCAGCTTCATCCTTCGTCACCTTTCGCCCCGCTGACGGAGCCCACTGCTTGATGGCTTCTCATCTTTGCTCGGTTAGACCTGCAATTGCTTCCAGGTTTCGGGGATCGAGTGGTGCAGTTCGTAGTCAAGCAGGAAGAGCGTCACCTCGTTGGGCAGATATTCTTTGACGGCAGCGATCATCTTCTCCTGCGTGGGACGAGTTGCGGCCAGGGCTTCGATGGACGTGAGTTGCTTGACGGCATCAAGGAAGGTGTGGATGTAGCCGCGCTGCCAGGCAATGATCTCTTTGGACGAGGGTGTTGGCCCGTGTCCAATAAAGAGCAGAGCATCGTCGGGGAGTTCTTTTTCGAGCCGATCAAGTGCACGCAGCCAGTTGGGGGTGTGTCCATCGCGGAAGAAGCAGTGGGTATGATTAGAGACGGTGTCACCCACAAAGGCGTGCAAGACGCCGTCTTTCTCGAAGGACCACATGCCGTCGCTATCGGATTCAGCCGGGCCGAGATCGGTGAAGGTGAAGGTGACGCCATCGAAGGTGATCGTAAAGCCGTCGCTGATGATCTGATCAGGGAAGACGCGCTCGTCGGGGAAGTCGTCGCCAAAGAGGTACTTGGCGATCGCGGCTTTGGCAACGTCTTCGCGGATAGCAAAATCGAGGCAGCCCTGCGAGCCGTAGCGGGGCAGGTCGGCAAATTTCGCCAGGCCAACGTAGTGATCGGGGTGGCCGTGGGTCATCAAGACCGCCTTGAGTGGCTTGCCAAGCGCCTCGGCTTTGGCCCGGAATTCACTGGCGCTCGAGAGGGCCAGCGTGGCATCAACCAGCACCACCGAGTTTTCCAACTCAACGATGTAGGCATGAACGTGATCGCGTGGCAGTTCGACAAATTTGCCGTCAAACGTGTGTACAATTGGGTAGGTGGACATATGTGGGTACTCCTTGGTTAAAGATGACGTTCTTTGCGCGGGACAAAAGCCCGCGTAGCGGGCTTTTGTCCAATGAAGCAAACAGCCTCACCCTTCGCTGATCTGGCGGAGGAAGGGTTCGAATGGTTTCGAGTCGTGGAAGTTGGCCATATACGCGATTTTGCCGTCGCGGAACTTGAAGTAGTTCATCACTTCAGCCTCGATGGCTTCGTCGGGGTATTTGGCGGCCAGGGCCGAGATGTGCGAGACGGCGGCACCTTCGTCGCCGCTGACAAAGATCGTTTTGGGCACATTCTGGAATTTGGCGTAGGCCTGGCCCATGCCTGCCATCATGCCACGCAGGGTGGTGAGTCCCGCAATATGCCCGGCGAGTTGCTCGTCCATCTCTTGATCATCGGTGAAGAGATCACACCAGGCATCCCAGTTGCCTGCATTGGCGTATTCGTAGTACTTTTCGAGAATCTCGCGATTGCTCATGCTGTCATTCTCCGTCTAAGGGCAATACTTTTCAAATAAGCTCACGCGAAGACGCGAAGGGTTAAGCTCACCTACGCAAAAACCTTTGCGCCTTTGCGCCTTTGCGCCTTTGCGTCAAAAGAGCCGCCTTCTTTGCAAGGTATTGCGTCTAAGGGCTACAGCCGTGCGAAGCCGGGTGCATACTTGAAGGGTTCGACCGTGGCGTTATAGATCTCGATCACCATGCCAAAGGCATTCTTGTCCGAGCTCCGTACCGTCCAGCGCTGCGTTGCGTCCATCGAGACGCGCTTGCTCTTGGCGGCGGGCGCTTCCCACCAGCTTGCCTGCCAGCCAACAATAACGTCGAGCACGGCTGTATCGCCGTCGATCTGCATCTCGACCTGTTGCACGTAGTGGTTTTCGTCGAAGAAGAGGTTGGTGACACGGTCGTACCAGGTTTTGAAACTGTTGTAGTCGCGGATGTCGCCGTCGGGGAATTGCATATTGAGTCCCTCGTCGGCGAGCAGGGCATAGGCCTGTTCGATGGGTACATGGAAGTCGAGGGCTTCGTACCAGGCCGCGACGAAGCGCCTGATGGCGGCTTCGGTCAGGGTTGTTGAGTCACTCATTGGGATTATCTTCCTTTAGCTTGCTTCAGCCCGAGGCGAGACATGACGAAACTATGCCTCCCCTGGGCTGTATCTTATTGCCCACAGGTTGCGCCAACACGTTCGGGATGCACATCGCCTTCAAGCGCGAGGTCAATCAGGAACGGACCCGGATGGTCGAGCATCTGCTTGATCGCCCCGGCGACCTCTTCCGGTTTTTCGACCCGTATGCCCGCAACACCCATCCCTCGGGCCATGTCAACGAAGCCGAGCGGTGGACTCGACAGGTCAAAGCTGAGCGGGTAGTCACGTTTGGGCAGGCCCTGGTCTTTCCAGTACTGGTCAATATTGAGCTGGAGCAGACGGTAGGACGAGTTGTTACAGACGATAAATTTGACGTTGAGGTTGTGCCGTGCGGCGCTCCAGAGCGACTGGATCGTATACATCGAGCCGCCATCGCCACTAAAGCCAAGCACGGTCTTGGTGGGATTGGCGAGTTTGGCTCCGATGGCCCCGGGGAACCCGATGCCGAGCGAGCCACCGCGGGTCAGGAAGTATTCGCCGGTGCGCTGGGGCGGCCAGTAGCGTACGAGCGCCGGTGACGACGTCAGGGCTTCATCAACAATGATCACATCTTCGCTGGGCAACTGGGCGACCAGTTCTTCCATAAAGCGGCTCATCTTGAGCGGCGTTGCCTCGCGGACAGCCTGATCGGCCTGGAGTTGGCTGGCCCGTTTTTCGGCATTGCGCTGCCCGATGGCGGCGGCGCGAGCCTGGGCGGCGGCGCGTTGTTCGCTTGAGAAGCTAGCGTCAATTGCTTCGGCGAGCAGCCCAAGGGTAAGCTTGGGATCGGCGAGCACCCCGAGATCGACTGGGTGGTTCTTGGCGATAGCCCCCGGATCAAGGTCAATATGGATCACCTTGGCGCCTTCGGCGAAGATCGACCCAAGCTCGGGAAAGACCTCGGGCAGCATATAGGTGCCGCAGACCAGATTGACATCGCCCTTCTGGGTGATGGGCTTGCTGGCAAAGCCAAACATATGGCCGGTCATGCCCTGGTAGAGCGGATGATCGTAGGCCATGTTGACCTCGCCCGAATCGGCTTCCCAGACTTCCGCGCCGAGCAATTCGGCGACCCGCGTCAGTTCGGCCTGGGCACCCGAGTAGGCTACACCGTCGCCAACAAAGATGATCGGTGTGGCCGCGGAAACCAGCATCTGGGCCATTTCGGCGATCATCTCGCCAGCTGGCGCAACCCGGGTCGAAAAGAGCGACGTAGGCATGACCGGCTCGACGGCGGGTGCATCGAGCACATCGGCGGGGACACAAACATAGACCGGCCCCATAGGGGGGGTTGCGGCAATCTTGATGGCCCGTCTGATCACGCGCAGCAAATTGGCCGGTTCGAGCACCATCGTTGACCATTTGGTCACCGGCTCGGCGAAGGCGACCAGATCGCCATACATCTGCGACTCGGTGTTCATATAGCGCAGCCCGGCATCGCCGCCGATCACCACGAGGGGCGAATGACCGCGTTTAGCCTGGTAGAGTGCGCCGATCGCATTGCCCAGCCCTGGTGAACTATGCATCTGTACCAGGGTCGGGCGCTGGGTTGCACGGGCATAGCCATCGGCGGCCATGACCGCGACTGACTCCTGGAGCGTCAGAATATACCGCATCTCGGGATAGTCCGAGACCGCATCAAGGAACCCCTGCTCAACGGTGCCGGGGTTGCCGAACATGAAGTTCATGCCATCGGCAAGAAACTGTTCAATAATGGCTTGATTGCCAGTACGTTTGCGCATACGCTCGATCTCTCCCTGAGCTCTGGCTAGCGGCCGGGATGGCCGGCCAGCCAGAGCGTGAACTGGTTACCAACCGTAGCGGCGCAGACCATGTTCGAGCACCTGAACCATCAACTCGCCAACGAGGCGTGAATCCTGGGTCGAACGTCCGCTCAGGAAGGGATAATCCAGGATGGTCGAAATCGTACGGCCCACGCCACCGTGGAACTGCCCAGCGGGGCCGGTGGCATCGCGGAGGATGAACTCGAGTGGATAGAAGGCCCACTTGAAGTTGTGGTCAATGCCAAGCACGCCGGTTCCATCGTGCCAATCGTACTCAATCGCGTGGCCGGTGACGTGCTTGCCCCAGATGATGCTCTTGCGCTCGGTGAAGTCGCGGGCAAAAGCGAGCGTGGTGACGGCATAACACTCGGCGGCAATGAGCTTGCCCTGGGCGAGGAAGCCGAGAATGACATCGTGCAAACGAATGTTGTTGCACATATCGATCATCGGGCCGCTGCCGCCCACCATCAAGAGGGCATCGTACTGCTCGAGTTCTTTCCAACAAGCATCCCGTTTGGTGTAGTACTCCTCGAGGGCATGCCCAAAGTTGGTCGAGTTGAAGTAAGGCCGTTCGGGGAACCAGGCTTCAAGATTGAGCGGATTGGCAAGACGACCCGAATCATCAACCTCGGTGGTCTTGCGGGCATAGTACTCGTCAACGACCACCTTATCGAGCGGCGGATCGAAAAAGCCCGGCTCTTTGCTGGGTGGCAGGGCATACGGGCGCTTGCCCGTCGGCGTCAGAAAGGTCGCCTCGTAGCCATGCTCGTCAATGACATCAAGCGGGCCAATCAGTTCCTCGCCCCAATACCCGTACTCCGAAAGGACAACCAAGATCTTCCTGGTCACAATGAACCTCCTCGTAAAGTAAGCAGCGTCCCCTCATCAATCCTTGCCCCAGTCTCGCCTGGAACGTTGACGTCAGCATGGTTGTTGGCTCAAGCGACCTTCCCGGAAAAGGTCGGTCACGCTTATGGTGGGCTAGGACATCTTTGCCAACGCGTAGCGCATGCTTCCGCGAAGACGGGCCAGCACATTCTGGAGGAACTGGCGCGACCCTCGTGGAAACGGTTCGCAGCGATGGCATTGCTCGGCCCGGCCAGGGCACACACGCGCATTGCAGTACATTGGGATGCCTGGCCTACTATAGTTCTGTGAGCGTTAAACCAGCATTAATTGGTTGGCTGGTCTTGCGGCGCAATCGTTAAGAAGAAGCGCAGTTTGTTCTTAACGATTCTGGCCGATCGAGCGAGATGGTCTGAACGATCACTTAACGGCTTCTCGCCATACTAACCCTGATTGCTCGGCCAGGGCATGGCTTACGTTGCAGCAAGAAAATGCCGCCTTCCTTGAGGGCTGTGAAATGCGTTTGCATCGTGTATCTCGTATGTATGAACAGCCGCCAGATAGCGCCTATGGAAAAACTACCAGAGTACCGGGTCTATCTGCTCCGCTGCTGGCAAGAACGCAGTCAGAAGGAGCCATCGCAGGGGAAGTGGAACTTCACCATTGAAGATCCCAAGACCAGGCAGCGCCATGGTTTCCCTGACCTTGATAGCCTGACAGCCTTTCTCAAGACACAGCTGGATTGTGGTTCTGACGGTGAAGAGAAGAACCCCGAGGTGTGAGGGGTAGCAACACCCGAGTCTAATGTGCAAGGAGCTTGATGTGGACAGTATGCGGTTTTCGTTTGCCGATACAATCTCGGGCTATGTCACGCAGTTCAATCGAAGCGAAAAGAGCTTTACGCTCAAGACGAGTGATGGACGTGAATTCAATGTTGTGCTGACTCCGGCGGCCTACGGGCGCATTATGCAGAATCTCGAAGAGTCGTACATGGATTGTACGGGTCGCTTTGGGAGCTTGCTTGCCCCTGGTCAGTTTTTGCATGTCCACGGGATCTTCTATCCCAAGGGGGATAGTTATACCTTCGAGGCCAAGTTCCTTGTCTTTCCGGGTGATAACCCGACCGCGTACCGCCAGGAAGAACCAGACTGGTGGATCAATCAGATCCGTTCGATCGCCGATAGCTATGTGCGCTGGCAATTCAACTATCCCAACGAAGCGATTGACTACCGCAACTATCGTACCTTCTTGCACCTCGGGGGTACCAAAAAGGGTGACTTTTTGCAAGAGACCGATACTATCTCGCGGATGGTCTATGGTCTGGCCTCGGCCTATATGTTGACGGGCCAGGAGCATTTCCTCGAAGCCGCTGAGAAGGGTACCGTCTATTTGCGCGAGCATATGCGTTTCTATGATCCCGACGAGGATCTGGTCTATTGGTACCACGGCATTCAGGTGACCGGCAACCGCGAGCAGAAGTTGCTCACCTCGGAATTTGGCGACGACTACGACTCGCTTCCGATGTACGAGCAGATCTACGCGCTGGCCGGACCTATTCAGACCTATCGCATCACGGGTGATCCGCGGATCCTCTATGATGCCGAAAAGACAATTGATCTCTTTGATAAATACTATATTGACCGCGAGCAAGGCGGTTACTTCTCACATATTGACCCGATTTCGCTTGACCCACGTGCCGAGACGCTTAACCACAACCGGGCGCGCAAGAATTGGAACTCGGTCGGCGATCACGCCCCAGCGTACCTGATCAATCTCTATCTCGCGACGGGTGAGCAGCGCTATGCCGATTTCCTCGAAAACACCTTTGATACAATTGCGCGCTACTTCCCTGACTACGAGCATAGCCCGTTTGTGCAGGAAAAATTCTTTGAGGATTGGAGCCACGATACCGCCTGGGGCTGGCAGCAAAATCGTGCGGTGGTTGGGCACAACCTGAAGATCGCTTGGAACCTGATGCGGATGCAGAGCCTCAAGCCCAAAGAGGAGTATGAAGCTCTGGCGCGCAAGATTGCCGAGTTGATGCCAGCGGCGGGCAGTGACCAGCAGCGTGGTGGCTGGTATGACGTGGTTGAGCGGGTGCTCCGCCCGGGTGAAGAGCACTACCGCCATGTTTGGCACGACCGCAAAGCCTGGTGGCAGCAAGAACAGGCCATTCTCGCCTACCTGATTCTCCACGGCATCCTGAAAGATGACGAATACCTGAACCTCGCCCGTGAGTCGGCCTCGTTCTACAATGCCTTCTTCCTCGATCACGACGATGGCGGCGTCTACTTCAATGTGCTTGCCAATGGCCTGCCGTACCTGACGGGGACCGAACGCCTCAAGGGAAGCCACTCGATGAGTGCGTACCACTCCACCGAACTCTGTTACCTCTCGGCGGTCTATACCAATCTGCTGATCACCAAGCAGCCCTTGACGCTCTACTTCAAGCCGCAACCGGGCGGCTTCAAAGATAATATCTTGCGTGTGCAGCCCGACATTCTGCCCCCTGGCAGCATTCGGCTTGACCAGGTCTGGATTGATGATGCGCCGTACGCCAATTTTGATGCGGCTGCCCTGACGGTTACCTTGCCAGCTAGTGAGACCGCGCTGCGGGTGAAGGTGACGGTGGTACCTGTCTAAGCCTCTGACCGGCTGGGGGTTGGCCCTCAGGCCTTTGGTTCACTGGTCGCACACGTCAGCGTGGCTCGCTTGTGTGACCGGTGAAGCACCGGATTGCAGGGTGTCAGCCCTCAATGTATAGGAGTCTCATGGAAATCACGATTACGACACGCAACCAGCTTACCCTTGCCACACTTGTGGGCGAACTTGATGGCAAGACTGCGCCGACGGCTCAAGAGCGGATTGTGCCGCTCTGTCAAGGGGGTAGTCGTGTGCTGCTCGATATGAGCCAGGTGACCTATATGTCGAGCGCCGGTCTACGGCTGATGCTCTTGCTCTATCGTCAGGCCACCGGCACGGGTGCAACGCTTGCGCTGGCCGGGCTTTCAGAGGATCTGCAGGATACGATGTCGGCCACCGGTTTTTTGACCTACTTTACGGTCTACGACACCGTCGAGGCGGCTGAGGCAGCGCTCGGTCAGTAACGCTTGAGGCAAAGGGACGCTCATGAGTAATGCAGATCTGCAACGCATTGATATTAATCCGACCCATACCTACAATGGCTTCAGGTTGCGTCCCGGCAAGCCCTTGCCGTTTGGCGCAACGCTGGTGCCGGGCGGCGTCAATTTTTCGATCTATTCGAGTCATGCGACGGCATGTACCCTGGTGCTGTTTGTCAAGGGTCAGCCGCAACCTTATGCCGAGATTCCCTTTGCCGAGGAGTTTCGGATTGGCAATGTCTATGCGATGGTAGTCTTTGATCTTGACTATGAAAATATCGAGTATGGCTATCGCATGGATGGCCCGTTTGATCCGTCGGTCGGCCATCGGTTTGACCAGAGCAAGATTCTGCTCGATCCGTATGCCAAGGCGATTGGCGGGCGTGATGTCTGGGGTGTGCCTCCCGATTGGAACAATATCTATCACTATCGGGGCCGACTCACCTTTGATGATTTTGACTGGCAGGGCGACCGCCCGTTGCAGATTCCCAGCGAAGACATGGTGATCTACGAGATGCATGTGCGCGGTTTTACTCGTCATGCTTCGTCGGGCGTCAAGCACCCTGGTACCTTCGCCGCCATTCGCGAGAAGATCCCCTATCTCAAAGCGCTGGGGGTCAACTGCGTCGAATTGCTGCCAATCTACGAGTTTGATGAATTTGACGGGAGCCGTCCTCATCCCTGGGAAGAGGACAAGCTTCTGTTGAACTACTGGGGCTATAGCACGGTCGGCTTTTTTGCCCCCAAAGCGGCATATGCGGCAACCGGGCGGCTGGGCATGCAAGTCGACGAGTTCAAAGCGCTTGTGCGTGAGTTGCACGCCAATGGCATTCAGGTCTTGCTTGATGTCGTCTTTAACCACACCGCCGAGGGCAACGAAATGGGGCCGATGATCTCGTTTCGTGGCATTGATAACAAAACCTACTATATGCTCACGCCCGATGGTTACTACTGGAACTTCAGTGGTACCGGCAATACGTTGAACTGCAACAATCCGCTCGTGCGCAACATGGTGCTCGACTGTCTGCGCTACTGGGCGTCGGAATACCATATTGATGGTTTCCGGTTTGACCTGGCAGCCATTCTGGGGCGTGACCCGATTGGCATTCCGCTCTCAAACCCGCCGTTGCTAGAGAGCCTGGCGTATGACCCGATCCTGGCCAAGTGTGAATTGATCGCCGAAGCCTGGGACGCCGGTGGTCTCTACCAGGTCGGTTCCTTCCCCGCGTATGGGCGCTGGGCCGAGTGGAACGGCAAGTATCGCGACGATATGCGCCGCTTTCTCAAGGGCGATATGGATCTCATCGGCGCCGTCGCCCAGCGCCTTCAGGGTTCTCCTGACCTGTATGCGTGGCGTGGGCCGACCGCGTCGGTCAATTTCTTCTGTTGCCACGATGGTTTCACCCTTGCCGATCTGGTCTCGTATAACGACAAGCACAACGAGGCCAATGGCTGGGGCAATACCGATGGGGGCAACGACGACCATAGCTGGAACTGTGGGGTCGAGGGGCCAACTGATGACCCCGAGGTCAATGCCCTGCGGATGCGTCAGATGAAGAACGCCTTTGCGCTGCTGCTGGTGAGCCATGGGGTACCGATGTTCCTCATGGGTGACGAGATTGGGCATAGCCAGCAGGGCAACAATAACACCTATTGCCAGGACAACGAGCTAAACTGGCTTGACTGGGGATTGGTCGAACGCAATGCCGAACTGTTGCGCTTTGTCCAGCGGTGCATTGCCTTTCGGCATGCCCATCCTGTCCTGCGCAACCGCGAGCACCTGCGCAACTACGACTATGTTGGCAGCGGGTATGCCGACATTACCTGGCACGGGACCCGCGCCTGGCAGGCCGACTGGTCGGGCACGAGTCGCATCATCGCCTTTATGCTCTGCGGCAAACATGCGAAGAGCGGGACGGTCACTGACAACTATATCTATGTGGCGGCGAATATGTATTGGGATGCGTTGCCATTTGAGTTGCCCGGTCTGCCCGAAGGGATGCATTGGCATCTCTTTGCCAATACGGGGGCTGTCCCTGATGCGTATGAACCCGGCAGCGAACCACGGCTTGAGCCGCAGCACGAACTGCTGGTTGGCGGACGGAGTGTGGTCATTCTGGTTGGACACGAATGAAAGGAAGAACCATGGCCTTTACTTGTACCCTCACCCTGAACAACGAGGTTGCCCATATCACGCTGGCTGGCGAACTGGACGCTGCGGTCGCCCCGCAATTTCGGGCGAAGATCGAAGAAGCCGCTGCGGCCAAGGTCACGCGCCTTGTGCTCTTTATGAGCGAATTAGAATACATGGCGAGTGCGGGACTTCGTTCGCTTGCTTTTGCCAAGCAGAAAATGGGTGCGAATGTCGATATTTATATGGTTAGCGTGCAAGAGACGGTCGCCGAAACAATCACGATGACCGGCTTTCACAACAGCGTGATCATGGTCGAAAGCTATGATGAAGCGTAAGGGCAATGCGACGACGCTTGCTGCGTGAGCGATACCGAGTGGAGGCTGCGCCGGTGTGGTCACCTGGGGTAGCCTCGCTCAAGAGAGCAACCTATGCACGTGCTCACTGTACCAGCCGATCTTGATTCACTGGATGATGTCGGCAAATATGTGGTTGAGGCAGCATCTCAGGCCGGGCTTGACCGCAAAGCGGCCTATCGGCTGCGCCTGGCCGTTGACGAGATTATGACGAATATTATTAACTACGGCCACACCGAGGTCGGGCTTACGGGTGACGTGACCGTGCGGTCGGCGATTGAAGCTGACAAATTGACCATCATCCTGGAAGATCGGGCGCGACCCTTTGACCCCCGCGAACGGCCCGAACCCGAAGATCTGGATCGCCCCCTCGAAGAGCGGAACATTGGTGGTCTCGGGGTCTATCTCGCGCTCAAAGGAGTCGATCACTTTAACTACGAATATGTTGATCAGATGAACCGCAATATTTTTGTCATGTATCGGCCTCTACAAGCATAAGGGTGGAGCTATGGCGGCCCAGACGATCCTGATCATTGACGAACAAGCCGAGCGACGCAATCTGCTCCGCGGCCAGCTTGAAACCCTCGGTTATGTTGTGACGGCCCTCGACAATGGACGCGCAGCGCTTGATTTATTAAAGACCCAGCGTTTTGATCTGGCGCTGCTTGAGCTTGGTTTATGGGGGGCGATCAATAGCTACCAGGTTCTGGATCGGATGCGTGCCACTGGTGCGCTTATGATGACACCGGTGCTCATGATTGCGCCTGATGATAGTGACCCTGGCCTTGTACGCTGTTTCGAGATGGGGGCCATTGATTATATCCCGGCTTCGTGCTTGCCCCCGGTCGTCAAGGCGCGGGTGCAGGGCATGCTGGCACAACGCACCTTGCTTGAACATCAACAGAATGATGATCAGCAAGAGACCTTGTTGAAGATCGAGCGTGATGTCCAGATTGCCCGCCAGATCCAGCTCGGTTTTCTGCCGAGTCAGTTGCCGCAACTCACAGGGTGGGAGATCGCTGCACGATTTCATCCGGCGCGTGAAGTAGCGGGCGATTTTTATGATGCTTTCATGCTCACCCAGAATCGGCGCGTTGGCTTTGTGATTGCCGATGTGTGTGACAAGGGGGTTGGAGCCGCGCTCTTTATGTCTTTGTCGCGCAGCCTGGTGCGGGCTTTTGCCCAGCAGCACTATAGCTTGAGTGACTGGACCAACGTGCTTGGGGGTTCGGGGGATGCCTTTGCTCCTGTCTCGCGGCGCGAAAAGGGGCGGCAGGCTCTCCCAACGATTGGGGCGGCCTCGCTCAAGAATGCGATGGTACTGACGAACAACTATATCACCGACAACCATCTGGATATGAATATGTTCGTCACGCTCTTTTTCGGCGTCTTTGATCCAGTGACCGGTGCGCTGATCTATGCGAACGGGGGCCATTGTCCGCCGTTGATCGTTGGTCCTGATGGGATCCGCACGAAACTTGCGATGACCGGGCCGGCGGTAGGCTTGATCCCCGGGGCCGATTTTAACATTGCCCATGCCCAGATCGAGCCGGGCGAGATCCTCTTCTGTTATAGTGACGGGGTCACTGATGCCCGTAACCCCGAGCGCCAGTTCTTTGGCGAAAAGCGCCTGCTCCAACTCCTGGCCCAGCCAGCCGCGTCGGCGACCGAGGTGCTCGATCGGTTCGAACGCAATCTCCAGGCCCATATTGCCAGTGCTGACCAGTTCGATGACATTACCATGCTGGCGATTCAACGGATCGCTTCCTGAGGCTTGATCATGATCCATCCCCAAAGGGAGACTGTGCATTGATGATTGAGTGTGTCGTCTTTCATTCGGCACGTGCGGGTATCGGCAAATCGACGCTCGCCGCCAATACAGCCGCCCTGCTCGCTCGGCGTGGTCAACGGGTTGGCCTGCTTGATGCCAATGTGCAGGAGGGTGGGTTGACCTCCTTTTTTCGACTCGGGGCGAAAGCCATTGGCTCCACCCTCAACGACTTCTTGCTTGAGCGCTGCGAAGGCCTGGAGGCCTGGTATGATGTTACCCCCAACTGGCAGCTTGCGCCTGCGTCTGTTATCATGCCTCAGGCAGGTTCCATCTGGCTGATGCCGGCCAGTCCACGGCTTCGTGATCGGGCAGCCTTGTTGCAGACCGGCTTTCGTATCGAGCGGATCACTGATGATCTGATCGCGACGGCAGAGGCGTTGCAGCTTGACACACTCTTGATTGATACGCATGCCGGCATTCAAGAAGAGAGCATGCTGGCGATGCATTCGCTGGCCGTTGCCCAGACGCTGGTAGTGGTGCTTGGGCTTGATCAGCCCGATTATGCGGGGACGGCGGTGGCGGTTGATATTGCCGAGACGCTGCGGGTACCGCAGATTGTGCAGGTGGTCAATCAGATTAGTACGCTTTTTGATCCGGTACGGGTCAGCCAAGAGTTAGCTCAGACCTACCACCATCCTGTGCTGGCGTTGCTTCCTTATCATCCCGAACTTGCCGCGCTGGGGAGTGCCGACCTCTTTGTGCTGCGCTATCCCGAGCATGCCATCACCCGTGTGTTTGAACATCTCGCCGAGGCCTTGCTCACCCGCGTTGATCCGCTCCAGGCCATCGAACAACCGCCCGGTTGATCATAGTGAAACAGAGAAGGGCAACCAATGTCAAAGATTATCTCGATCCACTCGTTTCGTGGTGGCACCGGTAAATCGAATACGACGGCGAATATCACCGCACTCCTGGCCCAGCGTGGCCTACGGGTTGGGGTGGTGGACACTGATATTCAGTCACCGGGCATCCATGTGCTCTTTGGCCTGGATGAAGAGCATATCAGCCGCTCGCTGAACGATTATCTCTGGGGGAAGTGCGAAATTAAAGACGCGGCGATGGATGTGACCTCGATTTTGCAACAGTTCAAGCCTGGTCTCAAGGGGCAGGTCTTCTTGATTCCGTCGAGTATCAAGGCAGGTGAAATCGCCAAGATTCTCCGCGAGGGCTATGATGTAGGCTTGCTCAATGATGGGTTTCAACAATTGCTCGAAGACCTGCAACTCGATGTGTTGATGATTGATACCCACCCCGGGCTCAATGAAGAGACGTTGCTCTCGATTGCGATCTCGGATGCGCTGGCGATCATTATGCGCCCCGATAACCAGGATTATCAGGGAACCAGTGTGACAGTCGAGGTTGCCCGCAAGCTTGAGGTGCCCAATCTGCTCTTGGTGGTCAACAAAGTGCCGCCGGTCTTTGACTTTGACCATGTGCAGCAGAAGATCGAGCAGACCTATAACTGTCGTGTCGGCGCAATTCTGCCCCACTCTGACGAGATGATGGTCTTGTCGAGTTCAGGCATTTTTGTCTTGAAGTATCCCGACCACCCAATGACGGCGCGCCTCGAACGGCTGGCATCGTTGCTCATCGCGTAGATAACTTTCAAGGGGACGTGACGTGATGGATCGCCCTGCAATACAACCTGGATGGTGGTTTCTGGTGCGGATGGCCCTTCTCGGTGCTGTCCTCTATGCTGCTACCTCGTGGGTGACCGTCTTTGCGACGACGAGTTCAAGTGCGATTGCAGGTAATCTGCGCCCTGGCGTGGCGATCCCGATCTTCTTCGGGTTTGCCTTTGGCCCGCTGGTCGGGTTTGTGGTGGGCTTTGGGGGCAATCTGCTGGCTGATACGCTCACCGGGTTCGTCCAGTTTCCCCTTGATGCTTCCTCGCCTCAGGCACTTGCGGCGAGCCTGCAGATCAACTGGCAAGTTGCGAATGGTCTGCTGGGCCTGATTCCTGGTTTTGCCGTGCTGCGTCAGTGGTGTTATCAGACGCGGGAAGGCTTGCTGAAAGCGCTCGGGTTGACCTCGCTTGCCGTGGTGACGGCGGGTCTCTTTGCGGCGGTGCTCGA
Source organism: Candidatus Chloroploca mongolica (assembly GCF_004762035.2). GTDB lineage: Bacteria > Chloroflexota > Chloroflexia > Chloroflexales > Chloroflexaceae > Chloroploca > Chloroploca mongolica. Next base: position 49,336 of record NZ_SIJK02000026.1, on the reverse strand, counting down.
TCCATTTGTCTTTGTCTATGAGGATCAGACGACGATCTGGCAGACGGTGGCGCGTGACAATCTTCCTCTGGTGCTGATTAATTGGATCTATGCGGCCGTCATTGTGCCGATCCTGCTCTTTAACTATGCGTATCGTCACCTCTATGGGCCAGCGATCTTTCGTGCTGGTTTGATGCAGCGCGTCTTGCTGACCGTTGTGATCTCGGCGGCTGTGCCGATCATTATGCTCAGCCTCTTTCTTCTTGAGGCAAATGCGCGCCTCAATGGAGGTTGGGCAGGCGCCTTTGGCGGTGTTTTCTTTCAGTTGGTGATTACCATTCTGATGACGACGGTCTTTATTATTACGAATGCGGCGTTGATGGCTCAGAGTATGACGAGGCCGCTGATTGAGTTGAGCGAGGCCGCTCGTGCGATGGAAAAGAATACGCTCACGGTGGCCCAGGCCGAGACGTTGAAAGCAGCCGCAGGTGACGATGAGATTGCCCAGTTGAGCCGGGTCTTTGGCACGATGGCTCAGGAGGTGATCCAACGCGAGCAGGAGCTGCGCAAGCATGTGCAGGAACTCCAGATCATGATTGACGAACATAAACGCACCGATCAGGTCAAGGAGATTGTTGAGACTGACTTTTTCCGTGATCTGAAGCAAAAGGCCCGCGAGATGCGTGAACGTGGCAAGGCGCAGCCTGCCTCGACCAACGAATAGTTGAATATGACATATCTAAAGCCAGGTGCCTATGCTGAAACGACAACTGCTCCTCCCTGGTGAATTTGGACGGGTGGGCTTGCTGGCTTTTTTGCTCTTTACGAATACGCTGGTGCTCGAGTCGAGCGAGGTGATTGCAACGAGTGGCTTTGTGAGCCAGGTGGGCGTTGATCAGATCCTGGTCGTCTGGGCAATGGTCATGCTGGTGGCGATGGTGACGTCGAGTCTCTATGCGCTCGTGGTTGATCGCGTTGACCGTATCTGGCTCGGTGTGGCCCTCTTTTTTGGGGCCAGCCTGGTCTATCTGGGGTTGTATGCGCTCTTTGTCGCCGATGTGCCTTCGTTTCTTGCCTATGGCCTGTTGGCGATCTTTACCGAACAGCAGTGGACACTGCTGCCCTTGCTGGTCTGGGCGCTCGCGAATGACCTCTTTTCTGTCGCTGCCGCCAAGCGGCTCTTCCCGCTCCTGTCGGCGTCGGTGATTATCGGTGGCGTGGTTGGCAATGCGCTGGCCGCCGCTCTTGGTCAGTGGCTTGGTGAGGCGACGCATCTGCTGCTGCTGCTCAATGGGGGGCTTCTGTTGCTCGGGGCAGCGGCGCTCGCGGTGATACGCCCCCGTCTGACGCTGACCCCACCCTCTGCGGAGGCCGGTGATCACGTGAGAGATATGGTCAAAGAGGGCTTCGAGTTTGTCCGCGAGGTGCCGGCCTATCGCTTTCTTGCGCTCATCATGATTTTGATGGGGTTTGCACTCAATACGATCCAGTATCAATTTCTTGTTGACCTGGCGGCGCACTATACCGGCCCGGGCCAGTTGCAGACTTTTTATGGGCTTTTCAAAATCGCCAGCGTTCCGGTGCTGCTCGTGATCCAGGCCTTCCTGACGCCCTGGCTGCTCAAGCAACCCGGGTTCAAAGGGATTTTTGCTGTGATGCCCGGCAGTATGTTCCTGGCGTTGCTGCTTATGCTCTTCTGGATTGCGCCCGTGGGTGGCTTGATGTTGACCGGCGCCATCATTGGCAACTACCTCATCCGCCTCGTGCTGACGGGCATTGATCAGCCGGCGCGGCAGGCCTTCCAGGGCCTGATCCCTGATCAACGCCGTGGTCGCGTCAGTACCTTTATGGAGGGCTATCTCTATCCGGCGGGGTCGATCCTGAGTTGTCTCGTGACAGGAGGGGTGGTGCTGCTGATGCAGCAGGGTTGGCTTGCTCCTCTGGTGGGGCGTAGTCTCTATCTCGGGGTTGCGACGATCAGTGCGCTGGTTGCGCTCATCCTGGCGCGGCAGCTCTATCTCAGTTATGACCAGAGTATGCTCAATTGGCGGCTCAAGCGGCGCCAGCATCGGCGGAGTGTGCTCGATCAACTGGAATTCTAAACGTCTATGCGCGCACTTTCATGGCGTGAACACCTGGCCTTGATGATTCAGTTTGCCCTGTTCTCTCCGGCTGTGGCACGCTTTCCTTTTCTTGATCAAGAAATCGTGAAAGCATATCAATTGAAACGACTTCAAAAACTGGTTACGCTTGCCTATAATCATACATGGTTTTATCATCAAAAGTATGCAGCCGCAGGTATGCATCCTTCGGATATCCAGAGCTTTGAGGATTTCAAGTCCTTGCCGACGGTGACCAAGGACGAGTTGATTGCCCATGGCGAGGCGATGATTGATCGGCGTATCCGGCGCGACCGCTTGATCGTCTCGCGAAGCTCGGGATCGTCGGGGAAGTTTGTGTCTGTCTACCTCGATAGCCAGAATTTTATTACGCAAGCGTTGCAGGTTATGCGTATGCTCAAAGAGTTTTATCCTGCCTATCGCCCAACCGATCGCGAGTTGCTTGTCTATACGTCGCCGTATCCGGTGCGCTCGCTGGGTGGCTTTTACCGGGTTTACTATGTCCATAATCTCTGCCCAGCCGCCGAGATCTTCGCTACGATGCGCCGCCTGCGCCCGGCGATTCTGGCGATCTATCCTTCGATCCTGCGCGAGCTTGTTACGCTCTATGGGGCGCAGTGTGCCACCCTGGGCCTCAAGGTTATTGTCACCAATTCGGAACACGCGACGCAAGAGGAACGCGATTATTTTGCTTCAGTCTTTGGCTGCCCGGTCTTCGATGAGTATTCATCCGAAGAACTCGCCAGCATTGCCCAGCAGTGTGTTCACAAACGCTATCATCTTGTCCAGGATTGTTCCTATATCGAGTTGCTGCATCCCGATTGTGATGGCCCGGTGGCGCCTGGTCAACTTGGCGAGCTTGTTGGAACCTGTTTGATCAATGCGGCGATGCCGATTATTCGCTACCGTCAGGGCGATATGGCGATCGCGGCTGATGATGACGCCTGTTCGTGTGGCAAGACGGCTCCGGTGTTGGCTGAATTGTCGGGACGCAAAAATACGGCCTTCAAGCAAGCCAATGCCCCCGATATCCCGTCGGGGCGTATCCTCGACTGGTCGTACGATCTGGTGCTGAAGCTGGCACTTGATGTTCGTGAGTTCCAGATCATCCAGGAAGAGCTCCATACGGTCAGGGTACGGCTTGTCACCGGCCAGCACTATCGGGCTGAGCGTGACAATGTCCTTGTCGCCCAGCATTTTTGCCAGACGTTCGGCCACCATTTTCAGGTTCGCGTTGAATGTGTGCCGTCTATTGCCAAGACACGTTCGGGCAAACATATTCCGATTCAGTCGCTGCTGGGCGCTGCCTCTGGGGCGGGCGTGGCGGCAGGATCGATGGCCAGAGGAGAAACCACATCATGAGCAGCGAAACCGACTCTGATGATTTGACGGCTCTCGTTCGTGGGATGAAAACGGTTACGTCCCCGATGCGGGCGTTGCTTGCCGATCTGCACCGCAAACTGGCCCCGTTGTCTGAAGGCCATCTTGCTGCGACTCTGCCCGAGTTGATGCGGGCCGATCCGAATTGGTTTGCTATTTGTGTGGTTGATACCAAAGGGCGGATGTATGAAATCGGTGATAGCCAGCAGGCTTTTACCATTCAGGCGCTGGCGCATCCGTTTATCTATGGTCTGGCGTTGATGGAAGAGGGCCGCGAGCGCCTTTTGGCCCATGTTGGGGTCGAGCCAGCGCACGAGAGTTTTCTCTTGAGTGATAACGCTGTCTTCCCTTTGCCCAATCCACTGGTTCCCTCGGGGGCGCTTGGCCTGCTGGCCCTGTTACGGGGGGCCAGTGTGACCGAGCGCCTCGAGAAGAATCTTGCCTTTTTTCGCCGCCTAGCCAACCGCGAGATGGTATCGGATGCCACGATGTTTACGGCAGCCCGTGCCGCAGGCCATCGCCACCGTGCGCTGGCTCATTTAATGTGCGACCGTGGCATGCTGTCTGACGGCATTGAATCGACGCTCGATCTCTTCTTTCAGCAGCAGGCATTGCTGGTGACCTGCCGTGATCTGGCGATGATGGCGGCTACCCTGGCGCATCATGGGCGCAATCCGGTGAGCAACGATGAGGTGATCGAGCCGCAGTATGTGCGTGATATCCTCAGTGTGATGTATACCTGCGGGATGCGCACCACGGCAGGGATGTGGGCCTATCGGGTCGGTTTGCCCGCCGAGAGTAGTAGCGCCGGGGCGATCATGTTGGTGGTACCAGGGCAATTGGGCCTGGCGGTCTTTTCGCCGCTGCTGAATGACCAGGGCCACAGCCTGCGTGGAATCAAGACCTGCGAGGCCTTCGCGGATCATTTCGGCCTCCACATGCTCGCCCCACCCGAACAACGCACCAAGCTCCAGGAAGCGCTGAGCATGCGCGGATCTGCCGCATCGGCGCGTTCGTCAACGCCGTAGCCAGTCTTGACAGGTTTGGGCGATTGCATCTTCCGTGTATGCACCCGCCAGGGCACCCGCAAGGGGTGCCCGTACACCGGGCCCGGCCCCCGCCGGGGTGCGCCGGGGCCGCGCACACCACCACGACGGCCCGGCCGACCTGTAGGGGCACCCCTTGCGGGTGCCCTGAACGCGAGACCGCCTATTTGTTGAACAGTCCGACAATGCGCCAGAGGTTGCTTGAGGCAAAAGAGCGGAGTGGTGGCATCACGCTTGAGGACGCACGTGCGAAGCTTAATCTTTGACCCCGCCGCATTTGAGGATCTCGCCTGGTGGGTGCAGCAAGACCGCAAAAAAGCTTTGCGGCTTATTCGTTTAATCCAAGAAACGCAGACTGATCCGTATGGTTCATTTGCGTCCTGATGCGCTCGGCTTCTGGAGAGCAAAGGCCACCTGCGTGACTTGAGTGAGCCCGCCAACGCAGGCCTCGCCTCCCATAGCCGAGGGTTTTGCCCGACGGTATCAACCGATTGCCCTTAGCCACAGACCTCCCAACGCGCCGGCGCATGCAGATCGGTGAGTAGCACGGTGTCGAGGCTGACGGCGGTGGCCCCGGCCTCGAGCAAGGCGCGTGCGGCGGCAAGGTTCGTGACGCCGCCGCCGGCAATGATGGGCACGGTCACGGCTTCGGCGAGCGCGGTGAGCTGGCGTAAGACGATGGGGTGTACCGCTGGCCCGTAGAGCAAGCCTTCACGGTAGCCAGTTGCGCTTGCGACGGCAGCGGGCAGGCCGTCAGTCAGGGCCAGGCAGTCGGCCCCGGCCGCAACGACAGCCTCGGCGATGGCAAGCATCGTTGCCATTTCGCCTGACAATCTGGCGATCAATGGCAAGGGTGTTGTAGCCCGCGCTGCCGTGATCAGACTCTGTGCTGCGTGTGGTGTCAGGGCTTCAGAGGCAGCAAGGGCGAGCTCGATCCCGCGCACGGCCTCGCTCGCCTCAAGTTCAGTCAGCAGGCGTTCGAGTTCCGCCGGATGTTCGGCGGCGACACTCACGATGACGGGCAGATTCCAGTTCCGCCAGAGTGGAGCAAAGCGCTCGCGTACCGTACGAACCCCGGGATTGGCCTGTTGATCAGCAAGCAGCAGGCCCGCCGGGGTCTCGTGGATCTGCGGGTGTGTACGGATTGGGCGCAGCGTCGTGGTGCGGGTGATCAATGCACCGAGCCCGTGGGGCGCTGGTTGACTGGTCAACCCGAGTTGGCGGGCGACTTCAACGCCATAGCCGACGCTGCCCGCACCCGCTACGAGGGGCGTTGCCAGGCTGAGTGTATACGGATTGTGGGGCGCAAGATCATACATCAGCGTTGGGCCAGACTTCGCACCACCTCGACAATCAGGCGGCGCTCTTCAACCTTGATTCGTTCGTGAAGACTTGCGGGGGTATCATCGGGGCGCAGGGGCACTTCGGCGCGGGCAAGCACCGGCCCATCGTCCACCCGGGGCGTCACCCGATGAATCGTACAGCCGCTCACCGGCAACCTACGTTGCACCGCCTCGTCAACCACGTGTGCGCCACGCAGGGCGGGTATGACCAGGCCCGTGCTTGTTGTTACGGTATCGCTGCTATCATCGGGCAAAAGCGCAGGATGCTGATTGATCACCCGCTGCGGGAACCAGTTCAAAAAGGCTGGCGAAAGAATCCGCATAAAGCCCGCGAGCACCACGAGATCGGGGGTAAAGGTCGCCGTTACCCCCGCGAGGCGTTGCTCCCACGCGGCGCGCACCATCGCCCGTTGCGGGCCACGCGGCGCGGCGGGCAACGGCACATGCGCCGTTGCTACCCCGCGCTGCAGCGCACGTTGCAGCCCATATGCGGTAGCCTGGTCACTTACGACCAGGCTCACCTGCGCCCCCAGCTGCCCGGCATCTTCGGCCTCGAAGAGCGCCTGAAGATTCGAGCCTGTGCCACTAAGCAAAACCGCAACCTGATACATAAGGTATCACTTCTGAGCGTGTGCCGTCGCCGCAGCATAGTCCAGCAGCCGCCCGCTAGCGAGTGCCCGTGCCCATGAACGAGGTTGGCGCTCGCGCCAATTGCCCTTGTGGTACACATACCCGGCGAGCAACGGGAAGGTCACCGTCGCCTCACCAAAGACCATCTGCTCTTGTGCAAGGCTCACCTTGCCCCACGAATTGGCCTCTTTGAGGGTCGACCCCGAGAGCGCCCCATCACGTTCATCGGCCACCGTCAATTGTACCGCATACTGGTGCATTGCGGCCTCATAGCCAAGGAACTCGGCGGAAACGACAATATCCTGGACAAAATTCTTGGGCACACCGCCGCCGATCATCAGCAATCCGGTGGTGCCAGCCCAGACCTTGATCGCCGTGAGTTCACGGAAATCCTTGACACTATCAATGCTCACATGGCGGTCGGGATGGACAACCTGGTGGGCAACGAGCCCGAAGCCAGCCGAGCAATCCGAGAACGCCGGTACAAAGATCGGCACGTCGCGGCGATATGCCTCGAGCACAATGCTCTCGGCGTCGGGATGGTGCTCGGCGAGGTATGCGCCCATGGCCTGAATGAACTCGCGGCTCGAATAGACCCCGGGTTCCAGCGTGTCCGCGATCACACGGATCGTCTCATCGCAGATACGCAGCTCTTCCTCATCAATATAGGTATCATAGATACGGTCAATCATCTGCTCGCGCAACGCATTATCATCGGCGAAGGGGTTGCCCTGGTAATGCCGAAAACCGAGCGCCTCGAAGAAATCCTGGTCAACAATATTGGCCCCGGTCGAAACAATTGCATCAACCGCATTGCAGCGCAACAGATCGAGGATAACGCCCTTTTGCCCGGCTGAAATCAGGCTCCCGGCGAGCGTCAGGATCACGGTCGCCTCTGGATCGGCAACCATTGCATCGGCAATCTGCGCCGCACGCGCCAGATTGCGGGCCTGAAATGCTGTTTGCCCCATCATCTCGATCAGCGGAACCACATTCACACGCTTAATATCAAGATGCTCGACCATCGTATGTAGCAGTTCTTCTTTTGCCATCACAACCCTCCTTCTGGTATCTCAAGGCCATAAAAAAAGCCCCGGCTAAGGAATCTACGGTACGCCTGTGCGCCCGCCATCAATTCCCAACGTGGCTAATACATATAGTATATCACATTCGTAGGGTCAAAGCACCGCTCTACGAGATTTTTGCTTTGTTTTGGCGGCGAAGCCGCCAAAACAAAGCAAAACCTGGGGTGTGGGGCGCAAGCCCAACAGCCTGGGTGCCCGCGCACGCGGGCACCCAGGGTTGCCGCCCACGGCACGGGCGAAGCCCCAGAAATCTCCTCTTTGCAGGAAAGTCCCGCAAAGTTGGTATTTTTTGTCCAAAAACGTATTATACTGAAGTTGGTCTGTACATTTGAGGCAACAGCATCAATGATTCGTATGAAGCGTATTCTTCGTCAGTGGAGGCTTGGGCGTCTTGGGCGCCTCTGTTTTTTTGGTGTCCTCCTCCTCCATTTTGTTAGTACCCTTGTGCAGCCTGTCGCAGCACAGGCTCGTGGACCACTCTTTACGGTCGAGTTGAGTGGTGTCGTCAGTACCCACACGGTTGATTATCTCCGGCGCACGTTGCGTGAAGCCGAAGCGAATGACGCCGAGCTCTTGCTGATTGAGCTCGGTGTGACGGGTGCTGTGTTACGTGATGTACGTCTGGTTGCAGCCGATCTTGCGAATGCCAGTGTGCCTGTTGTGGTTTTTGTTCCGCCCGGGATAACAAGCGGGGCCGCAGGTTCGTGGCTGTTAGCCGCCTCGCATGTTGCTGCCATGGCCCCGAATACCTCTTTTGGGGTTCCGGTGCCTCTGATCGAAGCCAATGCCAACCTTGGCGAGCAGGCACGCGAGTTGTTGCTCAACGAGGCGATCCTCCAGCTTGGTTCCTGGAGCCGCGAGCGGGGACGGAACGATGGCTGGGTTGAACCTGCTGTCCGTGAGGGCATTGTCCTCAGCAATGCTCAGGCAATTGAACTTACTCCACCGGCAATTAACCTGGTTGCACGTGACCGTGAGGAGTTGTTGACCCTGCTGGAAGGGCAGGTTGTTGTGCTTGTCGATGGCGAGACTCGTACACTGCGTACGCTTGGGCAACCTACCATGCCCCTCGAGCCGACGCTGTGGGAAATAATCCTGATGCTTCTCGCCAATCCTACCGTGGCCTTTCTGTTGCTGATCATGGCGGGGTTTGCAGCCTATGCCGAACTCGTGACACCGACGCTCGGTGTGCTGGCTGGGCTGGCCTTGATCTTGCTCATGATGGCGCTGATTGGCCTCTTTGCGTTGCCCGTGCGGTGGTTGGCGGTGCTGGGGCTCTTTCTTGCGTTCGGGCTCGTTGCCGCTGATCTCTTTTTGCCTTCCCAGGGCACTGTTACGGTGCTTGGTCTGGTCTTACTTGTAGTGAGCGCCATGATGATGTTTGATAATGCGCAGGCTCCGGGTGTGGCGGTGGCGTTCTGGGCGATTTTACTGGTGGCGATCTTGATTGCCGCGTTTGCGACGGTGGGTGTGTTGCTTGCAGTGCGGGCACGCAATGCACCGGTTACAACTGGCCAGGAGGGCCTGGTCGGGCGGCTTGCTGAAGTCCGTAAACGCCTCGAACCCGAGGGGATGGTGTTTGTTGAGGGTGCGCTCTGGCGTGCGCTCAGCGAAGATGGTGAGATCGAAATTGGTGAGTGGGTGCGGGTTACCGGGGTCTATGACCTGCGCTTGACGGTGAAACGTCTTGCGCCGACGGCGACCACGGGTGAGCGCCCGCACGAACCAAACCCAACGAAGTAGGTTAGTCTGAAGGAGTGCGATAATGGGTGGTGGAAGTGGTCTTTTTTTGCTTGCCTGTCTGGGCGTGCTCGGTTTTGTGGCCCTGATGGTCTTGCTTTCGTCGATCAAGATTGTGCCTGAATATGAGCGCGGGGTGATCTTTCGCCTTGGCCGTCTGGTTGGCGCCCGTGGTCCCGGCCTCTTTTTTGTGGTTCCGGTCTTCGAGCGTATGGTGCGCGTGGATACTCGTGTCATTACGATGGACGTGCCGGCGCAAGAAGTTATTACCCTGGATAACGTCACCATCAAGGTCAATGCGGTGCTCTATTTTCAGGTGATCAATCCCAACTGGGCGGTCACCAAAGTGATGGACTATATCCGTGCGACGATGCAGATTGCCCAGACAACCCTGCGCTCGGTTGTTGGCCAGGGTGAGCTTGACGAGTTGCTGGCCAAGCGTGAACTGATTAATCAGAAGCTCCAGCAGATCATTGATGAACAGACTGAACCCTGGGGCATCAAAGTGACGATCGTTGAGGTCAAGGATGTCGAGTTGCCCCAGAATATGCAACGGGCGATGGCCAAGCAGGCCGAGGCTGAACGTGAGAAGCGCGCCAAGCTGATCCACGCAGAGGGTGAATTGCAGGCCAGTCGGGCCCTCGCCGATGCTGCCGCAGTTATTGCTAGTGAGCCGGTTACCCTCCAGTTGCGTTATCTCCAGACGCTCACTGAGATCGCTGTCGAGAAGAATAGTACGATTATCTTCCCGTTGCCGATCGAGACGATCAAGCAGTTTCTGCCTACCGAGGATAAGACGTTGCGGTAGCAACGGGCGACCGTAGGTCGCCCGTTGCTACCGCATGCATGTACGTCAGCAAGCTCGCTTGGCTAGCGGAAACGACCAGCGCAGCTGGTCGTTTCCGCTGGCCTACGTATCGGTTTTAGGGCGCTCATCCTAAACAGAGGAAAGATTTAATAAAAATACAAAACAGGAATGGAATTATGCGGCTTTGACAAGCAAAAAACACGAATTTATAATAATTCAGGTGCTTGCGATGTTTTCATTCTGTCGATAGGAAGTTATCACGTATGTTACACCAGACCACGCGCCTCCGTAAGGGAGTAGCCGCGCTTTTCGCTTCGTACCTTTTTATCTATCCCTGGTCGATTGCCCTTATCGCGCTTGATCGGGTGCCTGTCTGGGGCACATGGATGGGTGGGGTGCTGCTCTTGCTGCAGGGTTCGTTGATGGGGCTCTGGCTCATTGTCAATTTTGGACGGTGGGGTGCGTTCGCTTCGCTCTGGATCCTCTTTCTTTCGTGGCTGGTTGAACATACCGGGGCTACAACGGGCTTTCCCTTTGGGGCATTTTCGTATACCGAGGTGTTGCAGCCCCAGATTTTTGGCGTTGTGCCGCTCGCGATCCCATTTGCATGGCTGCTGGTGGTGACGACTGCAATGGGTGTCGGTGAATTGATCCTGGGTCGTGAAAATCGCCCGATGGCCGAGGATCAGCAGGTGAGCAGTACCAAGGTCTTGATGGCGGCGGTCTTTGCCCTCTTGCTCGATGTGACGATCGAGCCGTTTGCGGTGCATATCAATGGTTACTGGGTCTGGAGTGGGACGCCAGATGATATCTATTATGGCATTCCGCTTTCCAATTTTGTTGCCTGGTTTGTGACCAGTCTGCTGCTGAGTTGGGTGCTGTTACTCTATCGCGCCAAGGCCGCGCGTCGGCGCGATGCGGCCTATGCGCTCGATGATGTGCAACGCGATGCGGCGCAGTTCTTCTGGCCCTGGTTGCCGGTGACCCTCTATTTGACCAATTTGACGATGTTTGTCCTCGTCAATCTGTCGCGTGGGCAAGAGTTCGCTGCGTTGGTCGGTGGTTTGATCATGCTGGCACTTGCTTTTCATTGGGCCTTGCCCCGTCTGGCTCGCCGCATGCGTGAGACCGAGCAGGAGTCGGGGGCGTGACGGCTCCCAAGCCCGCAGGCCAGTGACACCGAGCGAAACAGGGTGAGCGGCTGCGCAAGACCTCACAGGGCTTCAAGCCCTGTGAGGTCTTGTTGCTTAGGAGTGCAACGAAGGGCCGCAGGCGCCCCAACGTCAGCGTAAGAAGGGAGTGCCGGCTTCAGCCGGCTAAAGCCAGCACTCCAGCATGTCAACGAAGTTTTCCGACCCGTTACCTTCGGGTGCGCCGGAAGAAGTGGAGAAACCTGTCGAATTGCTGGTCAATGCCGCGTTGTCCATGCAAGATGACGGCAAAGCGGTCGCGATCCTCACCCACAACGTCGTCGCGCAAGGCGTCACACGCCTGCGTCAGGCGCTTGTTGAGGTCGCGCATCGTTGCGCGGGCTGAGTCTGGAGCGGGCGTTCGATGCACTGGCCCGATGCGGATAAAGGCGTGTGGGCGCTGTTCTCCTAAAAATTCATAGCGCAGGGCCACCGGGCAGAGGTTAACTTCGCCGTTGAGTTCCGTAATGATGCGCGCAATCCCCGGATAAGTAACCAGGGGGCGCTGATCCTGCGGTACGATCCGCCCCTGCGGGAAGATAAAGACTGAGCGCGCTTGCGGCCCCTTGCGCTGGCGCAACAGATTGACCGCGTAGGCCAGCGCACGCTCGGTCTCTTCGGGGTTGCTGCGGTTGAGCCCGAAGGCCCCTGACCAGGTGAAGAAGCGGTACGCACGCAGTTGCTTCTCTTCCATCAACAGGTGCGCGTCGAAACGTCCCCGCAAGACGATGCGGTGGATGACATACATTAGATAGCCATCCCACCATGCGCTGTGGTTGAGATAGAGGATAAGCGGCCCGTCCTCAGGGTCGGGAAGAGGGCCGTGACTCTGCAGCCAGACCCGGTCAAAGCTGCTCCAGAGCGACCAGCGCGCAAAAAACCGGTAGAGGAGTTCGTCGCCGAGCCAGTTTTTGGCGGCTGGAAACCTGGGGAGCGGCGTATCGCTCACGTCAGGGCCTCGGGGTGCAATGCGTGCGCACGTCCATAGACCATGTGCGCCAGGCTGACCAGATCAGGCGCAAGTTCGTCGAGGTCAGCCTCGGCGGGCGCATAGATCTCGCCGAGGATTTCAATTGCCGCAGATTCCAACGCATGGCGCAGCGGCCATAGCCCTTCAGTCGTGCCATCGGTAAACGCGACGATTGCCGCAAAACGCCGTCGGCGTACCGGGGCGGCTTGCTCGACCAGACGCACGAGCGCATGCATGCGCGCTGGCAATTTTCCTCCAGGCAAGGGCGTTGTAATAAGCAAGATATCGGCGTCGACAATGTCGTTGAGCACTGGCGTAGTCAGTGGGTCATCGAGCGAAGGAAGATCAGTTGTGATCAGGACTTCACCGAAATAGGCCGCACGTTTGACGGGCGAAAGGGCCGCAAGCATCAGATCGAGGCTGGCGGGTGCCGGGCCACTTGCCATTGTGCTGCCACAGATGCCGAGGGTAAAGATGTAGCCGTCGTGCATGTCCTTACCTTGTGCTTACCTGGTCAGCCCAGCGCTCTGGATGGGCCTCGCGGTGGAAGAACGTCTCAATATGGCTCCGCGCTTCGTCAAGTGTGGTTGAGTGATGCACGGCGACGCGCAGGTGGCTGCTGTTGGGCATGCCCAGGGCAAACTGGCCGATCAACTGCTTGATTTTGTTGAGCGCCAGGCGATTGGGCATCTCTTCGCCACACATCCCCATATAGCGCACCAGAAAATCGAGCTTATCGGTCGGCCCCGGCTCAAAGACCGGTTCGCCCCGGCGCAACTGCGCGATTTGGACAAAGATCCAGGGGTTTTCCATGGCACCGCGCCCGATCATGACCCCGTCCGCCCCACTCTCATAGAGACGGAGCAGTGCGTCTTCAGCGGTTTTTACGTCGCCACTGCCAATGACCGGAATGGTCACGACCTGCTTGACGGCGGCGATCCGACTCCAATCGGCACTCCCTTTGTAGCCTTGCTCGCGGGTACGTGGGTGCAAAGCGAGTGCCGCAATGCCCGCATCCTCGGCAAGCCGGGCTGTCTCAAGAAAATTGAGATTGTGCTCGTCCCACCCGGCCCGAAATTTGAGCGTCACCGGGATCGTGACGGCTGCCGTCACCGCTCGCAAGACCCGTTCCATCTTGGGCAGGTCGCGCAGCAATGAGGCCCCGTGACCGCCACCGGTGACTTTGGGCGATGGACAGCCGCAGTTGATGTCGAGAATATCGGCCCCCAACCCTGCGACGGTACGGGCCGCTTCGGCAATCAGATCGGGATCATTGCCCGAAATCTGCATCGTCAGCGGGCGCTCTTCGGGGTAAAAATCGAGCAGTTTATGGCGTTTCAAGGCCTTGGGGGTGACACTGGCCGCATTGGTCATCTCGGTGCTGACCAGGCCGCACCCACCGAGGCGCAGGATCATCCGGCGAAAGATGCTATCAGTCACCCCTGCCATCGGGGCAAGGGTGATATTTGGGGCAATCTTGATGTCGCGAATAGCGTAACTCGAGGGCAGTGCCTCGATGATGGTTGGCGTAAGCATAGCTAGATTATAGCGCAGCCTGAACGGAATTGTAAAGAATCGTCTTGACAGCGTGCCTTGCACGGCGTAGCATTACACCAAGCAACCTCAGCGAGGAGGTAGGGTATGGGGAACAGCAATGGCTCCGATCCGTTGCACGGTGCGGATCAGCGGCTCTCACAGACGTGCAAGGCAATTGGCAATCCGGTTCGTCTGGCGATCTTGCGGTATGTGTTGCGGCATCCCGATTGCATTGGGAACGAGATCCTGCTTCACCTCCCCGATGGAGGCCCTCATGCACAGTCAACGTTGTCCCAGCATCTGCGTGTCTTGCGTGATGCCGAGTTGCTCGAAGCCTATTCAGATGGTCCCGCCGTCTGCTATCGAGTCAATACTGTCCAAATCACCTGGCTACGCGATCAACTCGGTGCCCTGGTTTTCTAGGATCGCCTGTGCTGCCTGATGTCCACTCTCGATGGCCCCATGCACGGTTGCCAGATGGCCGTTCGTCGCGCACGCTTCGCCCGCAAAGTAGAGCACGTCGTCAACTGGTGCGGCGAGCATGGCGCGGGCTGAACCCATGCCAACTGGACTGTAACTATAGGCCCCGTTGCTCCACGGATCGTTGGACCATGCACTCATTCGGCCTCCCAGCCATGCCTGACGTACTTCGCTGCCAAAAAAGCTCGTCAGTTCGTTCAGGGCTAAGGTGAGGACTTGATCTTCGCTCATGTGCGCGAGCGCAAGCGCCGCCGCCCCGCCCTGATAGCCCATAAGCGCTGGTGTGGTGGTGCTCACCACCGGCCACCAGGTGACGATCTTTCCATCGGTGCTCATGATGGTGAAAGGTTCCCAGCACTGTCGGTCGAACCAGAGCACAAGCTTGGTTACGTGGCCCATGGCGATGCGCTCAAGGGCGGCCTGTTTGGTGGCGGGTAGTTCAGGGGTGAAGGTGATTGCTCCCGCCTGGAGCACTCCCAACGGCACGGTGATGACCACGCGGGGGGCGACGTGCTGGGTGCCATCCATCAGGGTCACGACTACTTCGCCGCGTTGCCAGGCGATCTTGGTCACCGGAGCGCCGGTCTTGATGGTCAACCCAGCGGCCATGGCTGCCACCAGGGTTGCGTAGCCATCAAGCAGGTGGAAATTGGCCTCTCCGTTGGTGCTGGTGCGCCGCTCGTGGGCCAGGGCGGTCGCGCTCAAGCGTGCAGGATCAGCGCCTTCGAGATTTGCCAGCCAGCGCAGGGTCATCTGAGCCGCCGGCTCGTCAGGGTCAGCGAGGCTCGCCATCACGTCGGCCACACTTCGCTCGGGGCCCGCATATGTGGTGACGGCCTCGTAGAATTGATACGTCAGCGCGATGCACGGATCGTCGGTGGCAAGCATGGTTCCCCGGCGGGCAAAACGGCGATCACTTCCCCAGGCTTGGGTTCGTAGCCCGGCAGCCTGCACATACTGCCAGGTTGTCGCCTGCGCACCATGAATAAACTCGGCCCCGAGTTCGACCGGCCCATAGCGGTGATCCGTCCAGATCCTGCCCCCGATGCGTTCACGTGCTTCGAGCAGCAACACGTTCCAACCGGCCGCACGGAGCCGCTGACCTGCGGCGAGCCCAGCAGCGCCCGCGCCAATAATGATCACCTCGTTCATGGTCGCACCTACGCTTATTGTGTACTAAAGATCAGATCACGTCGGGCAAACGCATAGATCGCAAGCCCGAGGAGTGAAACGAGGAGCGACGCCTGGGCGAAGAGATTCGCCAGGGCTGTGGCTGAACTATAATCGCGAGTGACCGCGAGTTGAAAGCCATAAAAGGCGGGCACTAGGGGGCCACCAAGCAGCGCCTGCAGGGCGCGGAGCAGTGATCGCACCGCTTCGGGAAGCGCATTGAGCAGTTGCCCCCCGATAAAATTCCCTGAAAAAGCGAGCGCGATCAGGCTCAAGATAAAGAGCCGCCAGCCTGTCGGCAAGACCAGCGGTGACAGCAAGAGCATCAAGGCGGCGAGCAGGCCAATATTGAGGAGCAACGGCAGGGTGCCGAGCAGCCAGTTGAGCAGATCAAGCTCGGTGGGAGGATTGAGGAATGCGACGATGAGCGAGACAAGCCCATATGTTCCGGCGACAAGTGTCCACGCCGTCAAAAAGAGCCCGAGGAGAAACGTGGCTCGTCCGATGCCCCGTGAGACGACGACGTAACCCTGGGGGCGATCCCCGAGGCTGATCACGATTGCCATCGTATAGAGCGTCAACAGGGGCGTAAAGATGCCGACGACATTGAAAAAGTAGGTCACATCCATTGGGCGACGCAAAAAGATCGCATAGATCAGCAGTGCGGCAATGATCTCGATGGCAACCCTGCCCGAGCGTAGATATTCGAGTAGCGAAAAGCCGGTAAATCGTAACAGCCGCATACCTCTGTTCGTCTCCTGTGGCTCAACGGTGCCTTATTTGTCTTCGGTCTTTCCGGCTTGCAACAGTTCATGCAAAAGAGGATCGCGCTCACCCTGGCGCTCTGGTGACGCCACATTATCTGGAGGCGTGCGGGGGAGGATGGGGCGCTGTGGGTCATTGAGTATGCCCAAGGGCGTGTGCAGGCCACTCGGTAGCTTGGTGGCTTGAATTGTCTCAAGGTAGAGGCGTTCAATGGGGTTTTCCAGCGGCTCGAGCATGAGGATGACCACATTCGCATCCAGCAGGGTACGCAAGACCGCTGCTTGCAAACGCGGTGAATTCTGGCTGATGCGCACACTCTGGCCTTCACAATGGATGCCTGGCCCGAGGCTGTGCAGCGCTTCATGGACATGCGCCGTCATCCCTTGCACCTTGATCCGTACACTACTCATGATGCCCTGCAGGTCAGCGACCTTTCTTTCGACCGCAATTCGCCCGTTCGCCATGATCCCGACGCGATCACAGAGTTGATCAATCTCGTGCATATAATGGGTACACAGAAAGAGCGTGTGGTTGCGCTGGCGCACCTCGTTGAGCAGGTCGATCACCTCACGCTGCCCCGCAGGATCGAGACCACTAGTAGGTTCATCAATCAGCAAGAGATCGGGATCCATCAGCAATGCCTGGGCAATGCCAAGGCGTTGCAGCATGCCCTTCGAGAAGGTTGCCAGGCGGCGGTCAGCTACCTCGGTGAGGCCCACCAGGGCTAATTCACGGTCAACCCGCTCGTGCATGACTGCCCCGGTCAACCCGCTGAAACTTCCGAGAAAGCGCAGGTACTCACGGGCACTGTAGGCCATATGGTAACGCTGCCGTTCGGGCAGATAGCCAACTTGTAGCCGGATCTGCTCAAGCTTGGTGGTGCCAAGCAGGGCGATCTGTCCCCGGTCAGGTCGCAAAAAGCCCAGCATCAAATGGATCAACGTTGATTTGCCCGCTCCGTTGGGGCCCAGCAAGCCGAAAGACTCGCCTGCTCTGACCCGCAGATTGAGCCCTTGCAACACTGACACATCGCCATAGGCCTTGTACAGATTAGCAATTTCAATAACGGCTGTCACTGAAGCTCCAAGCATTTAGCGTACCACACTCAGCACCACAGTTGCGACTAGGGTCAACGGTAGGGGCCAGATCAAACAGAAGCGCAGCGCATCAGGCAGGGTCAGGCGTGCCTGGCGACCGTCAAAGTTACGCAAGAGCAGTGCCCCGATCACGATCCCGCCAACTATCAGCGGCAAGCTGATGAAAGCTGGAACCAGGCCGACGGGTAACACGGCCACAAGTACTGCTGCTAGCAACATTCCGGCACGCAGATCACGGGCTAGTTTGTCCAAAGCCTGCCCATCGGCATCGAGCCCGGCCGCCACCCCCCCTGGGGTGATAAACTCTTCAGGGCCAAAGGGCCCCCACCCGATCGCGACCGGGAAGGCGATCAGCGCCCCGAGCAGGGCGAGCATATGGGCAAGTAGAGCGATTGTATCCCAGCGTTGATGCAAGGTCAAGGCCACCGCGAGGGCACCCCACAACAAGGCCCGTGCAAAAGTGCCAAGCTGGGCTTCGCGGATTGCCGCCCGCCCGAGCGCCGGTCTTCCGGTGAGCAAGGCTGGCACAAGGGGCACCAGAAACGCTAGTTCAAAGGCGATCCATGCCCAGAGCCAACTCGCCGTGGCGCCGCTCGGATGCAGCGGCCAGGGTAACAACGCCAACCCCAGGCTCGCCAGCACCAGCCCAGCCAGATTTGCCCGTCCCTCCTGGCTTTGGAGCGCTGCCATGCCCTCGACACCAGGTTTCCCCCGGCGTACCATCCGGTAGAGCACCCCCGCAAGAAGGGCGGTCAATGCCCCAGGATAAAGTAGCGCCGAGCCAATGATTAGTAGAAGAGCATTCATAAGTCTACAAAGCCTGGATAAAGGCGAGACCACGGATCGCCTCATCAATCACCGCGAGCAACGGTTGCGGATAGAGGCCCACGCCGAGGGTGATGAGCATCAAGAGCAACGTCAACACAGCGGCACTCTGCGGTTCGGGTTCCAGGCGACGCTGGGGCGGGCGGTCGAGTTCGGTTTCACCGAGCATCAGTGGTTCGACCACAAGCGTATCTTCGCCGGGGCCAAGCAACCGTTCAGCGGCGATTCGTGCCAGGCCAAGCCCAGCGAGCAGCGTGCCGAGCAACAAAATCGACAACTCGAGCCAGCCCTTCTCGGCAGCCGCCTGATAGATCAACAGATGGCTCATCGCCCCACCGAGCGGTGGTAGCCCGAGCAGCGAGAGCCCGCTCACGATCAACCCGCTCGCCGCGACCGGCCAGCGCCGCAAAAGATCCCGCCTGAGCACCCCTGGTGTCCGGCCATCGGGGCGTTCGAGCAACCCGAGGCTCACAAAGAGCAGCATCACGGCCAGGGTCTGATTAAAAGCCCCAAAGATCGCCCCGGCTAGCCCGAGTTGCGAGACGGCGGCCAGGCCATAGAAGACGATCCCGCAATGGTAGAGGATCAGGTAGGCGATTGTCCGGCGCAACGATGCCGGTGCCAGTGCAAGGATACCCGCGACGATGACGCTGACTAGCGCCCCGAGCCGCATCACAAAGAGGACTTCGGCACTCTCGACGAGCAGCATTGGATAGCTTTGAAACACGAGAATCAGCACGAGCAGACTCGTCGTATTGAGCAGGGTAATCGTCACCGCCGAAACAAGAACCTCGGCGTGATCAACCAGATCGGTGAGCCACGTATGAAACGGGATCAGTGCCAGGCGCAGGGCGAAACTGGTCGCAAGCAGGGCCAGGATGAAACGGGCAAGCGAAATGCGCCCGGGTAGTTCCCCAGGCTGGAAGACATCAGTCAGCACAAACGCAATATACATCAAGACCGTAGCCACGACCATCAAGACGAGATACTTGAGGGCTGCGGCAATGACCCGTGTACTGACGAGCGCACTCGCGCCTACAGGCAGATCAACGACCGTCAGGACGGTTGTCAGGCTGGTGGAGGCAAGCAAGAGCGTGGTAATAAAGGGATCTTGCAGCAAGAGCACGCCACTGATCTGGGCGAGCGTCAGCAGCGTAATCGGCACAAAATTCTCGCCATGCGGCAAATGGCGGGCGGCAATGAAGGCAAACACCCCAATCCCCAGAAAGACCAGCAAAAAGACCTGCCCCAGGGTACTGAGCGTCAGCGTCACCCCCAGAAACCGGGTTGGCTGGTCAATCGGCAATTGCAGCGCGATCCAGACCTGCGTCAGGACCGTGCCGAGCGCCGCAAAAATAACCAGTTCGCTTCTCCGTCGCAGGATAAACGTACTGATCGCCATCGTGATCGGAAAAAAGATCAAAAGCAAATAGAGCATGGCCTACCGATAGAGCTCACTCAGATCGAGGGTCTTGAGTCGTCCGTAGAGGAGCCCGCTCAAATACGCTACGGCCAGGGCCAGCAGCAGATGGAACAGGCTCAAGAGCGCAAGTGGAATCACATTCAGCCCACTCGCATCAGGTGTACTAACCACAGCCATATAGAGCAGGTCAACCGCACTTACACAGAGCAGCAACCCGAGGCCGATCTTCAACACATCGACCGCCGTAGCGATCGTCAGAATGCCCGTCAGCACCAGCCAGTACCAGGCAAAGTCACTGGCTACTGTAGGTGCAATTGCATAGACTTGTGGCAGGATCAGGCTGGCGAGCAGGGCCAGGACGCCAGCCCAGAAGGGCAACACATACTCGCTGAACTGAAACGGTTGATTGGCGCGCTGGCGTTGCGCGGCGCGAGCGGCCCGGCGCAACTCGGCCATCCCAAACTCATCGAGATTCTCGAGGCCATACTCGCGTGAGAAGGTGAGCGCAGTAATGCCCAGGATCAGCGCGACACTGATCCCGGTAATAATCTTGATCACGAGCAGGGTACTCACCGCGAACCCAAAGATCGGCAGATCCCCGCTGATAAACTGCTGCTCGACGAGGAAGAAGGCCTGGGCCACATAGTTGAGCAACAGGGCAGCGACGGTAATGCGCCAGTCCCGAAAGAGCAGGATGACTGCGGCTGTAATCCCAATTCCAAGCAGAAGCCAGTTGATACTCATTGTGCCATCAACAACATAATCGTAAGTAGCGCTGCCAACACACCCAGCAGATAGTAGCGCTGTTCAAAGAATCCAAGCAGAAAGCGTAACCCCCGACTGACTCCTTGCAACCCTTGCCAGATAGCTTGCCAGCCCTGGATCGGGTTACTCAGGTGCGCCAGAGGTTGCAACAACGTTCCTAGCCCTTCGGCAGTCAAGAAGATGGGTTCTTCATCAAGGTTCCGTTCGAGCGTCCGTACACTGGGGCGGCGAGCGATCATAAGTGTCAGTACAACCAAGACGCCCCCTGCGATCCCTGTCGCAAGCTGTGCCCCGAAGCTGACCGGAAAGTCCACCGGTGCAAAGGTAAGCGTGGCGAGCCAGGGTTCCCATACGAGAGTCGGTACCAACCCGAGCAGCACCAGTGGCACGCCAGCCAGCGCAAATAGCAGCCGCTCAACTAAACCCATCCCCGATCCGGTGCGTTCCTTGCCCTGCCCCCAGAGCCGGGCGAGGGGCACGAGGAGGGCCAGCACCATCAGCACCATGCTTGCCATCACCAGGGCAAGGAGCCAGGGGTACTGCTCCTGGATAGCTTGTAAAAGCCACAGACGCGGCCAGAACCCCCACAGTGGCGGCAAGCCGAGGGTGAGTGCTGCTGCAACGAGCCACATCACCCCAACGAGCCGGGGCAACGCGAGGCCTGGCACCGTCACATCGTCGCTTCCCGTCATGCGTTCAAAGCTCGCCACGGCTGTCGCCCCAATGACCCCACTCAACATAAGGCTGACCAGTTGCCCCGGTCCTGCCAGCGCCGCAAGCGGCCCGGCCAGGCCGATACTAAGCACAATGGCGGCCACCTGAAACGTCAGCATCAACGCAAGCAATGGACGTAGACGCCGGGTTGCAAGTGCTGCTGCGGCACATCCGAGCATGCCGAATGTCCCGAGCAACGCAATCGCCATCGCCCAGCGATTGGGTAAAATCGGCAAAGCGCTGATGACATCCATGAACCAGTTGAGGCCCGCCACCGGCATAGCGAGCCCATAGACCAGGGTTGCCAGGGGCGCAGGAAAGGCAAAGGCCTCGTTGCGGCCACCGGCCAGGGGGGGGCTTCCCGTAAAGGCAAAGGTCGCGACAAGCAGCAACACGAGGGCCGGCCACATCGACAGGGTTCCATCTTCAATCAGCGTCCCAGGGGCAAGGATGGCGGCGGCGACCAGCAGACTCGCCAGCAGACCTGTGATCAAGCCGCGGGGCAACAAGACCGTTGCTTCTGGCGCAACCGCCGTGCCCGTTGTGACCCCACTGGCCTGAAGCATCGCATAGCCACCGAGCGTCATCACGGTCCAGACGAACGGATGGACAAGCGAAAACGGGGGGGCGGCCAGGCTCGTCACGGCTGCCGTCAAACAGATCAGCGCCCAGCCAAAAATTGTCCCAAATCCACGCACCCCCGGGGCAATGGCCGCGGCGAGCGTGAGGATTGTCAGCCCCCCGCCCCCCAGGAGCGCCAGTGCGAGCGCACGTTCATGGGCTAGCAAACCGGGCGTGAGGCTTGCGTTTACCGTTCCCAGCATCAACACCACGATAGGTGGTTCATCAGGTGTTGCCAAGGGTGCTATCCCAAGGATACCAAGGGTGATCAGCATCGTGAGCGCCGCGCCAAACCCGATCTGGCGTGCAGGCACAAGCTGTCCAAGCCCAAAGCTTAGTGCTGCGGCAAGCAGCATGATGGTTGGTACAAGGAAAAACATCAGTAGCCTGTCTCCAGACAGGTATCACATGGATCGGTTGAAACAAAAACGAGCGCAGCATCATCAATCCGTGCATTCACAAGGAGACTACGAGTCAACAACCGTTCAACCTGTGGAGCGAGCCGATAGCTGACACTGGTCAAACGACGGCCATCACTCTCGACATGATACGTAATGGGGCCACGGGCCCCTTCGACGGTTGCATTGGTGATACTTGCCGGCAAGCGTTCGGGCAATTCCCCACAAATCTCGCCGCCGGGCAACTCACGCGAAGCCCGCCCAACCAGTTTGAGGCTCTCGAGCAACTCAAGCACCAGCACGACCAGACGCGCATACACATCGCCACTCGGCTGGGTCACACGGTCTGGCTGTAGGCTCGCATACGCTGCATAGGGCTTGTCGATCCGCAGATCGCTTGTGAGCCCAGAGGCCCGCCCGAGGGGGCCTTCGAGCCGAAACTGCGTTGCGGCGTGAGTGGTAATGACCCCGACATCCACCGTACGGGCGAGCAACGAACGCTGGTTCAGCATGTGGTCAACGAGAGGGAAGAGGGTCGCAATAAGTTCAGCTGAGGTCTGCTCAAGCACTTCGCGCACCGAGGCATCGCTATCATAGCCTACGCCACCGGGGATGAGCCAGTCACCTGGTTCAGTTGCCGTCAGCGTGATCAAGGTTGCCTGGAGGCGTGCTGCCGTGGCGGTGAAGGGCTCGGCGAGACTGGCGAGGCCCAGCGTCGTCAGGATCGCGGCGACGGCGGCCCCATGCGAACTGGCCCGTTCAAGTTCTGCTGCGGCAACCCGTAAAAAAGCCGCCCGTGGGGGAACTTCAATCCCCGCCAAAAGTTCGATGGCCTGACAGAGCGCCATCCCATGGGCGACCCCACAGCCCGGGGCTGATTGGGCAGCGGCGGCAATGAGTTGGGCCGGGGTAAACTGGGCGGCATGGGTCAGCGCGGTCTCGGTCTCGGTATCGGGACGATATTCGACATCCACAATCCGCTCGCCATCGATTTTGAGCAAGATGCGCTGAGGACGGGTCAAGCCCGGGGCTTGCGGTTTGAGCGTCAGCACATAGGTCAAGCAGAGCCTCCTGCGCCCGTCGGTGCGGGACGGCACATGGTACATATTGCTGGCGCATTATACCATGACAGAGTGCTATAATCGTCGTCATACATCATCCTGCCTTATTGCGAGGAGTAGCGTATGTCAACTGATGCGACAGCAGGGGTCATTCAGGCCGATCATGAGTACATTTTGCAGACCTATGTCAAGCCTGATTTTGTCCTCGAGCGTGGTGAAGGGGTCTATCTTTTTGATACCGAAGGGCGGCGGTATCTCGATTTTGTGGCCGGCATTGCGGTCAATGCGCTCGGCTATGGCGATCCTGAGGTGACCAGTGCTATCGCCGAACAGGCGGCCAGGTTGATCCATGTCTCGAATCTCTATCATACAGCCCCGGCAGGCGAGTTGGCCCGGTTGCTGGTGGAGCATAGCCCGGGTCTTGACCGGGTCTTTTTTGGCAATAGCGGGGCCGAGGTGATCGAGGGGTCCCTCAAATTTGCCCGTCGTTATGCTCGTGAGCATTATGGCGAAGGTAAAACGGCGATTGTTGCTTTTGATGGCTCGTTTCATGGGCGCACGATGGGTGCGCTTGCGGTGACAGCGCGCGAGAAGTATCGTGAACCCTTTATGCCGGTGATGCCTGGGGGTCGCTTTGCTACCTACAATGACCTGGCCTCGGTTGAAGCGGTGATGGGCGACGATGTCTGTGCCGTGATCCTCGAGCCGGTACAGGGCGAAGGTGGCCTGCGGGTTGCCGATACTGCGTTTCTCCAGGGGGTGCGCGAACTCTGTGACCGCTACCACGCCCTCTTGATCTTTGATGAGATCCAGTGTGGCATGGGTCGTACCGGGACGCTCTGGGCGCACGAGCCTTCGGGCGTACGGCCTGATCTGATGACGCTTGCCAAACCGCTTGCCGGTGGCTTGCCGATCGGGGCCATCTTGCTTGGTCAGCAGGTCGCCGATACGATCCATGTTGGCGATCATGGCACCACCTTCGGCGGCAATCCTCTGGCTACTGCTGTTGGCAGCGTCGTCTTCAAGCGCATCAACGATCCCGCCTTTCTGAGCCATGTCCGTGAGGTGTCAAGCTACCTTGACGAGTCATTGCAGGATCTCGCGGCCGATCTGCCTGGCCAGGTACGTGAACTCCGTGGACGTGGCCTGATGCGCGGTGTTCAACTCAATGTTCCTGCTGCGCCGGTACGGGAAATAGCCCAGCAACAGGGCTTGCTCGTTGCCACCGCGGGCGACGACATTCTCCGTCTGGTACCCCCGTTAATTACCGAAACAGCCCATATTGACGAGGCCTTGACCATCCTGCGACGGGCGCTTGTGTAAGCCAGTCAAGCACCATATGGTACAATCTACCCAACGCTAGCTCAGCTTGAAAGGGAACGCATATGCCCGTTGTAGCGCTCATTGGTGCCCAGTGGGGCGATGAAGGTAAAGGCCACCTGGTCGATCTCCTGGCCAACAAAGCGCGCCTGGTGATCCGTTATGGTGGGGGGAATAACGCCGGCCATACGGTCGTAAATCATCTGGGTACCTTCAAGCTACACCTCGTACCTTCGGGTATCTTTGATCCTGGCATTGTCAATGTCATTGGCTCGGGGGTTGTCATTGACCCCGAAGCGCTGATCAAAGAGATCGCCGGTCTCGACGCGTCGGGGGTCAGTACCGCCAAGCTTTTTGTGAGCGAGCGCGCCCACGTGGTGATGCCGTACCATATGTTGCTTGATCAGTTGCAGGAAGATGCCCGTGGTGTCGGGAAGATTGGGACAACCGGGCGTGGGATTGGCCCCGCCTATGCTGATAAAATGAGTCGTACCGGGATTCGCATCGGTGATTTGTTGCACGAAGAGACGCTGCTCAACCGTTTGACCGCTGTGCTTGAAGAAAAGAATCGGATCTTGACCCGGCTCTACAATGTCAAGCCTATCTCGCTCCACGATACGTATCTGCGCTACCTCGAGTTTGGTCGCCAACTCGTCGAGCATATTACCGACGTGCATCCGATTATCCACCGTGCGCTCGAAAAAGATCTGCCGGTTTTGCTTGAAGGTGCGCAGGGAACCTTGCTCGATATTGATCACGGCACGTACCCCTATGTCACCTCTTCGCCCCCAGGGGCCGCCGGGGCCTGCCAGGGCGCTGGCATTGGTCCAACCCAACTCGACTCGGTGATCGGGGTCTTTAAGGCGTATACGACACGGGTTGGCGAGGGTCCCTTTCCAACCGAAGTTGATGGCCCTGAAGCCGATATTCTGCGCCAGATCGGTACACCGTGGGCTGAAATCGGTGTGACAACCGGTCGTCTGCGTCGCGTCGGCTGGTTTGATGCCGTGTTGGCGCGCTATGCCACGCAGATCAATGGCATTGATACGGTCGCGATTACCAAACTTGATGTGCTCGATACCGCACCGACCATCAGAATCTGTACGGGCTATCAATTGCACGAGACACAACTCGATTATCCGCCAGCGACGGTGGCTGTGTTGGGCCAGGTCGAGCCGATCTATGAAGAGATGCCGGGTTGGATGACGCCGACGACGCACGTACGGCACTTCCACGACCTCCCCGATGCCGCGCAAGCCTATGTGTCCCGGCTCTGCCAGTTGATCGGTGCCCGTCTCGGTATCGTCTCGGTTGGCCCTGACCGCGAACAGACTATCATTGCCGCCGAAGTCTTTTAGCGCGAATATCTTGCAAATAAGGCGGCTATTTTGACGCAAAGGCGCAAAGGCGCAAAGGTTTGACATCGCTTTGTGGTATATGCTACGATAGCACGTGCAAGCGGTCAATCTGGAATGCATATTATAGATAAGCGGTATCTATACGCTAACCGCAAGCACGTGCTTCCGATGGTCTCGCTCAGTGTCGTGGAGAATTCATATGAAATTGCACGAGTACCAGGCCCGAGCCCTGCTGGCGCAGCATGGCATTCCCGTTACCGGAGGTGGTGTCGCGACGACGGCGGCTGAGGCGCGCACGATCGCCGAAGAACTCGGTCGTCGCGTGGTGATCAAGGCCCAGGTCTTTGTGGGTGGCCGTGGCAAGGCCGGGGGTGTGAAGCTCGCTGATACACCTGCTGACGCCGAACAGGTTGCCAGCCAGATTCTTGGTATGGATATCAAAGGTTTGACGGTCGAGAAGGTGCTGGTGGCTGAGGCGATTAGCTATCAGAAAGAGATCTATCTCAGTGCGATTCTTGATCGTGCGACCAAGCGCGTGGTGATGATTGCCTCGGCTGAGGGTGGGGTGGAGATCGAGGAAGTTGCCCGTACGAATCCCGAGGCGATTATCAAGCTTCCGGCACATCCACAGCTTGGCTTGCAAGAGTATCAGGCGCGTGAACTGGCGTTTGCGATTGGCCTGACTGATGGCAAGCAGGCGCGTCAGTTTGCCCAGATCGCGACCGCGCTCTATCAGACGTTTGTCAAGAGCGATGCGTCACTGGTCGAAATCAACCCCCTGGTGATTCGTGATGATGGCAGTCTGCTTGCCCTTGACTCAAAAGTGTTGATTGACGATAGCGCACTCTTCCGGCATCCTGAGCTTGAAGCGATGCGTGACACCTCTGATGAGCCGGAAGCCGAACAGCTTGCCCGGGCCGCCGATATTACCTTTATCAAGCTTGATGGTTCGATCGGGTGCATGGTCAATGGGGCTGGTCTCGCGATGGCGACGATGGATGTGGTCAAGCTCTATGGCGGTGAACCGGCGAATTTTCTTGATATCGGTGGTGGCGCCGATAAAAACAAAGTCCGCACGGCGCTTGCGATCATTCTCGCTGATCCCAATGTCAAGGCGGTGATGTTCAATATCTTTGGTGGCATTACCCGTGTTGACGAAGTGGCCCGTGGCATTATTGCCGCCCTCGAAGAAGTCCCCACCTCTATCCCGCTGATTGCACGCCTGACTGGTACCAATCAAGAAGAGGGGTTGCGTCTCCTGGCCGAGTCACAGTTAATCCCAGCCACGTCACTCGCCGAAGCAGCCCAGAAAGCCGTTGAGGCTGCGCAGGCTGCCGCGTAGATCCTGTTGACCCACAAAAGGCCAGGATAACTGGCTTTTGTGGGCCAACACCATCGACGTTGCAGTAGCTTGATCGGTAATAGCAGTAGCTTAGAGGGAATGGCCGGCGTTACAACGCCGGTCATTACGTTTTTGGCGCGGTCGGGGCACTCTCTTCGGTCAACGCGGTTTCGAGCGCATCGAGGCGGGCGCTCGCGTTCCGCCGCCATGCTTCATCATCCACCTGAATCGTACGTACGCGATAGAGCACCTCTTGTTGAATCCGGCGGACGCCCCCAACCAGATCGGCCAGCAGGCCGATCAGGAAGACAAAGAGCGCCATTAAGACGAGAATGCCGCCAACGAGCAGCGACTGGTCGTTGGAGCGCGACTGGACGAACCACTCCATCCGGCGACCAATGAAGATATAGAAGGCCCAGATCAGCAGCAGGGCACCAGGGGTAAAGAGAAAAGCGGCCAGGTAACTAAAGACCTTGAGCGGCTCGTGCGTGGCATAGGTACGGGCAATGATCGCGGCCTGGCGCTTGATGAAATTCCAATTGCCGCGATGCAAACGCGAGGGGCGCTCGACATAATTGGTCGTAATTGGGACAGCGACAATCGTCAGACGGCGTTTGCCCGCCTGAATCAGCGCTTCGATGGTGTAAGAGAAGTCAGTCGTGACAAACGTCCGCAGGGCGGCTTCACGGCTCAGCGCCCGGAAACCACTGACCGTATCGGGCACATCAGTCTCAGAGGCCCAGCGCACCACCGAACTGCCGAGGTGTTGCAAGGTCTTCTTGAGTGGCGAAAAATGTTCAATATGCTGCACCTGTCGGTCGCCGACGACAATATCAGCCCTTCCTTGAATAATCGGTTGCACAAGGGTGGTGATCTCGTGGCCCGGGTACTGATGATCGGCATCCGTATTGACAATAAGATCGGCCCCGAGGCGGAGGGCCGTATCAATGCCCGTCTGATAGGCATTGGCAAGCCCCTTATTGGCCGTATGGCGCACCACGTGGTCGGCCCCGGCGCGCAGCGCCACCGTGACCGTATCATCAGTACAGCCATCATCAATGACGAGCACCTCGACCGCACTGATCCCGGGGATCGTGCGCGGCACATCGGCAATGACTGCGGCGATGGTCTCACGCTCATTCAGCGCAGGAATTTGCACAATCAACTTCATAGACCCACTCGTGATCAATTGAGCGGCAGAGGTTCGAGAAAGACGGTTCCTTCCGGCGAACCCTGGGCGACCCATCCGGTGCCGGCGGCGGCTTCAACGCGCCACCAGACATACCCATCGGCCTCAACCGGGCCTTCGACCAGTGTAACTTCACTTGCATCAGGGAGCCGTGCGACCACTTCGGTCAACCCGGGGCTTGCGCGTGCGCGCAACATCGTGCCATTGAGATTGACGATCCGTGCCGTACGTCCGACGGCCAGCACCAGTTCAGGTTCTGGCTCTGGGACGAGTGCCGCAGGAGGGAGGACCGTCGGTTGTGGGATAGGGCGACTGGTAGGGCGTTCAACAACTGTTGCGGTAGCAATAAGGGTTGCTTCAACGCCAGCCTGACTAGGGCGCGTACTGCGTTCCGAAAACCACCAGACACCCCCAGCCACCAGACTAAGCGCGATCAGCACAACAAAGACTACTACCATCGCAGGGGAGACCGTGCCCCGCGTCGTACTCTGCTTGCGGGCCTGGTTATACCCCTGGCGATAGTAGTAGTAATGTTGGTAATAAAAGAGATCTAATTCATCAAACTCGGCGTCGCGGGCGCCGCGTTCATACATCTCGCTATTGCTCGGCATATGCCCGAAAGGTCGCCCGCACTGCATCCGTGTGTCAGCACCGGGACGTAAAGAAGGATTGACGCTCGCCTACTTGAGCGCGATATCCTCACGGCCGATCTCGCGCAGCATCTTGGGATACATCTTGTAGACGGGTTCAACTGCTGGGAGCAACTTCAGAATCTTGGGAATGGGCCCTTTGGCAATGATCTGCTTACGGGTGAGGGCTGCCATCAAGTTGATCTTGCCGTGCCAGAACTGATGGGCAATATCCGCCTTCATCGACATTGTCACGTCAGGTTTGAGATCAACCTCGCCCCAGTGAACATCACAGTAAGCCCCTGGTTGGGTTGGTGGATGGGCTGCATCAATCGTCGCTATGCCGAATGGTTCTTCATAGCGGAACTGAATCACGATTTTTCCCTCGCAGATTCGTGGCCCAACGCGGGCATCGGTCTTGACCAGATCGTACAGTTGGCCGAGAACCTGCTGCAACTCGGCTTCGTCTTTGAAGTATGTCATCAGCCTCTCCATGGGGTAAAGTATAGATAGGCTGAATCATAGCAGGAAATCGGCGCTTACGCAAGTAACGCGGTGCGTCAGTCAGGGCTTTTGCAAAGTTCGCCTCCGGCGGTGGGGTGTGGAGCGGCTTCGCCACTCCCGGAGATGTTTTTTGGTTCGTGTTGGCGGCGAAGCCGCCAACACGAACCAAAAACTGGGGTTTGGGGCGCAAGCCCAACGACTTTGCAAAAGTCCTGGTGCGTTAGTCAGGTGATCGTTTTGATCCACACCCCGGTATACTCTTTAATGATGGCTTGACGGGTGGTGAGGATCTGTTCGCGCATCTCTTCGCCAAAAAAGAAGCCCATGATCTTGGCGGCCTCTTCATCATCAGCAAAGGCATAATCGGTGCGGATCACGTGTTCGGCAAAGCCGTGCTGGTCACGGAGCCGCGCATAGAAGTGGGCGAGTTCGGCGAGCGGGGGGGCCGGGTCTTCGACCATGGTACCCATTGTTTCGATCAGGATTACCACGCCACCGGGACGCACAAGCGAAGCGCACGCTGCCACGAGGTGATCAATCACGTCGTCCATCGTATCAGGATGATCAAGCACCGTATGCCCAAAGCTCCACCCCTCGATCACGCAGTCAACCTGGCCTTCAACCCGGTTCAGTTCCAGGTTATCGCGCTGTACAAACGCGAGTTTGTCGGCATAGGCCTGCAACTTCTGCTGGGCATAGGCCAGCATATGGGGCGAACGATCACAACAGGTGATGTGCCTGGCTTTTTCGACCAACATGGCCGTCACTCGGCCTGTGCCAACGCCAAACTCAACCACATCTTTGTTCGTAATATCATAGAGGCTATGTAAGGTGTCCTTCAACTGACCCTGATAATCCTCATGGGTCACCAGCGCATCGTACTCGGGGGCGAACTGGGCGTAGATCTCATACATCGTCGGCATTGCTTGGCCTCTGGTTCAATAGTAGGCATTGCTGCGGGCAAGCATAGCATATCTCTGGGCCTTGGGGCAAGGTATTGGGTCTAGCCGCATCCACCCACGTAAGCTCCTACGAACTGGCTGGGGCTGGGGCAAACGCCAGTCCTAGCCAGATGCCTGATCTCTTGACCTGGACGGCATCGTTCACCTGACCGATGCATTCTGCCGATAGCCAGACTACAATATGGCTACATGCTTACAAGCTGCGCTTGCTGCATTGCGAAGGAGTTCAAGAGTCTAGGATGAAACAGCTACGCTTGTTCGAGCGGATTGGTTTGGTCGCCCATCCTTTGTTTGCGAGTCTCGGAAGTGGGATGCTGATCTGGGGGCCGTTCGCCGGTCGTTGGCCGATAGCGGTGCTGGTTGGGGTGGTGGTCGGATTGATGTTTGGCTGGTTGCGCTGGTGGCAACAAGCGAAGTCACCTGAGGCGCGTCGGCGTCAACGGTGGGTCTTGTGGCTGTTGCACGGATTGCTTGTGCTTGGATGGGCCGCTGCGGTGCTGCTCCCACTCTATCGATTGAATATCGTGTTCCCCGCCACGAGTGACCGCCAGGCCAATTTCGACCGGCTCTGGCGGGCGATGGATGCATACTACCCGTATTTTGCCCTGAAAGGCGTCGCCTGGGACGAGGCCTATCAGCGTTATGCGCCGCAGGTTGCGGATGCTTCTGATGACGCGGCCTACTGGAAATTGGTGGCTGAGATGCTGGCTGAGTTGCAAGACGGCCACACCAATCTTCAATCGCCGGCGCGCCAGCAGGGACGGATCTTTTTTGGTACGGCTCGGGTGATGGGCGCAGAGGTTGTGGTTGATCAGGTGAGCCAGGCGGCCCGGCAAGCGGGTCTGGAGCCGTGCGCCGTGCTGGTGGCCGTTGATGGCCGCCCGCTTGAAGAGGTCTTGGATGCAGTGCCCGCTATTCTGACTGCCAGTAGTACCCCGCACAATCGTCGTGCGCTGGCCGCGTTCAATGTGTTGAGCAGTACGGTGCCGCAGATGGAGGTCACGGTGCTTGATGCCAACGGTCAGCCGCAGACGGTCGCGCTGATCCAGCAACCCGAGACGGCAGCCTCAGCCGCGTCGGGTTCACGTGAGCGTCCCCCTGCCATTCAGACCGAGCGCTTGCCTTCAGGCCTTGGCCTGATCAAAATCAACGCCTTTTGGAGTGACGACGATTTAGTTGCGGCCTTTGATGCAGCGTTGAACGATCTCTTTGCGGCCCCCGGGCTCATCATTGATGTGCGGGGCAATGGCGGGGGCAACCAGTTGCTCGCCGACCAGATGGCGGCGCGTTTGCTCGATGCGCCATTTACCTATGGGCGTGACCACTTTGCTGGGCGTATGCCGCAGCGCGGCTGGCTTCCTGGGATCAGTTTTCGCCTGACGCCGCGGGCACCGATCTATCATGGGCCAGTTGCCGTACTGATTGATGAGCGAAGTTTTAGCACAACCGAGCAATTTGTCGTGGCGCTGGTTGACTCAGGGCGAGCCACTACCGTCGGGCGTCCAACGGGTGGCGGGTCGGGTAACCCGGTTCGCTTTGATCTGACCGGTGGGGCGTTTGTGCGTTTCTCGACGGCTGACTTTCGGCGCACTGATGGTCGTCCAATCGAAGGGATGGGCATTGTCCCGGATCTGCCAGTGAACCTGCGCGCAAGTTATTGCAACGGCCCCGATCGCGACCGCGAGGCGGCCGAGGCGTTGTTGCTGGGTAAAGCGCGACGGTTGGCTGTGCATACCGAGGATGAGCAGTGATGCACGCTGCCGACAATTTGACATGGATAGGTGGTCATGTTACAATAGCCAGCGTTGTACGGGCGTATAGCTCAGCTGGTTAGAGCGCGATCCTGATAAGATCGAGGTCGGTGGTTCGAGTCCACCTACGCCCACCATCAAAAAATGCAAAGCGCATCAAGGTGCGTTTTGCATTTTCTATTGATCTGGGGCGGTAGCTTAGTTGGGAGAGCGCCTGCTTTGCAAGCAGGAGGTCAGGGGTTCGAATCCCCTCCGCTCCACCAGATTGGAACGCGGTATTCCACATGTGGGGTACCGCGTTTTGGCGTGTCAACTCGCGGCCACGCCGCGAGTTGACCCACAACCCTTCAGAAATGATTAGCATGGCTCCCTCCTTCTCCTAGGGCGATTGCATCTTTCGTGTATGCACCCCGCCAAGGCACCCGCAAGGGGTGCCCGCAAGGGCACCCGCAAGGGCACCCGCAAGGGGTGCCCCTACACCGGGCCCGGCCCCCGGCCCTGTACGGGCACCCCTTGCGGGTGCCCCGTTGTATCCGATTTCGTATGATGCAATCGCCCTGCTTCTTCTCCCGCGCTGTGTCAATTCAAGTTGCGCGATATGCTATGATGGATCATGACATGGGCGCATGATCGCTGGCTGTTGGTTCCTCCGGTAGGCCGAGTCTCCGGTGCGCCAGCGGCCTTTTGTTTTACGTGGATGCCTTTTGGCTGGGGTTTGGGGGTCTGTGGTGTGTGGTGCCAAGAATGTTATACGCATAGCTCGCAGGATCAACAGAAAGAGAAGATAGAAAGCGATGGTCTACGATGTCTACCCAACAAACAGAGGTCAACCTGCCCCTAAAGCAGCGTGATGAGGCGATCATCTGGCATGCCGACGACGAAGAGCAGGTGCTGCAACGTCTTGAAACGTCGCTTCAGGGTTTGCCTCGTGAACGCATTGCGGAGTTGCAAGCCCGCTATGGTAAAAACACCTTTCCCTCGCAAGAGCCGATGCCCCTCTGGAAGATTATTCTCCACCAGTTCCTGAGTCCG
This sequence comes from Candidatus Chloroploca mongolica, assembly GCF_004762035.2. Classification (GTDB taxonomy): domain Bacteria; phylum Chloroflexota; class Chloroflexia; order Chloroflexales; family Chloroflexaceae; genus Chloroploca; species Chloroploca mongolica. The sequence continues at coordinate 16,103 of NZ_SIJK02000026.1, read as the reverse complement.
CTGATCTATATTTTGCTCGCAGCCGCAGCGATTTCGCTCTTTCTGGGCGAATATACCGATGCCGGTTTCATTATTGTCGTGCTGGCGATCAATGCCGCCCTGGGTACCTATCAAGAGTGGCGTGCTGAACAGAATGCCGCCGCCCTGCAAAGCCTCTTGAAAATGTATGCGCGGGTACGCCGCGATGGCAAAGAGGAACGCATCGAGGCCGAAGAACTGGTGCCCGGCGATATGCTTGTGCTTGAGTCGGGTGACCGCGTGCCCGCAGATGTGCGCTTCCTCAAGGCAAATAATCTGACGGTGGACGAGTCGTTCCTGACAGGCGAATCGATCGCTGCCGATAAAAGCGTCGGGCCACTCACCGAGGCCGATCTTCCCGTGAGTGACCGCGATAATATGGGTTACGCCGGTGCAACGGTGCTCTCGGGGCGTGCCCAGGGGGTCGTTGTTGCCACCGGTCTCCAGACCGAGATTGGTAGGATCGCTGAGGCAACCACCAGCGGTGAAGCGACCAAGGCGCCGCTGGTGATCCGGATGGATCGTTTTGTGCGCTATATTAGCGTTGCGGTGCTCGTGGCGATGGTGGCGATGATCGTGATTGCGATGGCTCAGGGCGAACCCTTTACCGAGATCTTTTTCCTGGCGGTCGCGCTTGCGGTTTCGGCGATCCCCGAGGGTCTGCCGGTTGCGTTGACGGTGGCCCTGTCGATTGCGGTGAATCGCATGGCCAAACGCCGCGTCATTGTGCGCAAGATGACCGCCGTCGAAGGTCTGGGTAGTTGTACCCTGATTGCAAGCGATAAGACGGGTACGTTGACCGTCAATAAGCAGACGATCAAAGCGCTTGAGCCGGTGTCGGGCGAGCAGTTCACGCTGACCGGTGAAGGCTATAGTGGCGAAGGCGAGGTGCGACGGGCTGATGAACAACCAGTGAGTGAGGCCCAACGAACCTGGATCGAGCGTCTCGCCCGCGCCGGGGTGCTTTGCAATGAGGGCGATCTGCGACGTACCGAGCAAGGCTGGACATCGTCGGGCGATGCGGTTGATATTGCGTTTCTTGCCTTTGGCTATAAGGTCGGGTTTGAGCCTCAGCAGATCAATGCCTCAGTCACTACCCTGCACGAGATTCCCTTTGAGTCGGAGCGTCAGTATGCGGCGCGGATCTATCGCGAGGGCGACCAGACGATGATTGCGGTCAAAGGAGCCGCCGAACGGCTCTTGCCCTTCTGTCAGCACGCCCTTGGTCTGCATAGTGAAGCACTTCCGCTTGATCATACGGCCATCGAGCAGCAGGTGACACGGATGGCGGATGCGGGCTACCGGGTGCTGGCATTAGCGACGAGTCACGTGCCCGAGGATCTTGATGGCACGACGATTGATGATGCGACGATGCCGCCTCTGACGCTGCTCGGTCTCGTTGGCATGATCGACCCGCTGCGACCCGAGGTGATCGACGCGGTGCATACCTGCCAACGCGCCGGGATCAAGGTGGCGATGATTACCGGCGATCACCCGGCGACAGCACTGGCGATTGCCCGCGAGCTTGGCATTGCCAGGGATCGCAGCGATGTGGTGGTTGGCCGCGATCTGCCCGACGTTGAAACAGGCACCGATCCCGCCTTTGTCAAGGCCGTCCGCGAAGCCGAAGTTTTTGCCCGTGTAGCGCCACTGCAAAAACTGCGCATTGTTGAGGCAAAACGTGCCCTTGGGCATTTTGTCGCCGTGACTGGCGATGGCGTCAATGACGCGCCAGCGCTGCGGGCCGCCAATATTGGCGTCGCGATGGGCTCGGGTACCGATGTCGCCAAAGATACGGCTTCGATCATCGTGACCGATGACAACTTTGCCTCGATTGTCGAGGGGGTCGAAGAGGGGCGCTACGCCTATGATAATGTGCGCAAAGTCATCTACCTGCTCATTTCAACCGGGGCCGCCGAGATTGCGCTCTTCCTGGTCGCGTTGCTCGTCGGGTTGCCCCTGCCGCTGATCGCCGTGCAGATCCTGTGGCTCAACCTGGTGACCAACGGCATTCAGGGTGTAGCCCTTGCCTTTGAAAAGGGTGAGCCTGGGGCGATGCAACGCCCACCCCGCGATCCAGGTGAGGGAGTCTTCAACCCATTGATGATCCAGCAGACCCTGCTCTCGGCCGGGGTGATGTTTGGGGCTACGATTGCGGTCTGGTACTGGCTGCTCGAACAGGGCGTCGACCAGGATTACGCGCGCAATCTCTTGCTGCTGTTAATGGTGCTCTTCCAGAATGTGCATATCTTCAACTGCCGCTCTGAGTATGTCTCGGCCTTCCGGATCCCGTTGCAGCGCAATCCCTTGCTGATCATCGGCATCTTTGCGGCCCTCGGTCTGCATCTGCTCTCGATGTACCTTCCCTTTATGCAAGGACTGCTGGGGATCGCGCCCGTGACCCTGACCGAGTTTTTCGCGCTTCTGGCAATTGCCTTGAGCATCCTGCTCGTGCTCGAGATCTTCAAACTCATCAAGCAACGCGCCATGAGATGAGAGACTTCTCATTTTTTCGCAACGGTCTAGTCAAAGCTGTGCAAATATGGTACAAATAGTGTGCGTGATGCACACCTATTGCACAGCTTGAAGGACGAACCGATGCAATTGGCGAAGAAGATAGCGTTGGTAACCGGAGGCGGGCGAGGGCTTGGCCGGTCGATGGCTCTGGCCCTGGCGCACGAGGGTGCGACGGTCGTGGTGGCCGCACGCACCGCCGACGAAATTGCCGAGACCGCCTGGTTGATTGAAGAGCAGGGCGGGCGGGCGTTGGCCCTACCCGTTGATGTGCGCGACTCTGCACAGGTTTCAGGTCTCGTTGCACAGGTTTACGAGCAACTCGGACCAATCAAGATCCTGATCAACAGCGCAGGCGTCGGTCTGCGTGCGCCCATCACCGAGACGAGTGAGGCGCAGTGGGATCTCGTCGTCGATACACTGCTCAAAGGCACCTTTCTGGTAGCCAGTGCGGTGTTACCGCAGATGATCGCATCTGGCGGCGGCAATATTATCAATGTCGGTGCGCCCCTCGAACGGATCGTGACTCCAGGTTTTGCGGCCTATTATGCGGCAAAATGCGGGGTAGACGGCCTGACGCGCATTATGGCGAAAGATCTCCGTCGTCACGGGATCAACGTCAATACGCTCCATCCCGGTGGCTTTGCCGATACCCAGATGGTGCGGTCAACCGTGCCTGAAGTCCGTACTGGTCTGCTGTCACCCGACGAAATTGGCCCGGTTGCGGTGGCTCTGGCGAGCCTGCCTCCCCGTAGCCAGACGGGGCAAACCGTGGACGCACATACCTGGCAAACCGAAAAAGATTAAAATTGGGGCAAACAAAGGCTTGACAAATCCTGTGCAAAGTATAGAATAGATGGTATACAAATTGTTGAAACCCCGATATCACGCACATCAACCAACCAGGGGTGACAACAAACGCGAACAACGTAGACGGCAACAGGATGTGTTAGCTCCGCCCATTGACTCAGGAGACGATGCTGTGGGTACCTTCCAAAAAATGAATGAGCGTACAGAAGTTCTTGAGCAGAACTTTTCCGAAGATGTGCAGGAAGATGGCGGGGCATGGGACGCTGAGGTCGAAGAGGTTGAACTCGAAGAGGTTGAAGTCGAAGAAGTCGAGAGTAGTGATAACGAGCCTGTCGAAGACTCGGTGCAACTCTATCTTCACGAGATCGGGCAGGTTGCCCTTTTGACCGCAGTCGAAGAGCGTGAGCTTGCCATGCAAATTACCCGGGGCAAAGAAGCCCGGATGCGCATTAATAATGAAGATTATCGCAACGGACGGGAACGTTTTCAACTTGAGCAAGACGTTGCGCGTGGCGAAGATGCCCGCCGTAAGCTGATCCAGGCTAATTTGCGCCTCGTGGTCAGTGTGGCGAAAAAATATATTGGGAGTCCGATGGCCTTTATGGATCTTGTCCAGGAGGGCAACATCGGGTTGATGCGGGCCGTAGAAAAGTTTGATTATACCAAGGGGAACCGCTTTAGCACCTACGCAACCTGGTGGATCCGTCAGGCGGTAACCCGCTCGATCGCCGAGCAGAGCAGGCTCATTCGCCTGCCTGTTCACCTGAGCGAGTCGATTGTCCATCTGCGGCGGGCGATCTACCGGCTCGAGCAGCAACTCGAGCGCGAGCCGACCGCCGACGAACTGGCTCATGCCCTCGGGATGAGCCTGCGCAAGGTCAAGCGACTGCTCCAGGCTTCCACCCAACCAGTCTCGCTCGAGCAACCGTTGAACAACGAGAGTGAAGGCCGGGTCAGTGAAGTGCTGGCTGACGAAAGCCTAGAGACACCGATCGAGATTGCGGCGCAAAATATGCTGCACGCAGAACTCAATGCAGCGCTGAACGACCTGCCCGAACGCGAGCGCAAGATCCTCCAGTTGCGGTATGGCCTGCTTGATGGGCAGCGACGCACGCTGGAAGAGGTCGGGGTTGCCTTTGGCATCACCCGCGAACGCACGCGCCAGATCGAAGCCGAAGCAATGCGCCGCCTGCGCCACCCCAGCGTTGGGATGCGGCTCCACGGGTATCTGGATTAGGGATTTGACGCAAAGGCGCAAAGGCGCAGAGGTTTGATGGATGTGGATCCACAGCCTTTGCGCCTTTGTGTCAATATTTGCGCCTTTGCGCCTTTGTGTCAATAAAGGTTGGGCGTAGCAGCGATGGGGACGACGTTGCGACCAACAGATGCGCAGGGGCTGCTGCGCCCCTACGTTTTGCTTGGCATGTTGCACAGCTGCGCCGCTACGTTTTGGCTTTGCACGTTGCACAGAGGCCAAATAGCTCGACAATATGCCCTTGCACCTGGAACCCCTGGGCTTCCAACATGCTGGTCAAGCTTTCGATCATGGCGCAGCCTTCAAACATCAAGAGAGCGCCACAGCGGGTACAGACGGCATGGTGGTGGTGGCCCGGTAGGGTGCGGGCGTAGGTATAATCGCCTCGTTCGGTCTGAACGCGCGCCAACCAGCCCTGGTCACGTAGCCATTCGACGGCGCGATAGGCGGTCGCTCGTCCAACGCTGGCCGGTTGGGGACTCAGCGCTGCTGTCAGGGCCTCGGCGCTAAACGGCGTATGCTGCGCGGCAATCCAGCGCACAATCGCCTGACGCGGCGCAGTCAGACGTTGCCCATCAAGCTGCAACGCTGCCAGCACCTGCTGCTGCCACTCGCGCTCACTCAACTCAATGACGGCACCATCCTCATGGCAAGGATCACTCATCGTGGTACGCTTATCGCATGCCTGGCCTACGAGCGGCGGCGTGGACGACAGCAACTGCACGCGGGACCGTGCATTGCCCGTGCAACCTGCTCAGGCGAGGCATAGCGGATAGGGGCTGGATCTTGGCGGGCAGGGGAAGCAATGTTTGCGACCTGACGCAGACACAACCCATGACAGATAGGACATTCAACGGGGTCATCGACGCGCCATGCAGCGCGTCGTTCTTCGAGCTCGATATCGCATTCGGGGCAGAGGTAGATGTACAGTGGCATATTTTTGTTGGGGCAGGCCCCAAACCCTGTTTTTTGTTCCGCGCTGACGACTTGGCCGTCAACACGGAACAAGCAAGAGTCTTTGAAAGATTACGCGACGAGCTTGTGAAGTGCCGCAAGGGCGGCGTCGTAGTCGGGCTCGGTGCCGGCAGCAGGCACATATTCAACATACTGGATCACGCCAGCGCTGTCAACGACAAACACGGCCCGACTCTCAAGGCGAAAGGCTTGCAGGTAGGTGCCGTAGCTCTGCGCGAAGCTCATCGCCTGGTGATCCGAGAGGGTCTGGATCGTATCAGCACCAGCATTACTGCACCAGCGCGCCTGGGCAAAGGGCAGATCGGCGCTGACGGTAATGAAACTGACCTTGTCCCCAAGGGTGGCCGCTGCTTCGTTGAAGCGCAGGGTTTGCTTGTTGCACACACCGGTATCAAGCGAAGGCACGACACTGATGACAAGGGGCTTGCCAGCAAAAGCGGCCATGGTCACCGGCTTGAGTTTGGCATTGAGCAACGTGAAATCAGGCGCGGCATCACCCGGCTTCAACTCGGGGCCAAACAGACTCTGCAAACCAAAAAAATTAAAGGTTTCGGGGCGCTCGATCATCAAGGTGCTCCTTATATCTATAGCTCATAAGCATCGTTACTCTATTGATTGTAGACGCTATGCACAGGTTTTGTCAACTAGCAGATGCCTGGTACATGTTTACGCTACCTGGTGAACACACATGAACACATCAGATGCAACGGTAACGGCAGTTGTGCTGGCCGGGGGAGCGAGCAGACGCCTGGGGATGGACAAGCGGCGTTTGCGGTTGTGGGGTGACGCTGGGCCAACCCTGCTCGAGCATACGATCATGGTGGTGGCACCGTTGTGTGCCGAGGTTGTCGTGGTGTTGAATGATGCCTCGGCTTGGCCCGACCTGAAGGTGCGCACTGTCCCCGATGTCTATCCCGATGGCGGCGCTCTTGGGGGCATCTACAGTGGCCTGCAGGCCATCACCACACCTTATGCGCTTGTCGTAGCCTGTGATATGCCCTTGCTCAACCAGGCGCTGCTTGCCGCCATGCTGGCCTGGCCGCGCAAGTATGACCTGCTCGTGCCGCGCCACGTCCTCCCGTCCACGACGCGCAACCAGGCCGGCTTCGAACCACTCCACGCGATCTATCACCGTACCTGCCGTGAACCAATGCGTCAACTGCTCGAAGCAGGTCATCGCCGCATTATTGATGTCTATCCTCGGCTTGACGTTACCTGCATCGAACCAGAAGTCTGGCAACGCTATGACCCCGCTGGACATAGCCTGCGCAGCCTCAATACGCCAAGCGACCTCGCCGAACTTCAGGCCCTCATATCATTTTATATCAATACCAGTTGATTTTATAGATGCTCCCAGCAAGTCAAGCAAACAGGGCGATTGCATCTTTCGTGCATGCACCCCACCAGGGCACCCGCAAGGGGTGCCCGTACACCGGGGTACACCAGGCCCGGCCCCCGGCCCTGTACCCCACCAGAGCACCCGCAAGGGGTGCCCCTACAAGGGCCGGGGCCGCCGTTTGCGCCGCTGGTTGCATGCACATGCTGCCACAGAGAGCGTATTTTTTTATCCGGTTTCGTATGATGCAATCGCCCTGGTCAAGCAAACCTCCTCCCTATACAAAAGCCCGAGCAGCCTGTATAATATCAATATCAGTTGATATAAATCTCACAGGAGGCATGGTATGCACTACCCGTTGCGCATTCTCTTTCTCTGCACGCACAATTCCGCACGCTCACAGATGGCCGAGGCACTGACCCGCACGATGGGCAAAGGTGATTTCGAGGCACATAGCGCAGGCAACGAACCAAGCGGCATTCACCCCCTTGCCATCAAGGCGATGCAAGAGGTGAATATTGACCTCACCGGGCAACGGAGCAAGCACGTCAGCGAGTATACCGATCAACAGTTTGATGTCATCATCACCGTCTGTGATCGCGCCCGTGAAACCTGTCCGACCTTCCCTGGCGAGCCCGAGTTGGTTCACTGGAGCTTTGAAGATCCGTCGTCAGTCGAAGGCGACGCAGCGACGCAGCTACGGGCCTTTCGCAATGCCCGTAACTTTATCCGTGACCGCCTGAGCCTCTGGCTCTTGAATAAGCGCAAGCTGCTGCGGGAAGCCGGCTATAACGTGGTTGTGTGATCCTACGGTTTGCTTCGGAGCGCCGGCTTTAGCCGACTCATGGCTTTTACGCATGACATCAGGGAGTGCTAGGGCGATTGCATCATACGAAATCGGATACAACGGGGCACCCGCCAGGGGTGCCCGTACACCGGGGCGGGGCACCCGCCAGGGGTGCCCGTACACCGGGGCGGGGCACCCGCCAGGGGTGCCCGTACACCGGGGCGGGGCACCCGCGAGGGGTGCCCGTACCGGGGCGGGGCACCCGCGAGGGGTGCCCGTACCGGGGCGGGGGCGGGCCCGGTGTAGGGGCACCCCTCGCGGGTGCCCTCGCGGGGTGCATACACGGAAGATGCAATCGCCCCGCAGGTAGTGCCGACTTCCGTCGGCTTCTGGCTCAGCCGACGGAAGTCGGCACTACAGACCCGCTGGACGATTGCATCTTCATCAGACGGCGTCCGGCTCAGCCGACGGAAGTCGGCACTACAGACCCGATGTTATAGTGGTGGCGAACGAGGCTGACACCCTCACTACGCAAAAGGCACCACCCAGATCCAGATCGTGGTCGCAATCGCCACCGTCCCGGCGATGACCAGCAGGTGGAAGATCTCGTGAAAGCCAAAGATGCGTGGCAGCGGGTTGGGCCAGCGGAAGGCGTAGATCAGTGCGCCAATGGTGTACATCAAGCCCCCAGCGATCAAGAGCAGCACTGGCTGAAATGAGATGGCCTGCACCATCTGGGGCAGGAGAATCAACGAGATCCAGCCCATGCCGATGTAGAGCAAGATCAAGGCCCAGCGCGGCATGCGCAGGGTGAAGAACGAGGCCGCCACCCCCACCAACGCCAGGCTCCAAATAACCACAAGCAGGGCGATGCGCATCGTGCCATCAAGCAAGATAACCGCAATCGGCGTATAGGCACCAGCGATGAAGACAAAAATATTCGCGTGATCAAAGGTGCGCCAAAAGATGCGCTGGCGCTCAGGCCAGTTGCCGAGATGATAGATGGCGCTGACAGCATAGAGCAAGATCATGCTCAACCCAAAGATTAGCAGGGCAAAAAAACGTGGGTAATCACCAAATGTCTGGATCAGGAGGATGACCGTGACAATCAAGGCGGCGACGGCGCCGACCGCATGTGACCACCCCCGCAGTAATGGCTTGGGTGAAGATACAAGTGATTCTGATGATGACATAGTTCTTTCCAACACAACAGCGAAGCAATAAACACGTTTACATTGTAGCAGTCATCGTTGTGGGGGCAAGGGCACATTGCCCTCAGAGACGTGCGGAAGGCGGAAGCCGAAGGCATCGTGACCAGCCTGGTCAATGAACGCTACACGCGCCAGACGTGCCCGCATCAAAGCCTGGGCTAGCCCCAAGACCTTGCAAAGAAGCTCACGCGAAGGCGCGAAGGCGCGAAGGGTTAAGCTCACCTACGCAAAAACCTTTGCGCCTTTGCGCCTTTGCGTCAAAATAGCCGCCTTATTTGCAAGGTCTTGGGGCTAGCCCGAGGAAGAGTGGTATTGCCAAGGCCAAGGCAATTGGTGTGCCGATACCTGTAGATGCGCCAATGTAAGCAGAGGGATTAGCCGATTGGATGCCGCCTCGTAACGTGGGTGGCCCTGAGATGTCTGAACTAGAGGCGGCAATGACAGGTGGACTATGGTAAAATATCCTGCCAATCGCTAGGCAGAAACGGACGGGATGAGGAGGACGCCATATGACGATCACGGTAACACGCCACCATTTTACGGTAGACGACTATACGCTGATGCGCCAGGCGGGTATTCTTACTGAAGATGATCGGGTGGAACTCCTAGATGGGGAGATCTACGTTATGAGTCCGATTGGCCCGTTACATGTGGGGATCGTCAATAAGTTGAATCGGTTGTTGACTGGAGCCGTCGGAAAGAACGGGATTATTAGTATTCAAAATCCGATCCGACTCAGTGATTCGAGTGAACCGCAACCCGATATTGCCATCTTGAGTCCGCGCGATGATTTTTATTCCAGCGCACTTGCAACTCCAGATGACGTGTTTTTAATCATTGAAATTGCGGATAGCTCGTTGGAGTACGATCGTAACGAAAAATTACCGCGCTATGCACGTGCGGCTATCAGTGAAGTCTGGATTATTGATGTCCAGAAACGAGTTGTAGAGCAGTATACGCAACCACTCCAGGATGAATATACGCAATTGCATAAAGTGTTGTTGGGTAATTCCATTACCGCGACGACGCTTCCCGTGGTACAGATCAATACGCTGGATCTTTTTTAAGCGTGCATGACATAAACCGGCACCATACAGCAATCCTGCGGGCTAACAACCGCTTGTAGCGCGACGCCGCAGGCGCCGACAACCTGCCCGCATTCCCAGTAGCCTCCTCCTCCGGAACGGCCTGAGCAACCGCGACTATCCACTGGATACCCGCTTTTGCGGGCATGGCATGGGTGCGGGGTGTGGGTGCGTGGAGTCAACCAAGCACACGTCTACGGCTGTGCCGCAAGCTATGGCGTTGCTGCATGCCTCGCAGCTTGCGGTGGATGCCCATCTGCCGAAGCTGTTGCTGAGATATGGGCTTACCGTCGAGTGAGGCGTGCTTTGCTCAGCATGGTGAGGCGCTGGCTTCCAACCTCATTGGCATGAGGCGTCACCAAGCAAAGCAAAGGGGGTGATGTGAGCGAGGCGCTGGTTGGCAGCGAAAGAGCCGAACTTGGCCCGCTGTAGGATCAGGGAAAACTTAGGTTAGGTATATAGATCGATCGTGGTCGTGACAGGAATGCCGTACCACCAGTTTGTCCTTGGGTCGCATCAATATAGAATCCATGCCCCACCATGCGCCAGCACGACAGCTACGTATCCGGGGCGCAGGTGGGCCTGACGAGATAGAGGCCGTATTTCGATCGCCCTCTCCGCTGCTCATATGCCTTGATAGAAAACTCCTCATTGGACTTTGGCTTTCTGGTAATGTTTTGGTTACGTAATGGAGCTAAACTTGACTCGAAGGCAAAGGACGGCCTTATTTGGAGGAGACAAGAGATGGATAGATGGATAGGAGGAAGACATTCTGATCGGTTACGTCGGCAGGTACTGCCGTGCAACCCTGCGCTGTCAGCCGAATTACTTCGATCCACTTGGCAAGTGGCTGAGCCGAACCATTCGATGTTTTCCTTCCGCCACATCGTTTCTTAGAGCGAGTAGTTCGTAGAAAGGTGCATTTTATGTGTATTCCTAATCATCTGTGCAACCGATATGCGTACCACTTTACTGTTATTGACAACTTGTCTACGATCTTGCGGCATGGGTTGCTCGCAACTAATGAAAAACTTCACAGAAGGATGCCACATACAGCTATTGCTGATCAAAACATCCAAAAACGTCGCGCAAGAACGAACGTCTCTTGCCCTCCAGGAGGCAAAGTTCATGATTACGTTCCCTTCTATTTTTGCACGCGTTCTCCGATGTTATGGCGTGTTCTTGAAAACAAATGGGCTGAACAACGTGACATCATCTATATTGTGGTTCATATAACGATTATTGAACAAGTATTCTGTGTTTTTACAGATGCTTCTGCTAATACTAATTCGCCGCCAAATTTCTACAATAAACCTGGTGACTTGATGAAAATAGACTGGGATGCGGTTGATACCTGGCGATGGGCGAGCAAGTACGATAGACCCGGCTGCGTTCCTGTCCGTCAAGCTAAGCAGGCCGAGCTACTCGTGCATAAGAGCGTAAGTTCTGAATTATTTGCAAAGATAGTTGTCAGGAGTGAACACGAACGAAGTCAAGTTTGCCAAGAATACTGGCGTTTGGGTATCACTCCTCCAGATATTGAGGTTGACTCCGGTGATTTCTATTTCTCGGATCTGGATGAGACAAGAGCCATCCATAGGTCTTCAGACTACTACATTGACTCCGATTTCGCTAGCCTTATCCAGACCTATGAAGAAGAGATAGAGCACGATCTAGCGGCTTCAAGCGGATACAGATGATCACTATGCTTGGTAAAATACAGAAGGTGAGGCTGATAAACAGAGAAGTTGATCTGCTCTGTAGAATTGAGAATGCATTATGCCTTTAACATTTTTTACTGGCGACCTTTTCGACACCCCTGCTGATATTCGTATTAACACCGTTAATTGTGTTGGTGTGATGGGGGCAGGGCTTGCGTTAGCCTTCAAGACGAGATACCCGTCTATGTTCAAGGCATATCAAAAGGAATGTAGAGCAGGCAACATCCAGCCTGGGCACCTCCATGTTTGGCAAGAGAGCAACGGAGAACAGATTATTAACTTTCCAACCAAGCGGCACTGGCGTCAACCATCCCGGTACGAGGATCTTGAGGCAGGATTGGTCGCACTGCGAGAACACCTTGAGTCGCGTGGCAAAACACGTGTAGTCCTTCCCGCACTCGGTGCAGGAAACGGAGGGCTTGACTGGAGTCGTGTCAAACAAATGATTGTTAAACACCTTAAGGATCTCGAGGCGGACATTTTGGTTTTTACACCGTTAGACTCATACCAAAGTGGTCGCGACGTAGACCAAGCACAGCTTCGCACCGCAGGAATAACAACCATATCTCCTGAGAGTCCAAACTACCCTGCGGCTCTTCGTGGCAGAAGTACCGCAACGCTCTATGTGAAAGGTGATATAGCACGCCTTGATCAACAGTTGCTTGCCATTTTACCTTCACCAAAGCCCGACAAGCGTGAAATGGAGGTAGCAAAAATTTGTATCGAGCAACTTACGCGACCCGGTATCACATTACTAACCGGATATGGGCCCGACCTAGAGCGTCCATTTATTCGTGTTGCTCTTAAAAAACATCTTGATGTTGTCATCTATATTGCTGATGGTATCAATCACTTTAGAGTACGGAAAGATTTACAAGATCTTTGGGATGATACTCGTATCACCATTATCTCTTTCGTCGAACCGATGAAATCATGGAATAAAAATCTTCATTCGCAAGCAATTAATACTGCTTTATTTTTAGCGAAAACAGTATTAATTACAGATCCTAATCCGGAATGGCTGCCAAGTCTTGCGCATACGCAAGGACATGCTGTATTACCCAAAGTCTTTTATCTCAGCTATCAGTCTCAATCTTCCGATATACAGAAATCGTTTCATTGGGTAAATGGAAGAAAAATTGAATGTACGGATCTTAACGATATGCTTGACTTAGAACCTATCATTAGTCTTTTTCAGGAAACTCATAACGTAAAGCCAGATACTACCGTAAGCAGAGAACAGGATACCACTGGTAGTGCTGAAATCAGTACAGCAGGTCAACAGCAGCTAGCTAAGGGCCAAGTAAAGCCCGAAGAAGCACTAAAAGCTGAGCAAATGAGCATCCCAGGGATGGATGTTCCAGCAAACGATACACCTTCACTCGGTAAAAAAGCGAAACGCACTAAAACTGCTGCGACGTAAGAAGTTGTAAAACCAGTCACTACACTTGATGCAGCGAGACCGAGCAAAACACCTCTGCTGCTCACCACGCCATGCAGTGTAACGCGCAGCGGGGGTGCCTAGACACAAGACTACCATCACGACAGGGTATGTAACTATTTGTTTCAGCGCCCGCGCCGCTGCGTGTCCACTGTCCGCTGCCGCACGCGCCCTAGCGCTTACGGCAATGCGCGCAGCTAAGCAACCAACAGCATGTCTGATGCGCCGCAACTCCCCTCCCGCCGCGCCAGGTGTTCCTGCGGGCCAACAGACACGCCCACCACGAGCGCGTGCCCTGCCGTCGCAGCGCCGCGATCGTCGCGGCAATCATGGCCGCAGGTTCGTCCGTCGGGATCCATTGTGCAGCTACAGGATCAGGATCGCATCTTCTAAGCGAAAAAGTGAAACTTTCGCAACAAAACCAGCACCAAGATCACCATAGAACGAACGTAGAGTACTAGATCTCTTTAGTACCAAAGACTAGCTATTCACAAGATTTGAAAACACGTAGAATAAGAACGTGCAGGAGTGCCTACGTGGAATAGGGTGCATCTCTATGTGCTTGGGGTATACCTGCCAACACCTCAAACCTGCAACTGAGGACGTGTCATGAACAAGAAGTCCCTCCTCCACTGGTTCCTCCTCGTGATGTTGAGTCTCCAACTCGCTGCCCCCTTTGTAAGTTATCAATCTGTCTGGGCACATCCCGCTGATCCATCCCCTGGAGAGGTCTTGCTTGCTCCTTCACCGTTGCCTGCGCAAGTTAGCGAGGCATGGAACCTCAGCGAGGTAGGCCTTGACCAAGCTCACCACGTACCAGATCAACCTGAGTTGATTTCAGCAGGAACACAGCCACCGCTACTGCATTCAGTGCATCGTGTCTATCTCCCTCTGATCATCAATGGAGCGCCTCGGGCTGTTGAGCGACGCGATCTCCGCAATCGTTATGCAAAAGTCTATCAATATCCTGACCGTAGTGGCTATGCTCTTGCCTATGCTGCCCCCATACACTACCTCAATGAAATAGACGAATGGGAAACGATCGACAATACGCTCATTCTTGACCCGCACAATCCAGGCACGTATCGCAATGCCGCGAACGATTTCATCGTACAGATCGCCACGCGTGAGACGGTTTTGGCCGATGCCGGATCGCTTGCCCATGCCAGCCTTGGCTTGCGTTTTGGCTCACTACGTATGACACTGAGGCCAGCGCAAGCCCGTACCAGTGAGCCACAGGTCAGGTCTTCATCACTCACATTTGCTGATCTGCTCGCCGATACGTCGATCACGTATGAGGCTCTCAGCAATGGTGTTACCGTATTGGCCGATCTCCATACACAAGAGTCGCGCCAACGCCCGCTCAGTTTTGAGTTACAGGTACCAGATGGACAGGTCAGCCTTGTTGACGGTGCCGTACAGATCGGCAATACCGATGCGCGCCTTGATTTGCATCCCATTGCAACCACTGGGCAGGATCAGATTGGGATCGTCACGACGACGATCACGCACGTGGGCGAAGATCGCTATCAGTTGGTATTTCAACTTGACCCTGAATGGCTACAGACCCTTGCGCCTGACCTGCCCATAACCCTGCGATTGGTTGGCGAGCTTGTCCGTGACGCAGCCTCATTGGCCGCCATCAATGATCAGGGGGTCGTTGAGGATGCGTTTGTGCAGCAACGCTTTCCAACCGTACCAACATGGGATCAAGCCCGTCTCTATGTTGGGTATGATCCACCTAATGGGCCAAATGGCACCAACTGGAAGGCAGTCACACGAACCTACATTCAGTTTGGCTTTCCGGCGCTGCCCCCAGGGTCGGTGATCAATAGTGCCTCGGCAAACCTGTATCAGTACTTCTCCCAAGCAGGGACATACCAGACACGCGTCTCGCGGGTCGTTGACGAATGGGTCTCTTCCAAAAACGCGCTGACCTGGAATAATCAACGGAACGTGACCGAAGAGCAGTGCTGTACCACCGTTGATGGGAGTGCCGGCTACAAAGCGTGGAATATCACGAACTACGCCCGAGCATGGCAAACAGGCACGCCCAACTTTGGCATGCTGATTCAATCGAGCAATGAAGCGGCGACTGGTGGCAGTATCTTCTGGTCAGCAAATAGTGTTGCGACGAATCCTCGACCATTCTTACGCATTGACTATAGTGAGAATCCCGTCTTGCAGGTAGTCGGCGGCATCCAACTCACACCAGGTTCAACCGTCGCCCGTGGAACGGATGTAACAGCGAGTTTTGTCGTCCGCAACGATGGTGGTGGCAATTACAACGGCGTCATTCGGGCGAATACGGGTGGCGCACCAACCTTTGCCGAGATCAGTGCGAGCATTGGGCAGTTGGGAGGCACCTTTGCCTACAACAACACCGTGCGCTTCGACGCCAATGGCAGCTTCAACGTCTGTGCCGAATTTTTCAACGGCGTGTGGAACCGCCTCCCACCCGATAATGGTGGCCCATGTCGAACGCTCAATCTGGTTGATCCAGCTCAACTTCAACTCGAAGGTGCCTTGAGCATCACCCCGAATGATCTCTCCTCAGATGGGGGCAATGCCCGCGCACAATTTACCGTTCTCAATACTGATGGGGCACTGCCGGCTGAAGGACGACTACGGGCCCTGGTGCGTGGAAGTAGTGTCTCCTTTATGGAGACGAGCCAGATTCGGCTGAATCCAGGCGAACGCTACACCTACGATATGACCAGTTTTTTTGCTACCCCCGGTGTGTATGAGGTTGAGGCGCAACGTTTTGATCAAAATAGTGGTCAATGGGTCGCCTTGATTGGCAATGGAAGCGGCTACGTGCGGGTTCAGAATCCAACGCCGCCACCCTTGGAACCGTTAAAGGGCACCCCCACGGTCTCAGCAGTTTGCGGTGATCCCGTCAATACCGCTACCGGCAACTATTTCTATGATTTCCCGGATCTGCGGGAAG
>NZ_SIJK02000025.1 GCF_004762035.2 Candidatus Chloroploca mongolica | reverse complement strand
AGAGCGGTGCGGTGATGTCGTGCAAGAACGGTGCTGCGATGTCGTGCGAGAACGGTGGTAAATTACAGTTACGAATTCCAGAAAATCAGTCTAACCATCAAGATAAACCGTCGTGAGTGCTGGAACAAAGATGCCAGAGAACAAAAACACTCACATCCCAAGCTTAACATCTTGCAAGGACTTCCGCAATCACACAACGGTATGGTCTGGGCGCACCCCTGGTACTGTTGTCGTATCACCATAAAGTACTATTGCAGTACAATATTGCAAATTATATTCCGTGGTATCCTTGGCATGATGGACAAGACAGGGTGCTGTCAAAAGGTACCGTGAACAGTGCAAGGCTTTGCCTTGCCTTAAGGTGGAAAAGTTATGCTCAGGCGTGTCGCGGTAATGTACAATCCATTTGCAGAGCCAGCCTCAGCACTATCGATCGAAGTTGCAACCTGGCTCCGCGAGCGAGGCGTCATGACCTGGCGTGGAATCTCGCAAGAGGCACGTGACACGCCGGGAGTACTGCACGACACTGATTTGATGGTCGCAATGGGGGGTGATGGTACCGTCTTGCGGGCGGCTCGTCTCTGTTTTCCTCTGGACATTCCATTGCTCGCCGTAGCCCTTGGACACCTCAGTTTTATGTCCGAAGTCCAGCCTGAAGAGATTTACGAGGGCCTCGAGCGGGTAATCCAAGGTGGGGGATGGCACGATGAACGTTCGTTGATCCGAGCGGCACTCTATCGTGAAGGGCAACCAATTGCCGCCTTTACGGCGCTCAACGATGTGGTGCTTTCACGTAGCGATATTAGCCGTGTGATCAAGGCCCACGTGACGATTGATGACTCGCCCTTGACCACCTATCTTGCTGATGGTGTCCTTGTGGCAACCGCAACCGGCTCGACAGCCTATGCGCTGGCTGCTGGAGGCCCAATTGTTGACCCGCGCTCGCGTTCGCTTGTGCTGGTTGGCATTGCCCCCCATCTCACCAATGTGCCCTCGATGGTGCTGCACGAGGATGCTGTGGTCTCGATTCGCGTTGAAAGCCATTATCATGCTATCCTAGCGGTTGATGGGCGCGAGAATCTCCCGCTCCATTATGGCGATGAGGTCGTTGTCCGGCGTAGTCCCAAGGTCTGTACGTTTGTCAGGTTGCGTCCGAGTAGTCAGTTTTATACGCGGCTGGTGGAACGGCTGCGTCGCGATGCGTGAGAGAGAGGATTCAGTATGCAATACGTTGGAGCATCGGTTGGTGGTGTGATTGATGCACCTATGCAGGCGATCTGGGATCTGATTAGCAATCCAGTCCGCCACCCCGAACTGGCCGGTAGTGGGGAAGTGCAGTCGGTTGAGGTCGTCAGTGGGCCGATGGGCCTTGGTGCGATCTTTCAGTCGCGGCAAAACATGCGCGGCATAGAATATACGACGGCCAATCGTGTCGTGATCTGGCAACCACCCTATAATATTGCCTGGCGCATCGGCTTCCCCTTTGCCCCTGGCGTCGCCCAGATCTGGATGTTCAGTCTTACCCCGGCTTTCGGCGGAACTCTGGTCGAGAATGGGGTCGTCCTGCCCTTTGTGGTGCCTTCGGTCTTCCCCTTCAGTATGATCCGCAAGCAGATTGCACGCCGCCAGATTGCCGTCATGTATCCGACCATCTCGAATATTTCACAACTCCTCGGTGTGGCGGCACCAACGCAATTGACGGCTGCGTATGACCCGCCTTCAATGGTGTCAGTCTTGTTGCCGTCGCCTTTGATCCAGGGGGCCGCCATGGCCGGTGGCCTGGCTACCCTCTTGCTCGCCTTCAAGAAAAAGGCGCGAGCCCGCGCCTGAAAAGCTGAAGAACCTTTTGTCTTAGTCGAAACTGGTACTCGTGGAGCGAAGTCTAAGGACTTCGCTCCTATTGTTGTGCCATATGAAGGCTACTACAATAGATTATGAAGCCGTTGTAGCCTGAAAGCATGTCTGTACCACCAATCATCATTGGTATGGCTTGTGCTTGTGAGTTGAGGTACGAGGAGCGATTATTATGAAAACCCATCATCTTGCATCATCTCTATTTTGTTCGCTCCTATGCTTCCTTTTGTTGGCCCGTGCGCCCTTGCCGACGTATGCTCAAATCACGACCCCTACGCATCCTTTGCATCCACCAGTTGCGCCGTTAGCTGTCCACGTTGAACCCAGGGTTGCCCCAACAGCAAACACGCCCCAGGCTTTGCCACCGCTCAAGGCCGTCTTGATCGTTGGTCCCATTGATGGCGACGAAGGAGCCTGGACAAACAAAGAACGGGTCAATATGGAACTGGCCGCCCAGGAACTCGAAGCAAATGGCGTTACCGTGATGCGGTTTTATACCCCTCATACCAATTGGGACGCGATCAAGGCGGCTGCACAGGGAGCCCATTTTCTGCTCTACCGGGGCCACGGGATCTTTTTGAGTGACATGCCTTCACCGGATGTGGGTGGCCTGGCGCTAAAGGATCAGTTTGTGCTCCCCGACGACATTCGGCAGCAACTTCAACTCGCCCCCAATGCCATTGTGATGCTCTATGGCTGCTTCACCGCAGGTAGTTCGAGTCTTGACGGCTCGATCAGCAGCGAAGAGGCCCAACGACGTGTTGCCCAGTACGCCGATCCTTTCTTTGACATCGGGGCCGCTGGCTACTATGCCAACTGGTTTGGTGATGCCTTCCAACAGTACCTACGCTCACTCTTTGCCGGCAAGACCCTTGGCGAAGCGTATGAGGCCTACTTCGATTTCAACCCGGCCAGTGTCGAACGTTTGGCGCATCCCGAGCATACGGCGATGGCGATGTGGCTTGATAAAGATGTCTGGAGTGGGGTGGTACGCTACAATAATGCCTTTGTTGGCCAAGCCAATCAGACTCTGGCCGATCTCTTCCAGGTTCCTGCAGTTGAGCTATCACAGACGACGGTCACAATGCTCGCCGATGATCAGACGCCTACCACCGCCTATCAGGTTATCGTCGAAAGTTCAACTGAAACAAGCCTCTCCTGGCAAGCTCAGGTGACCAATCTTGCCGAGACACCCTGGTTACAGGTCACCCCCGCGAGCGGCACAACTGGTCAGACATTGACTCTCTCGGTCGATCCACACGCTCTGCCGGCCGGCCTGCATACCGCCAGCGTACGCATTTTTAGCACGTCACCCCAGTATTGCCTGAGCGAAGAGACCCTTACCATCCAGGTCGTCAAGAGCGGAACGGTGTTATCGCGGGTCTATCTGCCAACCATCACCCGGTAGGGGCACGGCATTGAAGAAGAATTCCTGTGACGAACAAAGCCAGCTTCGCTGGCTTTGTTCGTCACAGGAATTCTTCTTTTCACGGCATCGGAATGCCCAGATTCGTTGACCCACCACGCACGCCCCCGCCGGGGAAGAGCGAACGCTCAGCAATGATCGGGCGCGTGCTCCGCACAATAGCCGAGACAATGTTTTCGTCGGGGTAGATTTCGTGAACAGCCATCGTATAGCGTGCGCCAGCAGGCACCACAATGCTCTGTGAACCAATGGCCCCATCACCAAAGCTGAAATCAACCGTCACCGTGGTCGGCAGGCGGTCGGGATTGCTGACACAGAGATAGTAGGTGACGTCGCTGGTGCGCCCATCAACAAAAGCCCAGCGCAGGGCTGGAACCGTAGCCCCGGTACCAATCGTACCAGCAGCATCGTCATTGAAGCGCAGCGAGCGTTCTACAGCGACAGGACGGTCTGCGGTAACTATGGAACTGACGCCAAGATCCGGGATGATCGCATTGGCATTGATGGCAAGTTGCGTCCGGGCAGGCACCGCAAACTGGCGCACCTCGGTCTCGCCTTCAGGCCCCATAAAGGTTGCCGTGACGTTGGCTGGTTGTAGGTTGGGGTTGAGCACAAGCAGATGCATCTGGAAATCGCCCTGGGTTGTGCCCTCGGCAAAATACCAGCGCCGTGCCAGCGTCGCGATCCCACGCCCCGTATGCAGACCCGAGCCATTCTCGCCAAAGCGCATCGTACGTTCGGCGGCCAGCGGCTGACTGGCAACAATCTGCACACCGAAATTTTTCCCAAGGAGCGGGAGACTGCCATCAGGCAGGGTAATGTCGTTGACGGCAATGACGAGGCGCGATTGGGCCGCAATCTGCACATCCTGCTCGAAGGTGAGCCCATCACGCTGCATATAGATCAGGGTTGCCTGTACATTGACAGGATTGGGATTGAAGAGCAACAAAAAGGTACGCTGGGTGCCTTCACTTGAACCTTCCGCAAAATACCAGACCCGTGAGAGCTCGGTAATCCCCGGGCCTCCATCAATATCGGTCGTCAGGCTCATCGAACGTTCAACCAGAATAGGCGCACTCGACTCGACAATCGCCGGCAACGCCAGCGCATTATCCAGCAGGGTATTCACGGTCAGGTCGGCCCGGGCATTGGCTGGAATACGCACAATGCTGGTCACCGGCGTATCGCCAGGGCGCACAAGGGTCACAGTCGCTTCAGTTTCGGCCTCAGTCGGGTTAAAGAGGGCCAAGCGTTGACTATACTCAGCCACATTGCCCTCAGCAAAATACCAGCGTGCCCGCACGGTAGACTGGTCAGTCAGGAGGCGCAGTTGCGGCACCAGTTCATCGAGTGAAGACGTACGCTCGGGCGCAGCATCGATGAGTGTCGTGAACCCAGTGATATTAGGACGATCGGTAGCCGCAGGATCACCTGTCACGCGATGTGTCCCCATCGGATCGATGCCATAGGCTTCACCGAGCCAGGCCATCAGGTTAATCAACACGCCCTGTGCCGTCGGGGATGGCGTCCCGTCACGCGGAACAAGCACGCCAATATGGACAGCGTCACCCCCGGCGGCCATCCGGGACACAAGCGACGTTGGTCCACCAAGGCGCCCCTCAAAGAGATTACCTTCGGCATCAAGCAGGTAGTGGTAGCTCAGGTCTTCCCACCCGAGCACATCCAGTTGATAGCTTGCCAGCGCACGCACCATGTCGAGGCTTGTCGCGGAACTCACCTCGGCATCGATCTGATGTAGCACCAGGCTACGCGGTGTACGGCGCAGCGGCTGGGCCGCCTCGGCTCGGCCACGCCAATCGGTGCGTGGAATAACCGCAGGCCGTGGGGTCAGTGTCTTGCCACCTGCGAGCAACGGACGACGGGGCAACCCCGTGGCAAAAATAGGCTCAGGTGGAGCCGTACTCAGGTAGGTAAGGGTAAGCGCTTCGAGCACCGCTGAAGCACGTTCAATCTCGCTCGCAAAGCTAGCCCGCACCTGAAGCGCCTGACTGGTAGCTGGCACAGCCAGCACCGCAGGGGTCACAAACGCACCCTCATCGTCAGACGCAGCTGTCGTAGCATCAATCGCGCTGAGTGGCTGCCATGCGCCCCACCCTGCCGCAGCATCATCATCACGCTCACTGTCACGCACGCGCACCTCAAGGGCAAGTCGAGTACCCTCGGGCACCTCAGCCTGCCAGCTTGCCCCGACGGCATTGAAGGCAAAGTCGGTGACAAAAGGCGGCGACACAAAAGAACCCTCGCGTTGCTCATCGGCGAGGCGCACCTCACCGCCAGCATTATTCGTCACCAGCGCCCCCTCAGCAACACCAGCCTCCCAATCAGTGACGGTCGTGAGGGTAAGCGCCGCAAGGTTTGTCTGAGGACCCTGCTGCTGCGCAGCGGCAGGCAGCAGGGCAAACGAAGCGCAGACGACAGCGAGCACGATGAACGAAACAAACAGAGCAGGAGAGCGCTGGCTCATGGGTACCGCCTATGGAGCAACTCGCGCAGCGCCGCCAAAGGCACCGCGATAGGCATTCGCCGAGTCGTAGAGCATCCAGCCATCAATTTCAGGAAACTTCTCGGTCGCATCAATCTGGGCCCGCACCTCTACCGGGCCATAGCGGACGACCTTATAGGACCAGGGATCGGTATGATCCTGGAGCCACGGTCGCAGGCGGGCATACTCGCCTTCAATCGTCTTGAGGCCAGCGGCATTCGCGGCTTCAAGCACCTTGTACGGCTCTTCGACTGGTGAAGGCAAATCAAACGCACCGGGCCACCAGAGCGAAGGATAGGGCATCGGGGAAATATAGTCAGTATAATTGCCCATCAACTGCATATCCTGGGCAATCGTGAGTGAACCACCGAGCACAACCCGGCCAAAGACACAGATCGA
The DNA here is from genome assembly GCF_004762035.2 of Candidatus Chloroploca mongolica. Classification (GTDB taxonomy): domain Bacteria; phylum Chloroflexota; class Chloroflexia; order Chloroflexales; family Chloroflexaceae; genus Chloroploca; species Chloroploca mongolica. The sequence continues at coordinate 77,556 of NZ_SIJK02000025.1, read as the reverse complement.
CATCTTGGCCCCAGATCCATTCACCGCACGATGGGCCTCGTCCATAAACTCAGTGATCACCTCAAACATCCGGCCCGGGTTATTTACCGCATCGAGTGGCTCAGAGAAGAGCAACTTCTCACCAAACTCAGCCCGTGGACCAAACCAGTCGGGGAAGCGGATATAGTCATAATTGACTTCGTCAAAGCCCATCAAGGCTGCTTCGACGCCAAGCTGAATATTATATTCCCAGACATTGCGATTCGTCGGATCGAGGTAGGCATATCGAATCCCAGGGCCAGGATAATCCGCATAGACTTCACCGGTCTCCCGCACGCGAATCGACCACTCAGGGCGGGCATCCGAGAGCACATTATCATGCGAGAAGAGCTGGATGCGTGCGATCGTATAAATGCCGCGGTCTTTGAGGCGTTGTACCAGCGCAGGCATATCAATATATGGGCGCGAGAGGTTCAATTCACGGGCCAGTGGCACCTGTGAGTCATAATAGATCATGCCGAGATCGTCACGCAAGTCACTCTTGATGTCAATAACGATCGCATTCAATTCAGTCCGCTCAATCAACTCGATATATTCTTCGAGCAGATTGGGCACACTGGCAACCGCAGACGTTACATAGAGCGCCTTGACCCGGAAGCGTTCAAGGGCAATTTCAGTCGGCACGTTGCCAGGCTCAATCGGGATAATTTCAGTCCGATACCCTGGCGAGAGCACCTGCAGATAGCCCTGTTCAGGAAGACTGGGGAGGGTGAAACTGCCATCTTCGCGATTGACAATGCGCTCAAAGGTCACATCTGTGCCCGGGAACGTTGTTGTCGCCAGGATGGCGGCATTAACGATTGGTTGGCCACTATCTTTGTCAATCAAGCGTCCACGCAATGTATCGGGGCGCAACACCGCATCAAGGGCAGTCACCTGGCCGAGTTCCTGCGAGAGGGTTGCATATCCATCAGCACTAATCTCGACCGTGACCGCATCAGCGGCAATTCCCGTAACCCGATAGGTACCAGAGGCATCCGTCTGGGCACGCACATCGCCGACTTGCACCGTTGCCCCAGCAACACCTTCAGCGGTATACCGATCCGTAATCGTACCGGCAAGTACATTCGGCCTCAGGTTCAGATCAAAGGCTGTTGTGCGGGTGATTTCTTCGGATGCGGCGGCAAAATTCTCAGCTTCAACAGCAAGCGTAAACTGCTCGGGCAACCCGCTCAGCGTATAACGCCCTTCGAGATCGGTTGTGGTCGTCAGCGTCCGCGTCACATCAAACGTCGCCAACACCTGCGCATCTTGGACAGGAGTGCCTGTAAATTCGTCTAACACAACGCCCGTCAGACTATTGGGGCGCAACGACGTATTGAGGGTCACTGTCAGCGCATTTGTCCCAGACAATTCGGGGCGTCCTGCAAGAGGCAAAGCCAGGGCTTCATACTGCGGAGCACGTACCTCAAGCGTATCACGATTACTCCAGCGGGTAACGCTGAAGACACCTTCATCGCTCGTCGTACTGGTACTCGCGCCAACCTCAACCAACGCACCGGCAACAGGTTCACCGGTATACGCATCGGTAATGACACCTGTTAATGTGGCTGGAGTTGAGCTACAACCAACTACGACAAGGATAAGCAAAAGGAAAAGCAGGGTTGTAAACCCACGCTGCACAGAATACACACGTCCTCGACGGATCATTCGCACATAACTCCTCAAATAGACACAGCGATACCAGATATGATCAACACGAAGACATTGTACACCATTTTCTCGGGAATGCAGGGCAACCAGGCGCTTGCGTCGCTACAACAGACCGACTTCAAAGACTTGATGGGGTTGCTCTTTGCCCTTGAGGTGAATCGGGCCACGGGGGATGAGTTTCCAGGGAGAGAGCCAGTTTTCAGCGAGCACATCGGCGAGGTGATGCGAAACAATCACCTGACCGGGATCGGCAATGCCCGAAAGACGCGAAGCGGTATTGACCACATCGCCAATAAGCGTATAATCCTGGCGTTGTTCGGAACCAATATTGCCAACAATGGCCCGGCCAAAACTAACCCCAATGCCCATCCCGATCGTATAATCAAGCTCAGCCTTCCACTCGGCGGCCAGCATCGTAAACGCATGCTGCATCGCAACAGCGGCCGAGAGCGCCCGTTGCGGATCATCGGGATGCGCAATCGGTGAACCAAAGACCCCGATGATGCCATCGCCGAGAAACTTATCAATCGTCCCATCGTAGGCATACAGCACTTCGGTCATCGCGGTAAAATAGCGATTGAGGATCTTCTCGATCAAGACCTGAGGCTCGGTACGTTCGGTAATCGTCGTAAAGCCGCGGATATCGGCAAAAATGACCGCCACCTGACACTCTGTCGGTTGGCCAAAGCTCCCTCCGGCTGTAAGCAATTGTTCGGCAACCTGCGGTGACACATAACGCCGAAAAACGCCGCGAACCCGATCACGCTCCTGGCGTTCGAGGCGCTTGATCGGGGTAATATCACGTAAGACCAGCACCTTACCAAGGCTCACATGCTCACCACTTGCCACCGGGGCAATGCTCACACTATAACTGACATCTCCAGGCAGGGTCATCTCAGTCACGCTCGAGGTGTGCTCCATAGATGCCTCAACGAGCGACAGCAAATGTGCCAAGACCCCATTGCCCTGCTTAATCAGCGCATGCATCGGCTTGCCATAATGCTCCTGAAGCGGTAAGCCAAAGTGCTCTTCGGCAGCACGATTTGCCAGCAAGAGATCCTCGCCAGGCCCAATCAACAAAATCGGATCAGTCGCACTACGAAGCACGGCATTCAGGGTTGAGCGTTCATCTTCGACAGCCCGATAGAGGCGTGCATTGCCAAGGGCAATGCTATACTGGTACATAATCGCACTCAGCACCGCTTCGTCACTTGCCCCCAGAACCCCTGGCTCGGGACTACTCACATCAAGCACCCCAAGGACTTCACGACGCAGAATGATGGGCACAATCAACTGAGCACGCACCTTGGCATCATCGGGCAGCAGCGGCTCAAAACTAGCCTCTTGAGTCACATCAGTGACACAGATCGGTTGATGGGTAGCGAAGACCTGTTGATAGAGGCCCCGATGAATGGCGAAGCGGGAGGAGAGATGACTATGCTGGATCATCGGGCCTGCCGCCGCATGCACAACCAGTTCGTCGCCTTCACGCATCATCAGACAGACCAGTGGGTAGCCAAACTGTTGTTGAATCATATGCACCAGCAGCCGCGTGATCTGCTCAGGTGCCATGAGCTCCGACAAGTATGCATTGATCTCATTGACTTTACGCAACTCTTCGGCGCGGCGCGTCAACAGTTCTTTCTGGCGTTGGGTCAGACGAAACAGGCGGGCGCTCTCGAGGGCAACGGCACTCTGGGCGGCGAGTGACGTGAGCAATTCGACATGCTCTTCCGTGAAAAAACCGGGCGTATGATGCACCAGCGTAATCACTCCGAGGGCCTGGCCCTCACGGATCAGCGGAATCGCGGCCACCGCACGTACATTCGAATGGTAGGTGTTCGTTGTGACCCAGCGGCTATCATTGCGGGCATCTTGAATGATTGCCGGGTTTCGCTCACGCAAAACCCAGCCAGCCAACCCCTGGCGCAACAGATCATTCAGCACCAGCGTGGAGGGGTTGCGACTACTCGAGTAACAGACTGGCTGATGATCCTCAAATTCAGCGAGAATGATCGAAGCCCTGATCGCCCCGAGCGAATCAGCCAGATGATCAAGAAAACCGGTCATCAACACGTCAAGATCAATACTGGCACCAAGATCGCGGGTCAGATGAAGCAACAGTTCGGTCTTGCGCTGGGCATGTTGCAACTGGCGCTGTGCCCGTTGCAAGCGCAGCATCGCCCGTACCCGTGCCAGCAAGCCATCCATCGGGATCGGCTTGACCAGAAAGTCATCTGCACCTGCATCAAGGCTCGCTACACTGTAGGTAACGTCGTCATGCGACGACATGATCATGATGGGAATAAATGGCTTTGTTTGATCGGCTTTCATCTGGCGTGTAAAACCAAGACTATCAAAGCCGGCGAGACCAAGTTCCAGTAAAATCAGATCAGGCGTGATCAATTGCAAATAGGCCAGCGCTTCTTCGCCACTCCCTGCGGTCGAAACACGATAACCATCATTGATCAACATGTCAGCATAAATACGCCGAACTGGCACATCATCATCAATAACGAAAATATGTGCTGGCTCGACCAGATTTTTTCTGGGGATTTTTACGATTTCCATTATAAAACCTAAGGGAAGGGCATCATACAACTCTATTATTAGTATTCTTTTATCTGGAATTATACCACACCACAGATCACCTGCACGAAGATCTTGTCCATATCTGCACAATTATGCAAGGCCATGAGGCCCATGCCTGGGTTCCCGCGTGTGCGGGAACCCAGGCATGGGCCATTCAAAACGTTGCGCCTTTGCGTCAAAAAACCGCCTTCTTTGAATGGTATTGGGTCTAAGGCAAACGACATCCTTCGCCGGTCTTTACGCCAGTTCTTGGTTTTAGGGCGGCAGCCCTGAACCTGATCGTGGTATAGTACCCGTTAAACATCTGCACACGAGGAAGTATGGATCACTACACGTCGAGCCCGGTTCCTGAAGCACTACGTGCAACGGTGGCCGAGGTCATGCTCATTGATGATATTGAAATGGTGCGACGCGGTGATTTTGAATCACCCCGTTTTCTGGGCCGCCTGAAGGTTGAAGCGCAAACGGCCTACGATCAGATCAGTCCTCGCCTGCGTGCTATGGGGCTGCTTGGGCTATTGCAGCAAGAGGGTGATCGCGTGGCCTTGCTGGTTTTACCTGCGCTCGCCCCGCCCAACCCGTCACGCCTCTGGCTGGCGTTGTTGCTCTTTGCTTTGACGATTGCTTCAACCTTTTATGTGGGTGGGCAAGATGTCGATTGGGCAACCGGAGCTATCGCGTTCAACGTGGGCCACGGGCTGGCGTTCAGTGCCTCGCTGCTCGGGATTCTGCTGGCCCACGAGCTTGGCCATTATCTGATGGCTCGCCGCGAAGGTGTGGCCGTGAGCTATCCCTTCTTTATCCCGATGCCCCTCTTTTTGCTTGGGACAATGGGCGCGTTTATTTCGATCAAAGAGCCCGTCCCCAACCGACGTGCCCTCCTGGGCATTGCTATTGCTGGCCCCCTGGCCGGGCTTGTGGTTGCCATTCCTGTGCTGATGATCGGGCTTGCACTCTCTGAGGTACGCAATCTTGCCGAAATGCAGGCCCAGTTGCCTGACATGATCTTTTTTACCGAAGGCAATTCATTGCTCTATGCCGGGCTGAAACTGCTGGTCTTCGGACGCTTCTTACCCGACGGCGGGTATGATGTCTTTATGCATCCGGTAGCCCTGGCTGGCTGGGCCGGTCTTCTGGTCACCGGACTTAATCTCTTGCCGGCTGGTCAACTCGATGGCGGGCATATCTTCTTTGCCCTCTTTGGCCCCAAGGCAGCTCAGATCATGAGTATGCTGGTTGCCGTGGTTCTGCTCGCCCTCGGGTTTCTCTGGAGTGGCTGGTTTCTCTGGGCGGTGATTGTGGCTCTGCTTGGCCAGAATCGTAGCCCGCTGCTCAATGAGGTGACGCCCCTGCAGGGATCATGGCGGCTCCTGGCCCTGCTTGGCCTCGTGGTCTTTGCCCTGGTCTTTACCCCTATGCCAATTACCGATGTGATAATGCCCTAGTCTAGCATGAGGACGGTCTATGAAACTGGTGACGTATCGGAACGGTGCGGTCGAAGCGGTCGGTGCGGTGCGTGACGATGGTGTGGTCGATCTGAGTGGCATGGCCGCCTCAATGCTGGCGTTGATCGAGGGTGGCCCAAACTTGCTGGCGCAAGCTCGTAATTATATGGCAACGGCAACCACGGTCATACCGCTCAGTGAGGTGACGTTGCTCGCCCCAATCCCGCGTCCCCGCAAAAATATCATGTGTCTGGGCATGAATTATGCCGCCCACGCGATCGAGTCGTTGCGCGCCAAGGGTTTGCCTGAAAAACTGCCCGCCTATCCGGTCTTTTTTACCAAGGCCCCAACTGCCATCAACCATCCCGGTGCCCCGATCCCCCTGATGCCCGAGCTCTCGTCACAACGCGATTGGGAGGTCGAACTCGCCCTGATTATGTGGCTACCAGCCCGCAACGTCAAACCTGAAGAGGCCCTCTGCCATGTCTTTGGCTATACCATCCTCAATGATGTGTCAGCGCGTGACTTGCAAACCAACCACCAGCAGTTCTTCTTTAGCAAGAGCCTCGATGGCTCAGCCCCGATGGGACCCTGGATCGTGACGGCTGATGAGATCCCTGATCCGCACGCATTGCGGCTGCAACTGCGGCTCAATGGCGCGACGATGCAAGACTCAATGACAAGCGATATGATCTTTGATATTCCCACCTGTCTGGCAACCCTGACCCGTGGCATGACGCTCGAGCCTGGTGATATCATTGCCACTGGTACGCCCAGTGGCGTCGGCATGGGCATGACTCCCCAGGTCTGGCTCAAGGCGGGTGATGTGATGGAGTGTGAGATCGAGGGCATTGGTGTGTTGACCAATCGGGTCGAGGGCTGACTTTTGTTTTGTTCGCACAAAAGGCCAGCTTTGCTGGCCTTTTGTGCGAACAAACGATCCTAGAAACTACCCAATTGCGCGGCGCAATTCCTCGACGCGGTTGGTCTGTTCCCAGGGCAAGTCAATATCGGTACGGCCAAAATGGCCACCAGCGGCGGTCTGCTTGAAGATGGGGCGACGCAAGCCAAGGTCGCGAATGATCGCGCCGGGGCGCAGGTCAAAGACTTCATTGACTGCTTTGAGGATTACCTCGTCAGGAACCGTGCCGGTGCCAAAGGTCTCGACACTGACCGAAAGCGGCTTGGCGACACCGATGGCATAGCTCAGTTGCAATTCACAACGCTCAGCGAGCCCAGCGGCAACAATATTCTTGACAACCCAGCGGGCCGCGTAGGCAGCGCTGCGGTCAACCTTGCTGCTATCTTTGCCACTGAACGCACCACCACCGTGGCGGGCGACACCGCCGTAGGTATCCACAATAATCTTGCGCCCGGTCAGGCCACTATCACCCATCGGCCCACCAACCACAAAACGCCCCGTCGGATTGACAAAGTACTTTGTCTCGGCATCCAACCACTCGGCCGGAATCTCGGCTTTGATCACATGCTCGATCACGTCGGCGCGGATCTGCTCCTGGGTAACATCAGGCGCGTGCTGGGTCGAGATGAGCACCGTATCAACGCGCACGGGCTTGCCATAGCGGTACTCAACCGTCACCTGGCTCTTGGCATCGGGGCGCAGGTAGGTGAGGGCACCATCCTTGCGCACCTTCTCGATCCGGCGGATCAGCCGATGGGCCAGTGCGATGCTCGCCGGCATCAACTCGGGCGTCTCGTTACAGGCAAAACCAAACATCATGCCCTGGTCACCCGCGCCAACCGCCTCAACCTCATCCTCGGTCATCGCCCCAGTCTTCGCCTCGAGTGACTTATCAACACCCATCGCAATGTCAGGTGACTGACCATGAATGGCGACCATCACGCCACAGGTATCGGCATCAAAACCAAACTCGGCGCTGGTATAGCCAATCTCCTTGACGGTCGTGCGCACAATCTCTTCGATCGGAATGTACCCGCGGGCAAAGGTCACCTCGCCAAGCACCACAATCAAGCCAGTCGTCGTGGCTGTCTCAACAGCCACCCGTGCACGCGGATCGTGCGAGAGAAAGGCATCCAGAATCGCATCGCTGATCTGATCACACATTTTATCAGGATGCCCGCTCGAGACGCTCTCACTGGTGAAATAAAACTGGGGAGAGGTGGTGAATGTTGTTGCCATACCTTTTACGTCCCTTCCTGCCAACTATTGAGATAGAGCTCCTGCTCGGGGGTGAGCACATCAATCGTCATGCCCATCGCCCGCAGCTTGAGGGCAGCAATCTCTTGATCGAGATTTTTGGGCAAGGCATGGACACCAACGCCGAGGCTGTCACGATTCTTGAGTAGATACTCGCTGGCGAGCGCCTGGTTGGCAAAGCTCATATCCATCACAGCACTGGGGTGGCCCTCGGCACTTGCCAGGTTGATCAGGCGACCTTCGCCGAGCAAGTTGATCTGACGACCATCGGGAAGCACATACTGGTCAACGAAGCGACGCGGCTGCTTCTTGGTTACGGCAATTTGCTCGAGGGCCGGAATGTTGATCTCAACATTGAAGTGGCCGCTGTTGGCAATGACGCAGCCATCTTTGACGACGGCGAAGGTATTGCTATCAATGACGTGCTTGTTGCCAGTCGCAGTCACGATGAAATCGGCCACTGGTGCAGCCTGTTCCATCGGCATGACGCGGTAGCCGTCCATCACGGCTTCAAGAGCCTTGATCGGGTCAATCTCGGTCACAATCACATTGGCCCCAAGGCCGTGGGCGCGCTCGGCGATCCCACGTGAACACCAGCCATAACCGGCGACCACAAAGGTCTTGCCAGCGAGCAGCACATTCGTTGCCCGGATCACACCATCAAGGGTGCTCTGGCCGGTACCATAGCGATTATCAAACATATGCTTGGTATCGCTATCGTTGACCGCGATGACTGGGAAGGGGAGGACACCCTCAGCGGCCATCGCCTTGAGCCGGATCACACCCGTGGTTGTCTCTTCGGTGCTACCAATCATGCTTTCGATCAGATCTTTGCGATCCTTGAGGATGCCACTCACCAGATCGGCCCCATCGTCCATCGTAATCTGGGGATTGTGATCGAGGGCGGCCTTGATATGCTGGTAATAAACCTCATTGCTTTCACCCTTGATCGCATAGACTGGGATCTCTTCATAGGCAACGAGGGCGGCAGCCACATCATCCTGTGTACTGAGCGGATTCGAGGCAGCGAGCACCACATCGGCACCACCAGCGGCCAGCGCACGCATAAGATTGCCGGTTTCAGTCGTCACATGGAGACAGGCGCTGATGCGGATGCCGGCCAGCGGGCGTTCTTTTTCAAAACGCTCACGGATCAACCGCAGCACCGGCATCTCTTGCTCGGCCCATTCCATGCGCTTGCGGCCCTCCTCGGCCAGGCCGAGATCCTTGATGTCGTACGAACTTGTGGTCATAAAACGTATGCTCCTTATCGCGTCCTACGCAACTTCTGCGGAACGAAGTAATTCCAGCGGACATTCACTTGCAAAAGCTTCCCGATAGCGGGTTGCAAAATCGGTGCGCAGATACCAGTGTTCCTGGCAGCCACGGTGCTCGATGGCATACGTCGCAGCAAGTGCGGCGATGCGACCGGTCACGTCGAGCGGCAGATCGCGGGCAATGCCAAGGGCAAGCCCGGCGAGATACGCATCCCCGGCCCCAGTGGGATCAACGATAGCCTGCACCGGTGCCGTCGGGATGGCCGCAGCCAGGTGTCCATCGGTATAGATCAGCGAACCCTGCTCACCCTTGGTGATCACTGTCAGCGGCGTGCTCGCGATCAATTCCTCTTCGCTTATGTCAAGTTTCCTGGCCATCATCCCGAACTCATAGTCATTGCCAACCAGCACTTTCGCCCCTTTGAGCCCGAGGGCAATATGCTCGGGGGCGAGGCGCGGGGCCTGCTTGCCAGGATCGAAGATATAGGGCACCCCCATCTGCTGACATTCGATCGCAAAGCGCTCAATCGCCTCGGGCGTCGTGGGCGAAATCAAGACCAGGTCATCACCTGTCAACCCGCGTGCGACGAGCGAATTGGTATGGTCATAGCCCATCGCCCCCGGATAAAAGGCAACGAGCTGATTATTGGCCCGATCGGTATTGATAAAGCATGAGGCGGTAAACTCATCTTCGATAATCGCCACACCTGTGGCATCAACGCCATGGCGTTCGAGCCAGGTGCGGTAATCATGAAAATCGCTGCCAGCGGCACCAACTAGCAACGGACGTTCACCAAGCAGGGCCAGATTATAGGCAATATTGCCCGCAACTCCACCGCGCATCTTGCGCATCGAGTCGACCAGAAAACTGACCGACAGAATATGCGCTTTCTCCATGAGCATGTGGTCTTTGAAATAACCAGGGAAACTCATGATGTAATCAAAGGCCAACGACCCGGTGACCACAATTCGCACGATACAGGCTCCTCTCTCAAGTACTGGTTGTTGCTTCTAAGCAATGCACCGACCGCAGTTTTGACGCCACTTCGGCACAGAGTTGGGCCGCATAGGCTGCCCGGTCGGATGGCAGATGGCACAGACGTCCGCTCGTACTAATGAACGCAGAGGCATAAATTTTGTTGGCATTGATGCCGCCTGCCGCGGACAGATAGGCCACCGTCGACTCGAAACGCTGCACCAGGGTCGCGGCGTTTTCATGACCAAGCGCGTGTTCATCGTGAGGCACAATGCCCCATCCGAGCATCCCGCCACGGTCAAGGTAGCCAGCCACAGCACTTGCCGCCTGGATCAGCCCGGCACTGTGTTCATAGGCATCAAAAAAGACCACTTCGGCTGGCAAGGCCAGGACAGCCGCCCAGTTGGGCACCCCGGCCACACACAGCGCACGGGTGGGGGGCAACTCGCCCAACGTACGCATCAGCATATCGGTACCCGCTTCCCAGTCAAGTGGGCACAGGGGCGAACTCAACGCATCAAGAAAAGGCTCGTCAAAGCAGACCATCGGCAAGCCAGGGACGCCCTTCAACTGGTTGAAATACCAATTGGCCCGCAGAATCGTATGCTGACACAGAGCCTCACGCAAGGGAAGATCGTAGGCCAGGGGCCGCTCGTGATCATCAACGACCTGGAGCGCGAGACTCACCGGGCCAGTCAATTCAAGGCGCGCACAGGTCACCCCGATCTGCTCAAACTGGCGGAGCGCCTCAGCGATGGCGCGGGTCTGCTCAGGAGGGGGAACTGCCCCTGTCTCCTCATGATTGAGATAAGCGAGCGCAAGGCGCGCCAGAGTCGCTTCGGCTGCTTGATGGTCAATGACCGCCCGTGCCTGTTTCAGCTCGAGAGTTCCACCAGGGAACCCTGCCATGGCAAGGGCAAACGGCTGTTCAGGCCTATTGCGCTGAGCCAGTGCAGCCAGACGGCCTTGAACCGTCACGCTGGCATGAACAGGTACCCCAACCCGCGGGACAGGCAAGCACCCAGGGGTATCGGCACGAAACCCGGGTTCGGTTGAGACAGGCGAGGTTGTGGTTGAGGCTTGCATCACCATACGTGACTAGTTCCCCGCCTCGACACAACGCCGTAAGTCGTCGTCGTAAGGGGGAAAGAGAACCCCATGCTCGGTGATGATCGCGGTAATCAGATGATGGGGGGTCATATCAAAAGCCGGATGCGCCGCTCGCACGCCGAGCGGGGCAATGAGTTGCCCGGCAAGATGCGTCACCTCATCAGGCGAGCGCTCTTCAATCGGAATGAGATCCCCATGCGCCAGACTCAGGTCAATGGTTGAAGAAGGGGCCGCCACATAGAAGGGAATCCCATGGGCCTGAGCGAGCACAGCCAGGCTATAGGTGCCAATTTTGTTGGCGACATCACCATTGGCAACAATGCGATCAGCCCCAACGATAATACAGTCAACCTGGCCCTGGCGCATCATATAGCCAGCCATATTATCGGTAATCAGCGTCAGGGGAATTCCGGCTTGCTGCAATTCCCAGGCTGTCAAGCGTGCCCCCTGAAGGAAGGGACGGGTCTCGTCAACCAGAACGTGGAGGGAGCGTCCCTGACGAAACGCGGTGCGGATTGGGGCCAGTGCCGTGCCATACCCTGCGGTCGCCAGGCCACCCGCATTGCAATGAGTAAGCACGTGGCCGCGTGCGGGAATCAACGCTGCGCCGTGATCACCAATCGCATGGCACATCGCGAGGTCTTCAGCGAGAATAGCATGGGCTTCGGCGAGCAGGCCATGCCTGGTGGTTTCAACGCCACCAGCGACAAGCAGATGGGCCTGACGCAGCATGCGGGCGGTGGCCCAGGCCAGATTGATCGCCGTTGGCCGCTGGGCATTTAGCACCTGGCGCGCCTGTTCAAGTTCTTCCAACAAGGCTTCGCCATCAACCGCCTTGCTCTGCATCGCAACCAGCGCCAGACCATAGGCTGCGGTACACCCAATCGCAGGGGCACCACGTACCACCATCGCCTTGATCGCGTGGCCTACTGCCGCAAGGTCACGACACCGTACCGTCACCTGTTCGTGAGGAAGGCGCAACTGATCAATTAAACAGACCGCCCCCGGTTCCCACCAGACTGTGCGTAGTTCATTGTCCATAACGTACGAAAAGCCACCCGCATGGCGAGAGGCTCTTCAATCACTCCTCTCATCTGCCGGTACATCCATGTGTACCGCTGGAATTGGCACCGTACTGGAGCGGCTTTGATCCCTCTCCAGGGGTTGCCGGGCGTCATTGGGCCAGTCCCTCAGCCCCTCTTGATGAGCACTATCTACTTTGCAATACTAAGTATCTTGATGTGCAAAGATCGGTGGGGATTATACCATGCAACAGATGGGCATGCAACTACGGGGCTGAGACCCTCTAGGGCGATTGCATCATACGAAACTGGATACAAACATACGCTCTCTTTGGCAGCATGTGCATGCAACCAGCGGCGCAAACGGCGGCCCCCGGCCCGGTGTAGGGGCACCCCTTGCGGGTGCCCTGGTGGGGTGCATTACACGGAAGATGCAATCGCCCTGTGAGACCCTCAATCCTGCCGAGATCAGCATCAGGCCTGGATCTGCTGACGTATGGTGCTGAGCGCCGCTTCGAGGTGTTCACTCTGTGGGCTGCCACCCTGGGCAAGGCGGGCGTTGCCGCCCCCACGCCCTGCGAGCCGGGTCAGGCCGTGCGCCAGCAATTGGTCGGCCTCGTAGCCACTCTCGACGGCGCAGGCCACGACAAGGTTGGCCCGTGCCCCACTACTCCCCAACAAGGCAATGCCCCCTGGCCGGGCGGCAATCGCCTGCGCAAGTGCCCGCAAGCGTTCGACCGACAGATCAGCAAAACAGACCTGGACAACCCGATTGGTGCCCACCGGCTCGCCTGCTGCATAGAGACGCTCGGCTTCATCGTCAAGGAGGCGTTCTTCCGCCGTTGCGAGTTGGCGTTGCAGGGTCTGCTGAGCTACCAACAGCCGCTTGGTGGCAACAGGCAGTTCATCAAGGCCAACACTCAACTGTTCCGCAGCTTCGCTGGCGACTTGGTTCAGGCGGCGTAGTTCGTGCACCGCACGCGCACCACACGCAAAGCTCACCCTGACCCCACTGCGCTGCCGCGTCCAGCGGAGTACCGCAATGATGCCGACGGTGCCAGTATAGGCCGGGTGCGTGCCGCCACACGCCGAGTGGTCAAAATCATCAATGCTGACCACACGCACCGGGCCAGCAATCGTTGGGGTTTTGCGCAAAGCCAGGCCATTCAGTTCATCACGAGCGAGGATGCGAACAGTTACCGACAAGTTGCCCCAGACAATCTGATTCGCCAGGTCTTCGACAGCCTGAACCTGGTTGCGCTGCAAGACTGGCATGTCCAAATCAATGGTAACGAGCCGCTCGCCCAGGTGAAAGCCGACCGTCGCAGCCCCACAGAGCGCCTGAAAAGCAGCACTCAGGATGTGTTGACCACAGTGTTGCTGCATATGATCAAGACGTCGAATCGGATCAACCGCACCGTGGATATGTGTGTCTACGGCAAGGCTCTGGTCATTACCTGCTGCACCAAGCGCGTGCCAGACAACATCTTCGTGCGCCTGGACATCAGTGACTGGCAGGCCGTTGAGGGTTCCTCGATCCGCTGGCTGACCACCGCCCTCGGGATAAAAAGCGCTCTGATCAAGCGCGATCCAATGCACGCCATCACGGATCTGCGCAGCAACCACGGTGGCCTCAAAATTGAAGCGACTTGAGTCATGAAGATAGAGGCGCGTGGTTGCCTGAATCATACGCTGATTGCCTCGCACAGACTCACGAGCGGCAAACCGTCGAGCAGTTCGGGATCACCACCAGCGAGGCTACTCCAGAGCAGGATCGCATCAGGCGTCAGTTGATACCGAATACTCAGTTCACACAAGAGGTTCGTGAGTGCGGCGACTTGCAAAGTCGTCTCGCCAGGCAAACTCGCAGGCCAGTCAGCCGGTCGTTCAAGGCCAATGCCCAGACTGATGGTATTGAGATTCCACCAGAGTCCATCGGCCGAGCCGAAGCCAGCGTGCCAGGCTGCCTCGGCCTCATCGATCACCTGGATGATCGTGCCTGCGAGGGTCACATAATAATGGGTCGCAAAGGGCGACCCAGGATCGGTCATCCTAGCCAGAACATCCTCGGGGGAACCTGGCAACGCATGCAGCACCACTAATTCAACCTTGCGCCCATCGCGTGAGCTACGTGCCCAGGATGGCAGAGTAGAGCGAATAATCGATTGATCAAGCCGGTCGGGATGCAAGGCACCCTGCTCCGGGGTCTCGCGGATGGCAACCGGTGCGTCATCGTCAGCACTGCCACCGAGGATCGTCATCGCTGGCTCAACCGCAGTGGAACGCGATGCGCCACCGAGCACCGATGGTGCCGGAAAGAGTTGGCTCATCCGGCGCACCTCGCTCCAGCGGGGCACAAGGTTAAAGAGGGTGTCAAGCGCGTAGACCTGGATCGCATAGCTCCGCCCTTCCACCAGAATCTGGTACGAAGCCGAGAGTGGTGCCCCAAGCGCATCGCGACGAGCGCGTTGATGAAACGCCCAATCTGGCCGATACGTTTGCCCGACAACCCGGTAGGTCGTAGAGAGCAACGCCTCACGCAGGCGGACATCACTGGCATTTGTTGCCCCGGCGAGATGGCTCAAGAGGCGCACATCTTCCCAGTTGGGCACCAAGTTATAGAGTGTATCAACCGCAAAGACCTGATAGGCATACTGTTTGCCATCAACCGTGATCGTCGCCCCGGGCGCAAGTGGCGGCCCCATGCGACGCAGCAACGCAAACTGATGAAACGCCCAGTCGGGGCGGAAAGGAGCATTGCCTACGGCAAAGGTCTCTTCGAGCAAGCGTCGCCCAAGACCTGCGGGCGGAATACTCCCCCCAAGCAGATCCGAGAGCGTCCGCACATCGCCCCAGTTGGGTACTTCCGTATAGAGCGTCTCGCGGGCAAAGGGTTGCATATCGTACTGCCGCCCGCCTTCCACCAGGGTACGACTTGGCCCGATAGGGGCCCCGAGTTGCTGCTCAACCGCATATTGATGGAAACTCCAGGCCGGATTATAACCCTGACTCCCTGCCCGCTGACGAAAGGTCTCTTCAAGCAAGCGCTCGAGCAAGACCTCATCGGAAGGCTGAATAACAGGCGGATCGGGAGGCGGGGGCGGGGGAACCGCGGTATTATTCAGATAGGCCTCGACACTCGCCCAGACCCACTCTTTCGTCACAGCCCAGCCCGGACAACTCTTTGCATTCGTGTAATCACGGTGAAAAGAGATCAATTGGCGCGGTGGAATACGCAGGCGACGCGACAATTCACCCATCACCGCCAGAGAATAGTTCCAGACGGCCCCAGCGGGACGCACTGCATCAAAGCGACCAACCATCTCGAGGCCAATCGAATACCAGCCCTGGGCGACTGAGCCATTGCCGACACCGGCGTGGACGCCGACCTGCGCCATCGGGGTAGCGAGCCAGATCCCATCGGGGCCAGCAAAAAGATGCGGCCCTGCCATCCAGCCCTTGGCGGCATAAAAGCGCTGAATACCGCGCATCGTCGTAAGGCCGCGCCACTGTGCTTCGGTAGGCGTATAGGTATGGTGCAGCACCAGGCGACTTGGGGCCAGGGAGCCAAAGTCATACCCGGCCACATACTGCTTCCATTCCGCAAGCGACAGGCGTCGGTTGATAAAAGGCGGACGTCCCTCAGTCGGAAAATCACTCATCACGCCTCCTTAGGCAGATTTCACAGCGTTTCCCCAACTTCATCAATAATATGTTGCGGAAAGCAGATCTGTGCCCGCATCCAACCGTGCTCATCATCGCGGATCAGGCGGAAATCTCCCCCCAGATCCTGGTGAACGAGCGTTTCGATGATATGCAAACCCAGCCCGCTGCTATGGGGGGGGCGCGGTGGTGGTGGATGGCGCGGCCCATCATCGCGAACCTCGACCATCACCTGGCCTATACCCAGCCTGGCTTCAACCTCGACACTACCACCCTCAGCGGCAAGCCCGTGCGAGAGGGCATTGCTAATCAATTCATTGATGACCAGCGCCAGTACCGTTGCATCCCGTGAACCAACGCGCACCTCATCGCCCATAATGGCAAACCGAACGGGTGCATCGCTATGCACCAGGGTTGACTGCGCACTCTCGACGACCTGCCGGGCCACGGCATTGACATTGGTGACGCCCACATCCTCGCGTGAGAGCAGATTGTGAATGGCCGCAATCGACTGGATGCGCGCCGCACTCTCGCGCAGCGCCTTGGCCCCCTGGCTGTGCGGCTCAACCCGTCGCAGTTGCATTGCCAGCAGCGCCGAGATGGTCTGGAGATTATTGCGCACCCGGTGGTGCATCTCTTGCAGCAGGGCCGACTTGATCGCGAGCGCCCGCTGGCTCTCTTCATAGAGACGGGCATTTTCAATCGCAATGGCGGCCTCATCAGCAAAGGTGCTGAGCAAGCGTACCTGCTCATAATCAAAGAGGTGCGGCTCGCGTTTATAGAGGCAAATCCCGCCAATCGTGCGTTCGCGGGCGCGCAACGGCATGCAAAAGAGCGAATGAAACTGCTCACGCCGCGCAACGGCAGCCAGTTCGGGGAAGCGCGCATCTTGATAGGCATTCATCACAGCCAGCGGGCGGCTATCTCGCACCGTCTGGATGATGAAATCCCGCACGCCGTCACCCTCGCCGCCGTAGGTCGCCATCAATTGCAGGTGCCCGTCGTCGCCCATCTGAAAGATCGAAGCCCGGTCAGCCTGGGCGAGTTCGACCGCCTTCTCGGTAATCAGCGAAAGCACATCACGCAACCCGATCTGCTCGGCAATGCTTTTCGAGACCTGCTGCAACGTCGTCAGTTCACGCAATTTCTGGTGGAGGCGTTCGTCGGTCTGCTGATAGAGTTGCGCATTGGCAATGAAGAAGGCAAGCTCGCCCGCCACCACTTCGACAAACGAGATCTCTTCCTGCGTAAAGTCACGCGGACCGATCGTCTGCCCGGTAATCACCCCTTGCAGCTTGTCGGCACTGAACTGATAGCGCTCGGCACTAAAGAGCACAATCGGCACCGCCAGCATCGAGCGAAACGTCTCTTCGCCGAGCTGTGGTTCAACATTGAAACGAGGATCTTGCCAGACGTCGCGCACCGCCACGGGATGCCCAAGCTGAGCAGCCCAGCCCGTCACCCCTTGCCCCAGGTGCGAAACAACCTGCCCGATCGCGGCACGGTTGAGCCCACGGGTCGCCCGCAAGACCAACTCGTCGCGGTGCTTGTCGTAAAGATAGACAGAACACGCCTCGACCCCAACAACCTGGGCAACTGTTTCAACCACGGTCTGGAGGGAGGTATCGAGATCCAGCGTCGAGTTTGCCGCCGAGATAATGCGATGAAGACCATCGAGCTCAGAGGCGCGCGCCAGCAGACGGGCTTCCCATTCGCGGGTACGTTGCTCTTCCTGAGCCGCCCCGTACGCCAGCAATAATTCACTGACCACCAACCCCTGCGAGAGCTTGAGGCGTTCCGCGAGCACCAGCCCGAGTTCGGTCAGAACCTCAGCCACGCCTCCTTGCGCATACCAGACAGCCCCGATATGACGCAAACCGCCGATCCGCGCCTCGGCCATCGCCTCGGTCTCCAGATCGGCAAGCAATTCGGCAATGCGCGGCCAGGTTTCACACAACGCCGCCACGAGGTCAGGCGGCTGTGATGTCTCGACCTCGTACATCGGCATTGGCAAGCATCCTTCGGTTGATAGAGTAGTATCGCTGTATTATACCATTTACCATTGAGTAGGCCGCATTGTCACCCTTCGCTTCGCTTAGGGTCTCGGGCGTCCCGACGGCACAGATGCTTCGCTGCGCTCAGCATGACAATGCGGCACCTTCAAGCGGAATTGGTATTATACGAAGAATAGAAGATGGGTGCAACTTCAATGAACAACGAGAGATAGGAAACGGTAATGTTCCCCAATATTTTTGGCCCATCGTTTGTCGGACCTCGATTTGAGCTCTGGTCGCTTGCGCATCTCTTGCCACTGCTGGCGATTGCCCTGGGATGTGTCGCCCTGGCGTGGGTGACACCACGCCTTGATACGCAAGGATGCACGCTGCTCAAGCGTGGCTTGATTGTCTACAGCCTTGCCAACTGGTTCGCCTGGGATCTCTGGCAACTGAGCAACGGACTCTGGAATATACAGTATTCGCTGCCGTTGCACCTCTGCACGCTGGCGGTGCCACTGTCAGCCTTGATGCTGGCAACGAGCAACGAGCGGCTGTTCGAACTGATCTATTTCTGGGGCTTTGCCGGTTCGGTTCAAGCCCTGCTCACCCCGGATCTCCAGAGCAACGGGTTCAATTTCCCCCATTTTGTCTACTGGATCTTCTGGACCTCACATGCGGTCCCGCTTTTGGCGGCCCTGTTTGCGATCAGAGCCTGGAACTATCGCCCTACCTGGAGGTCGCTTGGGCGGGTCTTTCTGCTTACCAATGCCATCTTGCTTGTTGTTGGCCTAGTCAACTGGCTCACTGGGGGCAACTATATGTTTATCGCCCGCAAACCGGCCTTCCCAAGTCTGCTCGATCTCATGGGGCCGTGGCCCTGGTATCTCATTCCACTGCAGTTTGTCGGCCTACTCGCGTTTGTGCTGGTCTATCTACCCTATGCCCTACGCGACTGGCTGAGAAAAAGCTGAGAAAGAGCGTCAGGTGGGAACATTACTGCCCAAGACAACGTTCTCTCTATGGCAGGGCTACACAGCACCAGAACCGTGGCCCCGCACACAGATTATCCTTGAGTAGAAGTGAGGAGACCAATGAAGTTGC
Source organism: Candidatus Chloroploca mongolica (assembly GCF_004762035.2). Taxonomy (GTDB): domain Bacteria; phylum Chloroflexota; class Chloroflexia; order Chloroflexales; family Chloroflexaceae; genus Chloroploca; species Chloroploca mongolica. Next base: position 58,502 of record NZ_SIJK02000025.1, on the reverse strand, counting down.
GTATGACGATCCTTTCGGCGCTGCTGATGGGCATGCTTGTCCTGGCTGCCTGTGGCACAGCACCGAGCACCGGCTCAACAACCGAGCCGACACCGGCGACGACCGAACAGGAGACCCCTGTTACCGAAGAAGCCACGACGCCAGAGACGAGTGATGCCCTGGCCGGAACGAGTTGGGTGCTTACCGCGCTCAACGGCGCAGCACCGCTGAGTGAGGGCACGCCAATCTCCGCCGAGTTTGATACCGAGGGAAGCGTCGCGGGGTCGGCTGGTTGCAACCGCTACTTTGCGGGTTACACCATTGCCGATGGCACGCTCAGCATTACCCAGGCTGGCAGCACCATGATGGCGTGTGAAGATGCGATCATGGCACAGGAACAGGTCTTCCTCGATCAATTCAGCCGCGCTACAAGCTATGCGATTGATGGCGCTACCCTGACGATCACCCTTGATGACGGAACCACCCTCGTCTTTGAGCGTGCGGAGGAAGAAGTGACCTCAAGCAATGACCTGACCGGAACGAGTTGGATCCTCACCACCATCAACGGCGCAGCGCCGCTGAGCGAGGGTGCGCCAATCTCGGCCGAGTTTGACGACGAAGGCCGCATCACAGGTTCGGCTGGTTGCAACCGCTACTTTGCCGACTACACCGTTGCTGATGGCACGCTCAGCATTTCGCAGGCCGGTAGCACACGGATGGCATGTGAAGAAGCAGTCATGGCGCAAGAGCAGGCCTTCCTCGATCAACTCAGCCGGGCGACGAGCTATGTGATCGACGGCGCGACCCTGACGATCACCATTGATGACGGCACCACGCTTGTCTTTGGGCAGGCAAGCAATGCCCTGGCCGGAACGAGTTGGGTGCTGACTGAGCTCAGCGGCGCAGCGCCACTGAGCGAGGGTACGCCAATCTCCGCCGAGTTTGACGACGAAGGCCGGGTCGCGGGTTCGGCTGGCTGCAACCGCTACTTTGCCGGTTACACCGTCGCCGAAGGTACGCTCAGTATTACGCAGGCCGGCAGCACCATGATGGCGTGCGAGGATGCAATCATGGCCCAGGAAATGGCCTTCCTGGAACAGTTCAGCCGGGCCACGAGTTATGTGATCGAGGGCGAGACCCTGACGATCACCATTGATGACGGGGCCACCCTCGTCTTTGCCCGTGCATAGGATCGGGCATAGCCCTTCAACCTAGCTTTTTGCGCTGAAAAGAGCCAGCTTTGCTGGCTCTTTTCAGCGCACCAACTCACCCTTCCCAGAAGGGCTTCACCCACCCCCGCCGCGCAAGATCCTGGCGCAAGGCAAGCATCGCAGTATAGGTGGGCAAGATCGCCAGCGTTGCCCCCGCTGGCAGCAGAGCCAGGGCTGTATCAAGCGCTGGATGCACCTCGGGGACAATGCGCATCATCGCGGGATCAACGCCGGCATATTTTAGCCGTACCGCCATATCTTCGGCCCGTGTACCGCTGACGACCACCGAGGCAACCTGGCCCGCCAGGGCTTCAAACTCGGCATCCCATAGCCACGAGACATCAGTTCCATCGGCAAAACGGTCGTTGATCGCGATCAAGAGGTGCAGTCCTCGTGGTTGGTGCGCTGGAACCGCCGACGTCTGGACGATCATCCGCACTGTTTCGGTTGCGCCAACCGGATTCTTGATCAAGGCAATCAGCATCGGCGCACCACCCTCCCCCGCAGTCACCCGCTCGATCCGCCCAAACGCGGCACTAAACCGTTCAAGCGCACGGCGGGCTATCGCTGGTGGTACACCAAGGGCGAGCGCAGCCGCAAACGCAGCCAGGGCATTGGTCGCGTTATAGAGCCCAGGGAGCGGCAAATTGAGTTCGAGCCCCCCGCCAGGATAGCGTAGATAGAGCCTGCTGGCCTCGATGCCGCTCAGGTCAAGCCGGGCCAGTTGCACCTGGGCTGTGGGGCGCTGATAGCCACAGCGTGGACACTGGTAGTGGCCAATATGGGCATAAAAAGCCAGGCTGTAGAGATAACGCTCGCCACACTGCTGACAAAACTGCGAATCGGCAATATGTGCCCCCGCACCAACTGCATGCTGTGCATCTTCGAGCCCGTAGTACAAGACGTGACATCCCAGATCGTGTCCAAGATAGGCAACGGCGGGATCATCGGCATTCAACACGATGCAAGTCTCAGGCGAGAGCGTTCGGAGCGCCTGTTTCCAGGCCTGGGCCAGGGTATCAACTTCGCCATAGCGATCAAGCTGATCGCGAAAGAGATTATTGATCAGCACAAGACGAGGGGCGGTCTCGGCAAGCGCCTGCGGAAGCGCTGCCTCATCGGTCTCAAAGAGGCCAATGGTCGCCTGTGGATGCCCCCGCCAATCGGTGCCGGCCAGCGCCGTTGTCGTCAACCCTGTGATCAGATTCGCCCCCGCACGATTGTGCAAGACCCGCTCGCCATTGGCGCACAAGATTTCAGCCAACATCCGGCTGGTTGTTGTTTTGCCATTGGTACCCGAGAGGAGGATCACCCCACCTGGCAGCGTAGCACTCAGATCGCGTAACACCGAAGGCGCAACCAGACGGGCAACCCTTCCGGGCAGCGTTGTACCCCCACCGATGCGCAACATGCGCGACAGCGTACCTGTCGTTTTACCCAACCCGACAGCAAATGCGTTCGACAATTTCTCCATGGCCTAATAATACACGATCCAGGGCTGATCCGTCATCTATCTCAAGGTGCGAGGCTAGGGCGATTGCATCATACGAAAGCGGATACAACAGGGCACCCGCAAGGGGTGCCCGTACCGGGGCGGGGCACCCGCAAGGGGTGTCCCGCCCCGGGGCGGCGCCCGCATCCGGTGTAGGGGCACCCCTTGCGGGTGCCCGTGCGGGTGCCTTGGCGGGATGCCTACACGGAAGATGCAATCGCCCAAGATGCGAGGCCGGTTCAGCCCGCGACGCCGGGCTTTGCCCCTGCAGCCGTGGGCTTATGGTCTTCCAGTACACAATCCGGTAGACGCGACACGGGCGAGACCTCACAGATCTGTGAGGTCTGGACGAGCGGATTCAGGCGAAGCCTGGGAGCGAGGGCGTCTCACCCTCGAAGGCATGCCGAGGGCGGGACGCCCTCGCTCCCAGGACACATGTGAACAGTTACCGTGAACAGATACAGCTTCACGCCTGTTGCGTAGATCATGCTATAATCAAGCAGGTTTCAAAGCATCGTCTGTAAAGGTTTGTATGCCATTTGGCGCACATATGTCGATCGCAGGCGGGGTCTCCAAAGCCTTTGCTCGTGGTGAGCAAGTTGGCTGTGAGGCTATGCAGATCTTTAGCAAAAACGAGCGCCAGTGGGTTGCGCGACCACTGCCCGAGGCCGAAATTGCCGCATTCAAGGCGGAACAGGCTCGCAGTGGCATTGGCCCGGTCATTGTTCACGATTCGTACCTGATCAACCTGGCCGCCCCTGCGGATGAACTCTGGGAAAAATCAATGCGTGCCTTTGCCGATGAGCTCGAGCGTTGCGCACTGCTTGATATTCCTTACCTCGTAACCCATCCCGGGGCGCATACGGGCAGTGGCGAAGAGGCTGGTCTCGAGCGCGAAGCAGTGGCACTCAATCGCCTCTTTGCCGAGGGGGTTGGGGGCACGACAACCGTGCTGCTCGAAACAACCGCTGGACAGGGCACAGCGCTTGGCCATCGTTTTGAGCACCTGGCGCGGCTCTTTGAACTGGTTCCCCACCATGATCGCATGGCTGTTTGTGTCGACACCTGCCATATCTTTGCCGCCGGCTATGATATCCGTACCCCTACGACCTACGCGGCCACCTTCGCCGAGTTTGATCGGCTCGTGGGGCTTGACCGGATCAAGTGCTTTCATGTGAATGATTCGCAAAAGGATCTCGGGAGTCGCGTTGACCGCCACGCCCATATCGGGCAAGGCTTCCTTGGCCTTGAGGCCTTTCGTCTGCTGGTCAATGATCCACGTTTTCGTTCCATTCCAAAGATTATCGAGACGCCTAAAGGTGATGCGATGCTCGAAGATATCGAAAATCTGACCCTACTGCGGTCACTTGTTGCGTTGTAAAGGAAAAAAGACGATCCTAATCGGGGGCTTGTAGCTCCCACCCCTCCATCAGGAGTGGTACTTGAGGTCATTGTTCCACAGGAGATCATGATGCTACGCAGGCTTTTCTGGTTGAGTACTCTGGCCGGGGCTGGATATCTGGCCTGGCGCTGGCTACGCCAGCAAAACGAACCGGTCAGCCCGGCACCGTATACACCATCTGCTCGTCCTGCTGCTGCACCAGCAACGAGCGGGCCATCATCAGCAAATCCAGCCGCCAGCAGCGGGCCGCGCCGCATCCCCACGCGGGTTCACCGTGGTGCACCACCAAGCACACCGTTACCCGGAGCACAAGCACCTGCCCCAGTGAGCGCTGAAGCGGTCGCTGACACCGTCGCCGACACCGCCGACGCCATTGCCGACGCCGTCGCCGACACCGCCGAAACCGTCGCCGACACCGCCGACGCCGTCGCTGACACCGTCGCCGACACCGCCGACGCCGTCGCCGACACCGTCGCCGACACCGCCGACGCCATTGCCGAAACTGTTGCTGACACCGCCGACGCCGTCGCTGAAACTGTTGCTGATGAACAGGAGTCGGTCGAGGAAGACGTGGAAGAAGCGGAAGAAGTGGATGACGAAGCCGAAGGAACACGCGAGCTTGTCAACCTCAACACTGCGAACGAAAAAACGCTTGCAGCGTTGCCTGGAATCAGCCCATCACTGGCCAAGCGCATCATTGCCTATCGCCAGGAACGTGGCCCCTTCAGCACCGTAGAAGAGCTCAACGGCATTGCTGGTGTTGGTCCACGGAACTTTGACAAATTCCGGCATTTGCTTACCGTATAATAATTTGATACCAGCGGGGGCTTCGACAAGCTCAGCCTCCGTCCATTCGCAACGCCCATCGTCCGCCGTTGGCTGAGCTTGTCGAAGCCAATACCTAGACCAGAAAACCTCGCTCCCAGACGAACAAACCGTACGATCAAGCAAACGCGGGGCCAGCATGATTGGCCCCGCGTTTGCTTTGCCTCTCAATCAATCAGGCTGATTTGAGACATGTAACCCACGTAAGCGCCAGATCAGATTGCCAAGGGCAGGCCCAAAACGATCAACCCAGCGCTGACGATCGCGTCCTTGCGCATACAATTGATGGGCGATCTGGCGCAACTCCTGCGCATCAGCCCCGACGCTCCGCGCTACTGCGGGCGAGACATCAAAACTCACGTCATCGAGTCCAAAGCTCGCAGCCACATCAATCAACCGAGTCAATGACGCATATGGCGGTTCAAGTTTCAGGTTAGCACGCACAAAGATCTGCGCATCACGGGCGCTAGCGACGATCTGACGGAACTGTTGACGAGCGGCGAGTGACTCGAAAAGTGCTGGGGCATCAAGATCAAAGATCAGACACTCGCACCCGGCCCGCGCCATCCGCGCCAGCAACGCATGCCCCAGGTGGACAAAAGAGGCGTGCGCCTCCCAACTAATCCTGAGTTGGGCCTGCAACAGGTAGTGCAACAACGCCTCCAACCAGGCAAGGTCAATCGTCACCGGCACATCGGTGAGCAGATAATGGCGAACACCAAACTCGTGCGCAAGGGACCGCAACTCGGCCACAATCTGGGTGGGTGTCCGCAACACAAAGTCACCAACAGGATTGAGCCCAGCAATCGCAACGCTCGTCTGCAACTCACCACCGGCGGCACGCAAGGCGTAGCGTTCGAGCGAGAGCAAGTGGCGAGCGGGTAACGGCAACTGATTGCAACTGGCCGGCAAAGGCTCCTGTTTGACTTGCCCATACTGCTGATCGAACCATGTCAGGCCTTCGACACTCACCTGCCAGGCATCAAGGCCATTGCGACTCATGGGCATCGCCAGTACCTGCCCATCATGAACCTCTTGCAACGCGTGGAGAGCCACTTTGAGATCAGCTTCGTATTCACCAGCAACAATGACCACCGTGGGTGAAAAGGAACGGAGGGGTTGGAGGGCCTCGGCGAGGGGAATATCAGGTTCAAGGGCAAGATCATAGATACGCACAATATGGCGTCGCTGTTCGAGCAGTGCCGCCAGATACGCGAGACTAAGGGGAGGGCAGACCGGGTTAGGCGCACTAGCCAGTGCAATGAGTGCTATGTTCACGCATCAACCTCGCTTCCGAGCAGGAGCATCTGAACGTCAATGAACCGTCTCGCTAATCGTCTGTTCGCGGAGCACCAAGGGCAAGACAAAGGCAAAGCGGCTTCCTTTGCCCTCTTCGCTTTCAACCCAGAGCCGCCCATTGTGGCCTTCGATAATCTGTTGACAGATCGAGAGGCCAAGGCCGAGATGCACGCCCTGTGTTGCAGAGCGATTCTTCACCTGATAAAACCGATCAAAAATCTTCTCCTGCTCTTCAGGTGAAATGCCAATCCCTGTATCAAGCACATACACTTCGACATCTCGCTCGTGTACATCAACGCCAACGGTAATTATACCATTGCTCGGTGTTGCTTTAATCGCATTTTCAATCAAATTCGTCACAACCTGACCAACCCGTTCTGTATCCATCAACAGTTCAGGAATCGAGGGTGGAATGTGTGCAACAATAGCCAACCCAGCCTGATCAGCCTGAAGTTGAAACCGCGCCACCGTCATCAGCAAGAGGTCAGTCAGATCAGACCAATCGGGATGCAACTGAAGGCGCCCGGCTTCGAGACGATTAAATTCCAGCAGTTCGGTAATCCGTCCTTTGAGTGCATCCGCCTGTTCATCAGCAAGCGCCAGAAACTCTTGTTGGAGGGTATTCAAAGCTCCGGCTTTGCCTTGCAACACAACCTTGAGGAAGCCATTGAGCGTATTGAGGGGATTGCGCAATTCATGTGATACCATCGAAATAAACTCGACCCGCTGTAGCTCCTGGATCTTCAGACTGGTCACATCATGGAGGACAAAAGCAACCGGGCACGGACCTTCATCAGGCACGCGCACAAGCGAGGCAAAGATCTCATAGTGCAATTCATCGTCACCCTCACCAACCGTCAATTCGCGGGTCAAGACGGGAACCTCATGTTCACGAATCTCCTGGTTCAACTGATCGAGCACCTCACGCAGCTTCCCTGCGTGGACATCGTTATGCTGGAGCGCCTTATACGCATGGGAATTACCCAAGAGCAAGGCCCCCTGAGCATCAACGACGAGCAACGCATCGCCAATATCACGCAGAACTGCTTCAAGCAAAAGGCGCTGACGGGTCAACTGGGTATGCAAATCAGCATTATGAATCGCAATACTTGCCTGGATGCTAAACGAGGTGAGGTACCGTGACTCGACCGACGTAAAGAGGTGAGGTTCATCACTGACAATCGTCAAGGCACCAAGCACCTGATCATCAGGGTCAATCAAGGGCACACTGAGCGCCGACTTGATCGCAAAAGGCTGGAGGGCGAGCCACTCGGGCTCACTGCTCGCATCACCCACCAGCAAAGGCGTACGGGCCTCGATGACATGCGAGGCGAGCACTTCAGCCCAGGCCAATTCACTTGCCAGCCTAGAATCATTACTCAACAGACGGTGGTCAAACTGGTCACGGCGGGCAAGGGTCAGTGCGGTCGCCTTGACGGGCCGTGATCCAAGCATCTGGCGCAAACTATCAAGGATCTGGCTCAACACTGCATCAAGGCTGAGCAAACCAGTAATGGCCCGCAAACTCTCTTCGAGCGTCTGCTGGCGGCGAATACGCGAGCGGAGATCCGTCGCAATGCCTTCGAGCTCAGCGACGTGTTCAGCGTTGGCGTAGCGATCCTGTTCCAGGCGAAGACTCAGGCGTCGTGCAGTTACCATGCGCTGTTCAGTCAGTACGAGCAACAACACCACAAAAAAGACGGTACTAGCCACAATTCCCCAGAAGGCGAGCCATTCTTCGGTCGAAAAAGCTTCCGGGCGTTGCGTCAGATAGAGGACAGCGAGATCGACTGGCCCCACCAGGGCTGGAACCAATAACGTCCAGAGAGTAATGCGGCGATAGCAGAGCGCCTTCAGCACCATCACCACATAGAGAGGAAAGATACCGAGGGTCAATGGGCCAGCGGTGGCAAAGAGGAACCAGGCAAGGATGGCATCACTGGCAACCGACACAAGCAACAAGGCGAACAGCGTGCGCTGCTGTCGCTGTTGATCAGCCTTGATAAGCCCTGCCAACAACATCAGGTTGACAACGGCATAGATCACAAGCCCGAAGGTCGTGGTCGTCTCAAGAGACATCAGTGCCAACCACCAGGCCAGGCCCAGCACGGGGAGCGGCAACATTGCGCGCACACCGGTACGAATAGTAGCGCGTAACCAGAACGGATCACGCGCAAGAGGTGTCTCGGTTGCCGCCATGAAATCGGCCCTCTTCCTCAAGGCTCAAATTTATAGCCCAGGTTACGCACAGTAATCACATGGCGGGGATGTTCAGGATCTTCTTCGATTTTGGTGCGTAGACGGCGAATATAGACCGCGACCAGGTTGCTCTCGCCTTCATAATCATAGCCCCAGACCTTATTAAGAATCTGGGTAATGTTGAGAATGCGTCCGGAATTCTTCATCAGATAATAGAGCAACCGGAACTCAAGAGGAGTCAATTCAGTTGTGCGATTATCGGTAAAAATCACTTTATGTTCCACAGGATCAAGCGTGATTTCACCTTGACTCAGGCGTGACGAAGGGTTGAGCATATCACTGTTGCGACGCCTCAGCACTGCCTCCACGCGCGCAAGCAATTCAGATGGCTCGTAGGGTTTGACCAGATAGTCATCAGCACCAATTTGCAACCCCATTACCCGATCTTGCAGCAGGGAACGACCTGAGAGAAAAATAATCGGCACATCCGAATTACGCCGGATCTGACGGCAAATCTCGAAGCCATCTGATCGGGGCATCATGACATCAAGCAGGATCAGATCAGGATTGTGCTGTTCAACGGCTTGCAAGATATTCTGCGCATCATAGACTTTATAGACCCGGTAACCCGCCTCTTCCAGCACAAAAGACGTCAACTTTACACTGGGAATATCATCATCGGCCACCAGAATATGCATGTTACCTGCTCCTTAACCGGAAACCAGCAACCCACCGCTTTACCATCGTGCCAGCAGCGGCAGGGCGACCACCCTGGAATGCATTACGTGTTGCTGGCGAAGGAGGGCCGTCATCTCTGCGTTGTGCAACTCCAGACTGGGCTGATGCGAGCGCAGACCAGTCCATCAACTGAATTACTTCCGTTGCCGCACCAGATAGTCGACAACTCGCGGTAGGATCACCCTGGCACTAGTATAAACGGCTCAGCGCGGAAAATCATGTCATGGTATCCTGCTTTTGTCTATCTTAACCGACGAAGGCCACGTTTCGCAAGTACTGAAGGCCACTTGCCATCAATTTTGACCAAGATGGCAGCTCCTGGCCCCTATTTTCCCCGATGAAATGCTACAATTTTCCTCTAGGTGACAAGAGTGTCACGTTTTTGCCAGGTTCCTGGTAATAGATTTGCGGTATGATACAATAGCGGGAACAAGCTTCGACGACCTACGTACACCGCAGTACGCGTCGGATGGAACCCACGGAGTCGCTCTGGAATGGACATTGGAGCGGGTCAGCTGCGAAGTCGCACGACTTCCTCTACGGCGTTCACAGCCGCCCAGCTGAACCGGTGTCCACAGAAAGGACGCTGCTGTGATCGACATTGATATCGATGGTTTGAGTCTGACCGAGTTGGAACGGTTACGTGATGCGGTAAATCATCGTCTTATCCAACTTCGCTACAGTAACCGCCACACCCTCCCCGAACTGCTGCGTATGCTTGAAGAGTTGAAGACAGCACTCAACGACCAGGGCAAGCAGTGGCGATCACTTGAACGCTGGCAGTGGATGGATGGGCAAATACGCTTCTGGTTGAATCCAACTGATCAGGTTCAGTACCAATCAGGTTGGTATACGATTGACGAGTTGATGCTCTGGTCGCGCAACAATGGCCCGGTCATGGTGCGTGAAGAAGATGACGACGAACCAGGCGAGACCTGGACAGACGTTGACGGTGTACGCATTCGCTGGCTGCCTGATGGCACGATGCAGCGTGAGTAATACAAGCGACGCGACAACTCGCATCGTGACGCGGGTTGTCGCGTAACATTATAAACCCAACCATCTCAAAAGTGGCGGCACCAGCATGGCCGTCATCGCCCCGTTGAGTCCCATCGCCAGCCCCGCAAAGGCTCCTGCCTCGCGGTCGAGTTGTAGTGCGCGTGCAGTGCCGAGCCCGTGTGACGCCAGGCCCATCGCAAAGCCGCGGATACTCTGATCGCGACAACGCAACAGGTCAAGCACTTCACGCCCCACCATAGCCCCCACCATGCCGGTCAGAATGACCAGCACCGCCGTGAGTGACGGCAAGCCTCCAATTGCCTCGGCAACACCCATGGCGATCGGGGTGGTGATGCTCTTGGGAGCCAGCGAACGCAACACCGGTTCGTCTAACCCGACCAGGGTGCCAATCAGCACCGCTGCGATGATTCCGGTAGCCGCACCAACGACCAGCGCACCAAGCCCAGGCAAGAGCACCTGGCGTAGTTTGCGCTCGGCCTGATAGAGTGGCATCGCCAGCGCAACGGTAGCCGGCCCGAGCAAAAAGTGAATAAACTGCGCCCCGTCAAAATAGACGTCATAGGATGTATCGGTGAGCAGCAGGAGACTGACAAGCGCGACAATCGTCAGTAAGACCGGATTGAGCAACGGGGGTGCCCCAACACGCCGTGATAGGGCCTGCGCAACCTGATAGACCCCGATCGTCGTCACCAGCCAGAGCAGCGGCGTCTGAGCCAGGTAGACCCAGATTTCGATGATTGGTTCACCCATCTGTCTGACCTCCCCTGGCGCATCGCTGGACACTGACCAAGCCCTGCATCGTGAGGGCCGTCACAACAAGGGTAATGAGCGTGCTGACGATGACCGTCACCAGCAATTGCCACCATCCTGTGCGCAACAGATTCAGGTGAACCATCACCCCAACTCCGGCAGGCACAAAGAGCAGCGAGAGATTATTGAGCAGGGCTTCGGACACTTTGTGGAGCGTATCAGGCACACGTCCACGGAGCTTCAGGGCACCAAAGAGGAGCAACATCCCCACGACTGGCCCGGGAATCGGCACCCCCATGGCGCGTACCAGCACCTCACCAAGCAATTGAAAAACGAGCAGGCTCAGCAGTGCATTGATCATAAGCGTTCTTCCTGTTGTTCGACGATGTTTCACTCTGCGCAGTAGCGCTTATAATACACCCTATACCGATCCCTACCGCTACCTCGCCGAGGGAAGCACAGAGGTTCACGCGAGGATGTAGACTGAAGGAGTAAGCTCGATGAAGATACGCGTCAGTGTCCTGGGAGCCACAGGAACCGTCGGCCAGCGTTTTATTCAGTTGCTTGAAGGGCATCCCTGGTTTGAGCTTGCCGCGCTTGTGGGAAGCGAGCGCAGTGCCGGGCGTACCTACGCCGAGGCCACCCGCTGGGTTCTTGATGCGCCTATGCCCAGCGAGGTTAAGGGTATGACAATTTTGCCTGACGATGCCGATCTCGATACCCCACTGGTCTTCTCGGCCCTGCCCAGCAAAACAGCAGGCATCATCGAGCAACGCCTCGCACGAGCCGGGCATATCGTCTGTTCCAACGCCTCGGATCATCGTATGGAACCTGATGTACCTTTGCTGATTCCCGAGGTAAATCCTGAACACCTCGCGTTGATTGACGTGCAGCGCGCCCGTCGGGGTTGGTCTGGAGCAATCGTGACGAACCCAAATTGTACCGCCACTGGTCCGACGATGCTGCTGCGCCCACTCCATGACCGTTTTGGCGTCACCAAGCTCTTGTTGATGAGTATGCAAGCGCTCTCGGGCGCAGGGTATCCAGGCATCCCTTCCTACGATGCGATTGACAATGTGATCCCATATATTGGTGGTGAAGAGCCAAAAGTAGAAACCGAGCCGCAGAAGATGCTGGGGGTGGTGCGTGATGGGGTCATCGTGCCGATTGCGTGTACGATTTCAGCGCATTGCAATCGTGTCCCTGTACTAGAAGGCCACCTGGAATGCCTCTCGATCGGCTTTGCGCAACGCCCCGAGCTTGAAGAAGTGGTCGAGACGCTGCGCTCGTTCCGAAGTCTCCCGCAAGAACTCAACCTGCCCAGTGCGCCAGCCCAACCCATCATTGTGCGTGATGAGCCAGACCGCCCGCAGCCACGCCGTGACCGCGAGGCTGGGCGTGGGATGAGCACCACAGTGGGCCGGATTCGCCCATGCTCACTGCTCGATTACAAACTGGTTTGTCTCAGCCACAATACGATCCGCGGGGCTGCTGGTGGTTCCCTGCTCAATGCGGAACTGATGTATGCACAGGGCCTGGTGAAGGCATGAGCATCAGAGCAACGATTGCCGATCTTACCGGGGAAGTGGTGATCTATCGTGATCTAGAGGCATGTGATCGGCGGCTGCCGCGGCTGGCGACGATCCGTGCATCACTCGGCCATAGCGACGGGCCACCACCACGCAAGCGTGATCAGGCCTATGCCGAGGTGATGCAAGCACTCGCAGATTCAGCCCAGCAGCTGCGAGGCGGGCCAACGCTGACCGCCTTTGCGGTGCTTGGCGACACCGATAATGATCGCATGCTTGCTGCCCACCTGCGCATCATCGGTTCACGGCCTGCCTATGGCTTCATCGGTGAAGATCGGCCTGTTGCCGACGAGTCGATGACCTGGCAGGGCGATACAGCGACGGTAACCCGCTGGCATCTGATCCACCCATGGATTGCTGAACTCGAAGCACGCGGCATTGACTGGACACGTACCGCCCTGCTGATTGATATTGACAAGACGCTCCTGGGGCCACGCGGGCGCTCAGATGGGGCGATTGATGATGCACGGGCCGAGGGAGCCCTGGTGATCGCCAGCCACCTGGTGGGCGAAACCCTCGACGTGAGCACGTTTCGCCGCTACTACAGTGAACTCTGCCGCAAAGAATGGCACAGTTATACGCTTGACAATCAGGACTACGTGGTCGCAACAGCCCTATGGGCGACGCTCGGGGCAATTGAGCTTGATCCAATGCTTGATGCGATTCTGCACGGGACGACACCGACCATCAGCGAGATTCTGGCCCTTGCCACGCCGCGCTTGCCGGCGAGTCTGGCGAGCCTGCAGGTAGAATTGCAAACCAGGGTCACCGAGGGCGATCCAACGCCCTTCAAAGCCTTTCGGCGCGCTGAACTCACCGCAACGCTGGATCGGATGCACGATGGGCGCCTGACACTGTGTAGTGATCTTTTTCAGGTCGGTCAGGATCTTGCCCGCCGAGGGGCACTCTGCATGGCCGCGTCAGATAAACCAGCCGAATCGGCGCTGCCCTCAGCCGAGCAATCCGCTGCCGGGATGCTCTCGTTGCATCATACCCCGGCCCTCGTGATGTAACGTAAATCTGGGCTGCGGCCCTCACACATTTTGCTTGTGCTGGCGAAAACGGCCAGCAAAGCTGGCCGTTTTCGCCAGCACAAGCATAGGTTTTTAGGGCGACAGCCCAGAAAAGGAAGCAAATATCTATGCAACTTGCCGACCTCTACACAGCCCAAGCGCGCGAAGCACTGCCCCCGCTCTGGGGGCCTTCCCTTGAGACTGATGGGGAACCGCCGCTCTCACTGGCCTATGGACTGGCTGATCCGGCGTTGTTTCCCCAGGAAGAACTGGTTGACACAACGGCCAGGATCTTGGCTTCACATCTGAATGACGCCTTGAATTATGCTCCTGTTGCACCTGCATTGACCACCTTGATTGCCGAGCGACTGCACCGTGAGGGCGTGCAGAGCCATGAAGACGAGATTCTCGTCGCCTACGGTTCATCGCAGATCCTCGGGCTCTTGCCCCGGGTATTGATCGAGCCTGGTGATACCGTGCTGGTCGAGGCTCCAACCTTTATGGGGGCCGTGCGTCAATTCAAGCGTGCGGGGGCGCAGATGATCGGGCTGCCAGTTGATGCCCATGGGCTGGATGTGGAAGCCCTCGCGACCACCCTGGAAGCGCTGAAGCGCAAAAATCTTCGTCCCAAATTTCTCTATACTATTCCAACCTTCCAGAATCCAGCGGGCGTCACGTTGAGCCTGGAACGGCGCCAGCGGATCGTTGAACTTGCCGCCGCCTATGGGGTGCTGGTCGTGGAAGATGATGCGTATGTTGATCTACGCTTTCGTGGTGAGCCATTGCCACCGATGGCAGCGCTCGATCAGGAAGGATGGGTGCTACGCGTCGGCACATTTTCCAAGATTCTTGCGCCAGGGCTACGCGTGGGTTGGGCACACGGCCCCCGCGAACTGATTGCGCGTCTACAGATGTTCAAACTGGAAGGGGCGAGCAGCCCCTTCGTGACCCATCTGGTGGCCAGGTTTAGCGCCAACGGTCGGCTCGAACAACATATTACGGATCTCTGTGCTCATTATGCAATAAAATGTGCTACGATGAGTCAGGCGCTGCGTCATCAGCTACCCGAAGCCACCTTCATCGAACCAGATGGCGGCTTCTTTATCTGGTTGCAGCTACCACAAGGAGTCCAGGCGAGCGAACTGGCCCCGGTTGCACTCAAGCACGGGGTTGAAATTTTGCCCGGGACACGCTGTTATACCGATGGCTCAGGCGAAGCGTATATTCGTCTGGCCTTCAGCGAGTTACCTGGCAATCAGATTGAAACAGCGATCCGTCGTCTTAGCACGGCGATCAAGGTCGTACAACGACCCACAGAAGGAGGCTAGATGTCTGTCGAACAACCAGCACCGCAAAAGCCGGCCACGCGGGGCTGGATCATTGCGGTCTCGATCATTATTGGCATTATTTTTGCCTGTGCGCTCTTGCCGCTCGGCGGGTTCGCTTTGCTGCTTGCTGCCGGCAGCAGCAATACCAGCATCGGACCAATCGCTTCACCGCCCTGGGAAGAACAACTGGTGGAAGGTTCAGGAACTGATCGCATTGTGATTATTGAGGTGAGTGGTGCCATTGGCGCGGCCGCCGACCCGTTTAGCTTGCAACTCTCGCAGGGACAACTCTTGAGCCAGATCCGCCAGGCGAGTCGGGACAATCGCGTCAAGGCAGTGCTCTTGCGCGTGGATAGCCCTGGCGGAGGCGTTGTTGCGAGTAGCGAGTTGCACGAGAAACTCCGTGCCTTGCGTGAGAATGGCAAGATCCTGGTTGTCTCGATGGGATCAACCGCAGCCAGTGGCGGCTATTATATTAGCGCACCGGCCCACCGCATCTATGCCAACCCCGATACCCTGACGGGGAGTCTGGGGGTCATCCTTTCGACCATCAACGTCGAAGGAGCCTTTGAGAAACTCGGCTTGCGCAGCATTGTCTACAAAAGTGGCGAACTCAAAGATATTGGTTCTTCTAACCGCGAAGCCACGCCAGAAGAGATCGCCGTGCTGCAAGCCATTGTTGACGAGGCCTACAATGGCTTTGTGCAGGTGATTGTCGAGGGGCGCGGCCTGGACGAGGCTCGGGTACGCGAACTGGCTGACGGGCGCATTTATACCGGAAACCAGGCGCTCGAGCTTGGCCTCATTGACGAACTGGGCAACCTCGACGAAGCCATCGTCGGAGCACGAGAACTCGCTGGCCTCGAGAGCGCGCTAGTCGTACGCTATACGCAAAGCAGTTCGTTGCGCAGCCTGCTCTTGAGTCGGCTGAGCGCCCCGCAACAGCCAATTGATCCGCTGGGCTTACGGGTACTCACCGAACGTGAGCCAGTGAAACTAGAGTATCGCTGGGCACCCTAGATCATAACATCCTCGGGACACAAAAACACGCCAGCTTTGCTGGCGTGTTTTTGTGTCGGCGCTTGAACCGCTTAGAAGTCCATGCCGCCCATGCCGCCCATACCACCCATACCACCGGGCATACCGCCGGCAGCGCTCTTCTCTTCGGGAAGGTCAGTAATGAGCGCCTCGGTTGTCAGGATCATACCGGCAATCGAGACCGCATTCTGCACCGCACTGCGGGTCACCTTGACCGGGTCAATAATGCCCTGCTCGATCATGCTGCCATACTCACCGGTCAGCACATTATAGCCGAGGGTCTTATCACCGGTCTCTTCCTGATAGCGACGCACATTGGCGATAATGACCGAACCCTCTTCGCCAGCATTGCGAGCAAGGATGCGCAGAGGCTCCTCAAGGGCACGGCGGAGGATCTGGAGGCCAACCTTTTCGTCGTCGTGAGCAACCTTGACATTATCAAGGGCCGAGACGACATTGATGAGAACGACGCCACCACCAGCAACGATACCCTCTTCGACGGCAGCACGGGTCGCGCTGAGGGCGTCCTCGACGCGGTGCTTCTTCTCCTTGAGCTCGGGCTCAGTTGCGGCGCCAACCTTGATAACGGCCACACCACCGGCGAGCTTGGCCAGACGCTCCTGGAGCTTCTCGCGATCGAAGTCGCTGGTCGTCGTCTCAATCTGAGCGCGGATCTGGTCGATACGAGCGCGGATACCACTCTCATCGCCACGACCCTCAACGATGGTCGTATCGTCCTTGGTTGCCACCACCTTGCGGGCGCGGCCAAGGTCATCAATCGTCGCGCTATCAAGCTTGCGGCCAACCTCTTCGGAGATCACGGTACCACCGGTGAGAATGGCGATATCCTGCAGCATCGCCTTGCGGCGGTCGCCGAAGCCAGGGGCCTTGATTGCCAGCGCATTGATCGTACCGCGGAGCTTGTTGACCACCAGGGTAGCGAGCGCCTCGCCATCAACATCCTCAGCGATAATGACAAAGTTCTTGGTAACCTGAAGCACCTTCTCGAGCACAGGCAGCACTTCCTGGATGCTGCTGATCTTTTTGTCAGTAATCAGGATATAGGGATCATCGAGTTCAGCCTCCTGGCGCTCGACATTGGTCACCATATAGCCCGAGATATAGCCACGGTCGAACTGCATGCCCTCGGTGTACTCTTTCTCGAACGCAACACCCTTGGACTCTTCGACGGTAATAACGCCGTCTTTGCCGACCTTCTCCATCACCTCGGCGATCAACTCGCCAATCTCGGTATCGGCAGCCGAGTTGGTCGCAACGTGGGCGATATCAACACGGTCGCGGACGGGGGTAGCGCTGGCCTTGATGGCAGCAACGAGCGCCTCGGCGCCACGGTCGAGGCCGCGCTTGAGCAGCATCGCGTTGGCACCAGCGGCGACAACCTTGAGACCCTCGGTGACAATGGCCTGGGCCAACACCGTCGCCGTCGTCGTCCCATCACCGGCGACATCGTTGGTCTTGGTGGCGGCCTCTTTGAGCAACTGGGCACCCATATTCTCGAAAGGATCGCTCAGTTCAATCTCTTTGGCAACCGTAACACCATCGTGGGTAACAGTAGGCGAGCCGAACTTCTTATCAATTGCCACATTGCGTCCGCGGGGCCCAAGCGTCGTCTTGACCGCATCGGCAACCATATCTACACCGCGCTTGAGCGAGCGGCGAGCCTCTTCGTTGAAATAAATCTGCTTAGCCATAATCTCGTAGTGCTCCTCAACAATTAGCCCTGGATAATGCCCAGGATATCCTTCTCTGAAAGAATGAGATACTCGACCTCGTCAACTTTGAACTCGGTGCCACTATACTTGGCGAAAAGTACTTTGTCGCCAGCTTGGACATTCATCGGGACGAGCTTGCCACTGTCATCGCGGCGGCCCTCACCCACAGCCAGAATCGTGCCTTCCATCGGGCGCTCTTTGCTGGCCGTATCGGGCAAGAAGATCCCACTCTTGGTCTTTTCCTCGCGCTCCACCGGCTTGACCACTACGCGGTCGCCGAGGGGCCGGATACGGAAATCGGTCATCGTTATCCCTCCATCTTACTGACTTGACTAACGTGAGAAGTGTTAGCACTCATCACGTGCGAGTGCTAACCGTTGTGTATGATACTCAAGCGGGGGGATTTTGTCAAGGGGTATTTTAGCACTCTTTTGTTTTGAGTGCCAGGATTGTCGCTTCCTGCACGTGGAGACCGCCAGTTTAGCTGGCGGTCTCCACGTGCAGGAAGGGAACTTCACCTCAGTTACGGGCGGTACGCACCCAGGCTTTTGGACCGGCCCCGAAGAGCACGCGCAGGTAGAGCAAGATCTTCCAGACGACCAACCCTGGCGCATAGAGGAGGGCCTGATAGAGCTTTGGCGAAGCCCCCGTCATGGCGAGGCCCGTCAGGACATAGACGGCCTGCCCGCCGATCAGCGCAGTGCCAATGATCACCGCCGGACGGCTGCGCAGCACAACACCGGCCCCAAGGGCAGCGGCGCTGGCCCCTGCCAACACCGAAAAGGGCGGGATCAGTTGCTCCATCGCGGCATCAAAGAGCATAAAATCGCGGCGCTGAAGCGCCTCACGCAAGAGACGAGGGACAAAACGGCGCACCATCTCGACCCGCCCTCGTTCCCAGCGTGCGTGCTGTGAATCGGCGGCCTTGAGCGTATTCGGCATCTCGGCCCAGACCACGGCATCGGGGGCAAACATGGTTCGCTCACCATCAAGGATGAGTTCCATATGGTATTCAATATCCTCAGTCAGGCCACCCGTAAACGGCTGACGACGGACGATATCGGTCGCGAAGACCATGCCATTGCCTTTGAGCCCAGTCGAACCACCGAGCACCATGCGCCCCTGGGGGCGCAGAAAATGCAAAACAATCAACGCCACCGCACGGAGGGAGGTACTCCACGAACTTTCGGCATTCCGGACGGCATAATAGGACTGAATGACGCGTTCGCCACGAGCAAAACGAGCATCCATGACCCGCAAGAAATTGGAGGAAACAATCGTATCGGCATCAAGGATGACGACGGCATCATAGATTTCATCGCGAGTGGCGATCTGCTCAACCAGCCAATTGAGCGCATAACCCTTGCCGCGCAGCGTCTGATCGTGGCGTTCGTAGACAATGGCCCCGGCGGATCGTGCCACCTCGGCGGTACGGTCGGTGCAATTATCGGCAACGACAAAAAACTGGCGCAACGCGTGCGGATAATCAAGTTGATCAAGGCTCGCGAGCACCTCGGGCAGCAACTGCTCTTCGTTATGCGCAGGGATCAAAAAGGCGAAACGGTGGCGCGGGGTGCCACCGTGTTGCGGGGTCGAGCGCGGCGCAAAAAACGCCGCAGCGGTCAACAAGAGCAAATAGGCCACCAGCACAGCCAGGATCAGATCAGACGCGAGCAAACCGGCGCGGAGGAGCGTGAGGACGATATCCATGCCAGAACCTATTGTTTTTTGATTAGCTCTTCACAGGCGAAATCACACCTTTGGCACCTGTTGCGCCGGGATCAGAGCGTGAAGATGAACTGACCCGCATGTTGCCAGATGAGGGATGCTGGATCAGCGGAACCATCGCGAGCGTGGGCGAATTCAACCCATACTGCACATCCGTTGGAAAGTAGATCCTGCGATCAAAGAGCATCAGCAGGGCAAGATGAGCCATAATCAGCACGAAACCACCTGCCAGGAAACCACCAAACACAAAGATAGCCCGGCGCACCAGTGAAGGCGGCTGAGTAGGAATCGAGGGCGAGTCAATCACCAGATAGCGTTGCAAAGCCTCGCTATTCACTTTAGCGAGCGACAGGCGGGCATTCTCTTCCTTATCTTTCGCATCGGCCAGTCGATTTGCCGCCTGAGCAACCAGCGACTGCAATCGATTTATTTCAAAGACCTCCTCAGACGGGCGTGCGCCACGGATCGGGTCAGGATAAAGCATCAGATAGTCAAACAAGGATCGTTCTGCCCGGGCGAGATCTTCTTCATAGCGAACTATCAGATCGGCAAAAAAATCGCGCGCCACTTCGCTGTCAGTACGCTCAAAGGTCATACGCCAGTCGACATAGGCATTCATGGTTTCATTGACCATCTGCTGCGCAAGTACAGGATCAGGATGCGTTGCGACAAAGACGACAATATTCGTACCTTCGGCCATCACCATCATTGCGTCGCGATAATCACGCAACGCACGTTCACGAAAACGGCCTTCAGCAAGCACATTGTTGCGGAGGGAGGTCTCGTTGAGCACATCACTCGCAAACGAATCGGTATAGATCAGCGAGAACACCTCAGAGAGCGTCGCCTGTGATGGACTAGTATATTGCGTCACCTGGGTAACATCAGAGAGCGACGTCAGCAACGAGTCACGCTGCACGTAGACAGTGCCACGCAACTGATAATTCGGTGGGATCAGGAAGAAGATCGCCGGAGCGGCAAGCAAGACAGCTACCAAAATGAATATATAGAGGCGGTAGTTACGAAAAATTGTTTCAAGAAAACGCAAGGTGATTAGATGCAGCATACGCTCAATCCTCATTCAAAATCCGTCACTGGTTCCATCCATATCATATCACTATACCAGATCGCTATGTACACCGAGTTGCAAAGCATGCCAGGCTTGTTAAAAAGTTTGTCATCCAGAGGCCAAAAGGTGCGTATCTGCCACCATGCGACTCGCGCTTGAGGTACACTAATGATAAGATACAAGCTAGGCTGTGACAACCAGCAAGCTTTCTTGTTTTGACTATAGCAGTCCTAACTCTGTGGTCATGGTTCGGAGTTCAGTGTATGCATTTCAGATTGCTCTTTTTGTTAACGCTGGCCCTGTTTCTGGGGGCATGTGCGGTTGCCACACCGCCGCCACCACCGCCTCCCACCGAGACTCCATCCGCCGGTGGAACTGAGACCACACCGCCACCCTCCACGCCAATACCCACACCAAGCGTCGCCGAACCAGAACGAACGCTCTACACCGTGCGCCGTGGTGAAATCGTCAACGAACTAACCCTTGAAGGCAGGGTTGTTCAGGTTCAACAGGGGCAGGCTTTTACCGAGGATGGGGTGCTCAAAGCCATTTTTGTGCAGGTCGGAGATATGGTCGAGCAAGGCCAATTGCTGGCTGAACTCGACACGCGTGACCTGAATGCCCAGTTGAGCCAGGCTCGTGCGGTTTACGAGCAGGATCGCATTGCGCTTGAGCGTGCGCGGGGCAATGCGCAAACCCAGGTGCGCCAGGCCCAGGTTGATCTTGACGGGGCTCGTTCGGAATTAGCCCGCGCTCGGCGTGGGGCCAGGCCCGATGAGATTTCGCGAGCACGCGCAGTGGTGCAGCAAGCCGCAGCCGATCTCGCCAATGTGCGCAATGAGGCCTCACAAGTCAAGAATCAGGCTCTCCGCGAAATGGAGACGGCGGTAGAACGCCTGACGTTTGTCCAGGAACGTTTTGCCGAGACGCAGATTGAGTTTGAGAAGAACCCGAATGAGGCAACCCGCAACGCTTTCATCCAGGCCCGCGAAGATCTGCGGGTAGCCGAAGATGAAGTGCGCCGAACTCGCATTGCCTACGATACGGCCCTGTCGAATGAGGTCGCCCTGGTGAGTCGCGCTGAGGCTGTCGTGGCGGCGACCCAGGCTGACCTTGATCGTTTGCTGGCGGGACCCGATCCCTTTGATGTTGCCCAGGCTGAACAGGCTGTCGCACGCGCCCAGATTGCCCTCGAGGCAGCACGTCAACAGGCTCAGACTGATCCCGAACTCGCCAAGCAAATTGCGCGCAGCCAGGCCGAAGTGACCCGTCTGGAACAGCAGATCGAAAGCCGCCGCCTGATCGCGACGATGGCCGGTCAGGTCGTGGCCTTAGAGGCCGAGCCGGGGATCGCAGTTCGTGCGGCCAGTCCAGTGATTATGCTGGCAAATAATGACAGGCGCGAGATCATTGTTGAAGAACCAGTTGGGCTTGATCCGCTTGGCACGACAACCCGCTTGTTGCCCGGGCAAGAGGTAGCAGTCGAGTTTGTCCGGTATCCCGGCCAGATCTTTCCGGGCGTAGTGACGCGCGTGCCCGGTCGCCTCCCAACGAGTGATGCCTTTCTGAGCAGTGAATATGCCATTAGCTACGAAGCGCCCGGTGTCGAACTAAGTGTCGGTGATATTGCTGAGGTGACGATTGTGCTCGGGCGCGTTGCCAATGCGCTCTGGTTGCCACCTGAAGCAGTGATTGTCACACGGGACCGCTCCTTCGTGAATAAAGTCGACGGGGATACCGAACAGCGCCTTGAGATTGTCACAGGCATTGTCACCCCCAATCAAGTCGAGATTCTCCGCGGTCTCGTCGAAGGGGATGTTGTGGCTGGCGAAGTATTGCCGCGCTAACACCAATTCCTTTGGTATAACCATCGCACGCATCCAAAAGAGCCAGCAATGCTGGCTCTTTTGGATGCGTGCGATGATGGGTTTCCATCAAGGTTGGATATCGATCTGCAATAAACTTACCGAGTATGGGGCAAACGCGTAGATAAAGCGACTGCTCACCCCGGTCAACTCGGTTGGAGGCGCATCGCTCAAATCATTCGCAGGATCAGCCACCCCATTCCAGCGCACCTGCATTGCGTCGAGTGAATCGGCTGCCGCCACGTCAACCCGTGCGCCAGTCACTTCAGCCACCCCATCAAGGGCAATCAACGCACGCTGTGCCTGGCCCTGCTTGTTGATAACCAGCAGCGTGAGGGTGTTCTCATCCTTGCGTCCGGCATAGACACTGAGCGTGGTCGCTGGATCGAACGACGACTCGATGGGCAACAGCGTGTTCCCAAAGTTCGTCCAGAGCGGGAAGACATAGTACTGTGGGTAACGTTCGAGGCTGCCCGCATCAAGCAGGCCATAATTACCAAAGCTATCGGTCTCACCATTGGCAAGGTTCCACTGGTTGCCCATTGCCACACCATGCACGGCCATCTGCCCAATGGTATCGGCCAGATGGAGCATATTGATCGCCCGCGTCATCCAGCGTTCGGTATCAAAATCCTGGAACGAGAAGAGATTGTATTCAGTGACGGCAATCGGGACACGACGGCCACCGGCATAGCGGTCGAAGGCTGCGTGGACATCAGCAACGATCGCCTGCCAGGTCTGTTGGGGCTCGGCGAGCGGTTCTTGGATCGAGGATGGCGGTTCATAGTAGGGATATTGATGGACAACATAGAAATCCATCGCATCACCCGCCGCAGCGATCACATCATTGCCCCAGTTATTCCAATCATCCTGGAACGGGACACCAACCGCCCCGACGAGGATCGTAGGATCAACGGCCTGCATCGCATTGCGAAAATCAAGGAAGCCCTCGTCACGCTCAGCACCTTCACCACGTCCCAGCACATACTCGGTGCCATCACAGGTCCAGCCGCCCTCTTCCCAGCCCCAGGGTGTGCAGCCTTTGCCAACATCCTCTTTGCCACCATAGATTTCGTTACCGATTTCCCAAAGCTTGATCGGCACCGGTTCGGGATAGCCAAGCTCAGCACGGAGTTGCGCCCAGTGGCCGACGGTCTTCCAATCGCGGCCACGGCGATCGACACCGATTTCACGTGAATCATCGGGCATAGCGTTAAAGAAGGCAACCAGCGCGGCAGCTTCCTGGGACGTCCCATTAAAATTGATCGTCCACATCCCTTCCTGATCAACGCGGGACAAGAGTTCAAGGAAATGAATCGGCTGAGCGGCCCAGGTCCAGTAACAGTTCGCCTCGTCACCGAGTTGGCAACCCAGCCAGTCGTAGTGATTACTCCAACTGCCGCCGGGCATCCGGATCACCGTTGTACCTGCGGTGATCGTGCGTTCGATCAAGGTCGGATCAGCCAACCCACTCGGATTGAGCCAGGCGGGAACATTGGTACCAAAGAGGCGCGCATCGATCGCCTGCCCCGAGGCCGTTGCATCAAGTTGAAGCGTGCCATCGTGATCAAGAGGCGAGGGTACAGGTGATGCGTCTGAAGGTAGCGCCGGATCTGACTCTGGCAGTGGAGTTGGCGTCGCCTCAACAGGGAGAGGCGAGGGCACAACCTGAGCAGTTTGGCTGCCACAAGCTTGCAACCCAAGCAGACTGCTCAACAGCAACACACCCAGTAACCAGATCGATCTATATTTCATCAAAAACTCCTTCGATAGAGCGAGCTACGAACGGCGCAGTAATAGCACCACTCGATCAACATAAAAGGTCTTGACATAGGATGCATCATTCATCAGCACAAGACCCGTCACATAGGTATAGTCTACCTGATCGTAACCATCGAGCCAGACCTCAATTTCAGCCCATTCACCAGGCTCGAGGGCACGGCGCAGGCCAAACTGGCTCAAGCCAAGTTCAGGAAAGACCAGTGTCTGATCGGCACCACGTTCAGGCAAGCGCACCGACGTATCGCCCTGAACATGGTAGGGATAGCGATTGCTGCCCGTCACCCGAACAATGAGGCTATCAGGCTCAAGGACATTGGCCCCACCGCTGACATAAAAGCGCATCCCAAGAACCTCAGAGCGAGGATAGGTGCCACCCTGGGGGCCATTGGCAAAGAAGAGGCCACGGAAGCCATATTGCAACGGCGTCGCCTGGAGCGCAGTACGGCCCGAGGTTGCGAACTGATTTTGCAGTTGAATCTGCATATTCCAGCTCTCGCTGACGCCCCAACCGGGTGCGAATTGATCATCAAAGATGACAAACTCCGTCAAAAACTGACTGGAGGCATCACGACGCGCCTCAGCCTGGCGGGTCGCCATCTCACGAGGAGGCTCAGTGACAACCCGGGTCGGACGAGGCGCCACCGTTGGGAAGAGTGTTGGCGGGATCGTTGGCACCTGGCCAGTAAAGAGCGGAGCGATCGTCGCGGTTGGACGGGGCGACGGATCCGTCGTCGAAGCAGACGACCCACAACCACCAAGCGCAACGAGGAACACCAACATCAACACAACGAAGGAACGCATCGTGATCCTCACCTCAAAGTTGCTGGAGGCCAGGGGAAGGCTGAGGCACCGGTTGCCAGGGCCAGCGTTGCGATGGCACCGCAACAGGATGAGCAACAATACGATCAAACACACTAATCAAGCCCATCATGGCCCCCAGATAGACCATACTCTGAGGCTGCCAGGCTATATCAAGGTAGGTAAAGAGCACATGCATCAGCACATAACTAAAGGCCACAAAGGCAAAGGCTCTCATTTCACCAGGTGGTGCTTGAAACAGGCGGCGTGCCCCCAGCGCAAGCGAGACTCCAATCAACATCATCATGGCAAAAAAACCGCCCAGGCCCGTCTGCACCCAGATCCAGAGGATCGAATTATGGGGAATATAATCAGCCCAGATAAAAAAGCTAATATCAGCCATAGGAAAAGGCTTATAGAACGCATGGCCAAAACCAATCCCCAGCAACGGAGCCTGACGGATCGTATACAAGAGATTCGCATTCTCAAGATCGCGATAGAGGTTTGACGAAGAGTCGCGGGTTTCAGGGGGAGGGTCAACCTCGACCCGGATCATCTGCGCCAGAGCGCCTGGTGCCGACTGAACATTCCAGAACGCAACGAGATAGACACCAAAGAGCAAGCCGGGAATCAAGACAAAGATCAGAAAGATGCGACGATGAAACCAGAAGAGCAACAGCGCAAAGACAATGAGTGCAACAGCTAGAACAAGATACCCAGCACGACGTTGATTACCAACATACGCAACCAGCAAAAACGGCAAGATCAAGAGCGTATACCAGAGCATCGGGCGGGTCACTGGCTCGGCACGGGCCAGAAAAATCAACATCCCCGCCAACAAAAAGATCGTATTCCACTGAATTGACAGAGGATGCTCGGCAATTTCATTCAACTCAGCATAAGCCCAATTGAGTTGTATCGCGACAAAATAGAAGCCATAGAGCGCATTAAACGTCAGGCCAAACAGCACACTCCAGAAGAGGGCACGGACATGTTCGCGGGTCTCGATATACTGACTCACCATCAGGATCATGATGGGCAGGTAAAACATCGAGCGAATCGACCAGAGCGCAATCGTCGTATCTCCACTACGAAAGATCCCATAGGCAAAGCCCAGGGCAACAAACGCGATAAAAATCAGCGTCCAGAAGAAGATCGGGCCGAAGGGCACGGTGAAACGCCGGGTTGCGAGCAAACGCAGAAACCAACTGAGCACCAGCAGCGCAAGCAAGATCTCGAGGGGGCTAAAGCTAGCAATCCGGCCAAGATACATGATCGATTCGGGACTCGAGAGATTTTTACTCATCGGGTACCACGGCAACAAGACCCCATCTGCGGCAACAGTAAAGCCAACGATCAGATAGAGCCCATAGCGCGGGTTATAGAAAATGACCCCGACGACCATCATAAAGATGAGCCAGGCCAGAGCCGCCGGCCCAGGCCCAAGGAGAAAGAAAGCCAGGGCAACCAGCAGACTAAAGCCAAGCCCTGCCAGCGACAAAAGCACATGCTTGCGTCGCGCATAGGCGAGTTGCTGTCCAAGGGTCGAGATACGCCGCATCAGCGGCATCGTCGTCGACAACGAAACGGGTGGATTATGCTGGGTCATACGCGTTAGAAAAAATACAAACGAACCATAAAGAGCACAACGATCAACGCAAGCACGAATTGGGTATAGATAAATGGCTTCTTACGTAAAAGAATGCCGATCATGCTAAAAATGAGCATCAAGACAATAAACTGCGTCATGCATCTACTCCTGAGGCAAGAGACCCAAAATCCAATCAGGGGTATACAGATTGACTTGATTCAAGACCACACCAAGCACGGGCATATGCTTGACCTCATCGAGGGCAAGCTTGACCGTATTGATCGGGGTCACGCCATGGCGCACCACCACACAGGCCGCCTCGGCCAGTGACGTCAACGCGAGCGTATCACTACTCGTAGCCACAGCTGGCACATCAATGAACAGATAATCGAACTGTTCCGCCAGCGAGGCAAACACCGCTTTGAGCTCACTACTACGGGCAACAGCGGAACGTGCATCGGGGGCCACAAAACCAGCCGGGAGAAGCCACAGATTAGCACGGTCAGTCGGCACAAGGGCCTTTTCGAGCGCCAGTGTACCCTGTACGACCGCCCCGAGGCCCGGATCATCAGGGCCAGGCATTGGCGGCTCCATCGCGGCGGCAGATTTGCGCTGCTTGCGCTTGTTGCCCGTACGGAGGGCGGGCGGTTGCCCCGCAAGATATTGATGCATCCCGGGATGCCACCAGTTCACCTCTACCGCACAGACGCGAGCCTCGACATCATGGGCGAGCGTTGTCGCCATGGCGAGCGTAAGATAGGTTACGCCTTCCTGTTGCAGCGCCGAGATACAGGCAATGCTGCGGGGCATCGTGGACTGATACATCAACGTCGTCAACATGCGCCGCATACTCGTCACTACTTCTCCAGAGAAGGCGAGCATATCTTTGCCATCAGCCGTACTCAACATCAATTCATATTCGGCACCATCGACTGGCATACGCTCTTTACGTCGTGACAACATGGACGATCTCCCCTTCTCTGACTAATTGACCGTATCAGCACCAGACTTACGCAGGCGGACAAATGCACTGCGGGCAAAATCGATCACCATCTGTAAATCATCTGGAGCAATGACCCGCAGCAGAACAATCAAGGTCGGGTAGACCAGCGCGCCGATCAAGATAGGAATCGCGAGAAACAGATCACGAAACGGCCAGACACACAGGAGCATGATCAGAGCCACCGCAACCACCTTGAACGAATGAATGATTGTCTTGCCATCAAGGGTTCCGCGAGGAACGAGGAACCAGCCGGCCACCACCTGACCGACCTGGGTCACTAGGAAACTGAAAGCCCCACCGATTGCCCCGATCCCAAAAACACGCTGGCTCCAGGGTACAAAAAGAAAATTGAGCGGCACAATCATGACAGCCGTCACAATCATCACCATCGTCCAGATATGCTGGCGATCAATCGAGACGAAATACTGCCCAAAGAGCGTATTGAGATACATAAAAATAACCACAAACCCGAGCACCTGAAGAATATCACCACTGGGGGCAAATTCAGCCCCAAAGAGCAGATAGATAAACTGATCAGCAACAGCAAAGACACCAAAGCCAATCGGGACACTGAGCATCAAGATCAGGGAAAGGCTCCGACGCAGCAGGGCGGGCATGCCTTCCGGGTTAGTTTTATGGGCACGGGCCATGGGCGGAAACGTGACCGTATTGAAAATAACGGCCCCAAAGAGCAACGCGCCAAAAATCTGCATCGAAGCCCCATACCACCCTACCTCAGTCGCATCCAGTTGAATCGAGAGTGTCTGGATCGATAATTCATCATACGCAACCATGCCAAAAATGGTGGCAACATATGGCAGACTCATGGTCAAAATCGTACGGCTCGCCGCAAGGCGCACCCGCGGCGTCAAATGATGATAGCGATAGAGAAAATAGGCTTGCATCAGAAACGTCAGCAGGGCTGTCGTCGTCATCACCATCGCCACAGCCAGTTCACGAAAACCAAGCATGAGCACGGTGATCCCAAAGACCATATGGATAAACTTGCTGACAATCTCTGATAACGAGATATACTCCATCGTCTCAAGCCCCTGCAAGGCCGCTGAGCTGGCGCTGGAGAGTTGAAACAGGAAGGCCATGAGTCCAATCAACTGGATCAACAGCATAACGTCAGGCGTAAACTTGAGGGCAACACTGTACCAATAGACGAGACCCACACTGATCACATAAAAGACGAATCTGATGAAATAGGAGGTGCCAAGCAACTCGGCGGCACGCTCACGATCACGGGCAATCTCTTTAGCGAGAAGGATGTCCATCCCAAAGCCAATAAAAACACCCATAATTGACCAGATCGACATCGCGATCACGATATGCCCTGAACCTTCCGGCCCAAGAAAACGCCGCATGATAATCGAGAAGACGAGGGTGAGCATCCAGGTGATCAACTGTGATGCGAGCATGACCCGGGCATTTTTGAAGATGACTTCCTTGGAGTGCGACATTGAGAAACTACCTTATGGCTCAGGAAGTAGCGGTTCTGGTGAGTGGATCATCAATTGGTGGTGTTGATGGAGCGGTACGCCCTCTGATCTGCGGCGCGGGTACCAGATGCTGCCGCGCCGGAGGAACCTCGGTGAGGACTGGTAACGCCAATTCTTCATACACGTCGATCCGGAAGAGCAACGTGCGATCAAAGGCCATCCTTGCGAACACAACCATAATCATCACGAGCAACCCAGCGAGCGGAAAGATGGTTGCCAACAACAGGCGTGCGAACATTGGTTCAGGTGCTGGCGGAACACCCGGAAGATCAATAATCCGATAGGTCTGATCAATATCACGATCGGTCTGCAACTCGGCCAGGCGGGCTTGTTCGGCTTTATCCTGGATATCCTGCAAGCGCATCTCGAGCAACGTCACCTCATTCTGCAGGCGGGTCAGTTCGAGCACTTCTTCGACGGGGCGATTGCCGACGGCAGGATCGGGATAGAGTTGAAGATAGCGCCGCTGGGCATCACGCGCATCAGCAAGATCCCGCTGATAGGGTTCGATCAGTTCAGCAAAAAAGGACTGAGCAATCTGGCCTTCAACAATACTCCGATTGATATTCCAGGCACGGTACGCATTAAGGGTTGCCATCGCCAATTGATAGGCCAGTTCAGGACGCTCAGCCTCGATCTCGAGCCGGATCAGATTATCAGCCGGGATAGTGACCGTAAATGACTCACGGTACAGGTTGAGCACCTGCTCAACCTCACCTGGAGAACCATTCAACTGATCGCGCAGATCCGTCTCGGCGATAACGGCGGAAGCAAACGCATCGGTTGAAGCTAACGCCTGAAATTCACTGGCCGTGATCTGGGCCAGGCTCACCACGGTGACACCGCCAAAAGCCGTATCACGAAGCCGAATGGCCGTCAGGGTTTCAAGCAGATTATCACGCTGCAGATAAATCGTGGCGTGGGAGATATA
Source organism: Candidatus Chloroploca mongolica (assembly GCF_004762035.2). Classification (GTDB taxonomy): domain Bacteria; phylum Chloroflexota; class Chloroflexia; order Chloroflexales; family Chloroflexaceae; genus Chloroploca; species Chloroploca mongolica. The sequence continues at coordinate 28,614 of NZ_SIJK02000025.1, read as the reverse complement.
GACTGGCGTCAGTAAAAACGGGATTGCCAGCAGCGTCAAGCCCACCACAGGCAAGAGATGCAACCAACGATGACGCAATAATGTTTCGATAAAACGCAAGATAAACCGGCGCGACATGCTCGTATCCTTCGCCTAACCTCAAGCTGCATTGCCCCTTGTGAAGAGCATACCAGACAGGTATAACCAGACAGTAAACAGTAAATGAATGGACGATGCCACGCTACAACGCCGCTCTGCTTGTGATGGTAGCATACCACACCTGAGGCTGACATCTTTGTCATTGGTAGTGACAATCGGGCTATCCTGAATGAACAAAAGGTGATACTATAGCCTCAGAAAACCAATACAACGAAGGGTTCATTTCGGCAAAGAGAGGCGCAGAGCGAGCAGACAAGCTGGCCAAAAGCATCCTTCCCATCACGCCTCAAGGCCATATCCAGAACAGACCAGCACTGAGCACGTGAACTAATCTTTATCTGAGCGCTGCCGAGGTGTAAGGCAATTGTTTAAAATTTCAGGTAAAGTAGAGCAAAGCATCGTATCGTTAGCCTTGCATGCATGCATTTCAAAGGAGTAAGAGGCGATGGTTCAACCACCAGATGACCCCAAGACAGCCCGGATGGTCGCGATCTTCGCCGAGCGACGCTTTGAGCGTTCGCGCGCAAACCAGCGGTTACGCGCACGGATGCTCGTGTGGTCAATCCGAACGAAGGTGGTGAGCAACCTGAAGCGTGCGCTTGATGTCTCGCTTGCCAGTACTGCCATTGTTGCCACGGCCCCCCTCATGATCGGCACAGCCGTTGCGATCAAGCTCGATTCGCCAGGGCCGGTCATCTTTCAGCAGGAACGGGTAGGCAAAGATGGCGAAACCTTTGGCTGCTATAAGTTTCGCTCGATGTATGTTGATGCCGAACGTCGCAAAGCCGAGTTACTGGCAAAAAACGAGGCTGATGGCCCGGTCTTCAAGATGAAAGATGATCCCCGCATTACCCGTGTGGGCAAAATTATTCGTAAACTCAGCATTGATGAACTGCCCCAACTCTTCAATGTCTTGAAGGGTGAGATGAGCCTGGTTGGGCCACGGCCCGCGATCCCTAGTGAGGTGGCACGCTATAGCTATGAACAACTTGGGCGCCTCAATGCGATACCCGGCATCACCGGTCTCCAACAGGTCTCGGGGCGGAGCAATCTCGATTTCAAACGCTGGGTTGAGCTTGATCTCCAATATATTGTCGAGCAGAGCCTCTGGAAAGATATCAAGATCTTAACCCTCACGATCCCCGCTGTGATCTTTAGTCGTGGAGCCTATTAGTCCCAAGACTTTTTTTGAGATCGGACGATAAGCGTTCTTATGCAAGTACTCATTCTCGCGACCGATGAGCAGCCAAAATTGAGGCCGCTCACCGCAACAATGCCAACCGCCCTTCTCCCGCTTGTTGATCGCCCTGTGATTGCCACCACGCTGGAGATTCTGGGACGTTGTGGTTGTCCGGATGTCTTGATCAGTCTATACGAACGTGGGGGACAGATTGCTGCATATGTTGGCGGCGGAAGACGTTGGGGCTTCGACATCAAGTATGTGACTCAACGCGAAGCCTGGGGCTCGGCAGGTTCGCTGCGCTGGGCGGGGAGTTTGCTGGAAACCACCACGCTGGTGCTGCCAGGAGACGCGCTCTTCGATCTCGATCTGGCCGAGGCTTTTGCGTTTCATCAGGCCCACGACGGTAAGGTGACAGCGATCCTCCATACGCCGCGCCCTGGCGATCCACGCCCCTGCGTACGCCTGAACAACGACCAGCGCATCACCGAACTCGGTGCCGCTGCTGGTGACCTGCAAGTCACCGGAGCAATCATCCTTGAACCTGAGATCCTGCAGGCGATCCCCGATCACGAGCACTACGACATTGTGGCCGACCTCTTGCCCGAGTTACTGGCGGCCAACGAACCAATGTATGGCTTTCAGATGAACGGGTACTGGAACCCGCTCGCGACCTTCCGTGACTACCACGAAGCGCAACAGGTTTATCTCTACAGTGCCTATGCCGCCAGTACCCCTGAAGAAGCCATGGCAGGCCCGGTGGACCGGCTCCGCTATCCTTCCCTCGAAGCCCGTGAGATGGCCCCCGGGATCTGGGTTGGCCGCGAACATTCGATCCACCCGACGGTCAAACTCGCCCCTCCAGTCTATATTGGACAGCATAGTTGGATCGGGCGGGAGGTTGAACTCGGGTTCGGGACGATCATCGGGAGCAATGTAGTTATTGACGATGAGGCTACTATTATCCAGAGTAGTATCTTGAGCAATACCTATGTTGGTCAACTCGTGCATATTGAGCACAAACTTGTCACACCCGGCTCGGTGAACGATCCGGTCGAAGGGGTGACGACCGAAATAGTCGATCCATTCCTGATCGGTCAGGTCGAAAGCAAGCAACGCAACCGTAGTTCACTACGGCGTACGCTAACCAACCTGATTGCGCTAGCCCTCATTCTGCTGACGAGTCCCCTCCTCGGCGTGATCGGCCTGCTCAATTTCTTGACGACAGGCGGGCGCATGCTGGTACGCGAAGTGAAGGTAGGCCAGCGCCTCAACGAAGAGAATGGACGCTTGTACACCTTTGAATTAATCCACTTTCGTACCCGTCGTCACGATGGACGTTACACGCTGCTTGGCAAATGGCTAGAGCAGTGGGAGTTGCATCGGTTGCCAGAATTCTTCAATGTGTTGCGTGGCGATCTCGAACTGGTTGGCGTCAAACCCCTGAGTCGCGCCGAAGCAACCCAACTGACGGAAGAATGGCATCAACGTCGCCACGACATGCCAGCCGGTCTTACCGGGCTCTGGTATTTGCAAACCGAGGGCACGACGGATCTCGACACCGTGATTGTGACCGATGTCTACTATACCGCGACCCGCACATGGCTCGAAGATGTGCGCATCCTCTTGCAGACACCGAGCGTCTGGGCACGCCGCATACGTACACGCCCCCCCCAGGACAACAGAGATGAAAAAACGAAAAACCAGATCAGTCGCATGTAAAGTTTGCCTGCAATGTGTAGTATCATGCACGTACGGGCCATGCTCACCCAAGGCGAGCAACACGGCCAAACGGTTGTGACAATGCGCTCAACCTTCACCGGCAAATTTTTTCTGGTTGAAACAGCATGCGAAAGAGAGGCTCGGGTTATGGAGATGAAAACACGCCTTGTAGACAAGGTCAACATTATCGATATCAGTGGACGGCTTGATGCCAATACAGTCGCCCCGGTCGCAGCGTGGCTTGAACAAATGACCACAAAACCAGGGTGTCGTGTGCTGGTCAACCTGAGCGAAACGATTTTTGTTGACTCGACCGGGCTCGCAACGCTAGTACAGGGAATGAAGCGCTCGCAGCAACATCAGGGCGAAATCTATCTCTGTGGGATGCGACGGTCGGTCTATATGACGTTTGAATTGACGCGTCTGGATAAGGCGTTTACGATTTTTGCCGATGAAGAGCACGCGCTCAAAGCTTTTGCAAAGTAAGTTATGTTAGTATCCATCCTCAGTTCACAATACGCACGATTTGCCGCCCTGGCCGAGTCATGGCTGGCCCTGGGTGCATCGGCATTTGGGGTCTGGCAGGATGGACGTCCGATTGTCTACTGGCCTTCGAGTCATCGTCTCAACAACCCCAGCCTCCGCGCTCCATTGATAATGCAGGGTACCGAGGAAATCGGTGAGTTGCGCGTCGCCGGCATTACCGGCACAGCCTTTGAGCAACGGCTCCGCGCTGATGCTGAACTGATCAGCTATCTGTTGCAACTCGAAGAAGAGTTGAACCTGATAACCGCCGATCTGGTGACCAGTCAGGATCAACAACTGGCCCTCTATCGCCTGACCCAGCGGATGCGTGAGTATGTCACGGTCGAACAGACGTTAGACGTGGTCGTGAAAGAGACGATGCGAATTCTGAAGGCCGAAGTGTGCAGCATGATGTTTGTGCCAAGCTCGGGGCAAGATGCGTTGCTGGTGCAACAACCCGAGGGGTTTCTGTCGGATGACTACCTCTGGCAACTCTACTGGCAAGGATTGGCGACCGAACAGCCAATCCATCTCCCAAAAGTGCGTCCCACTGAAGGGCCAGAAGGGTTGTATAATCTCTTATATCTTCCTCTTCGTATTCGCAATAATTTTATGGCTGGGCTGGCTATTATCAATCGATCCGGCGGCTTTGGCACACCTGACATCAAACTGAGCAAGGCGATCGCAGATCAGGCCAGTGCGCAGATTGATCGAGTTTTACTCTATCAAGAGATGTTTGACCAGGCCAAGCTCCGTACCGAAATGGATCTGGCCCGCCGGGTGCAACTAGAATTGCTGCCGCCAACCCTGCCAAGCATCGCCGGGCTCGATATCTATGCACATTCACGGCCTGCGTCAGAGGTTGGGGGCGACTTTTATGACTTTGTGGTGCAAGATGGACGGCCGTTTATCTTTGTTATCGGCGATGTAACAGGCAAAGGCTTATCTGCGGCACTCTTGATGACGATGACGCGCACAGCAATCCATAGCAAAGCGCAGTTTATGCCGTATCCAACGCCCGAAGCCATTATGCGCCAGTCAAATGAGGATCTCTATAACGATTTTACCAGGGTGGGCGTCTTTGCGACGGCCCTAGTAGGTCAGTTCGAACCAGGGAGTAATGTCTTGATGTACGCCAATGCGGGCCATGCACCAGTGATCTACCGACCCTGCGATGGTGAGGCGGTGTTGCTACGGGCCGATAGTACGGCGATCGGCATCTTGCCAGTAAATCCATGCCGAAATCAGCGCCTGCGCCTCGGCCCTGGGGATCTGCTGGTTGCCGCCACCGATGGCTTCACCGATGTGCGCGATCACGATGATGATCTGCTTGGCATTGAACGCCTGCTCCAACTGGTCAATGCCTCGCATCACAAGAACGCGCACGAGATCGCAGAGGCATTCTTTGCCGAGACTGAGCACTTTGGTCAAGGGGGCCAACAAGATGACGATCAGACGCTCGTCATACTAAAAGGAGCAGTGTCGTGACAGTGACTCAACCGGAGCAGGTCCGGCTTGACCTGCCGGCCCGCTATACCTACCTTCATCTGTTGAGCGATTGCATTGCCGATATGCTACGCTTGCTTGAGCAGATGCAAGATGCTGAAATGGTGATTTATAACATTCAATTGGCCGTCCATGAAGCATGTACGAATATTGTTCGTCATGCATATGAAAATAAGGGTGAAGGGCGTATTCTGATTACGCTGACGCTTTCTTTCGATCCACCGCAGTTAACGATTGAGTTGCAAGATACCGGCAAGCCTTTTGATGCAGAGAGCTATGCGCCGCCGGATCTTGATGATGTACCGATCGGTGGCATGGGGATCTTTTTGATCCGTAATCTGATGGATGATGTGACGTATACGCCATCCCCTGGGCGTAATCATTGGAATCTTACCAAGAGTTTGCTTGTGAAAGGGATATAATCTCGATGGGCACTATTTTGGTAGTTGATGATTTGGCGCATAATCATCGTTTGATGAGTTTTGTGCTAGAGAACCATGGCTATGCCGATGCAGAGAGCTATGAGCCACCGGATCTTGATGATATACCGAACGGTGGCATGGGTATCTTTTTGATCCGTAAGCTGATGGATGATGTGACCTATACGCGGGTTTCAGGTCGTAATCACTGGAGTCTTACCAAGAGTTTGCTTGTGAAAGGGATATAATGCTCAATGAGCACTATTCTGGTAGTTGATGATTATGCGCCAAATCATCGTTTGATGAGTTTTGTGCTAGAGAACCATGGCTATGCCGTTGTTTCTGCCCACGATGGGGTTCACGCCCTCGAATGTCTGGCGACGGTACCAATCGATCTGATGGTGACCGATTTGACAATGCCGCGCCTTGATGGGCTTGCCCTGGTAGAACGCATCCGCAGCGATCCTCGGTATGCCAGGATGCCAATTGTGATTGTTACCGCCAGCAGCAAAGAGACTGATGAAATCAAGGCCGCCGGGATCGGCGTCAATGCGTTTCTCACCAAGCCGGTCGACTCAGAGGATCTCGCCCAAACAGTCGCTCAATTGCTTACCCAGGAGGTGAGTCGTCCCGACTCACCCTTTCTGAAAACCGGCCAGAGCGCTGCCTGATCAACGAGCAAACGTATGCCACCACGGTCTTCGGTTCCTCGCTCCCCTTCCAAGCGCACGCTCGGCCTGACCCTGATGGCGACCGCCTGGCTCGGTCTGCTCATCAGTCTGTCGGGTATTCTTTTTGTGCTCGTGACGGGACGGGTTGCCTCCGAGGCGCTCTCACGTGAGCTTGCGATCCTCGATCGCGCCTTGCTGGTGACCCAGGAGGGGTTGCAGGTTGCCGATGGGACGCTCGCTGACACGCAATTGACGATCCAATCGTTGAGTAACACGGTCAACAGTGCCTCCCGTACCCTGGTTGCGACCGATCCCACGCTCACCACGCTCCGCGATGTGACGGGGACGAGTTTGCCCAAGACACTTGACTCGACCAATCAGGCGCTCAAGGCCGCGAGCGAGTCGGCCCGCCTTGTTGATGATGTGCTCGGTACCCTCGGTTTTTTTGGGCTCCGCTATGAGCCCGAGGTGCCGTTGAGTCTCGCCATCAAACAGGTCGCCGATAGCCTGGTCGATTTGCCAACAGCCCTCGATGAAGTGAGCGAGGGCCTTGGAACGGCTCAGGATAATCTGCGTACGATTGCAGATGATTTAGAAGAGGTAGCTGATGGCCTCGATCTCATTGCGCTGAATCTCGATGAGGCGATGACGGTCGTCGCTGACTATGAAAGCATTGTCATCGAGTTACGCGACGAGGTCGCGGCTGTCCAGGTAAGCGCTCCCTTCTGGTTTGTCATTGTCCAGTTCGGGCTGCTGCTGCTCTTGGTCTGGCTTGGTCTGGCCCAGATCAGTCTGTTTGTCCAGGGACGGCAACTGCTGGCTGAGGGGCAGATTGAACAGATAGAGAGGTGACGTCTGGATCCAACGACACTTGCGGTCTATGACGCCGAGGCCGAGCGTTTCACGGAGACACAACGGAGCAAAACGCCACGTGCGTTGCAACGGCAGGTGCTGGCGGCTTTTGTCCCCGGGCAGTCGACCGTTGATGTTGGCTGTGGCAGTGGCCGTGATACGGCCTGGCTTGTCGAACAGGGCTTTCCTACGGTTGGCTATGATGGCTCGATCGGGATGGTTGCCGCAGCACGCGCTGCGTATCCCGAGCTTGATCTGCGCCACGATACGTTGCCTCACCTCGCGACGATTCCCGATGAAAGCTATACGAATGTGCTCTGTAGTGCCGTCTTGATGCATCTGCCGTCTGAGGCGCTTGCGCCCGCCGTGGCCGGATTAGCGAGAATTATGCGTCCCGGTGGGCGGCTGGTGCTAACGTATCGTGCCAGTGAGACCCCAACGCCCCGCGAGCCCGATGGTCGTCTCTATACACCTATCGATCAGGATGAACTGGCCCACTACTGTGCCGCCTCGGGCTTGTGTGTGTTGAGACAGGACATTGAAGCCGATGGTGGGCGGGCGGGCGTACACTGGTCAATTGTGGTCGCCGAGCGTCTATCGCAGGCCTAGACGCAATACCTTGCAAAGAAGGTGGTTCTTTTGACGCAAAGGCGCAAAGGCGCAAAGGTTTTCGCGTAGGTGAGCGAACCCTTCGCGCCTTCGCGTGAGCTTATTTGAAAAGTATTGATCCTAGACTAGGAGCGCTCTAGTTTACAAGGAGTAATTATGGAATACACCATCGTAGGAACGATTGCCCAACGTGCACGCCTGGATTTTGCCCCTGGCGAGGCTGTCTGGCTCAGTAAGGGCGCATTGATGGCCTATTCGCCAGGGGTCGAGTGGAGGCCGCGGGTGCCTGGTGGCCTTGGCGGGGCGCTGCGCCGCTCGCTGGCCGGTGAAGGCATTTCGCTCACCTACGCCGAGACGGCGCAGGAGGGCCAGTTTGCCCTGATCGCCTCGAACGCGCCTGGACATATCACCGAGTGGGATCTTGCCGATGGCCCGGTGCTGGCGACGCGTGGCTCGTTTCTGGCGGCCTGGGGGCCCGAGGTAGACATTACGGTGGTGATCGCCCGACGGGCCGGGGCGGCTTTCTTTGGCGGAGCCGGACTCTTCCTGCAACGCATCTCGGGCGAGGGCAAAGTGCTCTTGCATGGCAGTGGCGACTTCGACCGCCGCCAGCTTGCCCAGAACGAGACGTTGCTGGTCAGTACGGGCAATCTCGCCGCGTTTGCCGACAGCGTAGACTACGATATTCAGACTGTTGGCAGCGTTGGGCGGGCTTTCTTTGGGGGCGAGGGCATCTTTATGACCCGCCTGCAAGGGCCAGGGACAGTGCTGTTGCAGAGTCTCAAACGCGGGACAGGCAGTAGTGAGTAGATTTTTTGCCTCTCACCACGCAAGCGAAGCTTGCGTGGTGAGAGGCAACATTATTCGTGCTTAGGAGGTGCGGCGGGGTATGAGCACGGTGTAATCAACGTCGAGCACGACGGCAGGATCATAGGTGCCTGCACTATCCTGATAGAGAAAGTCTGATGCCGAGTGATCTTTGAGGGCAACGGTGCGTACGCGGAGTGCGCCTAGGTCGGTGCGATCCGGTAGTGGTTGCTGCGCGAGGATCTCGGACCAGGCATAGATGGTGTCACCGGCAAAGGTCGGGTTGGTGTGACGGCCCCCGTTGATGGCGGCGATGCTGAGTGCATTGGCTAACCCGTTGAACGAGAGCGCCCGGGCGAGGCTGATGATGTGGCCGCCATAAATAATGCGGCGACCAAAACGGCCCTCGCGTTCAACATGCTGATTGAAGTGAACGCGGGCGGTATTCTGGTAGAGCCGGGCCGCCATCATGTGTTCGGCCTCTTCGATGGTAATGCCATCAACGTGGTCAATGCGTTCGCCGACCTCGTAGTCTTCCCAGAGATAGGGGCTACCGGCGAGATCGGTGTCGTAACTGCCTGGCGTCAACGCATAGGGCACATGCAGGTCAGCCACATCAACGGCTTCGACCAGCGTTGGGATCACCGGCTCGGGGGCAGGGGCCTCGATGTTCTTCTTGCGCACCATCACCCAGCGGGTATACTCAACGACCATTTGATGATGCTGGTTTGAACCAACAGAACGCACATAAACGACGCCGGTCTTGCCGTCGCGATTCTGGCGCAGACCAATCACCGTCGAGCGGGTCGTGATCGTATCCCCAGGATAGACTGGTTGCCCAAAACGGCCATTGGCATAGCCGAGATTCGCGATGGCATTGAGCGAAATGTCGGGCACGGTCTTGCCAAAGACGATATGGAAGGCCAGCATGCTATCGAGGGGCGCACGCTCGAGGCCAAGCGTCTGGGCAAAGGGCGTCGAGCTATTGAGCGCAAAACGCGAGCCGAAGAGCGCCGTATAAAGGGCCACATCGCCCTCGGTGACGGTGCGCGGCGTCGCGTGGATCAACTCTTGACCCACATAAAAATCCTCGAAAAAGTTCCCTGCTCTGGTTTTGCTAGACATCGCTGCTCCTTGAAGCAATGGGGTTGAGGTTGACACAAAGGCGCAAACGGTCAACTCACCTACACGAAAACCTTCGCGCCTTTGCGTCAAACCAACCACCTTTGTTACATGGGATTGCCCCTAGAGTCCGTAGGCTTCAGCCAGTTCGGGATCTTTTTTGGCGACGAGGCGAGCGAGGTCAACAATGACCTTCGCCTGTTTCCAGGTGGCGTCATCTTGCATTTTGCCATCAATCATCGCGACGCCAGCGCCGTCGGGCATTGCTTCGAGGATGCGTTTGGCAAAGAGAACTTCTTTGACATCGGGGCTAAAGACGCGGCGGGCAATCGGGATCTGATTCGGAGCAAGTGACCAGGCCCCGGTGCAACCCATGAGAAAGGCATTGCGGAACTGCGACTCGCAGGCTGCTTCATCTTTGAGGTCGCCAAATGGCCCGTAGAAGGCCCGGATGCCATGCGCAACACACGCGTCGACCATACGGGCAACGGTATAGTGCCAGAGATCCTGCTGATAGAAGGCGCGCTCGATCTGGCCTTCGACGGGATCGGTGAGCACGCCGTAGAAGGGATGGCCGCCGCCGACGCGGGTGGTCTTCATCCCGCGTGACGCGGCGAGATCGGCTGGGCCTAGGCTAAGCCCGTGCATCCGGGGGCTTGCGCCCGCAATCTGCTCGACATTCTTGACCCCCTCGGCAGTTTCGAGCAGCGCATGCAAAAGGATCGGCTTCTGCACACCATACCGCGCTTCGAGCAGCGCAAGATACTGATCGGCAAAATGAATATCCCAGGGGCCTTCGACCTTGGGTAGCATGATCACATCGAGGCGATTGCCAACGGCTTTGACAATCTGATCCATATCATCGAGGATCCACGGGCTATTGAGGGCATTGACGCGCACCCAGATTGCCGTCTCGGGAGCATCGAGGGTCGCAATGGCCTCGATAAAGCCAGCGCGGGCGGCTTCTTTGGCATCAAGCGGGATGGCATCTTCGAGGTTGCCGCAGAGCACATCAACCTGACGAGCCGTTTCGGGCAGACGGGCGCGGATCTTCTCGATATGAGGCGGAAAAAAATGGATCATCCGCTCGGGGCGAATGGGCAACTCACGCAGCGGCTGCGGTGCGCCAGTCGCCAGCGGCTTGTAGAAATTGACCGGTAACTTCATTCTGGTCTCCTTTGATCAGGCAGGCCCTGCAACGATGCCATCATCGTGCAGTTTGCCGACTTCGGCCTCGGTCAGGCCAAGTATGTCGAGCAGGATTTCGTCGGTATGTTCGCCGAGGCGCGGCGCAGGTGTCGCAGGGAGGCGCGGAACCTGGCTAAAAGCGAGCGGCGAGCCAGCGGCGAGGTAGGTGCCAATCTCAGGCTGCTCAAGCAGCGTGAACATCGGGTTATCGGTTGAGCAATCAGGATCTTCGGCAAGCGCCTCGCGCACGCTGCGATAGGGCGCCCAGGTGACCCGATGGGCCTCAAAGATCTGACTGATCTCGGCGAGTGTCCGGGCGCGAAACCAGGGATCAAGCAGATCAGCGAGGGCGTGACGAGCGCGGAAACGATTGCCCTCTTGAGCGAGGTCAAGCCCAAGGCGCTGGCCCAGGTTCGCAAACTGCTCGGCCATGCCCGTTGCCTTCGTGAGACAACTCCACTGCAAACTGGTCAACCCAACGACCATGACGTGCTTGCCATCAAGCGTCTCGAAATCGCGCCCAAAGGCCCCATAGAGATAATTGCCCTGACGCGGGCGGTCGGTATTGTTGACCATCACCTCGGCGATCATGCCAAGATGCCCAAGCATCGCCAGGCCAACATCCTTGAGGGCGAGTTTGACCAGTTGCCCCTCGCCAGTCAAGCGGCGATGGCGCTCGGCGGCGAGGATCGCCACGGCGATCATCTGCCCAGCAATGAAATCCCAGGCTGGCAAGACATGATTGACCGGCTCGGGCGTACTGGTTGGCCCGGTCATAAACGGAAAGCCAAGTTGCGGATTGATCGTATAGTCAACGTCCGAGCCACCATCGCGGCGACCGAGCAGATTGACCATCACGAGATCGGCGCGCTGCTTTTGCAGCGCCTCGTAGCTGAGCCAACCCCGTGCCGGAAAATTGGTACTGAAGATGCCACCCTCGTCACCGGGGAGCGCGATCAACTGCGTGAGCAATTCTTGCCCACGGGGATGGCGCAGATCAACGGCGATCGAGCGCTTGCCCTTGTTGAGGCCAGCCCAGAAGAGACTCTGGCCGGTTTCAGTGACGGGCCAGCGCTGATAATCAAGGCCCCCACCGATGGGATCAAAACGGATCACATCGGCACCAAGCTGAGCCAGGGTCATGCCGCCGAGCGGGGCGGCGACGAAGGCCGAGCCCTCGATCACCCGCAGACCCTTGAGAATGCCTTGCATAGTTGCTCCTGTGAGACCTCACCGGTCTTGAAGACCGGTGAGGTCTGACGCATGCCAGCGTTAAATAACCCGTTTCTGGCGAAGTTCAGCGATCTGTTGTTCGTCCATGCCGAGCAGTTCGCTCAAGACTTCAACCGTATGTTCGCCAAGTTTCGGGCCAAGGCTGCGCAGGCTACCGGGGGTTTCCGAGAGCTTGGGAATTGTTGAGGGGACAATGACGGTTTCGCCGGTATCAGGGACATCAACCGCCATCAGGTTGCGACGGGCATGGAACTGGCGGTCGCCAAAGATATCAGCAATGTTGTTGAGCGGCCCAGCGGGCGTCCCGGTCTCATAACAGCGGTCAAGCACCTCATCGCGGGAGAGTGAACCACACCAGTCACGGACAATCTCATTGACATCGTGGCGATGCTCAAGGCGTGTCTTCTGTTCGCCATAGGTACTCGACGAGGCGAGCTCGGGCCTGCCCATCGCCGCAGCGAGGCGCGCAAAGAGCTTGTCGGTGGCACAAGAGATCGCGACCCACTTGCCATCTTTGGTCGGGAAGTGGCCGTGCGGGCAGGCGAAATCGTTATGTGATGGGCCGTGCCGTTCACGAACGATGCCATACATGCCATAGGCGGGGGCGAGTTCATCAGTACAACGAAAGACCGACTCGTAGAGCGCGGCATCAACATACTGACCTTGACCAGTGCGATCGCGATGGCGCAGCGCCAGCAACACACCGAGGCAGCCGTACAAACCCGTCATGTAATCACCAAGCGTCGTTGAGCCAGGCGTCACCGGGGTACCCCTGGGCATCCCGGCGAGATAGGCGATGCCACCGACGGCGTGGGCAACGCGGGCAAACCCGGGGCGATCCTTGTAGGGGCCGGTCTGACCATAGCCAGTGACCCGGAGCATAATCAGACCAGGATTAATCTCGTGCAGCACTTCCCAGCCGAGGCCCCATTTTTCCAGCGTACCGGGGCGAAAATTCTCACAGAGCACATCGGTCTGAGCGATGAGTTGCTTGAAAATGGCCACGCCTTCGGGCCGATGGAGATCGATCGTCACCGAGCGCTTATTGCGCGCCTCGCTGAGCCAGGTCAGCGTATCGCCGCGCTGGCTCGGCGTTCCAAAACGGCGCAGGGCATCACCGCCAACCGGATGCTCAACCTTCAACACATCAGCGCCAAACTCACCGAGCAGCGTCGCGCAGTAGGGGGCGGCAATCACCGTTGCCACATCAATGACACGAATGCCCGCCAGGGGCAACGCAGGTGCAGACTCTGCGGTCATGGGTAATATCCTTCTCAAATAATCTTGTGCTGCCGCAGCCGTCGAATCTCGTCCGCCGTAATATCGAGCAGTTCGCGCATCACTTCATAGGTCGCGTCGCCGAGGGGCGGCCCCAGGTTAGTAATGCGCCCGGGGGTTGCCGAAAGCGTCGGCACCACTGCGGGCACGACCACCTCACCGAGGCCCTCTTCCTCAAACCTGGCGAGATTGCCCCTGGCCTGAAAGTGCTCATCTTCAAAGATATCGGCAATGCTATTGACCTTGCCAACGGGCACCTCTTTATCGAGGCACCGTTCGAGCACCTCGTCGCGGGTGAGCGAACCAACCCACTCGATCACAATCTGATTGACCTGATCGCGGGCGGCGAGGCGCTTGCGCTGATCGCCGTAGAGCCCGGTCGTCGCGAGTTCAGACTGTTCCATCGCTTCAGCGAGGCGCTCGAACATCTTGTCGGTCGTACAGGCAATCGCGATCCACTTATCATCTTTGGTGCGAAAGTGGCCGTGGGGCACCGCGACAAAACTGCCCGAGCCTTCGCGTTCACGTACCTTGCCAAACAGGCCATAGGCTGCCGCGATTTCATCGAGTTGGCGAAAGACCGCCTCATAAATGCCGACATCAATCACCTGACCGCGCCCGGTCTCCTCCTGATGGCGCAGCGCCACCAGCACCCCGATGATCCCATAGAGACTCGACATATAATCGCCGAGGGGAACAGTGCCGGGCAACACCGGCGTCTCACCGGGGAAACCGGCGAGGTACGAGAGACCGCCAAAGGCGTGGGCAATATGGGCAAAACCAGAGCGCCGGCGATACGGGCCAGTCTGACCATACCCGGAAACACGCAGCACAACAAGGCGAGGATTCGCCTCACGCAACTGCTCCCAGCCGAGGCCCCACTCTTCCATCGTACCGGGGCGAAAATTCTCGATCAGCACATCAGATTTGGCGATGAGCTTGAGAAAGATCTGCACCCCCTCTTTCTGGCGGAGATCGATGGTCACGGACTTCTTATTGCGCCCCTCACTGAGCCAGGCCAGGGTCGCATCGTGGCGTTTGGTCGGCGTCCCAAAACGGCGCATTGGATCGCCGGAAATCGGGTGTTCAACCTTCAGCACCTCGGCTCCAAACTCACCCATAATCGAAGCCGCATACGGGCCAGCCAGAAAGTTGCCGACATCCACCACGCGAATGCCACTCAGAGGTAACTGTTCGTGATCTGAAGGACGATCGGAAGGTGGGAGCGTTTTCACCCGCGGGTTCTCCTGGTTATCCGTCGTTGAAGGTGGTGGTTGCGCTGGTTCAGCCTCAGGGGAAACCTGTGCTGCGCCTTCGCCCTCAGGCCCCCCCGTTGCTGTCTCGGCAACGTCCGTCGCATCCGCCTGATCCGTAGCAATACGCTCGCGCTTGCTCAACGATTTGCCTCCGCTTCAATATGTATGCATATCGCCCTCGATATGCGTCAGGACACATCACGCAAAGAAGTTCAGGGAGTCACTTTTTTGGGGTAGCAATGTTATAATGTCGAATTATATGTCAGAATATCATCAGATGCAAAGTTGGAGCGGTGTGAGCGCACAATAGAGGCTCCGGCTAAGGAAGCAAACAATGAGTGACGCAGAGGCAACGTTCAGCAGTTGGATCGGCACCACCGAACTGCTCGAAGACGATCTGAGTCCCGCGCAGGCATATGCAGCGGCGGCAACGCTTGATGATGCAACCACCATGATCAGCGGCAACGCGACGCTGCCACCACTGTGGCACTGGTTCTATTTTTTGCCACGCGCCCCGCAGTCAAAACTGAGTAGTGACGGGCACCCCGAGCGCGGCGGGTTTCTGCCGCCGATTCCCTATCCACGCCGGATGTTCGCCGGTGCGCGGCTTACATTCTATCGCCCTTTGCTGCTCGGGCGACCAGCCCAGCGCAAGGGCGAGATCCGCAATATCGTGCAAAAGTCAGGGCGCAGCGGCAACCTGGCCTTTGTCACCGTGGGCTACCAATTTTACCAGCAAGGCATCCTCTGCATTGAAGAAGAGCAGGACATTGTCTACCGCGAGCCCGGGCCACCGGTGCCCGCGCCAGTGCCTGCCGAACTGCCCCCGGTGCCCGAGGGAGCGTGGACGCGCACAGTCACACCCGATCCACGGTTGCTCTTTCGGTTTTCGGCCCTGACCTTCAACGCGCACCGGATTCACTACGACCGTCCCTATGCCATCAACGAGGAGGGGTATCCAGGGTTGGTGGTGCATGGCCCGCTGACGGCCGTGCTGCTACTCGAACTCGTGCGCCACACGACGAGCCAGCGCATCACCGGCTTTAGCTTTCGCGGCCAGGCCCCGCTCTTTGACCTCGCACCATTTCGCCTCGTCGCCACGCCCGAAGCAGAGCGCGTCATACTTGAAGCCCAAGGGCCCGACGGCAAGGTTGCGCTGAGCGCAGTTGCCGAACTCAGTTAAGAGTTTTGGGCGAAAAAAAGCCAGCGTAGCTGGCTTTTTTCAGCACCAGCAGGTAAGTACAAAGCGCAGGTGCTTCACCACTCGTGATGCTATAATGAGCCAGACACGCGCAACCTTTGCAGGAGAGCTATGCCCTGGCAGATTCTCGGTCATGATTGGGCGATCGCCCAGTTGAAGCACAACATTGAGGCGGGAACCGATGCCCACGCCTACCTGATCAGTGGCGTGCCGGGGATCGGCAAGGCGCTGCTCGCCTTGCGTTTTGCGCAGGCCCTCAACTGTGACGAGGGCCATGGCGAGCCATGTCTGACCTGTCGCACCTGCCGCCGCATCGAGCGAGGGAATCATCCCGATGTGCGCATTGCGAGCATGGCGACCCAGGCTGCGGGCTTGAAAGCCGACGAGGCGGCGCGCCAGAAGGAATTGAAGATTGCGACAATTCGCGCATGGCAAAACGATCTGAGCCTGCGTCCCTATGAGGCCCGACGCCGGATCTTGATCCTGCACGATGCCGAACGCCTTAATGAAGAGGCGTCGAACGCGATGCTAAAAACGCTTGAGGAACCACCCTCATACGCAACACTGATTTTGGTTGCTAATAGCACTGACTTGCTGCCGACGATTGTCTCGCGCTGTCGTGTCTTGCGGCTGCGGCCCTTGCCGCGCCGCGAGGTGGCGGCGGCATTAGAGGCGCGAGGGGTTGCAGCGAGTGATGCGGCCACGCTTGCGGCCTGGAGTGGGGGGCGGATCGGGTGGGCGATCCAGATGCTCGAGCAGCCCGAGGCGATCGCCCACCGCGATGAGCAACTTGAAAGCTTGCTTGCCTTGTCACAACAGGGTGTGAGTGCCGGCCTGCGCTGGGCCGAACAACGGGCCAAAGAGTATCGCGGCGGCGAACAGGCGACCGTCTTTGCCTGGCTTGACCTCTGGCAGAGTTGGTGGCGCGATGTGCTGTTGGTCGCGGCGGGATGCCCCGAAAGCGTGATCAATCTTGATCGCCAGGCGCAGCTCGCGCAGGCAGCGCGACGCTACCAGGCGCACCAGGCGTACACGATGGTTACCAAGATCAATCAGGCCGCCCAGCAACTCCGTGAAAACGGCAATCCGCAACTGGTGCTCGAAAGCGTCGTCTTGCAACTGCCACGAGGAGGGTGATCAAATGACATGGTTTGAAGCGCTTACCGGGGTGCGTGAAAGCTCGCCTGACGAGGTGCGAACGTATCTGCGCGTTGAGGGCACCCAATTGCATTCAACGGCAAATGGGGCAAGCTTTGTTTGTGGTCAACTGGCAATCCCGTCCCTCGGCGAGTTGCGGCGCGAGGTTGCCGCGTGTACGTCGGTTGACGGGCGGTTGACGGTACGCGAAGTCGTCGCGAATGTGCAGCATCTCCATGCTGACCCGGCCAACACATCGGCGCTCTTTCAAGTTGCCTCGCAGTTCAACCTGCTCGAAATGACGTCGCCGAACGTCACCCCCGAGCAAGGGGTGGGCATCTACGACTATGATCATACCCAGGGGCCAGCATGTGCCATTGCCGCCGGCGCGGGGACAATCTATCGCAACTATTTTGCGCCAGTCAACGGCAGAATCGGGCAAACAGCCAGCAACCAGATCGATTGTCTGGCCGATCTCGGACACGCGCTGGGCAACGCCAATGGCAAGCTCTGGCAGATGCAAAACGGCTATGCCCTCCCCTCGCGCAGCGGGCTCACGGCGATCGGCGAGCGCCTGCAAGCCGCAAGCGAAGCCGAGCGCGACGACCTGCGCAGTCTGTTGCGCATCGGCATGCAATGGCAGACCCAGGTGACCATCGCGGCGTCTGGGCACCTCGTCTCGCAGGCCTACTGTTCAGCCCTGCCGGTCGCCTATGCGAGTCACCCCACTGATCTCTGGGAGCCCTTCGCCCGGATGGTGCTCGAAGCCGCCTATGAAGCCACGCTTTGCGCTGGCATCATCAATGCCGCCACGCACGGCTCACCGCGCATCTTTCTGACCCTGCTCGGCGGGGGCGTCTTTGGCAACGACATCAGATGGATCATCGCCAGCATCGCCCGTGCGCTGCATCGTTATCAGGCATACGGGCTCGATGTTGCCATCGTGAGCCATGGGCGCTCAAACGACTATGTACGGCAACTGATTGCGGATTAGTACCAATACCTTGCGCATAAGGCGGTTTTTTTGACGCAAAGGCGCAAAGGCGCAAAGGCGCAAAGCTGCGTCGAGCGCACATCTGGACGCCAAGTGTGCGACGGATAGCTGCGCCAGAAGTGGATCAGGAAACTTCGTTACCGTGCCTAGGCGCAACTAGCGCGACCCTGCGAGCAAGCGTTCCATCGTCGACGCCAGATGATCAAAGTCAATCGGCTTTGTTTCAAATGCATCGCATCCGACGGCCATGCTGCGATAATAATCATCACTCATTGCATAGGCGGTCAGCGCAATGATCGGAATCGTTGCTAAGACTGGATTGGCCTTGATCTGTGCTGTCGCCTCCCAACCGCTCAGCAAAGGCAGGCCCATATCCATCAGGATCAGATCAGGGTGGACAGCCTCGGTCAATTCAACAGCCTGATGCCCATCGGCGGCCAGGAAGACCTCGTACCCGAGCCACTTCAGATGCCCGACGATCATTTGTCGGTTCATTTCATTATCTTCAACGAGAAGGAGGCGAGGCATATACTTCTCCTGTGTCTACCACATATATTTTCTTGCCCGAGACCTCAAGAGCCATGGTTGGGGGTGCCGGAATGATGGCACAATCACGTTCAACCGGCAGGCGCACATAGAACGAAGAGCCTCGGTTTTCTTCGCTCGTTACGCTGATCGTACCTTTCATCAACTCGGTATAGCGTTTGCAGATCGTCAGACCAAGGCCAGTCCCACCATACTGTTGTTGCAGTGAACCAGGGATCTGCGAAAATTCTTCAAAGATCGTCGTAAGAAAGGCAGGTGCAATGCCAATCCCCGTATCATGCACACTGAACTCAAGCCATGCACCATCGTTGCTGAGATCGTACCTAACCCGCAGGGTAATCGTACCGTGCTGAGTAAACTTGGCGGCATTGGAAAGCAGATTAATCAAAATCTGACGAATTTTTTGCTCATCGCCATAGTAAGTCTCAACCTCATCTGATACATCAAGGACGAGCCGATTGCCACCTCGCTGAGCTAGTGGTTGCACCATCTGGATTGTGCGATCAATCAACAGGCCGATCGCGAATTCACCATACTTGAATTGCATTTGACCGGCTTCGATTTTCGCAAGGTCGAGCACATCATTAATCAACTCAACCTGGTGACGACCGGCATTGACGATGATATCAAGTTCAGAGTGGATCAAGTCATGCTCACCACTCACAAGTTGGCGCTGAATCAATTGTGCATACCCAATAATCGAGGTCAGCGGTGTGCGAAGCTCGTGACTCATATTGCCAATAAACGCACTTTTGGTACGACTCGAAGCCTCAGCCATATCACGCGCCTGGGCAAGCGCAATTTCGGTACGCTGGCGCTCGAGCAACTCTTGTTGGAGCGAAAGATGCAAAGCTTCCAGTTCCGCATTGCGCACCCGCAGCAATTGCTCGTCCTCGCGACGACTTGTGATGTCACGCCAGTGAACAAGCCAGCCTTTCAAACGGCCTCTCCATCCGGCAAGGGGAAAGACCTGGATAGAAAACCAACGCGGGCCGTCACTAGTGATCAGTGAAATCTCGTCATCAATCTCGTGCGCTGTCAGATATTGGGCAGGCAGATTGGTATCAACAGGCAACAGGGCTGTAATCGGCATCCCGATTACATCAGCAATCGCACGGTTAAACATCTTGCTTGCGGTGATATTGAGATCAACAATGCGCCGCTCAGGATCAAGCACAACCACCCCATCACGCATCTGCTCAAACGTCAACGTCCGTGCCAGAGGAATCACTTCAAGCAGACGCCCCTTCATCGTCAGCAATGCCACCAGCATCACCGAGATGCCAAACCCGATGGGCAACAGGTCAAGAAACTGCCCCGGTCCAATCCGTAGCAGATAGAGAAGATTGCCGAGCAGAGGCGCAACTGCGGCCATCACCAGCATCAACGCCTGCCAACGAAAGAGCCGATGCGTGCGCAGCGCGGTCATCATCAAGAAACCAGTCGCCGGCAGGATCAAGCTGTAGCTATAGAGCGTATGTATCCAAAACCAAGGACCGTACGTTGGCGCAAAAAAAGTACCGTTTTCATTAACGGTAACCGCAGTGCTTTGCCAGATTAAACCATGAAGGTCGTTCGTCCACACCAGAATCAGGGTTAGCGCCGGCACGATGAGCAAAGCATAGTGGCGGGATGCATCAACCATCTTGCTTCGCCCCGTGTAGGTCAAGGCAAACCAGAGCCAGAAGACTGGGACGCTCACGATGCCAATATATTGAAAACGCACTGCCAGGAGGATGTTCTCAAGCTGAGTATTGGCGAGCTCAACAGCATAACCGGCAGCCATGATCGTAACAGCAATGCCGGCAAACGACAAAGGACGAGCCCAGGCACGATCGCGTCGTCGCCAACTCTGCAGGCTCACAATGGTGCTTGTCAAAGCCGTAACAACGAGCACGAACATGCAGATAATAGTTACCAACGATGGCATAGGTTAACCCGAATACATTGACAAAATGACGCAACCGGGCTGACAATCTTGGTAGTCAGCACTGGCCTGACAGCACAAAGCCTTCTAGGTTGTGAGAGGATGCTAACTTTATATGTAACAGGAAATGACCGCATTTGTCAAGTGAAAAACTATTTAACTAACTCCGTCATCTCATACTAAGTGTAGTAGCGTGACCACTTCCTACGCTTGCATTTATTGGCCGACGCAACTACCATACAGATGCTTGGTAATCGGGGTAGCGCCACACCAACCAACGAACGTGTACGTTCTCGAACTATATGATGCTCACAAGAGGTCTATGATGAACAACCAGGCTGGATCAGTCTTGATTACGGGCGCTTCAACCGGGATCGGGCGAGCATGCGCCCTCCATCTGGTCGCACGAGGCTTTCAGGTCTTCGCCGGGGTGCGCTCGCCCGAGCATGCCGAGCAGTTGCGGCTCGCGAGTGGGGGCCGCGTGACGACCGTGATGCTCGATGTCACCGACGCTGCGCAGATCGACGCTGCGGTTGCCACGATTCGCGCCCAGACCAACGGGCAGGGCCTGCGCGCCCTGGTCAACAATGCGGGCATCGCCGTGCCAGGGCCACTCGAGGTTGTGCCGATCGAAGCGTTTCGCCGTCAACTCGAAGTCAACACGCTCTCACCTATCGCCGTCACCCAGGCCTTTTTGCCACTGCTGCGCCAATCAGAGCGCCCTGCCACCATTGTCAACATGGGCTCGATTTCGGGGCGCTTCACGCACCCGCTCTTTGGCCCCTACTCGGCGTCGAAGTTCGCCCTCGAAGCGTGCAGCGACGCCCTGCGCATCGAACTGAGTCCGTGGGGCATCCGGGTAGTCTGCATTGAACCAGGCATCATCGCGACGCCAATCTGGGACAAAACGCTCGCGTCGAGTCTCCAGATGCTGGCCGACGTATCACAGGCGCGCCTGGCCCCGTACCAACCGCTGATCGACATGGTGAAAACAACGGTCAAACCAGGCATGGGCATCCCGCCCGAGCGCGTTGCCCGCGTCGTCGGCCAGGCGATCACCTGTCGCCGCCCACGGGCACGCTACGTGATTGGCCTCGACGCCTACGGCCAGCTCGTGCTGATCCACCTCCCCACGTGGCTACGCGACTGGCTCGTACGGCTCGCCTTGCCACCGTTTGGCGACCTTGCGCCGAGCAAGAAATAAGGCAGATGGTTAACGCAAAGGCGCAAAGGCGCAAAGCTGTGGGTGGAGATGGCGATAGAGCAAACCTGATCTGCCTGATATTCTACAATGGTCGTGACCTTGGAGAGATTGCCACCAAGTGGCTTACGGTTGCAGCCGAGCAATTTGCCCATGATCCGCTCGACACCTTCATTGGGGCATTTGATAGTGACGGCAGCGACTGGGCCGACAACCACGATCACTATCTGGGACAAATGGGTTGGGGTGTCAACTCCATGTTCTGAGATGCCCACAGCCATGCTCCCGGGCCACGCACAGCCATCCGTCGCACGCGTGGCGTCTCAATGCCCTTTGCGCCTCTGCGCCTCTGCGTCAAATCCTCAGAAAATGGTTCTTAAGAATTAGATCAGGTAGTGCCGACTTCAGTCGGCTTCCGGCTCAGCCGACTGAAACGCTTGGTGTGAGATAGACAAACGAAAGGTGTCGACTATCATGGATGAAATACCGCTTTCTGATGAGGAAAAAGGAGATCCCATGCTTGATATCGACACCTTTCTGACCACCGTGTACGTGATGGTCGATGATTTTTGCAAGCAGCACCCGGCCCCAGTGGCGGGGCGGCCTGGCCCGGCCCCCAGTCTGAGCGCGAGCGAAGTGATCACGTTGGGCCTTTTCGCCCAATGGGGGGTGTTTGCCACCGAACGGGCATTTTATCGTTATGCTTGCCGCCGCTTGCGGGCGGCCTTCCCCGGCCTGCCCCATCGGAGTCAGTTCAACCGCCTGCTGCGCCACCAAGCGGATCAGATCTGTCACCTCGGCCACTGGCTCGCCAGCGAGCTCGATGCGCAGACGTGCGCCTACGAAACGCTGGATGGCTTTGGCGTAGCCACGCGCAATAGCCAACGTCGCTCGTGTGGCTGGCTGCCGGGGATTGCCAATATCGGGCGATGCAGTCGACTTGGCTGGTACGAAGGGGTGCATGTCATCACGGCGACCACCCCAAGCGGGGCGATCACGGGCTGGGGCCTGGCACCTGCCAGCACCAAGGAGCAACCCTTTGCCGAAACCTTCCTGGCCGCCCGCCACACCCCGCATCCCCGGTTGCCCGAAGTCGGCGCACCTGCGCGTGGCTATTATGTGACTGATAACGGCTTTATGGGCCACGACCTCCAGCAACACTGGGCCGACGATTATGGTGCTCACTTGGTCACTCCACCGCATCCGAATGGGAAAATCCACTGGCCACCAGCTCTGCAAACGTACATCGCCAGGTTGCGCCAGATCGTTGAAACCGTGCATGAGAAGTTGCTCCATACCTTTCGTCTCGACCGCGAGCGCCCGCACGACCTCACCGGCATCCGCACCCGCATGGCCGCAATGGTCGCGCTCCATAACACCTGCATGTGGCTCAACCAACGCCTCGGACGTGATCGGTTAGCGTTTGCAGATTTGATTGATTGGTAGATCATCTGATCTCACACCAAGCGTTGAAGTCGGCACTACCGTAGACCCGATGTACGATTGAATATTCATAAGCCAACACTCCTGTTTACAACCCAGATAGGACTGCTATACTACGCTTGTAGACGCATCCTGTATGAAGATATGGAGCAACCTATGTCACCTGAAATGATTACGATCGCAGTTGATACACGAGTTGCGCAAGCATTCCACGCTTTATCTGAGGAAGATCAGCGCAAAATTGGCGTCCTCCTCAGCTTGCGAATCTTAGAAGCCACCCAGATGACGGAATCGCTCGAAGACCTCATGCGGCGTATTGGTCAGAACGCTCGTGAACGTGGGCTAACGCCAGAGATTCTAGCCGACATTTTGAGAACGATATAATTTTCTGATGTGAATACAACACAATTCTCTCTACGGTGGTATTCTAGATCAGCAAATTTTTTTGGTATAAAAATATTAGAGAAGAACAAAAATGAAAATCCGACAGGAGATAGTTGAGAAACATCACCATCCTCCGGCAACATCTGCCGGAACTCAAACAGCGCTACCAGATCAAATCCCTGGGGCTCTTCGGCTCGTACGTTCGCAACGAACAGACCGCGCAGAGTGATGTAGATATCCTGGTTGAGTTTGAGGAACTGCCGGGCCTTCTAACCTACGTCGCCCTGCAACAGACCCTTTCCGATCTACTGCACGTTTCGGTCGACCTCGTGCATCGTCCTGATCTACGCCCTCACCTGCGCGAGCGGATCCTGGCTGAGGTTGTAGAAGTCTGAGCGCACGTCATGTTATAGGCACCTACACCAACGACGGCGGAATCGTCGCTCTGAACAATTCTTTCTGATGCCAGCGCAGTGCTTCTTTGGCCGGGTAGATCTCCTCGTTCTCGGGTAGGTAGAGGGGTTGGTCGTGCAGGGTGCGCAACGGCGTAGTCGCTTCGTCATCTGAACGTACGACGGGCGAGACGATGATGCGATAGGTTGATGGCTCAATGCTTACGACACCCTCATCGAAGGCCCAGTGATGCAGGCCACATAACGCCATGCCGTTGCGGGGGTCGTCGTTGTGACTGATGCTCCATGGGACAATGTGAGCTGCGCTGACGGCGGTTCTGCCTTCTGGTGTGACGATGCGAATGCGACAGATCGCGCAGGTGTGCTGATAGGCAGACACTATTGTGCGCCGAAACCCGGTTGAACGCGATTCAGCAAAATAGTGCGCTTCGACCTCGGGTGTCTCTCTGAGTTTGAAGCGCCGTTGCGATCGCACCAGTAGCTCACGACTGTACGCAAACGCTTGCGCCGTGATGATGCCAACTTCAACGAGAATTGGGCGTGTCTGAGGGGCAAAATAAGTTTCAATTAAGATCTGTCGCAAGGCGTCGCGTGTTTCGGCTACCGTCAGCAAGGCAAAGAGTTCCGGATCGAGTTTTGCGCCCAGCAGGCATTGCCGCATCCGGACAAGCGAGCGTACAGGGCTATTCAGAGCAATCTCTTGACCGGGGATGGGCACAAGATACCAGAAGCCCTCGCTCTTCATATGGTAGAAGGGCATGGCGATGGTCGTCTGCCGTTTGCCCCCCATAACTTTTTCCCAGTAGAGATCAAACGTCTCTAACAGGTCGCTCTTGAGTTCAATAAAATTCTCGGTTATTTCGCCTTGTGCGATCAGATCCATGATCGCCAACAACAGAAACGCCTTATGTGGAGCACCTTTATTTGTTGCTTCGCTCCATCGTTCAGGAACCCGATCAATCTTTAGCCGAGCAAAAGCAATTTTATAGCGATCTAACATTGGATCGTGCTCTCATTCAAGGTTTGCGTCCTTGCCGCTCACCCTACCATACCATACAATCAAAGCAACCAGGGCTTGGGTGCCCTGGCTGAACATGGGGCAACCACGTTCCCTCACGCCCCCGTTTTCCTTCATCGTGTGCTACGCTGAAAATGGGGGAACCACGTTCCCCCACGCCCCCCGTTTTCCTTCGTGGTGGTACGCCGACAGGCGCATCGTGTACTGATGCAACGTCCGAGTAGGGTTCGATAGCGTCCGCATCTGCGTCATCTGCGGACGCCCTAATCTGCGTCATCTGCGTAATCTGCGGACGATCAGGATGACGTTGCCTCAGCCTTGCCCTGCCCGTACTAGATCTGCACACTGAAAGATGCGAGGAGCCCTGATGAGCTTTGATCCTGAATATATGGTTGATGTGGCCGAGGCGTTGCGCCAGGCTTCCTATGATGGTGCCATCTGGAGCCTGAATTGCGAGCAGTTGAATGTGAATCTGATGCGTTTGATGACCGGGGCGGGCATTGCTGAGCATCGCAATGATGAACTCGATGTGCTCCTGGTGGTCTTTGAGGGCTCCGGTGAACTGCTCCTGGATGATCAGCGGGTGGCCCTTGAGCCTGGCATTGCGCTGGTGATCCCTCGTGGTGCGCGCCGTGCGATCCGCTGCCTGCGTGGGCCGCTCGCCTACCTAATGGCACACCGCCAACGCGGCGCACTCTTGCCACGTTGAGGCGCAAACCCTCGCACACTTGGCGTCCAGATGCGTTCTCAAAACCCTTTGCGCCTTTGCGCCTTTGCGTCAAACCGTCGCCCCCTTGAGCAAGAGCAGCAGCATCACGACGGGCGTCTTGGCAACAATGCTGTGCGGCAACTGGGCCGGCATATGCACCCAGGTATTGGGGCCAGCCTCAAGCACCTCGGTGCCAAGCGTCAACGTTGCCGAACCCTCGACAATATGGAGCATGGCAGCCATCGAGGCCGTATGCTCCGAGAGTTCTTGCCCCGCCGCAAAACCAAAGAGCACCGCCTTGAGGTGCTGATCCTGGTAGATCGTCCGGCTGATCGTGCCATCGGTGGGAATCGTCACCTGAGCGGCGAGATCCTGAAAACTGGTTGCATTCATACGCTGCCTCCGGCAGGGATATGGGTTATTTGACGCAAAGACGCAGAGACGCAAAGGTTTTATGGAACTCCATACGCAGCTTTGCGCCTTTGCGTCAACACGGGCCAACATTGAGTAGTCTGGAAAGTACATTTTCTGACATGCGTGCAGCCATGCCATGCCGAGTACCACGTGGCCCACGGGTCAGTGATGCCGTGAGTAACCAGTGTGGTGCCCAGGCCCGCCCTTGTCACCCCGAACGGAGTGAGGGGTCTTCCATGCCGATCAGTGCAGATTCCTCACTGCGCCTACGGCTCCGTTCGGAATGACCATGGAGCCGTTGCGCTCCGCGCATGAGATGGTGTTGCTTCGGAGCGCAGCGAAGCATCTCTGCCGCCTGAACGCCTGAGACCCCTCGCTTCGCTCCTGATAACATCCTTGAATGTTAGCGCGGTGCCACTGGCCCGCGGGCCATGTAGTACTCAGGGTGACAAAATATCCGCAAACTTACTTCACACACTATTGAGTGTGCCAGCCCTACCGCTTAAAGATCAACACGGCATTGACCCCACCAAAGCCAAACGAATTGGACATCGCAACCTGCAGGTGCGCCGGACGAGCAGCACCTGGCACATAGTCAAGGTCGCACTCTTCATCAGGCTGGTCAAGGTTGATCGTGGGTGGGATCAGGCCATGCTGCAACGTCAAGATCGTCGCAACCGCCTCGACGGCACCAGCCGCCCCGGTGAGATGCCCAAGCATTGACTTGTTGGCACTGATGGGCACATTGCCGGCATACTCCCCAAAAACCTGCTTGATCGCCCGCGTTTCGGCCAGGTCGCCGGCAGGCGTGGCGGTGGCGTGGGCATTGATATAATCGATCTGCTGGGGATCAAGCCGGGCATTGTGCAACGCACGGCGCATCGCCCGCACTGCACCATAGCCATTGGGGTCAGGCGCAGTGACGTGGTAGGCATCGGAACTGGCCCCGTACCCGAGCAACTCAGCCTGAATAGGGGCACCCCGGCGGCGCGCACTCGACATGCGTTCGAGCACCAGCACAGCGGCGCCCTCACCGAGCACGAAGCCATCGCGGTGTACATCAAAGGGGCGCGAGGCATGCTTCGGGTCATCGTTGCCCTGGGTCGTCAGCGCCCGAATCACCGCAAACGCACCGATCGTGAGCGCACTAATCGGTGCTTCAGCCCCACCAGCAAGCATAATCTCGGCGTCACCCCGCCGGATCACCTCGGCCGCCTCGCCAATGGCCTGGGCACCAGCGGCACACGCGGTACAGACCGCCGAGGTATAGCCACGCAACCCAAGCTGGATCGCAACCTGGCTTGAGGGCATGTGGGGCAGCGCCGACGCAATGAAAAAGGGGCTGATCTTCATCCCGCCGCGTTGCAGCAGCGTCGCTGAAGCCTGCTCGATCTCCTGCATCGAACTGGTACCACAGCCAATCAGCGTACCGATCTCCTCACTGGCCGCCGGGTCAATGCGCAAATTCGCCGCTGTGACCGCCATATGCGCGGCAGCAACGGCGAACTGACTCGAACGCGAAATACGCCGGGCCTCTTTCGCATCCATAAAGACCTGCGGCACAAAATTGGGCACCTGGGCGGCAATCTGGCACGGGAACTGACTCGCATCAAAGTGGGTAATCCGCGTTACCGCACTCTGCCCACTGCTCAAGCCCTTCCAGAACGGTGCTAACCCGATCCCAAATGGCGAGACAACGCCCATCCCGGTCACGACAATCCGACGGTCTTCATCCTCTGCATCGAGTCCGAGTGGCAACGGGGCGGTGATTGGCGCATCCTCAAGCACCTCGGCCAGCAATTCATCAATCCGGGCCTCAAGGTCACTGGACGCCGTCGAACGCACCAGACTGAGCAACTCGGCACGCAGGGCCACTCGCCGATTCGCTGGCATCTGCGCCATAGTCAAGTCCTGGCCTATACGCGGAAACGTCTAGATATGATACCACGCTGCACGAGAGCCTGCAACGCGAGGGCGTACCCGGTCAGGGCGATTGCATCATACGAAACCGGATACAAAAAGACGCGCTATCAGGGCACCCGCAAGGGGTGCCCCTACCGGCCGGGGGCCGGATCCGGTGTACGGGCACCCCTTGCGGGTGCCCTGGCGGGTGCATTCACGGAAGATGCAATCGCCCTGCTTACCCGGTTACGGCAAAGAGCAGGCCCGCCTCGCACGCCAATTCACCGTTAACAGTCGCCCGTCCGCGGCCTTTGCCAATGCCACGGCGCAGTTTGTCAAGCGTCACTTCGAGGCGCAGATGATCGCCGGGGCGCACGACGCGCTTGAACCGGCAATCATCAATACCCGCAAAGAGCACCAGTTTATCAGCGTAGGCCGGCAGACTCATCACCGCCAGGGCACCAGTCTGCGCCAGCGCCTCGACGATCAACACCCCGGGCATCACCGGATTATCGGGGAAGTGGCCTTGAAATTGTGGCTCATTTACCGTAACCAGTTTCTCGCCCACTGCGCGCACGCCGGCCTCAAGCTCGATCACCCGGTCAAGCAAGAGGAACGGGTAGCGATGCGGTAAAATTGCCATAATCTCTTGTATCGTTAGCACAGGTCTTGATCCTTTCTGTATCGTGTTTTGTCGTCGGTCAGCTACCTTTGCTGGTATTCTGGAGTGCCGACTTCAGTCGGCTTCGGACTCAACCGACTAAAACGCTTGGTGTGAGATCAGATGATCTACCAATCAATCAAATCTGCAAACGCTAA